>NZ_CAXAOW010000004.1:0-266502 GCF_963970805.1 Pseudomonas sp. EA_35y_Pfl2_R5 | reverse complement strand
CGCTACCTCCCGAACTACCTGGGCTGGCGCCGCATGCTTGAACGCTATCAGCAGCGTATTCAGCCCGTTCACTGTATCCAGGAGGCGGTTGGTCGGACCATGCAACACGCGATTGGGACATAGCCTATTTTTAACGCCGGATTGCCAACGCAGGTAGTTTCAACGGCCTGCTAGTCTTCGGCCTGCAGCTTCAGCTCAACCATCAGATCATCAGCCAGGCTTTCCAGCAGCGCCTGCAACTGCTCGAGCGGCAGGCTCTGCGGCACGCCCAACACGGCCTGGGCCTGGAATAGCAGCTCGCCACTCATCGGCGCCGGCACCACCTCAGTGTTCAGGCGCTCCAGGTTGACGCCCTGGCTACTGAGCAGACGAGTGATGTCGCGCACGATGCCCGGCCGATCATTGCCCACCAGCTCCAGGCGAATAGCCTGCCAAGCGGTTGCGGGTTCAGTGCCACCTGCGGCGATCTGCACGCGGATGCCCTGCGCCTGTAGGGCTTCCAGCGCGGTGACCAGACCAGAGTGCGCATCCAGCGGCACATCCACACGCAATATCCCGGCGAACTGCCCGGCCATGCGCGACATGCGGCTTTCCAGCCAGTTGCCGCCGTGCTCGCTGATGCACAGGGCGATACGCTCGACCAGCCCTGGTTGATCCTGAGCAATAACCGTCAATACCAGATGGTCCATAAACAACTCCTTATACGAGACTTATTTGAGCGCCAGCCAATAGGTATAAAACACCTCATCACGCACATAACCCAGGCGTTCGTAGAGGGCTTGTCCTGGCAGATTGCTCTTTGCCGTCTCCAACTGCAAACCGCAGGCACCTGTGGCCTCGGCATGAACACGGGCTGCATTCATCAACGCCTCGCCGACGCCCTGACGGCGTGCCGCTTCGCTGACATACAGGTCACTCAGCAACCAAGCAGGCTGCAGCGCCAGCGAGGAGAAAAAGGCATAGAGCTGAACAAAGCCCTGCACCGTCCCCTGCGCATCACAAGCCAGCAGAATGATCGAATCACTGTTACGCAGGCGCGCAGCAAGAAAGTCCCGCACCTGCGATTGAGACTTGGCCACTTCATAGAAGCGCAAATACGCAGCAAACAGCTCGGCGAGTTCATCGAGGTGCGCAGCAGTGGCTGCCTGTATATGCATGATGATCACACTCCATAACGGTGGAGCAGCAGTATAGGCAGGTGCGCTTATAGCAGCAGATCGAGAAACACGCACAATTAACTGTGTACTGTTTTTTCATTTATATGAAACAATATTCAAAGCTAACCGCGACAATTCGCCACATATAGTGACTGCAAAGCACTTCTTGGTCGCAGAGCGACGCGCACCCACTGATTTTCCCAGGATCTTGATGTAGTATGCCGCGCCTCGGACTACATGACGTATTCCCATGTCCGACGCGGCTATTGAGTAGAGCTGAGCAGAGTGAGGCAAGTGATGACTGAACGCGTTCAAGTAGGCAGCCTGCAGGTTGCCAAAGTGCTGTTCGACTTCGTGAATAACGAAGCCATCCCCGGTACCGGCATTGCTGCCGATACGTTCTGGGCGGGTGCCGAAGCGGTCATCAATGACCTGGCCCCGAAAAACCGTGCGCTGCTCGCCAAACGCGATGCGATTCAGGCGCAGATCGACGGCTGGCACCAGGCGCGCGCAGGCCAGGCCCATGATGCCGCTGCCTACAAAGCCTTCCTCCAGGAGATCGGTTACCTGCTGCCAGAGCCGACGGACTTCCAGGCCACCACGCAAAAAGTCGACGAAGAAATCGCCCGCCTGGCCGGCCCACAGCTGGTCGTACCGGTGATGAACGCGCGCTTCGCCTTGAACGCCTCCAACGCCCGCTGGGGCTCGCTGTACGACGCGCTGTATGGCACCGACGTGATCAGCGAAGAAGGCGGCGCCGAGAAAGGCCGTGGCTACAACAAGATTCGCGGTGACAAGGTAATCGCCTTCGCCCGCGCCTTCCTCGACGATGCCGCGCCGCTGGCCGCTGGCTCCCATGTCGACTCCACTGGCTACAAGATCGTTGACGGCAAGCTGGTCGTTAGCCTCAAAGGTGGCAGCAACAGCGGCCTGCGTGACGACGCGCAACTGGTTGGTTTCCAGGGCGCGACCGACGCGCCGATCGCCGTGCTGCTCAAGCACAACGGCCTGCATTTCGAGATTCAGATCGACGCCAGCACCCCGGTCGGCCAGACCGACGCTGCGGGCGTTAAAGACGTGCTGATGGAAGCTGCGCTGACCACCATCATGGACTGCGAAGACTCCGTAGCCGCCGTCGATGCCGACGACAAAGTGGTGATCTACAAGAACTGGCTCGGCCTGATGAAGGGCGACCTGGCCGAAGAAGTGGTCAAGGGCGGCCAGACCTTCACCCGCACCATGAACCCGGATCGCGTCTACACCAAGACCGACGGTAGCGAGCTGACCCTGCACGGGCGCAGCCTGCTATTCGTGCGCAACGTCGGCCACTTGATGACCAATCCGGCGATTCTCGATGCCCAAGGCAACGAAGTTCCAGAAGGCATCCAGGACGCGCTGTTCACCAGCCTGATCGCCATCCACAACCTGAATGGCAACACCAGCCGCAAGAACACCCGTACCGGCTCGGTGTACATCGTTAAGCCGAAGATGCACGGCCCGGAAGAAGTGGCGTTCACCACTGAAATTTTCGGCCGCGTTGAAGACGTGCTGGGCATGACGCGCAACACCCTGAAAGTCGGCATCATGGACGAAGAGCGCCGCACCACCGTCAACCTCAAGGCGTGCATCAAAGCCGCCAGCGAGCGCGTGGTGTTTATCAACACCGGCTTCCTCGACCGTACCGGTGACGAAATCCATACCTCGATGGAAGCTGGCGCCGTCGTGCGCAAAGCCGCCATGAAGGCCGAGAAGTGGATCAGTGCCTACGAGAACTGGAACGTCGACATCGGCCTGGCCACCGGCCTGCAGGGTCGCGCGCAGATCGGCAAGGGCATGTGGGCCATGCCCGATCTGATGGCGGCCATGGTCGAGCAGAAAATCATGCACCCCCTGGCTGGCGCCAACACTGCCTGGGTACCGTCGCCGACTGCCGCCGCCCTGCACGCCCTGCACTACCACAAGGTCGACGTATTCGCCCGCCAGGCCGAACTGGCCAAGCGCGAGCGTGCTTCGCTGGATGACATCCTGAGCATTCCGCTGGCGCAAAATACCAACTGGACGCCTGAAGAGATCCAGAATGAACTGGACAACAACGCCCAGGGCATTCTCGGTTATGTAGTGCGCTGGATCGACCAGGGTGTTGGCTGCTCCAAGGTGCCGGATATCAATGACGTCGGCCTGATGGAAGACCGCGCCACCCTGCGCATCTCCAGCCAGCTGCTGGCCAACTGGCTGCGTCATGGCATCGCCACTGAGGAGCAGATCGTTGCCAGCCTCAAGCGCATGGCCCCGGTAGTGGATCGCCAGAACGCAGCTGACCCGCTGTACCGTCCGCTGGCACCGAACTTCGACAGCAACATCGCCTTCCAGGCTGCCCTGGAACTGGTAGTCGAAGGCGCCAAGCAACCCAACGGTTACACCGAGCCAGTCCTGCACCGCCGCCGCCGCGAGTTCAAAGCCGCCAACGGCCTGTAACCCGCGACCGCAAGGTATCGCAACCCTGACAATGCCCCGCACATGCGGGGCATTGTCGTTTATGCGCGGCAGCCACAGCCTGTAGCGGCTAGTCTCAACGGTAGCACTGCAACCTCAAGTTAATCCTGCAAACTCCGATAAACCAATAGCACAACACGCACAGCGATGGAGCGCCTTCAAAGCAATGGCCGTACCTTGTCATTTGCAATGACAGGTAACGACCCTTACCCAGGCGAGCACTGCATTCGCCGTGGAGTTGCCATCAATGAATAACACCCCAAACGCCGGTTCAAAATCGATCCAATTCCTTATGGCCATTCTGGCCGCCAGCCTGGCCGCATTGTTGTATGCCTTCTTCGCGATGAAACAGGCATCGACCGACCTGCGCGACATCAGCGAACAACGCTACAACTCCTATCTGCTAGCCGATGAACTGCGGTAAAGCTCGGACGACCTGACCCGCCTGGGCCGCACCTATGTGGTCACCGCCGACCCGGAGTACGAACGCCAGTACATGCAAATACTCGCTATCCGCAACGGCGAGGCTCCGCGCCCGCAGGCTTACCAGCGTATCTACTGGGATTTCGTGGCCGCCGGCAACGCCAAGCCGCGTCCGGACACCACAGCCATCGCCCTTGATGAGCTGATGAAACAAGCTGGCTTCAGCGACGCCGAATTTGCCAAGCTGCAACAGGCCCAGGCCAACTCCAACGGCCTCGTGCAACTAGAGGTCAAAGCCATGAACGCGGTCAAAGGCCTGTTTGCCGATAACCAGGGCAACTACAGCATCAAAGGTGAGCCGGACCTGGCCATGGCGCGTGAACTGGTGCATAGCAAGGACTATCACCGCTTCAAAGGGCAGATCATGCAGCCGCTGGACGAATTCTTTGTCCTGCTTGATCAACGCACCGCCAACGCTGTTACCGCCGCAGACGCCAACCTGACACGAGCGCAATACCTGTTCCTGGTGCTGATCTTCGCGCTGTTCGCCGAAATCGCGCTGCTGATTTACCTCAACCACCGCAAGATGCTTGGCTTGCTCGGTGCCGCACCGGCCGAGGTAGATCGAGTGGTCATTGAGCTGGCCAGTGGCAACCTGGCCGTCCATATGCCTGAGGCCAACCCCGACAGCGTGATGGGCAACCTGCATATGATGAATGACAAGCTTCGGAGCCTGATTGGTGCGGCCTTGAATACCAGTCAGCAACTGATAACCGCCATCGGTGAAGTGAGCGAGATGGTCGACAACACCACCGGGCGCACCCACCAGCAGAATGAAATGACCGATCTGGTCGCCACTGCCGTGCATGAGATGGGCCTGACCGTTCAGGAAATCGCCCGCAATGCCAACAGCGCAGCCCATGCCACCCGCGATGCGCTGCAAGCGTCGCAACTGGCCAGCCAGAATGTTCGCGACTCCTGCAGCCATATTGAAGGCATGGCCAGCGATATCGGCAGCGCCGCCACTGCCGTCGGCCAACTGGCTGAGCAAGTGGCCTCCATTGATCAGGTGCTGGCGGTGATTCGCGGCATTTCCGAACAAACCAACCTGCTGGCCCTGAATGCTGCCATCGAGGCAGCCCGTGCTGGCGAAATGGGTCGTGGCTTTGCCGTGGTTGCCGACGAGGTTCGCACCCTGGCCGGACGCACCCAAGGCTCCACCGATGAAATCCAGCAGATGATCGCGCGTCTCAAGAAAGGCGCCGAAGACGCCGTGGCCTCCATGCGTACCGGGCAGTCCGCCACCGCCACAGGCGTTGAGGCCAGCCAGCAGACCAGCCAATCGCTGCAAACCATCGCGACCCGGATCGAAGAAATCAGCGATATGAACCAACAGGCGGCCACTGCGACCGAGGAGCAGTCATCGGTTACGGAGGAGATCAACCGTAACGTGCAGGGTATTTCCGACCTCGCCAACTCCACCAGTAGCGATATCCAACGCTGCGCCTCTAGCTGTCTGACCCTGCGCCAGCTGTCGGAAGACCTGGCGCGGAAGATGGGCAGCTTCCGTCTCTAGGCAAACACTGCAGCCACCGCTAAGCCACTTGTCGATGGACGTAAAGTCCCGTGCGAGCTGGCTCGCGGCAGGCCACAGTTAACTTCTAGACTTATGTCCAATGGCCCGGGCGACAGCAAAGGCCGATCATGCCTATACAGCCAACTCCCGAGGCCGCCCATGAGCAGCGCAGACGCAATCGCCCAGGCAGGCAAGACGGCAGTGCTGCAGAACATCCATGGCACCATGGAGTTCTTGCAGAAATTTCCGCCGTTCAACCAGATGGATACCGCCCACCTGGCGTATCTGGTGGAGAACTGTCAGCTGCGTTTCTATGGCGAGGGTGAAACCATCATCAAGCCGACCGACGGCCCGGTTGAGCACTTTTTTATCGTCAAACAGGGCCGCGTGCATGGCGAGCGCCCGCATTCGGCGCGGCGCGGCACGGAAACTACCTTCGAGATCACCACTGGCGAATGCTTCCCGCTGGCCGCACTGATCGGCGAGCGCGCCACCCGCACCGAACACCTGGCCGCCGAAGACACCTTTTGTCTGCTGCTGAACAAGCCGGCGTTTATCAAGCTGTTTTCACTGTCCAACCCGCTGCGCGATTTCGCCCTGCGCGGGGTCAGCAGCCTGCTCGACCAGATCAACCAACAGGTGCAGATGCGCGCGGTGGAAACCCTCGGCGCGCAATATTCCCTCGACACCCGCCTCGGCCAACTGGCCATGCGCCAGCCGATCAGCTGCGCCCCGGACATGCCACTGCGCGATGCGGTCAAGCTGATGCACGAGCAGCAGGTCGGCAGCATTGTGATCGTTGACCCGGTGCACAAACCGCTAGGTATCTTTACCCTGCGCGACCTGCGCCGCGTGGTGGCCGATGGCGTCGACCTGACTCAGCCCATCGACCGCCTGATGACTCAATCACCCTTCCACCTGCCGCCGGATGCCAGTGCTTTCGACGCGGCGATGGCCATGACCGAGCGGCATATCGCCCACGTCTGCCTGGTCGAACATGGCCGCCTGTGCGGGGTGATTTCCGAGCGTGATCTGTTCAGTCTGCAGCGGGTCGACCTGGTGCACCTGGCGCGTACCATTCGCCATGCCGGACGGGTGGAAACCCTGGCGGCGCTGCGCAGCGATGTACGCCAGTTGGTCGACAGCATGCTCGCCCACGGCGCCAGCTCGACGCAGATCACCCAGCTGATCACGCTGCTCAACGACCACACCGTCTGCCGGGTGATCGAGCTGACCCTGGAAGACCTGGGCGACCCTGGGGTGCCGTTTACCTGGCTGGTGTTCGGCAGCGAGGGCCGCAGCGAGCAGACCCTGTATACCGATCAGGACAATGGCATTCTCTTCGAGGCCGCTGACGCAGCAGAGGCTGCCACCATTCGCGGTCGCCTGCTGCCGCTGGCCCATGAGATCAACCAGCGCCTGGCGCAGTGCGGCTTTACCCTGTGCAAGGGCAATATCATGGCCGGCAACCCGGAGCTGTGCCTGTCGCGTCAGGAGTGGTCGCGGCGCTTCAGCAGCTTTGTGCAGGAAGCCACGCCGGAGAACCTGCTGGCTTCTAGCATCTATTTCGACCTGCGCGCCGTATGGGGCGAGACCGAAGGCTGCGAGCAGCTGCGCCAAGGCCTACTGCAGCAGGTGGCCGGCAATAGCCTGTTTCAGCGCATGCTGGCGGAGAATGCCCTGCGTCAACGCCCGCCGGTTGGCATGTTTCGCGATTTCGTAGTGGCCCGCACAGGTGCCGAAAAGGACACCCTGGACCTCAAGGTGCAGGGCCTGACGCCCTTTGTCGACGGTGCCCGCCTGCTCGCCCTGGCCCATGGCGTGGCGGCCTGCAATACACTGGAACGTCTGCGCGCGCTGATTCAGCTAGGGGTGATCGAAGCCCAGGATGGCGCGGCTTATGAGGAGGCTTACCACTACATTCAACAGGCACGCATGCAGCAGCATCAGTTGCAGGCACGCAATGACCAAGCCTATTCCAACCGCGTCGACCCCGATCACCTTAACCACCTCGACCGGCGCATCCTGCGTGAATCTTTCCGTCAGGCACAGCGGCTGCAGAGCAGCCTGGCTGTGAGGTATCAACTATGAGCAAGTTCACCTGGTTTAGCGGGCGCGGCCCGGCGCTGACCCAGCCGCAACTAGAGCAGCGCAGCAAACTGGCCGAGCCCTGCGCATTCGGCGAACGCCCGCTGCATCAACAACGCTTTGTCGTCCTCGACCTGGAAACCAGCGGTCTGAATATGCGTCGCGACCAGGTGCTGTCGATTGGCGCAGTGGTGATCGACAACGGTGCCATCGACCTTAGCCAGCAGTTCGAATGCACCCTGCAGCGCGAAGGCCATCAGGCCAGCGCCAGCACCCTGATCCATGGCATCGCACCCAGCGAAATCGCCAATGGCGAGGAACCGACCGAAGCGTTGCTGAGTTTTATGGCGTTTGTCGGTGATAGCCCGCTGCTGGCGTTCCATGCCGAGTTCGACCAGCGCATGCTCGCCCGCGCACTCAAGCAGAGCCTGGGTTACGCCTTGCGCCATACCTTCATTGATGTCGCCGAGATCGCACCGCTGGTCTGCCCCAAAGCCAATCTGCCCCACGCCGGGCTGGACGACTGGACCGCGCATTTCGGCCTGCACGTACAGCAGCGTCACCACGCCAGCGCCGACGCCCTGGCCACCGCCGAACTGGCGCTGATCCTGTTCAGCAAGGCCCGCCAACAAGGCCTCGACAACCTGCCGGCACTGCTGCAACAACTTAACAGCCGCCGCCGTCAGCGGGCACATTCGATGTAAGGGCAGCGCCCCGTAGGAGCGGGGGTGACGCCTAGTTCCGAAATCGCACGCATGGCGTGCTCCTACAACAGCTCAAAGCAGCGCACTCAGCGTGCCTCTACAGATCACGCATCAACAACGCATATTCCAGCTGTACATCCGCTGGCACCGGCAGGTACAGCACATGGCCGTCGCCGGGCGCTACTGCTATGGCCTGCCCCAGACGGTTTTCCATCTGCTCGAGGGTAAAACGCAGATTGCCTTGGGGCGTCATGAGTTCCAGGCTATCGCCGACGGCAAAGCGATTCTTCACCCGCACCTCGGCTAGTTCGCCACGGCGCTCGCCGGTCAGCTCACCGACAAACTGCTGCTGTTCAGACACCGAGCTGCCGCGCTCGTAATTCTGATATTCGTCGTGCACATGGCGGCGCAGAAAACCCTCGGTGTAACCGCGGTGAGCGAGGGACTCCAGAGTGCCCATCAGGCTCTTGTCGAAGGGCTTGCCCGCCAGCGCATCATCAATCGCCTTGCGGTATACCTGAGCAGTGCGCGCCACATAGTAGTGGGATTTGGTGCGGCCTTCGATCTTCAGCGAATGCACGCCCATCTGCACCAGGCGCTCGACATGCTGCACCGCGCGCAGGTCCTTGGAGTTCATGATGTAGGTGCCATGCTCATCCTCAAAGGCAGCCATCTGCTCGCCGGGGCGGCTGGCATCTTCCAGTAGAAACAGCTGCTCGGTCGGCGCACCAACGCCTAAGGTTGGTTCGACAATCTGCACCACCTCGCCCAGTTCGTTCTCTCCGGCCGCCGTGGCCTGGTACTGCCAACGACAGGCGTTAGTGCAACTGCCCTGGTTGGGGTCGCGCTTGTTGATATAGCCGGACAACAGACAGCGCCCGGAATAGGCCATGCACAGCGCGCCGTGGACGAAGACTTCCAGTTGCATGCCCGGCACTTCACCACGAATTTCGCCAATTTCCTCCAGCGACAGCTCGCGCGACAGAATCACCCGGCTCAGGCCCTGCTGCTTCCAGAACTGCACGCTGGCCCAGTTCACCGCATTGGCCTGCACCGACAAGTGAATCGGCATCTGTGGAAAATGCTCGCGCACCAACATGATCAAGCCAGGGTCGGACATGATCAGCGCATCCGGTCCCATCAGCACCACCGGCAGCAGGTCACGCAGAAAGGTCTTCAGCTTGGCGTTATGCGGCGCGATGTTGACCACCACATAGAACTGCTTGCCCTGGGCATGCGCCTCGCGGATACCCGACTCAAGATTGTCGTGGTCGAATTCGTTGTTGCGCACCCGCAGGCTGTAGCGCGGCTGCCCGGCGTACACCGCATCCGCGCCATAAGCGAAGGCGTAACGCATGTTTTTCAGGGTGCCGGCTGGCGAGAGCAGCTCGGGGTAACGCGGAGTTAATGCCATGGGTCAAGCACTCAGCCAACAGGGCCGATCACTCTAGCTCGCCCACGGCCAGCGGCTATTGATCTGCATCTATGTCATGGCATTGGCATGGCACGGTGCAACCACCCATCGCGGCAGCGCAGCGGCTGATTGCAGCACAGGGGGCGGCCCTGTCATCATATGCGAATAATTCTCGATTTGTTTCCTATCTCCTGTTGCGAGGTCCGCGTGTCGGCCGGCGATTCTACCCACCAGCAACTTGTCGGCCTGTTCTATCGCGACCACCGCGATTGGCTGCTCGGCTGGCTGCGCAAGAGCCTGTACAGCCCGGAGCGCGCCGAAGACCTCAGCCAGGACACCTTCGTCCGCCTGCTCGGGCGCAGCGACCTAGACCAGGCTCGCGAGCCGCGCGCGCTGCTGACCACCATCGCCAAAGGCCTGCTGATCGATCACTTCCGCCGCAGCGCGCTGGAACGCGCTTACCTGGAAGAACTCGGCCAGCAACCACAGGACGTGCAACCCAGTGCGGAAGAACAGGCGCTGGCATTGGACGCACTGTGTGAGATCGACCGCCTACTTGGCCAGCTGTCGAGCAACGCCCGCGCGGCCTTTCTGCATAACCGCCTGGACGGCATGGGCCATGCGGAAATCGCCGAGCGCCTGGGGGTGTCGGTATCGCGCGTGCGCCAGTACCTGGCCCAGGGCCTGCGCCAGTGCTACATCGCCCTGTATGGAGCTCCGCAATGAGCGCGGTATCGGCCCAAGTGCTGGACGCGGCCATCGAGTGGCAGCTGTGCCTGGACTCCGGCACGGTCAGCGCTGAACAACAGCATGCCTTCGCCGCATGGCTGGCGGCGCATCCCGAACATGCGCGGGTCTGGCAGCAACTGAATGGCCTGGATATACGCCTGGCTTCAGCCGCCGCCGCACCGGCGCGCCAGGCCTTGCTAAACAGCGCGCGCAGCAAAGGACTGCGTCGTATGGGCGGCACCGCGCTCGGCCTGCTGCTAAGCAGCGCGCTGGCGCTCGGTCTGTTGGCACAACAACGCCCGCTCGGCGATTACCTGGCCGATGAACACACCGGCCGTGGCGAACAACGCGAGCTGCTGCTCAGCGACCACAGCCTGGTGCGCCTGAACAGCGCCACCGCCGTGGATATCGAATTCAGCCAAACCCAGCGCGCCGTTCGCCTGCGCAGCGGTGAAATTCTGGTGCGTACCGCTCATGGCGATACCCGGCCCTTTGTGGTGCTTACCGAGCACGGCAGCTTGCGCGCCCTCGGCACGCGCTTTCTGGTACGCCGTGAAGGCGACAGCACACGCCTGACTGTGCTGCAGTCGGCCGTCGCCGCGCACCCGGCTGAAGGCAGCAGTGAACGGATTATCCAGAGCGGCGAACAGGTACTAATGCAACGCCAGCGTCTCGGCAGCGTGCTGCCTGCGCCACTTAGCGCAGCAGCCTGGAGCCACGGCATGCTGGTGGCCGACAACCTGCGCCTGGCCGATCTGCTCGACGCCCTGGGCGAATACCGCAGCGGTTACCTGGGCCTCGACCCGAGCCTGGCCAACCTGCGCATCAGCGGCAGCTTTCCCCTGCATGACAGCGACAAGGCCCTGGCCGCCCTGCCGCCAAGCTTGCCGGTGCGTATCGAGCGCTTTGGTAACTGGTGGGCCAGGGTCGTCCCCGCCGCGCCATAAGCGGCCGCCTAAAAACCAGGCGGACAGACAAGGACGGCAAGGCTGGGACTGACGTGGGAGGGGCTTTAGCCGCGACATTGCAGTGTCGCGGCTAAAGCCCCTCCCACAACGGACCCTCGCCCGGTTAGGGGTCCACAACAGCGCCTTTGATATCGCCAAGAAATAATTTCAACCAGCCCTGTCACTTTTGCACTCTGCTTCGGCAACAGGTCATTGAGATGCATTCCCGCTTAGGAGAGTTTCGTAATGACCCGCGCCCTGCCCCTGTTCCGCCCCGGTTTGCTGGCTGTTGCCATCAGCCTCGCTAGCGTCTGCGCTCCTGCTCTGGCGGATAGCTACCAGCTGCCGGCCGCGCCCCTGGCGAGCACCCTGACGCAGATCGCCAGCCAGGCCGGTATTGTCCTGAGCATCGATCCCGCGCTGACCGCGGGCAAGCAATCGGCCCCGGTTGCAGGCGACTACGACGCCCTCGAAGCCCTGGACCAGGCGCTGCGTGGAAGTGGCCTGCAGTTGCAGCAGAACAGCGCCGGTACCTATAACCTGGCGCCCGCTCCCCAAGCAGCCGTGGCTTTGCCGGATGTCACAGTGACCGCCAGTGCGGCCATTGAGGGCAGTGAAGCCGCCGGTTACCGCAGCAAAACGGTTAAGAACGTCGGCGCGCTCGGCGGCATGCGCCTACAGGACACGCCTTACTCGATGAGCGTAGTGTCCAAGGAGCTGCTGCAAAACACCCAGACCACCTCCACTGACGACGTGTTCAAGCGCAGCCCATTCACCCAGCTGTATTCGCCAAAGAATGCCGGCTACGCCAGCGCCGTATCCATCCGCGGCTACGCCGGTGCCGGCAACCTGAGCATCGCCAACGACGGTCTGCGCTACTCCACCGGCTTTGACGGCGGTAACTTCGTCGAGGAAATGGAGCAGATTGAGATCCTCACCGGCCTGTCCGGTTTCCTCTACGGCCCGGCCAGCCCTGGCGGCCTGGTTAACTACGTGACCAAGCGCCCCACTTACGAGCGTTACAACAGCGTGACCCTGGGTAATGCCGGGGGCGAAAATTACTATCTGCACGGTGACTTCGGTGGCCCGATCGATGAGGCCGGCGTGTTTGCCTACCGCGTCAACGTGCTGACCCAGGACGGCGAGACTGCCATCGACCTGCAAAAGCGCCGCCGAGAAATGATCAGCCTGGCGCTGGATTGGAACGTCAGCGACGACCTGCTGATCCAGTTCGACGCCTCGCACAAGGAGAACGAAGTCCGTGGCCTGAGCAGCTACTGGTACTTTGCCGACCAAGGCATGCGTCCGGATGCCGACGACCTAGACAACGACAAACTGTACAGCCAACGCTGGGCGTTCTCCGACAGCAAGCACGATCGCGTAGGTAGCCGTTTCAACTGGACGATAAGCGACGTCTTCACTCTGCGTGGTGCCCTCGGCTACAGCCAATACACCCAGGAATATGTCTACACCGGCCCGACGGCCACCACCGCTGGCCACTACAGCCAGCCGATTTACGCATTCGCACCGGAAGAAAGTGAAGAGACATCGGGCAACCTGTTCCTCGACGCCACGTTTGCCACCGGCACCATTCAGCACAAGACGACCGTCGGCTACCAAGGCAACGTTACACGCGTACGCACCTACTCCGACGCCGGCATCTACGGTCGTGACTTGGGTATTGACGTGCCATTCGGCGAGCAACCACAGGTTCCCAAGCCTGATTTTTCTGCTGACATCGGCCAAGGCGACCAACGCCTGAGTTCTCGCAGCCAATCCGATAACTGGCTGATCGGCGACGTAATCACCCTGAACGAGCAGTGGTCGACCATCCTCGGCCTGACCCATACCCGCATCAAAACACTCGGCTCCGATGTCGTTAACGACCAAGCAGAAACCTCGCCCAATGTCTCGCTGATCTATAAGCCACAGCCTTGGCTGACCACTTATGCCAGCTACATCGAAGGTTTCCAGTCGGGCGGTTTGGCACCTTGGAATGCGCTCAACGCAAAAGCACCCATGGCTCCATTGGTGAGCGAACAGTACGAAATCGGCGTCAAGGCCACCGTTGGCGAAACGCTGCTGACCCTGGCCCTGTTCAACATCGACAAGCCCAATGCTTACATCAACGGTGCCGGCTACTACGTCCAGGATGGCCGCCAGGAGAACAATGGCTTGGAGTTCGGCATTACCGGCAAAGTGCTCCCTGAGCTGACCCTGGTCGGCGGCCTTACCCTGCTCGATCCGCAGGTGAAGGAAAACAGCGTCGCCGCCAACGAAGGCAACAAGCCGACCAACGTCGCCTCACAACTCGCCAAGCTGTACGCCGAGTACGACATCAATGCGATCCCAGGTTTCGCCCTGACCGGCGGCGCCTACTACACCGGCAAGCAATACAGCGACGAGGCTAACCAGCACAGCCTGCCATCGTTCACCACCTTCGACGCGGGTGCCCGCTACCGCATTCCGGTGGCCGATAACGACGTGACCCTGCGCGCCAACGTCAGCAACCTGGCGAACAAGTCGTACTGGCTGAACAGCTCTTACCTGGGCGACCCACGCACCCTGACCTTCTCAGCGCAGCTGGAATTCTGATCGACTCGCAGCAACCCTGCGCCGCCATACCGGGCGGCGCAGGCATTTCTGGATATGCCGATGAAAAGCACCACCATCCGCCGCTGGTCGCAGGTACACACCTGGACCAGCCTGATCTGCACCCTGTTTCTGCTGATGCTGGCCCTGACTGGCCTGCCATTGATCTTCCACCACGAACTGGAGCACCTGCTTGGTGAAGCGCCCGAGTTGCGCGAAATGCCGGCAGACGCGCCGCACCTGAGCATGCAACAGTTGGTCGAAGCGGCCGAACGCTATCGGTCGGGCGAAGTGGTGCAGTACTTTGGCTTCGAGGACGACGAACCCAATGGCGTGGTAGCGATTACCGCCGCCACCGCCGGCACCGAGCCGAATTCCTCGCACACCTTTATGCTCGATGCGCGTACTGGCGAGGCGGTCGAGATGCCGGCGGCCAATGGCGGCATCCTGATGGTCATTCTGCGCTTGCATGTGGATATGTTCGCCGGTCTGCCCGGCAAGTTGCTGCTGGCCTTTATGGGCCTGCTGTTTGTAGCCGCAATCATTTCCGGGGGGGTGCTCTATGCGCCTTTTATGCGCCGGCTTAAATTCGCCGAAGTACGCCGGGAAAAATCTGCTCGCACGCGCTGGCTGGACCTGCACAACCTGATCGGTATCGTCACCTTGACCTGGGCACTGACCGTCGGCATCACCGGGGTGATCAGCGCCTGCGCAGACTTACTGATCAGTGCCTGGCGCGCCGAAAGCCTGGCCACGATGCTCGGGCCTTATCGTGATGCGCCGCCGCTGACCCATCGCGCACCGGTCAACGAGGTGTTGGCGATTGCCGCAAAAGCCGCACCCGGCATGCAGCCAGACTTTATCGCCTTCCCTGGCACACGCTTCTCCAGCGAGCATCACTACAGCGTGTTTATGCAAGGCAACACGCACCTCACCTCCCACCTGTGGACCCCGGTGTTGATTGATGCACGCAGCCTGGAGGTCACCGCCGTCAGCCGACGACCTTGGTACATGGACGCGCTGTCGATGTCGCAGCCGCTGCATTTTGGCGACTACGGCGGCATGCCGATGAAGATTTTATGGGCCGTGCTGGATGTGCTGACCATCATCGTGCTCGGCAGCGGCCTTTACCTCTGGTGGATACGCCAACGCAGCACGGCAAAACAACATGAACGCAAAGAGGCAACAGCATGAGCTGGCGCCAATCCACCTTTACCCTGCCGATGCTGATCGGTCTGCTCAGTGCCATTGGTTTGCTCAGCGCGTTACTCGGTGATGGTGGCTGGGATGCCATCGCCTGGCTTGGCCTCGGCATCCCGGCCGTACTGGGCTGCTGGCCTCTGCTGCAGCGCAGCCAAAGCCGGCAGCGCTGATCAGCGAAAAGCAACCTGTCTGCAGGCTGTCATTTCAGAGGGAATCAAGCGCGCCGGGCTCCGGGGCGCGATAGACGAGCAGGAGCCGGTAGCGGGGTTACTGGCAAACCTGCCGGTAGAGTTCATCATCCTTGGAAACCCGCTTCAACTGATCCAGTAGTGGTTTCTTTTCTGCGCTCAAAGGCACCAGATCTGCGGTGGTGCAATTAAGCAGATGAGGCTGATGGCTGACGCGATCAACGTGCTGCTTTTCAAAGCGATACAGGTTGAAGGCCACCACGTTGTTGCCATCCGCGTCCTGGCGTTGCACGCTTTTGCTGTCGAGCACAGTGAAGGCGGTGGTCATCGGCCAGTAGTAGGTCCAGGGGCGCCAGAACACTTCGCCGGTTTCACTGGCAACCAGCACCGACTCAGCCGGCTGGCGCTGTAGCTGGAACTCGAACCAGGAGTACTCGTAGTAGATCTGATAAGCCAGCATGCCCAAACCGCCGCACGCGGGAATGATCCACTTCGGCAAGCGGTTGCCCGTCAGCTTGCGCAACAGCATGGCAATACCAGCCGCCCCCAGCCCCGAAACCCCGATGGCAAGTAGTGTCCACAGCATTCATTTACTCCCGAAATAAAAAACTGCCTGGAGCAGTTTTTAACGTTGCGCAGCGACGGCCCGCAGGGTGGTCGCCATGGATGGCGGAAATAAAACGGGCCTCCCAAGGAGACCCGCTAATAAGACGCTGACCCAGGTGACCGAGTCAGGCTTGATTATGCTTAGTGGCTAATAGCACCGCCAGCACCTTTGGGAGTACGTACGCTTTCTACCAGATCCTGAATCTCCTGCGGCGGAGCCTCAGTAGACAGGGACACGGCATAGGCTACGGCGAAGTTGATCAGTGCACCCACAGTACCGATGGACAGCGGCGAGATGCCGAACATCCAGTTATCCGGCGTGTTGGCGAAGGTCGCAGTGCCTGGAATGAAGAACCAGCCCAGGTACAGGAAGATGTAAACCACAGTGAACACCAGGCCTACCAGCATGCCGGCGATGGCGCCTTTGTTGTTTACCCGCTTGGAGAAGATACCCATCATCAGCGCCGGGAACAGCGTGGCCGCGGCGATACCGAAGGCCAATGCCACCACTTGCGCGGCGAAACCAGGCGGATTGAGCCCCAGGTAGGTTGCCAACAGAATCGCGACCCCCATAGAGATCCGCGCGGCGAGCATTTCGTTCTTCTCACTGATCTTCGGATTGATCATGTTCTTGATCAAGTCGTGACTCACTGCCGAAGAGATTGCCAGCAACAGACCCGCTGCCGTCGACAAGGCTGCAGCAATCGCACCCGCGGCAATCAAACCGATCACCCAACCTGGCAGGTTGGCAATTTCAGGGTTGGCCAGTACCAGGATGTCGTTGTTAACGGTCAACTCGTTGCCTTTCCAACCGCGAGCTTCTGCCGCTGGGGTAAAGGCAGGCGCTGCATCGTTGTACATCTGCACGCGGCCGTCGCTGTTCTTGTCTTCCCACTTGATCAAACCGGTGGTTTCCCACGTTTTGATCCACTCTGGACGCTCTTCATAGGTCATTGCTTGAGCGGCCGGCCCTTCTGGGTAGATGGTGTTGACCAGGTTCAAGCGCGCCATGGAGCCCACTGCCGGAGCGGTGAGGTACAGCAGGGCGATGAAGATCAGGGTCCAGCCAGCAGACCAACGTGCGTCAGCCACTTTCGGCACGGTGAAGAAGCGAATGATGACGTGCGGCAGACCAGCAGTACCGATCATCAGCGACAGGGTAAACAGCACCATGTTCAGCTTGTTGCTTACATCGGCTGTGTAGTCGGTAAAGCCCAGCTCACGCACAACTTCATTGAGCTTCTGCAGCAGTGGGAGACCTGATTCGACATGGTCGCCGAACATACCGAACATCGGAACCGGGTTGCCAGTCAGCTGCAGGGAGATGAAGACCGCAGGGATGGTGTAAGCAATGATCAGCACAACGTACTGAGCCACCTGGGTGTAGGTGATGCCTTTCATGCCGCCGAATACGGCATAGATGAACACCACGCCAGCCGCGATCCAGATACCGGTGGAGTTTTCCACTTCGAGGAAGCGCGAGAATGCCACACCAGCACCGGCCATCTGACCAATTACATAGGTCACGCAGATGATGATCAGGCAGATAACCGCCGCCAGACGCGCACCGTTGCTGTAGAAACGGTCACCGATAAAGTCCGGCACAGTAAATTTGCCGAACTTACGCAGGTAAGGTGCCAGCAGCATGGCCAGCAGCACATAGCCGCCAGTCCAACCCATCAGGAAGGTTGAGTTGGCATAACCACCCGCAGCGAGCAGGCCTGCCATGGAGATGAAGGAAGCCGCAGACATCCAGTCAGCCGCAGTGGCCATACCGTTAGTAACGGGGTGTACACCACCGCCGGCGACGTAGAACTCTTTGGTCGAGCCGGCACGGGCCCAAAAGGCGATGCCGAAGTAGAGCGCGAAGGAGGCGCCCACAAACAGCATGTTGATTACAAACTGGCTCATGGGTTATTCCTCGACACCGAATTGTTTATCGAGTTTGTTCATTCTCCACGCGTAGAAGAAAATGATCCCGACAAAGGTGATGATCGAACCTTGCTGGGCGAACCAGAATCCAAGGTCGGCACCGCCAACAGGAATACCTGCCAGCAGGGGTCGAAGAAGTATGGCGAAGCCGTAAGACACTAATGCCCAGACAACCAGGCACCACGTGATCAGCCGGACATTCGCTTTCCAGTACGCAGCAGCGTTAGCTTTATCAGAAGTCATAAACTCCTCCGGTTATTGTTATTCTCATGCACCTCCAAGCTAGCAGCAGGCCACCATAGTCGACAGATAGACATTGGTATTAGCCACCTGATGCGCCTACATCGGCACTTGCACTGCAGCCTGAACCCGTCTCCAGGTCCCCCCCTGAACTCTAGTCACCAGCAGACTTTTATCAATCTTATTTGATAATGATTATCTATAGCATTAGCATGCGTGCTCTCCCGCCCCTCATCACCACTCAAGGACCACGACATGCGGTGCCTAACCGTACCTCTATTCACGATCTCGGCCCTCGCCTGTCAGTTCAGCCTGGCCGCCCAAAGTGCCCCGCAGACGCCTCTGACCCTGGAGGGTATGCACATCACCGCGCCGGCCGAGCAAGCCGATGGTCCCGTGGACGGTTACCGCGCTACTCGCTCGGCCAGCGCAACCCGCACCGACACGCCGCTGAGTGAGATTCCTCAGTCGATCAGCGTAGTCCCGGCGCAAGTGCTGCAGGACATTGGCGCGATACGTCTGGAAGATGCCCTCGACTATGCAGGCGGCGTGGAGCGTGGCAACAACTTCGGCGGCCAGGGGCTGACTGAGTTTCTTATCCGCGGCTTCAGCAGCCAGGAGTTCTACCGCAACGGTTTTGCAGTCAATCGTGGCTACCCGAACATGCCAGATGCCAACAGCATCGAGCGCATCGAGGTACTGCGCGGCCCGGCCGCCATGCTCTATGGTCGCGGCGACCCCGGTGGCACCTTCAACATCGTCAGCAAGCAGCCGCAGGCGCAACGGCGTACCGTGCTGGGCAGCCAAATCAACAGCGAAGGGCTGCACCGCGGCACCCTGGACACCACCGGGGCCCTGGATGAAAACGCGACATTCACCTATCGCCTGAACCTGCTGGCCGAAGGCAACGACAGCTTCCGCGACCACGTCGAGGGCGAACGCTACAACATCGCGCCCGTGCTGCGCTGGCAGCTCAGCGACGTCACCGCGGTCACCCTCGAAGGCGACTACCTGCATAACCGTCACCCCCTCGATCGTGGCGTCACCCGCTACGCCAATCAGCAAGGCAAACTGCCCCGCGAACGTTTTCTCGGCGAAGAGTCCGCCGGCAAGCTGACCAACGAAAACGCCACCACCCAGCTGCGCATTGAGCATCTGCTCGATGACAACTGGACCCTGCGCGGCGGCGTGCAATACCTCGACGGTAAAATCTACGGCGGCGCCGTGGAGAACAATGGCTTGGCCGCTGACGGCCGCACGGTTGGGCGCAACTACAGCGAGCGCTGGCTGAACTGGAACGACGTCAACGCCCAGGCCAATGCCGAAGGTCGCTTCAATACCCGCGGTTTCGCCCACACCCTGTTGCTGGGCGTGGAATACGACAAGTTCAACTACAACTCGCTGATCCAGCGTTCCGCCGGCGGCGTCGGCGACTTCTCCCTCGACCTGTACGACCCGATATATGGCCAGCCGCTACCGGCGCTGAGCCGCACCACCACGCACGATAGCGAGCGGCTCGAATCCTACGCGTTCTACCTGCAGGATCAGATCGAGTTGACCGAGCGCCTGAAGCTCCAGCTGGGTGCGCGCCTGGAGCGTTTTGAACAGGACTATGTGGACAAGCGCCCTGGTGCCGAAGGTTGGGACCAGGCACATAACGCGGTCTCGCCGCGCTTCGGCCTGATCTACGACCTGAGCGATGAACTGGCGGTGTTCGCCAACACCTCGCGCTCGTTCAAACCCAACCGCGGCGCTGATCGCCTCGGCAACGCCTTCGACCCGGAAGAAGGCGTCGCCCATGAAGTTGGCATCAAATACGACCTGCCCGAGCGCAACCTGAGCCTGACCGCGGCGCTGTTTCATATCACCAAGGAAAACGTGCTGACCACTGACCCGCAGGACAGCACCCGCAGCATCGCCGCCGGCGAAGTGCGCAGCCGCGGCGTGGACATCAGCCTGGCCGGTAATATCACCCCGCAGTGGCGCGTGATCGGCGGCTACGCCTATGTCGATGCCCAGGTGACCGAGAGCAACAGCGCGAGCATGCCGGTCGGCACCCGCCTGGCCAACGTGCCACGGCACAGCTTCAACCTGCTCGACACTTATGAGTTCGATGACGGCCCGCTAGCCGGCCTGGGCCTGGGCGTCGGTATGAAGTACGTCGGCGCACGCCAGGGTTCGACCAGCAGCACGGCGTTCGACATGGATGCCTACAGCGTGGTCGACCTGC
Source organism: Pseudomonas sp. EA_35y_Pfl2_R5 (assembly GCF_963970805.1). NCBI lineage: Bacteria > Pseudomonadati > Pseudomonadota > Gammaproteobacteria > Pseudomonadales > Pseudomonadaceae > Pseudomonas > Pseudomonas sp. EA_35y_Pfl2_R5. The sequence continues at coordinate 245,980 of NZ_CAXAOW010000004.1, read as the reverse complement.
TCGCCTACTACCCGCTGACGGAGAACGTGCGGCTTAACCTCAACCTCAACAACCTATTCGATGAAGAGTACGAGGAGCGCGCCTGGGGCAACATCTGGGCCTATCCGGGCGAGCCGCGCACACTGCAGGCCGGTATCTCGATCAGCCTGTAAGCGTCAGCACATGGTGGGCGGGCAATGCTCGCCCACCATGTGCGCCCTCTCAGATCGGCACCAGTTCGATCGGCAGCAGGTAACGTTGCTCGTCATATTCCAGACGATGCTGCTGGCGATGAAGATTCTCCTCAACGGTTTCGCATTCTTGCGCCACCATTTCGGCGCGGCTATCGGTGCGTGTTTGCTTAAGCAGCAGGTCGTGATAACCCTTGTTGCCTAGCCGTTCGGTAATGACCAGCACGCCCCTGGTATCGCTGAACTCGCCCGCACAACGGGTATCCCACTCGCCCCCCGAGCGGTCCATCACCAGCTCGCTCAGCACCGGACGCAGATGCGGTTCCTTCAGCTCATAGAGGCTCAGCGAGGTTTCATAGAAGGGGTTAGCGCGCGACATACTTCGACGTTTGACCCGGATACCGAAAGCCAAATCGCCCTCGCGCAAACGATAGGGCGCGGTATCGAACTCCAGCCCATCGACAAAAATCGCATCCCAATCCAGCAGGTTCGGCTCGACATGGCGCGCGATAATGGCCTGGCTGACACTGTCCAGTACCAGCACCTCAAGATCACTTTCGCCATGCCCATCCTCCTCGGTACGCAACAGCGATACCGCTAACAAGGTCAGGTGCGGGCGCGCCGGCCAGACCTTGCAGATGCTCTGCTCGTCATCTAGGCGAAAGCTGCCTCGTTCGTCATGCAGCGGTTGGCCCTGTACATGGCCTGGGTATGCCCGCTCAAGCCATGTCGGCATATGTTGTCGACAGTCATCGGCTTGCGCCAAACCCGCCATCAGCTGGCCACACAGCACTGCGGCGAAAGTTATGCGGTTCATCCCTGAGTTCCTTTTGATCATCCCGCGGCCAGTCTAAACCCGACAAGGCATGCTGCCCTTGCTGGGCGTCACGGAACAATCGGGCGATCTGCCATGCCAGCAAATGCCCCGCACGCGCCTCTTCGCGTAACCCGATATGCCCGCTCATCGCGCATACCACAGGCGAAAGAAGCCAAACCCCAGTAGCAGGCCAACCTGGCCGAGCGCCGTGCACAGGCTCAGAAAAGACTGCACTGAGCTGTTCTGTGACGCATTGGCAAGGCCGGTCAAACCCTCCCAGAATGCATCCGGCAACAGCACCAGGCTCATCTGCGCCAAAGGTTGACCGGTCAGCTGCAGGCCCTTGATCAGGTCAAATTGGCCGCAGAACATCAGGCCCAGCAGCACCATAAAAGCCACTGCCAACCCTAAGGCGAAACAGGCTGCCCATCGTACAAACAACCGCATAAGTAGACGCATCACGCTCACTCCCACACAGATAAAAAAGCGGCGCAGACGAGGCCTGCGCCGCTATTGGTCAAAGGTCGCTGGCTGGACTGGCCAGTGGCAGGCGGCCGACGCCGTACCAGTCGAGTTTGCGGGTCAGCACCATCACCCCGGCGAGCACGCCGAACACCAGCACCGAGCCCATCAGTAGGGCGTAATCCTCGGCCCCGAGCAGGCCGAACAACATGCCGTAGAGCAGCGCCAGCAGGGCGCCAAAACCCGCGCCACGTAGCGCGCTGTGCAGCACATAACTGACGTAGAAACCAATCAGCAGCACACAAGCGGTCGCGGCAACTCCGTAGGCCAGGGCAAAACTCAGGTGCTCGGACAGCGACAGCAGCAATAGGTAGAACAGCGCCAGCGACATGCCCACCAGGGCGTATTGCACCGGATGCACGGCCATGCGTTTGAGCACTTCAAAGAGGAAGAACACGGCGAAGGTCAGGCCAATAAACAGCAACGCATATTTGATCGCCCGCTCGGTCTTTAGGTACTGGTCCACCGGGTCGACAAAGCTCACACCGAAGTTGCGTGCCGTCAGCGCATTGCAGCTATCGCCCCGCACACAATCAGCCAGCGCCTCCTCCAGATTGGTGGCGAAGAAGCTGGTCTGCCACTGCGCCTTAAAGCCCTTGTCAGACACATCACGACTGCTCGGCAGGTATTCACCGACAAAACTTGGATGCGGCCAGGTGGACGTCAGCTCAACACGGCTGTCACGCCCCACCGGAGTGATGCTCAACTGCTCGGTGCCTTGCAGTTTTAGGTCAAAGGCAAACTCCAGAGTTTGCCCGCCCTGGCTATCCAACACCGGCAGCGGCGCATGCACGCCGGCACCGAAACGCTCCTCGGCGCTGCCGGGGGCAAAGCTCAGGTTGCTGCCGTTGAAGCGCAGCTGCAGGTCATTGCTGATGCCGCGGATATCGCTAATACCGACCGAGAGAAACGGCCGGTCGAACTGATACAGGCCCAGATCATCACCCAATCCCAGACGCGCCGGCAGCTTGAAGGCACCACTGATCTGGTTGTCGCTGCGGTACAGCAGCGCCTTGTAGATGCCGCGTGCACGTTCCTCAGTACTGACCTGGCCATTGAGCACAAAGCGCTCCGGCAGGAAGTACAAACGCCCGCGGCTGCGTTGCTCCTCCATATAACGCTCACCGGTCTTAGCGTGGGTTTTCCATTGGTGCCATACCTTGGTGTACGGCATCACCAGAATCGGCCCGGTGAGCTGCTGGCGGTAGCTGGAACTGCGCGCGATGTCCTGCAGCACCTCGGCGCGCTGATACTGCCGTTCGCTCACCAGTCCGCCGATCATCGACAGCGGGACCAGCAATAACAAAATCAGCAAGGCAATAGCGCCAAGCTTGAAACCCAGAATGCGGCTCATGGTGCAACTCTCCGATACGGTTTAGGTAGGCAGAGTCTGGGCGGCGTAGGTGGTGGCTTTATGGAGGGCAGATGGAGAGTGTGTGGAGACCAATCCACAGTAAGTACCCGTGATTGAGCACTCAGAGCGGCGCGACCGTTCGTCAATTCCACTGGAAGCCAGAGTTTTCTGCACTAGAGTGCTAACTCACTTGTTGCCCACAAGGCGACCGGTAAGCGGCTTGACCAAGATTTATCCAATCTGAAAAGGGACTGTCATGCATAAGCGCCAATGGATTTGCGCGGCCAGCGCACTATTAATGCTCGGTAGCGGCAACGTATTCGCCCACGGCTATATCAAACAACCTGAAGCACGTGGCTATCTGTGCAAGCTCGGTGAAAACAGCCAATGCGGTGCCGTGCAATGGGAACCGCAAAGCCTGGAAGGTTACTCGGGCTTTCCGCAAAGCGGCCCCGCCGACGGCCAGATCGCCAGCGCCGGCCTCGCGCAATTCGCCCCCCTCAATGAACAGACCGTCAGCCGCTGGGCCAAACGCCCAGTCACTGCAGGGCCGACGAATTTCACCTGGCGCTTTACCGCCAACCATGTCACGCGCAACTGGCGCTACTACATCACCCGCCCCGATTGGCTGGCCAATCAGCCGTTAAACCGTGCCGCGTTTGAGCTGGTACCGTTCTGCGTGGTCGATGGCGGCATGCAACAGCCGCCACAGGAGGTCACCCACACCTGCGATGTACCGCCGCGCGAGGGCTACCAGGTGATCCTCGGGGTCTGGGAAGTCGGCGATACACCGATGAGTTTCTACAACGTCATGGACGTGATGTTCGGTGATATCACCACCCCGCCTGACCAATCGGCCTGGCAAGCCAAGGGCATGCTCTATCCCTCGGTTGATCTGCGTGTGGGCGATCAGGCGATGACCCGGGTCTTCGATGCCAGCGGCGAGCGCAGTGACTTGCAGACGCGGCTACAGGTTGAAACCCGCGAGCAAGGCCAACGCAACCAGTGGACCTACCTGCTGGCCAACCGCATCAACCAGCAACAGAGTCAGCTCAAGGCCGGCCAGCGCGGCAACGACGGCGTAATCCAGCCGGTGTACGGCCAGAACAGCCTGTTTGCCCGCGCCGACAGTGGCATCCAGCGCATCGAAGTGCAGATCGACAAGGCCACCGCACCGGACCACGAGCTGCTGGTAGATGGTTTGCAGCCCAGCTACCGCATCCGTAACGGCCAGCTGCGCCTCGATTTCAACGTCACCGCCGTAGGCGCACTGCAGATCAGCAGCTACGTCTACGACCATGGCGGCAATGCCAAAGGCTTTGCCACAACCGAGCTGGCCAACGGCAGCCAGCCCTTGAGCATCGACGTCGACAGCCCAGCGCCCGGCCATCATCAGTTGGTGGTCAGCGCCAAGGTGGCAGGCAGTGAACAGCTGTTGCAGAAGACCTTCGACATGATGTTTGTCGCAGACGACGGCAGCGCCAGCTACGACTTCAGCTTCCCGGATGGCCTGCGCAGTTACGCGGCCGGCACGCGGGTGCTGCAACCCAAGACGGGACAGCTGTATCAGTGCCGTCCCTTTCCTCAGAGCGGCTATTGCACGCAATGGTCCGCCGCCTCGACCCAGTTCGAGCCCGGCATCGGCAGCCATTGGCAAGACGCCTGGATAGCCGACTGAGCTAAGCGCCGCGCCCACGAAGCTTTATGGTCGGCGCGGCCACCTTATCCCCTGAAACAGGTACAACCCAAGTGAATGCACTGCGCCTTGGCGTATGCCTTTTACGGAGCCCCAGGTATGCCCAGGCCCTGACGCATAACCCTTAACTGCCAGCGCTGCACACATCACCACTTGCTCCCTAAAGCCTGCGTGGCGGCCTAAGGACAAGCACCCAGCGGCAGCGCTTCACACCCCTTTCACCTAGCTAAAGGGGCAGCCTTCTATCGACATAAATACTTGATTTAATTGAATATTTTCTCGCAAAAAAACGACGAGCGGCCTTGGCTTTTCGGCACAGTCTCCTAGGGTTCTGGCAGCTGCACTACGCGGCAAACAATCAGGAGATAACCATGCAAAGACTCCAACGCACCACTGCCTTACTGCTGCTAATCGGCGCAGGCTGGGCCTACGCCCAGGCCGACGAAAAGCCCAGCTTCGCGGCCCAGATGCAGATTGCTGACGATGATCAGCAGGCGCCACGCTACATCATCAAATACAAGGAGCTGACGTCCTCGCCGATGGGACAAACCAATCAGCCGCAACCCCTGAGCGCTGGCCAGTTCGAACGCCGCGCGGCTCAGCGCCTGCTTAGCCAGGCACAGGTGCAACCGCTGATGCACCTGGACAGCCAGGCCGCCAGCGTGGCGCATCTGAGTCCAGCGCAGCTCAAGCAGCTGCAGGCCAACCCGGCAGTCGAGTATGTCGAACTCGACCCGCGCCGCTACTTGATGGCCGAACAAGTGCCCTACGGCATTCCCATGGTGCAGGCCGATCTGCTGCCGGATAACGCCATTTCCAATATGAAGGTGTGCATCGTCGACTCCGGCTATGACCTCGGCCATCAGGACTTGCCTTCGGCCGGCATTACCGGCAATGACGGCTACGGCAGCGTCGATAGCGGCAATTGGTACGAGGATGGCGATGGCCACGGCACCCACGTTGCCGGCACCATCGCAGCGCTGGGAGGCAATGACCTGGGTGTGGTCGGTGTCAGCCCGTCTGGCAATCTGGGCCTGCATATCGTCAAGGTATTCAACAACAGCGGCAGCTGGGCCTATGGTTCTGACCTGGTGATGGCCATCCAGCAATGCCGCGCGGCTGGCTCGACGGTGATCAGCATGAGTCTGGGCGGCGGCGGCTCGTCAGTGACTGAGCGCAATGCCATGGATGCGGCCTACCAGAATGGTGTGCTGGTCGTCGCGGCAGCCGGCAACAGTGGCAACGGTACGCTGTCTTACCCGGCCTCCTACGACTCGGTGGTATCGGTCGCGGCGGTCGACAGCAGCGGCAATCGCGCCTCGTTCTCGCAGTACAACAACCAGGTAGAGGTCGCCGCTCCCGGGGTAGGCGTACGCTCCACCCTGCCCGGCAACAACTATGCGAGCTACAACGGCACCTCCATGGCCACGCCGCATGTTTCCGCAGTCTATGCACTGGTATGGAGTCAACACCGCCAGTGCACCCCGGCGCAGATCCGCAAGGTGGTCAACAGCACCGCAGAAGACCGTGGCGCTGCTGGCCGCGATCCTTACTACGGCTACGGTATCGTCAAGGCCAAACGGGCCAGCGATCTGATCGCCCAGCGCGGCTGCGATGCCAGCAGCGGTGGCAATGGCGAAGAACAGACCTACCCCAACCTCTCCGGTGCACGGGACGCTTGGGTGCGTTACAACGTGGTCGTGCCAAGCGGCGCACAGCGTCTGACGGTAAGAATCAGTGGCGGCAGCGGTGATGCCGACCTTTACACCCGTCTGGGCAGCCAACCCACCGCCAGCCAATGGACCTGCCGACCCTACCTCGACGGCAATCAGGAAACCTGCACCCAGGAGAATCCTGCAGCCGGCACCTGGCATATTGGCGTACGCGGCTATTCCAGCTTCTCAGGTGTAACCCTGTACTGGCGCTACGAGTAATTCGTCCGGCCCCGAGGCAGGTAACTGCCCGGGGCCTTCTATCGACAGAGACCGCCAGGGCACAAATGGACAGTTTTTACAGAAATGCGTAGCGTGCGCTGATCGCCAATTAAGGATGAACGGCCATGACCCCGCACAACCCCTACGCCACCCCTCAAGCCAGCGTCGCCGACGCAGAATCACAGGTGTCTGACGAGCAGATCGCAGCCCTCCCCATCTCGGATAAATGGAAGCAGCGCTTTAGCGCGATCCACCATGCCGGCGGCATCAAGATGCCCAAGTTTAAGGAGCTGCCCGCCGAGGAGCGGCGCAAAGCCTTCAGTTTCAACTTTCTGGCGTTCTTTTTCGGGCCGATCTACTACGCCATCAAGGGCATGTGGAAAAAGGGTCTGGCGCTGTTCTTCGTCTGCGCGGCGGTGGTGATCATCCTCGGCATCGGCCTGGACTATCTCGGCTACAGCAAAATCGCCAACGCCCTGGGCTATGGCATCAGCGCAGTATTCGCCACGCGCGCCAATATCGATTACTACAAGAAGATGCTGCTAAGCGATAACGGCTGGTGGTAAGCACCTAACCCAACTGCATCAGGAGAATGACCGTGACGGAATATGTCGCCGAAGTAATTTGGCAACGCGGTGAGCAGGACTTTCTCGGCAACCGTTATAGCCGCAAGCATCTGCTGCGCTTTGATGGTGGCCTGGAGATTGCCGGCTCGTCCTCACCCCATGTGGTGCCACTGCCGATGTCGGATGCAAGCGCCGTCGACCCCGAGGAGGCCTTTGTTGCCTCGCTCGCCAGCTGCCATATGCTGTGGTTTCTCTCCATTGCCGCCAAGCGCCGCTTCTGCGTCGATGACTACCGTGATAATGCCAGCGGGCTGATGCATGAAAATGCTGCCGGCAAGCTGTTTATCGCCCGGGTCACCCTGCGCCCCGCAGTCAGCTTTTCTGGCGAACGCATGCCCAGCCGCGAACAGATCGAGCAGATGCACCACCAGGCCCACGAGGAATGCTTTATCGCCAACTCGGTGAAGTCCGAAGTGCGCTGCGAACCGCGCTTTACTGAATAACCCGCAAGGGCCACATCGAGACGACAACACGATGCGTCTTAACCATAACGGCTGATGGCGGGAGAAGAAGCGTGAACCCAACTGCATACGGCTGTCCCGATGGGCAGCCACTGTTTTACTTCCATGGCGTGCCGGGTGCAGCGGTTGAGGCGGCAATGCTGCATCAGGCCGCCTTGGCGCACGGTATCAAGCTGCTGGTGGTGGAGCGCAATCTGCCCGGCGAACTCAGCAGCGCGACTTATCTGCAACAACTGGCGCAACAGATCAGTGATAGCGCGGGAGGCCAGCCGATTCGTCTGCTCGGCTTTTCCATCGGCGCCTGCCTGGCGTTACGTGTCGCCGCGCTGTTGGGTGAGCGGGTAACTGAGGTGTACTTGGTCTCTGCTGCCGCACCACTGGAAATCCCCAGCAATAGCGTCGGCATGGGCGCGGGGCGTTATACCTTCCTCTGGGCGCAGCACTATCCAAGGCTATTTCGGGCCTTTGCCTGGTATCAGGCGCTGCTGGCGAAGTTCAGCCCAAACCTGCTGCTGAAGCTGCTCTTCACTGGTGCAGGCGGTAAAGACCCAGAACTCCTGCATCATGCCAACACCCGGAAATGGTTGGCGGACATTCAACGCGACTGCTTCAAACATGGGACTAGCAGCTATATGCGCGACGTAAAACTCTACGTCGAACCCTGGGCTATGCAGCTGGATAAGGTCACGGCGGCGGTAAGCCTGTGGCATGGCGACGCAGATAACTGGTCACCCATTGCCATGTCGAGTTACCTGCAGGAGCATCTGCGCAATGCCAGCGCCGTGAGCCGTAGCGCCGAACACGCGCACTACTCTTGCCTGCTGGAGAACGCGGAAGCGGTAATGGCGGCGGTGCAACGAAACACTCAGCAAACCGGGCGGCCAAGCGCTGACGCCGTAGAACCTCCACCCCTCGGCTAACAGCAACCCAAGGACGGCACCATGAAAAAGCTCGCACTGCCCCTGATCACCCTACTGGCGTTCAGCGCCTACACCCTGTACGTGATGCTGCATGCGGAGCAATCGCTGCTGCAATTTGGCATGCAGTTGATGTCCAGCGCCGACACCGCCCAAGTGGTGATCGACCTGTATATTCTCGCGGCACTGGCCTGCATCTGGATGTACCGCGACAGCCGCGCGCGGGGCAAGTCGCTGACCTACCTGCTGCCGTTCCTTGCCTTGACTGCGCTGTTTGTCTCGGTCGGGCCGCTGCTATACCTAGTGCTCAAGGCCATAGCTACAGAAAGCCGTGAACTGCAGGACAGTGCTTCACCTGCAGCTTGATGCACCGCAGCAGCCCGCAAGGCCGAGGCTACTCAACGCTTAAAAACTCAGATTGAAATTGCCGGTGCCGAAAATACCTACCAGACCAATCACGATCAGATAAATCGCCACGATATAGTTCAGCAGGCGCGGTATCACCAGAATCAGAATGCCGGCGATCAGCGAAATCAGTGGAGTAAGAGCAAGGGTCATAATCGTCACCTGAGGGTTATTGAAGCGCCAGTATGCGGACCATGCGTCAACGACACAGCCCTATTCAGATAGAGCCACACCACCTCATTTTGTTCAGCCACACCACGAATTAGAGGCCACTTATGAGCAACGCCAGCTTGTTAACCTCACTCCTGCAGCACAAAGCCTGGGCCAATCAGGAGCTCTTTGACGAGTTGCAACACCTTGACCCGCTCACTCAGCAAAACGAACTGCATGCAGCTCTGCGCATCCTCAACCACATCCACGTGGTCGAGCGGATCTTTGTCGCCAACCTGCAGGGCACCGACCACGACTACACCGCCACCAACACCACGGAAACGCCCACGCTGAATGAGCTGCATCAGGCGGCACAAAAGACTGATCGTTGGTATCTGGACTATGTCGCGACGCTAAGCGCCGAGCAGTTGGCCGAGCGCCTGCACTTCACTTTCGTCGATGGCGACGCTGGCTGCATGAGCCGCGAGGAAATGCTCGCGCATATCGTCACCCACGGCGGTTACCACCGTGGCGCCGTCGGCCGGATCATGGCGCAAGTGCAGCTGGCACCGCCCAGGGATATCTACACGCGCTTTCTGCATCAGGATCAGCCGCAGCGTCGCGAAGCGAGCTAAGCCGGCGGTTTGGCGATAAAGGCCTGCTTGTCATGCCGATCAAACCCGGCGGCCTCATAGAAACGCAGGGTTGCAGGATCCTTGCTGCTGGTCATCAGCATCACCTTGTAACAGTCCTGACCCCAGGCAAACGTCTGTGCATGCGCTAACAATGCATGGCCGTAGCCACGCCCGCGATAATCGCTGTGGGTCACCACGTTTTCGATAAAAGCAAAGGGTCGGCAGCCACGCGTCAGATTGGCCACCAGATTGATGCTGCAGCTGGCCACCAACTGCGCATCGCAGTACAGGCCAAAACAGTGATGCGCAGGGTTTCCAATGATTGCCTGCCACACCGCCTCGACCCGATGACGCGCAGGCAGTGGCTGATCGATAGGGTGTAAGTGTTCATACAAGGCGAGCAGTGCATCCAGCTCGCCCGCCTCGACATCACGAATGTCCATCAAGCCATCCCTGCTACAGCCACGACTACTCGCCGCGGATGTACTGTTCCAGCTGCTGGATCAGGCTGGCCTGTTCGGCGATGGTGTGCTTGACCAGGTCACCAATCGACAGCAGGCCGATCAACTCGCCTTCCGCCAATACGGGCAGATGACGCAGATGACGGTCGGTCATCAGTTGCATACAGTGTTGCGAGGTGTCGCGCAGGCCAACTGTCAGGACATCTGCGGTCATAATTTCGCTGATCATCGCACTGAATGCGGAGCGCTCCAGCAGCGCCACTTTGCGCGCATAGTCACGTTCGCTGACGATGCCGGCCAGGCGGCCTTTGTCATCCAGCACCACCAATGCACCAATACCTTTCTCGGCCATCAGCTTGATTGCATCCAGCACCGAGGTACTGGGCGTGACGCTGTACACGGCGGCCTGGGACTTGGCACGAAGGATCTCGGCAACTGTTTTCATGCAGCGGCTCCTGCTCTGTTTCTTATTGGCATTGAGGATAGTGCGCAGGCCGGCCATTGCGGGCCAACCCGATGACCCGATCAGAGCATCTGCGCGGGCTCAGCGCAACCATTGCAAGCCAGCAAGCTCGGTGCCAAGGCGCGCGTCAGTTGCCAGGAAACAGCGGCAAGCTAAGCCGTACCGCTACCCCGCCGTCGACATTGCCGATATGCAATTCGCCGCCATGCAGCTGCATCACTTCCTCGACAAAATTCAGCCCCAAACCGGTGCTCTTGCGCCCGCTGCCGGGGCGCGGCAGGGAGTAGAAGCGTTCAGTCAAGCGCGATAGAGCGTAATCGGGAATAGCCTCACCCTGGTTGAACAGGCGCAACTCGATCTGCCCGGCACGGGTCTCAGCGCTAAAGCGGATCACCCCGCCTGGAGGAGTGAAGTCCAGAGCGTTATCCAGCAGATTGGCCAGGGCCTGACGCAGTAAAAAGGCCTCGCCGCGCGCACTTAACTCAGCGCCAATATGGTTTTCAACCTGCAGGTCGGCCGCTTCAATACGTGCCATCTGCGCCTGCAACAGCGAGTCGACCAGCGCTTGCAGCGGCACCGCCACCTGTTCTTCCAGGCCCTGGCGTTGCTCGACCTGGGCCAGGTGCAGCAGGCGCTCGATCAACTGCTGCATGCGCGCGCTTTCCTGCTCGATATTGGCGACAAAGCGCTGGCGTTGCGGCGCAGGCATCTCGCCATCGAGTAACTCCGCCGCGCCACGAATCGCCGCCAGTGGGCTTTTCAATTCGTGGGTCAGGGTGTGCACGTAACGCTCGACATAGGCCTTGCCTTCCAGCTCGGTGCGCATGCGCTCGATGGCTTCGGCCAATTGCGCCAGCTCGCCACCGCGCACGCTGGGCAGTTCGGCACGTTGACCGGCGCTGACAGCCTGGGCGTAGCGGGTCAGCTTGCGCAAGGCGCCACTGAGCCACCAGGACAGCAGCGCGCCGATCAACAGACCAAGCACAATCAGCCCGCCACCGAGCCAGGCCAGGCGCTGTTCGGAGCGCTCGATATAAGGCTGCAGGGTGCGATTGGGTTTGGCCACCGAGACCACGCCGATAATCTGCGCGCCATCCATGATCGGTGCGGCTACATACATCACCGAGGAGTCGGGATCGTTCGGATCTTCCTTGGTCGAGCGCGCGCCGTACTCGCCGCGCAGGGTGCGCAGCACATCATTCCAGCGCGAATAATCCTGGCCCACCGCCGCACCCGTGGAGTCGAGCAGGACGATGCCCTTGGCGTCGGTGACATAGATGCGGTGGTTGACCTGAGTCTTCTCCACACCCCAGATCTGCGCCTGCGGCTGGCGCTGGCCGTAGGCTTGCAGCAAGGCTGGCAGGCGACTCTGTTGCAGGCGCCCGGCCTTGACCTCATCACGCAGAATCTCGGCTAACAGGTTGGCGGTGTCGACCAGGGTTTCCTCGGTGCTCTGGCGCACGCCGGGGCGGATTTCGTCCATCACCGTGCTCAATACAAACCAGCCGGCCAGCCCGACAAACAGGAAGTACACCAGAAAGATGCGAATCCCCAAGGGCATCAGGCGTGCCTCGGCGAGTAGCTGTAACCCAGGCCGCGGTGGGTCTGGATCGGTTCCGCCGCAGCGGCCACCTGACGCAGCTTGGCGCGCAGGCTTTTGATATGGCTGTCGATGGTGCGCTCGTAGCCGACATCGGCGGCCACGCCCAATCCGTCAAGCAACTGCTCGCGGGAGAACACCCGCTCGGGTTGCGCCAGCAGGCTTTGCAGCAGACGAAATTCGTGGCGAGTCAAGCTCAGCAGTTGACCGTGGTAGTGGATTTGCACCCGCTCGATATCCAGCTGGAACGGGCCACTGTCGGAGTTGGTGGCCGGCGCTTCACGCGGCGCCATGCGTTTGAGGATGGCCTTGACCCGCGCGGCAACTTCCCTCGGGCTAAAGGGTTTGACCACGTAATCGTCGGCACCGATTTCCAGGCCCACTACGCGGTCGATTTCCTCACTGCGCGCGGTGAGAAAAATCACCGGCACCTCGGAGAAACGCCGCAGCCGCTTGCAGGCCTCAAAGCCGCTGATATCCGGCAGGCCGACATCGAGAATCAGCAAGTCGGCCGGATTGCGCTGCTGCTCAGTCAGGGCCTGCTCGGCCAGGCTTAGCCAGGTGGTGCTAAAGCCTTCGCTCTGCAGGGCGAAGATCAGGGTGTCGGCGATGGCGGCTTCGTCTTCGACAATCAGAATATGCGGCATGGGCTTCCTGCTCGTGGCAACTCGGCGAGGAGCCTGCGGCAGGCAGCCGATAGCGTCAAGATCGGGCGAAGCAGGTGGACAAGCTGCGCGTTGTCCACCCTACGCCGACCTGACCTTAATCAAGCTTAAAGCGTGAGGTGTTCTGCGCCAGCACCTGGCTGCCCTGACGCAGCTGTTCGGCGGCGTTGCTCACTGCCTGCGCACCTTCAAGCAGGGCGCTGGCAGCCTGATCAACCTGCTGGATATTGCCGCTGACTTCATCGGCGGTAGCCGCTTGTTGCTCGGCGGCTGTGGCGATCTGCGCCAGGCGGTCGGTAACCAGTTGCACCGAGTCGACAATGGCGTCCAGATCTTCACTCATGGCTAGCACGCTGCCAACATCACCTTCAGCCTGGCGCACGGCGTCTTCCATCTGCGTGACGGACTGGCCAACTACTCGGTGCAAATTGGCTACGGTGTCAGCAATCTCTGCCGTGGAGTTTTGCGTGCGTTGTGACAGCGAGCGAACCTCGTCAGCAACCACAGCAAAGCCACGCCCTTGTTCGCCGGCGCGCGCTGCTTCAATGGCCGCGTTGAGCGCCAGCAGGTTGGTCTGCTCGGCAATACCCTTGATCACATCCACCACCCGGGTGATCTGCTCAGTTTGCTCGCGTAGCTGTTGCAGGGTGGCCGCACTCTCGCCTAAACGACCACTGAGCTGACGCATGCTCTGGCTGGTACGGTTGCTGCGCTGATTGCTCTGGCTGGCAATCTCACGGGTCTGATTGGCCTCTACCGCCGCCTGCTCACAACTCTGCGCCACACTTTGTGCGGTGGCCGCCATTTCGGTGGCGGCAGCGGCAATCTGGCTCATCTGCGCCTGCTGCTGCTCCACCGACGCCAGAGCATTTCGCGCCTCACCATTGAGCATCTGCACAGTGCCGCCCAACTGCTGGCTCTGCTGATTGACCCCCTGCATGGAATCGCGCAGCTGACCAACTGCGGTATTCAGTGCCATGGCGATACTCGCCAGATCGTCCTCACCATGCACCTGCATACGCACGCGCAGATCACCATCGCGCAGGCCTTCGGCGGCCAGGATGATCCCGGAGGTGCTGCGACGGATCGAAGCGTTAAGGCAGAACAATACATACAGCGCCAGCAGGGTCAGCAGGCTGAACACGCCAATCACTTCGATCATCGCGGCCAGTGCATTCTGCCGGTACTCGCCGAGGCTGGCGACAAACTGCTGGTACAACGCCGCCTGCAAACCAAGCAATTGCCCCTGTAAAGCATCGCTACGCTGCACGAACTGCTCTGGGGTCAAGGCCATCGGGCTGGAGTCGAACATGTCGCGATCGATGCCCGACAGGAAGGCTTCGTAACCCTGCAGTGCCTCATCGTAAGGCCCTTGCAGCTGACGCATAGCACGCGGCGCCTCTAACTTGAGAGTGGCCTGGGCCTTGAGCAGCTGGCTGCGCGACTCATCCAGACTGCGGCGCAGATCGCGGATCAACACCCGGCTCTGCAAAGTGAAATGCTGCGACACCACCGCGCCATAGCCCTGGCTGGCAAAGCTGCCCAGCTGTTCGAGCAGGCGCGGCAGGGTGTAGGTCAGCTGCTCCATCATCAAGTAGGTGTCGAGCTGCGGATCGAGGATCAGGCCGCTGTCGGTGGCCGCCTGTTCGCGCAGGGCGAGCAGGCCCAGTAGGTTCTTTTGGTAACGTTCAAGGGCATCGGGCAGCGCCAACTTACCCAGTACATCGACACTCAGTTCAGCCTGCCCGGCACTGAGATTCTGCAAATGCTGACGCGCCTGATCACTGAACAACCGGGATTTAAGCGGCGGTTCCAGCGCCTGCAGGGCAGGTTCAAGACCGCTGGCGTGGTCGCGCAACAGCGCTTCTGCAGCTTTCTCAGTGCCCTTCCAGCGCGATAGCAAGGTGCGCTGCTCAATCAACTCCTGCTGCACGTCGGCCATGGCCTGCAAGGCACTGATGCCCTCCAGTTCATTGTCGATGGCATTAAGCCGGTCGAGATAATTGCTGCCGATCACCCACAAAGAAAAGCCCAGCGGCAAAGCGAACAAAACAAACACCAGCTGAAACTTGCGCGCGAAGCTAAAACGCTCCAGCAGCCGCACACCCGGTTTGAGTACTCCAGTCATACACACCTCAACCTGTTGAGCGCACCAACTTCAGGGGCGCGCCAAAGCAAAACTTCAAGCAAGAAGCGCGCCCAGCAGCGCCGCCCGCAATAGCGATTGCAGTGAGCATAGATGAGAGACCAGGCTACGGCTTGGTCCTGGACCGCGCGCTGAAGCCTAGCTGGAGAGACCACTCCAAAGCTCATCTACATTACGAAAACCCCATACCTCAGCGGACTCGCGACCGACGATCTTCTCACGCCCGACCAACTTGCTCAGGTCGAGGACCTCCTGCGGGATTGGAATGTTTGATTTGGCCGAGAAAAACACCTTGACCCTGGGCGCGAGCAAGGACTTGGCCTGCTGCTCCATCACCACGCCAATGCGTCCGCTCTCCAGGCGCACCAGCGAACCCACCGGATAAATGCCTACGGTTTTGACAAAGGCCTGGAACACCACCGGATCAAAATGACCTTTCCATTCGGCCATCTTGCGGATCGACTCAGCCGGGTCCCAACCCTGCTTGTACGGTCGATCAGAGGTGATGGCGTCATACACGTCGCACACCGCCCCCATGCGCGCGTACAGGCTGATCTGCTCGCCGGCCAGACGGTGCGGGTAGCCGCTGCCATCAACCTTCTCGTGGTGATGCAGGCACACATCCAGCACCAACGCGCTGACCTGCTTGCTATCAATCAGCATGTGCGATCCAGCTTCAGGGTGGTCGCGCACGGTAGCGTACTCGCTGTCGGTGAGCTTGCCTGGCTTACTTAGCAGCGCATTGGGAATCGCCATCTTGCCGATGTCATGCAGCAGCCCTGCCAGCCCGGCCTCGCGCACCTGGCCCTCGTTGAGCCCCAAATTGCGCGCCAGGGCAATCATCAGTGCGCAGACCGCCACCGAATGCATGTAGGTGTACTCATCGGCATTTTTCAGCCGCGCCAGACTGATCAGTGCGTTGGGGTGGCGCATGATCGAATCGGAGATCTCTTCGACCAACTCGCCGGCCTGCTCGAACTGCAGCGCCTGGCCCATACGCGCATCGCCAAACATGCTGACCACTGCATCCTTGGAGCGCTCGCAGAGTTTGACCGCACGCTGCATCTCATCCTCCATCGACACCGCTAGACTGACCGGCGGGCTCTGCACCGCGGCTAAAAGAGCGGCCTCGGCGGCGGCGGCAACTTCCTCGGCACTGACACTGGCGGTGCCGACTTCGACATCCAGCCCCTTGCTGACATCAATCCACAGTTCACCGATGCTGCTGGCCTGGATCCGCTGCAGATCCTTTTGCGACTTGAGAAGAAACTTGGATTTCCAGAAGGGGTGGTCCATCCATGCACCACAGAACTCGTGGATATACATACCGACGCGTACGTCGGTCACCGCGATGCACTTCAACATGGATTGCACTCTGATAAGAACCACACTCTCAGAAGCGTAGATGATCAAACTACCTGCAGTGTTGTGCTGCGGGCGAAGTGATAGCAATAAGACATCAGTCGCAGGTTGGCGGCTTGGAAGCACTGGCACGACTGCTTATGATTGCCACTCCCGCGCACATGAGGAGTTGCCATGCGCCGCCTGTTGACCGGCCTTAGCGTCAGTATTCTGCTGCTGCTCAATACGCTGATACTGATCGGCCCGCTGCTGCTGATCGCCATCGGCAAGTTCGTCCTGCCCGGCAAAACGCTGAAAACCGCCAGTTCGCGCGGGGTGATGTGGGTGGCGGAAACCTGGGCGGAACTCAACAAGTTGATCTTCGCCACACTGCTGCCGGTGCACTGGGAGATTCGCGGCAACGCTGAGCTGCGCCCAAGCACCTCTTATCTGGTGATCAGCAATCACCAGTCGTGGGTCGATATTCCGGCGCTGGTGCAGGCATTCAACCGCAAGACGCCCTATTTCAAGTTCTTCCTCAAACAGCAGCTGATCTGGGTGCCCTTCCTAGGTTTGGCGTTCTGGGCGCTGGATTACCCCTTTATGCGCCGCTATTCCAAGGCGTTTCTGGCCAAGAACCCGCAACTCAAGGGCCAGGACCTGGAAATCACCAAGCGCGCCTGCGAGAAGTTCAAGGACCTACCGGTGACCGTGGTCAATTACCTCGAAGGCACCCGCTGCACCCCGGCGAAGCAGGCGCAGCAAGGCTCGCCCTATCAGTATCTGCTCAAGCCCAAAGCCGGCGGCGTGGCCTTTGTCCTGGCGGCACTCGGCGAACAGCTGGATAGGGTACTGGACGTGACCCTGGTCTATCCAGGCACGCAAATCCCGGGCTTCTGGGAACTGATCAGCGGCCAGGTGGACAAGGTGATTGTCGATATCCAGACCTGCGATCTGGACCCCGCGCTGTGGCAGGGCGATTACGAGAGCGACCCGGTATTCCGCCAGCTTGTGCAGCACTGGGTGACGAAACTGTGGGAAGAGAAAGATGCACGGATTGCGCAAATTCGCGCCGAGATTGAGACGTAGGCTGGGTTAGGTTCGCGGAACTGTGTCGGATCGATGGTCGCGCCGGCCGGGCGTGCCGTAACCCACCAATCGTGGCAGGCCAGAACAGCGCAATGTTGGGTTAGGCAGCGCCCAACCTTGGATGTCGTATGCGGGTTTGCTGGATTGCGCCGCTAACCCAACCTCCGGATCAGCGGCGCTGCGATTGCATCAAGCCGCGCTAAACATCTTGTGCGGATCGATCACAAACTTCTTCGGCACACCAGCATCGAACTCGCCGTAACCGCGTGGCGCGTCGTCCAGGCTGATCACCTGCACGCCGACCACTTCGGCGATGTTGATGCGGTCCCACATGATCGCCTGCATCAGCGCACGGTTGTACTTCATCACCGGGGTCTGGCCGGTGTGGAAGCTGTGCGACTTGGCCCAGCCGAGGCCGAAGCGGATGCTCAGCGCGCCCTTCTTCGCCGCGGCATCGACCGCACCTGGATCATCGGTAACGTACAGACCGGGGATACCGATCTTGCCGGCAACCCGCACAACGCCCATCAGCGAGTTGAGCACCGTGGCCGGGGCTTCGTGCTGCACGCCGGCGTGACCATGGCCGCGGGCTTCGAAGCCCACCGCATCCACCGCGCAATCGACTTCGGGCTCGCCCAGCAATGCAGCGATCTGCTCGTGCAGCGGGGTGTCCAGGGACAGGTCGGCGATTTCAAAACCCTGGGCCTTGGCATGTACCAGACGCACCGGATTAACGTCACCGACGATAACTACCGCAGCGCCCAACAAACGCGCCGAGGCAGCAGCGGCCAGACCGACTGGACCAGCGCCAGCGATATACACGGTGCTACCTGGGCCTACACCGGCAGTCACCGCGCCGTGGTAGCCGGTCGGCAGGATGTCGGAGAGGCAGGTCAGGTCGCGAATCTTCTCCATCGCCCGGTCGCGGTCCGGCAGCTTCAGCAGGTTGAAGTCGGCGTACGGCACCATGGCGTATTCGGCCTGGCCGCCGGTCCAATCGCCCATGTCGACGTAGCCGTAAGCGCCGCCAGGGCGGGCCGGGTTGACCGACAGGCAGACACCGGTGTGCATTTCTTTGCAGCTGCGGCAACGGCCACAAGCAACGTTGAACGGCACTGACACCAGGTCGCCGATTTTCAGGTTCTCGACGTCGCTGCCCTTCTCGATCACCTCACCGGTGATCTCGTGACCGAGCACCAGGCCGGTTTGCGCCGTGGTCCGGCCGCGCACCATGTGCTGGTCGGAGCCGCAGATATTGGTGGATACCACACGCAGGATCACGCCGTGCTCAATCTTGCGGCCGCGCGGGTCCTGCATTTTCGGATAGTCGATTTTCTGCACTTCGACCTTGCCAGCGCCGAGATAGACGACGCCACGATTACCAGACATACGTATTTCTCCTTTCTTGTTGTGAATACAAAGGCGCAGCCAACGGTCGCGCGGCCTTGTACTGGAGCTTGTGTCTGTTGCCGGATGGACCAAGAGCTTGGTAGTGACCCACCCGTGATCTGATGTCGTAGGAGCGGGCCATGCCCGCGATACTTCACGCCCGCAATGGTCAATCGCGGCCATGGGCCGCTCCTACAGCCTCTGAATCCTGGTTTATGCGTGCAGCACCACCGTGCGGCTGGCGTTGAGAAACACCCGCCGTTCGAGGTGATAGCCGATGGCCTTGGCCAGGGTCTGGCACTCGATATCACGCCCCTTGGCGATCAGGTCTTCGGGGTAATGGGCGTGATCCACCGACTCCACACCCTGGGCAATGATCGGCCCCTCATCGAGGTCGTTATTGATGTAGTGGGCCGTAGCGCCGACCAGCTTCACGCCTTTCTCGTAGGCCTGGTGGTAGGGCTTGGCACCTTTAAAGCCGGGCAGCAGCGAATGGTGGATATTGATCGCCCAGCCATCCAGCTTGCGGCACAGCTCAGGCGATAGCACCTGCATATAGCGGGCGAGCACCACCAGCTCAGCACCACTGTCCTCAATCACCTGCAGCACCTTGCGCTCCTGCGCCGGTTTGTCCGCCGGGTCGAGGGGGAAGTGGTAGTAGGGGATATCGTGCCAGCGGGCCAGCGGTTCCAGATCCGGGTGATTGGACACCACCGCCACTACATCCATGGACAGATGGCCGATGCGTTGGCGATAGAGCAGGTCGTTCAGGCAATGGTCGGCCTTGCTGACCATCAGCACCACCTTGACCCGGTAACCTGGCGGGGTCAGTTCGACCTGCATGCCGAAGGGCGCCAGACGCTCCTGCACGCCCGCGCGGAACACGGACTCGTCGAAGCCCTCCGGTTGGCGAAATTCGACGCGAATAAAAAAGCGCGAGGACAGCCGATCATCGAACGAATGGTGCTCGGTGACGTAGCAGCGCTGCTCGAACAGAAAGCGCGTCACCGCATCCACCGTGCCGAGCACGCTCGGGCAGTGGGCAGTGAGAATCCAGGTATCGGGGGTGCGGCTCATAGCGTGCTCCGATGTTGATTCCCTCTCCACCGGGAGAGGACCGGGCGTAGGGTGGATCGGGGCGCGTAGCTGACGCTTCACCCATCCACCATGACGATCTCTCGGTGGACGAAAAAGCGTCGTCCACCCTACAACTTAGGCCTTGATCGCCAATCCATATTCGGCGCAGGCATCCTGCAGCCACAGCCAGATGTAGTCGGAGAAGCTGCGGCGTACCAGCAGCTCCCAGGTCTCGTCGCCGGTGCGGCGGATCACCAGTTGCGACTTGGCGAATGCAGTGCCGACGGCCTTGCCGACCGGGAAGTTGCTCGGGTGCACGTCGTAAGGGGTCGACTTCATCAGCACTTCGCGGGCCTTGGCGCCACTCAGTTCGAGAATGGTCTGCCCGCCGCTGACGTTGACCACCGAGATATGCTGACCATCCAGGGCTTCGCGCAGCTTGCGCTCGACCTCGAACTCGGTGCCTCCCGGCACGATCAGCAACCACTCGTCCGGGCCCATCCACTGCAGCGAGGTCTCGCCCTTGGCCACCAGGGTCAGGGCCACCGGCAGCTCCAGGCCGAGAGCCTTGTGCACGCCGCCAGCGAAATTGACGTCTTCGGCATCGCCGCGCAGGGTCAGGTGACCCAGCAGTTTCTTCTCACGCAGGGTCACCCCGGCGCTGCTGCTCTTGTGGAGCGGGGCCTTGCGGGCCATCTCGTCGAGGCCGGCGTGGAACAGCGGCGACTCGGCACGGCCGCTGTCGGGGCGTTGTTTGTAGACATTGGCGTTAGACATTCTGGCGATCCCCTTTCGGGTCAAAGAACACAGGGCTGACGATTT
The DNA here is from genome assembly GCF_963970805.1 of Pseudomonas sp. EA_35y_Pfl2_R5. Taxonomy (NCBI): domain Bacteria; kingdom Pseudomonadati; phylum Pseudomonadota; class Gammaproteobacteria; order Pseudomonadales; family Pseudomonadaceae; genus Pseudomonas; species Pseudomonas sp. EA_35y_Pfl2_R5. Next base: position 225,240 of record NZ_CAXAOW010000004.1, on the reverse strand, counting down.
CGGCCTCGATCACGCTGCCATCCACCAACGGCGCGAACACTCGCTCGCCGATACGCGTGAGACCGCCCTTGACCAGGGCCATGGCGAACGAATAGTTCATCGCCGCGCTCATGTAGCTGGAGGTAACGTGACCGACCATGGTCATCGGAATCGACTGTTTCGGGTCGAACACCAGTTGCGCGCCTTCCGGCAGCACCTTGTTCGGGTCAACCGGTTTGAGGCCGACCAGTTGCTTGCGGTTCTCGCGCACGCAGTCCTCGCGATTCATGCCGCGCCAGCCGATCCAGGAAAATGGCTTGGTGCGACCAACGCACCAGCCCATGCCCAGGTCGTCCGGAGTGACTGAGCCATCGGTGTCCTGGCCAACGATGATGAAACCCTTCTCGGCGCGCAGCACGTGCATAGTCTCGGTGCCATACGGGGTCAGGCCGTGTTTCTTGCCCGCCTCAATGATCTGTTCCCATACAGCCAGGGCGTAATCGGCCTGGATGTTGACTTCATAGCTCAGCTCACCGGTGAAGGAGATGCGGAACACCCGCGCCGGTACGCCACCGACCTTGCCTTCCTGCCAGGTCATAAACGGGAAGGCATCTTTATCGAGATCGATATCGGTAACCTCGGCCAGCAGCTTGCGGCTGTTGGGGCCGGACAGGGTCATGGTCGCCCAATGGTCAGTAACCGAGGTGAAGTACACCTTCAGCTCCGGCCACTCGGTCTGGTGATAGATCTCAAGCCACTCCATCACCCGTGCGGCACCGCCGGTGGTGGTGGTCATCAGAAAGTGGTTGTCGGCCAGGCATGCGGTCACACCGTCGTCGAAGACCATGCCGTCTTCCTTGCACATCAGGCCGTAGCGTGCCTTGCCCACGTCCAGTTTGGTCCAGGCATTGGTGTAGACGCGGTTAAGGAACTCGCGCGCATCCGGGCCCTGGATGTCGATCTTGCCCAGGGTCGAAGCATCGAGGATGCCCACCGCGTTACGCACGGCCAGGCACTCGCGGGCCACGGCGGCGTGCAGGTCTTCGCCCTTCTTGGGGAAGTACCAGGGACGCTTCCACTGGCCGACGTCCTCGAATTCGGCGCCGTTCTGCAGGTGCCACTTTTGCATTGCGGTGTAGCGCTTGGGCTCGAACAGTTCGCCACAGTGACGACCGGCGAGTGCGCCGAAGGTCACCGGGGTGTAGTTCGGGCGGAACATGGTGGTGCCCATCTGCGCGATGCTGATGTTCATCGAACGCGCGGCGATGGCCAGACCGTTGATATTGCCCAGCTTGCCCTGGTCGGTGCCGAAGCCCAGCGCGGTGTAGCGCTTGACGTGCTCGACCGACTCAAAGCCCTCACGGGTGGCCAGTTCGATACCGGCCGCGGTGACATCGTTCTGCAGGTCGACGAACTGCTTCGGCGCACGCGCCGTGGATTTGTCGTGGGGCACTTGGAACAGTGCGACGGCAGCTTCCTCGATGCGTTTTTCAACCTGCGGCAGGCTGCCGGTAACTGCCTTGAAGCCGGCTTCGGCAGCTGCCGAAACACCCGCTTCGAAACCATCGGCCAGGGCATCACCGAGGCCGAACACGCCGTTCACCGCACCGGCGCACAGGCGCTTCTGGAAGCCTTCGCCGGGGACGAAGGCGAGGATGTCTTCACGCCAGGTCGGCCGACCGCCGAGGTGCGAAGCCAGGTGCACCACCGGGCTGTAGCCGCCGGAGCTGACGATCAGGTCGCAGTCGAGCACTTCGCCGGGGCTGCTGACAGTGTGGTTGTGCACATCGATGGCACAGATGCGGGCAGCGGTTACCCGCTTGTTGCCTGCGGCTTCCACCACGGCGCTGCCGGTGAGGATGCGCACGCCACGCTTGCGCGCCTCTTCCACCCAACTGCCGCGCGGGTTGCTACGCACATCGGCAACGGCCACCACTTGCAGGCCAGCGTCGAGCCAGTCGAGCACCACGCGGTAGGCGTAGTCGTTGTTGGTCGACAGCACCAGTTGCTTGCCCGGTGCCACGCCATAACGGCGCACGTAGATGGACACCGCATCGGCGAGCATATTGCCCGGCACGTCATTGTTGGCGTACACCAGCGGCCGCTCGTGGGCGCCAGTGGCCAGCACTACACGTTTGGCGCGCACGCGGTGCATGCGTTGACGCACCATTCCCATGGGCGCGACTTCGCCGAGGTGATCGGTCAGGCGCTGATGAATGGTGAGGAAGTTGTGGTCGTGGTAGCCGTTCACCGTGGCGCGCGGCAGCAGGGTCACTTCCGGCATAGCCTGCAGTTCGGCGATAGCCTTAGCAGCCCAATCGCTAGCAGGCTCACCGTCAAGCGTTTCGCGGGTGCTGAGCAGGCTGCCACCGAACTCTTCCTGTTCGTCCGCGAGAATCACCCGTGCACCGCTGCGACCGGCGGCCAAGGCAGCAGCCAGGCCAGCCGGGCCGGCACCGACTACCAGCACATCGCAATGCTGATTGAGGTAGTCGTAGCTGTCCGGATCGTTTTCTTTGGGCGCGCGACCGAGACCTGCGGCCTTACGAATGTACTTTTCGTAGGTCAGCCAGAGGTTCTGCGGGTACATAAAGGTCTTGTAGTAGAAGCCGGGCGGCATCATGCCGCCGCCGACCTTGCCGAGAATGCCCATCAGGTCGGTGTTGACGTTCGGCCAGCCGTTCACACTGTTGGCAGTCAGGCCGGCGTACAGCGCCTGCTGAGTCGCACGCACGTTGGGGATCTGCGCGGCTTCGGTGCTGCCGATCTGCAGCACGGCGTTCGGTTCCTCGGCCCCGGCGGCGACGATGCCACGCGGCCGCGAGTACTTGAAGCTGCGGCCGACCACATCGACGCCATTGGCCAGCAATGCGGCGGCCAGGGTATCACCAGCAAAACCCTGAAAGGTCTGGCCGTTAAAGCTGAAGCTCAGCGGCTGGCTGCGGTCGATGCGACCACCCTGGGAAAGACGATTGACCTGGCTCATGCCGTTACTCCTTGGTCGACAGCCTTCTTCGCGGTGACCGATGCCTCAGTCACGCTGGGCCGCTCGCCGATCTTGTAGGTTTCGAGGATTTCGTAACTCACCGTGTGACGGGTGACGTTAAAGTACTGACGGCAGCCCGCCGCATGGATCCACAACTCGTGGTGGATACCGCGCGGGTTGTCGCGGAAGAACAGGTACTCGCCCCACTCCTCGTCGGTGCAGGCGTTCGGGTCCAGCGGGCGCGGAATATGTGCCTGGCCGCCGGCGTGATATTCCTCTTCGGAGCGCAGTTCGCCGCAGTGAGGGCAGAAGATATGCAGCATGATCGGTACCTCCAGAAAACCTTCCTCCCTCCGCCGTCGGCGGAGGGGGCCAAAATCAGTGTGCGACCCCAGCCGCGCCGTGTTCGTCGATGAGCGCGCCGTTGTGGAAGCGCTCGATCGAGAACGCCTTGGCCAGCGGGTGCATCTCGCCTTTGGCCAGGCTGGCGGCAAACACATGGCCTGAACCCGGAGTGGCCTTGAAGCCACCGGTGCCCCAACCGCAGTTGAAGAACAGATTCGGCACCGGGGTCTTGGCGATGATCGGGCAGGCATCCGGCGTGGTGTCGACGATACCGCCCCACTGCCGGTTCATGCGCACCCGCGAGAGCACCGGAAACAGCTCGACGATGGCCTGCAGAGTGTGCTCGATGGTCGGGTAGGAGCCGCGCTGGCCATAACCGTTGTAGCCGTCGATGCCAGCGCCGATAACCAGGTCGCCCTTGTCCGACTGGCTGATATAGCCGTGTACGGCGTTGGACATGATCACGCTGTCGATAATCGGCTTGATCGGCTCGGACACCAGCGCCTGCAATGGGTGGGATTCGAGCGGCAGGCGGAAGCCGGCGAGCTTGGCCATATGCCCGGAGTTACCGGCAGTGACCACGCCGACGCGCTTACCGCCGATAAAGCCTTTATTGGTTTCCACACCGATGCATACGCCGTTTTCCTTGCGGAAGCCGATCACTTCGGTTTGCTGGATCAGGTCGACGCCCAGGGCGTCGGCGGCGCGGGCATAGCCCCAGGCCACGGCATCGTGACGGGCGACGCCACCGCGACGCTGCAGGGAAGCGCCCATCACCGGATAACGGGTGTTCTTCGAGCAGTCCATATACGGCACCAGCTCCTCGACCTGCTTGGCATTCAGCACTTCGCCGTCGATGCCATTGAGGCGGTTGGCGCTGACGCGGCGCTCAATATCACGCATGTCCTGCAGGGTATGGCCGAGGTTGAACACGCCGCGCTGGGAGAACATGACGTTGTAGTTAAGGTCCTGGGACAGGCCCTCCCACAATTTCATCGCGTGCTCATAGAGGTGCGCCGACTCATCCCACAGGTAGTTGGAACGCACGATGGTGGTGTTACGCGCGGTGTTACCGCCGCCCAACCAACCCTTCTCAATCACCGCGACGTTCTTCACGCCGAATTCTTTCGCCAGGTAATAGGCGGTCGCCAGGCCATGACCGCCACCGCCGACGATGATCACGTCGTATACCGGCTTGGGCGTGGGATTGCGCCACATGCGCTGCCAGTTTTCATGGTGGCTGAAGGAGTGTTTGAACAGGCCGAAGCCGGAATAACGCTGCATGAGATGCTCCTGAAACGGAAAGCTGGAACCTTGTCTGTAGGAGCGGGCCATGCCCGCGATCTCTACACTTCGCGGGCATGGGACTCGGCGTCCCCCCGCTCCTACCGGATCATTGCTTTCAGCGGTATACCGGGTAGTCGGCGCACAGCCCGGAGGCCAAGGTAGCGACCTGAGCTTCCACATCGGCATCGCCAAGGTGGTCGAGCACATCACAGATCCAGCCGGCCAGCTCGATGCTCTGGGCTTCCTTGAGGCCGCGTGTGGTGATCGCCGGGGTGCCGATACGCAGGCCCGAGGTCACGAACGGCGACTGCGGGTCATTCGGTACGGCGTTCTTGTTGACTGTGATACCGACACGACCCAAGGCAGCGTCGGCTTCTTTGCCGGTCAGGCCCTGCTTGATCAGGCTGACCAGGAACAGGTGGTTGTCGGTGCCGCCGGAAACCACATCAAAGCCACGCTCGATAAACACCTTGGCCATAGCCTGGGCATTCTTGATCACCTGCGCCTGGTACTCCTTGAAGCCTGGCTCCATGGCCTCCTTGAAGCACACCGCTTTGGCAGCGATCACGTGCATCAACGGGCCGCCCTGAGCACCGGGGAATACCGCGGCGTTGAGCTTCTTCTCGATATCCGGATTGCTCTTGGCCAGGATCAGCCCGCCACGCGGACCGCGCAGGGTCTTGTGGGTGGTGGTGGTGACCACGTCGGCAAAGGGAATCGGATTGGGGTACAGGCCAGCGGCTACCAGGCCTGCGACGTGGGCCATATCGACGAACAGCAGCGCCCCGACCTTATCGGCAATGGCGCGGAAGCGCGGGAAATCCAGGGTCTTCGAATAGGCGGAGAAGCCGGCAACGATCATCTTCGGCTGGTGCTCGACGGCCAAACGCTCGACTTCGTCGTAATCGATCAGGCCAGTGGCGGTGTCGATACCGTACTGCACGGCGTTGTACAGCTTGCCCGAGGACGACACCTTAGCGCCGTGGGTCAGGTGGCCGCCGTGGGCCAGGCTCATGCCGAGGATGGTGTCGCCGGCATTGATCAGCGCCAGATACACCGCACTGTTGGCCGAGGAACCGGAGTGCGGCTGGACGTTAGCGTAGTCGGCACCAAACAGCGCCTTGGCGCGATCAATCGCCAGCTGTTCAACCACATCGACATGCTCGCAGCCGCCGTAGTAACGCTTGCCCGGATAGCCTTCGGCGTACTTGTTGGTTAGGCCGCTGCCCTGGGCTTCCATCACTCGCTGGCTGGTGTAGTTCTCCGAGGCGATCAGCTCGATGTGGTGTTCCTGGCGGCTTTCCTCGGCGTTGATCGCGCTGAGCAACTCGTCGTCGTAGCCTTTAATCTGGTCGTGCTTGCTGAACATCGCTGATCTCCTGCGGCACCGTTGTGTGGCGCATCTGTGTCGGAAGCGGGCTGGGCCCTTGTGAAGCGATGGTATGACTGGCCCTGATCGGTCAGATGCCTAGGCACGCCACGGGAGATTGCGTTTGCGACATGCGAAGGGCCGACGTGTCGCTATCGGGTATGCGCAAATTGGCAGACAAATACGCTGCGGTACGCGAGTGCACTCAGGTGAGCAGCGCGCGTGCCCCCACCAGCAGGAGAAAGTGACCGGGGTAGAACAGATAGGCCCAGCGCCGTACTGCCGGCACCTGGCCCAGCGACGGTTGCCGTAATAGCCCCAACCCCAGCAGTGGTGCCACGCTGCAGATCAGGATAAAACTCACGGCAAAGGGGTCACCGCGGGTTGCATCGATATAGAACGGCGGCCAGTAATTGGCCGCCAGACACAGCAGCACCGGCCAGACCCAGTTCGGCCCCGCTCGCTGCAGGGCATAAACAAAGGCCACTGGCAGCAGCGCCCCGGCAAAGCCAAACATCAACCAGGGGTGTGCGAGCAGTGCTACCAGCAGCGCCGCGACAGCCAGCCAGCGCCGTTGCACAGTGGGCTGCGCCACGCCACCGGCAATCAGCAACCCCAGCACCAGAGTCGGTAGAACGTTCAGCGAATGTGGGGTAACGACCAGCAGCCGATAAGGCCATTCGGAGAGCAGCGCGAATAACGCCAGTAACCCCAGGTAACGCAGCGGGAAGGGTTTGCCGCCCCCAGCCGAGGGACGCATCAGATTGGCGGCAATTGCCAGACAGAAAAAGGGGAAGGCCAAGCGGCCAGGGATGTACAACCAGTAAAGAGACGGCCAGACATGCCGCAGGTGGTCGATCAGCATGCTGGCAAAAGCCAGCCACTTGATCAGGTCCAGCGCGGCGTCACGGGTCTGTCCGGCTGAGGGTGTCAGCATTGCAGCACTCACGGAGTCAGCGAATTATCTGGCAGCGAGCCGGGCTCAATGTGCACTGCGATCAGATCAGCGCTACAAGTTTTTTTCGCAGCTAGCCGAGGCCTTGATCAAGCGTTGCTGCATCGCCGAATCGGGTGGCGATTGACGGGCCATGGCCTGCATTTCCGCCTCACTAAACTCACTACTGACCTTCTCAGCGGCACATTCGCAATATGCCGTCAGGTTGTTCGTTGCGTGCCCATCAGGCGCGCTCGCGACACACTCGTTGACGAACTCGGCCTTGGCGTCAGCCGGCCATGGTTCAGCCGCAATAGACGGTAGCGCGAACGCCAGGGGAACAAACAACGCGATGAGATGACGGTAGTTCATGGTCGATTCCTGTACGGGTCAGTGACAGAGCGGCACTTGGCTGGTCAGCCAAGGCACTGTTCTAGCGGGTCCACAGCGCATGACCATCTGTCGAACGGATAACCGCGCTGGCAGGTAATACACGCCAGACTCCGTCAGGCGGCCAATCACCATGGACTTAGCTGTGAGGGCTGTCAGCGCTATGAGTTCCTTTTTCCGCTGTGCCTGCCAGGTTACGCCCGTGGGCGAACAGCGCCTGAGTTAAACAAGATGTCGCGGCGATGTCCCCACCGCTGCCTGGGCCAAGGGTAAAGTAGTGGCATTCGCCGATGACTCAGCGGCGTCGATCAAGAAAGGAATCCGCAATGCCCGACCAGAGCCAGCAATTTGCCAGCGACAACTATTCCGGTATCTGTCCGGAAGCCTGGGCCGCCATGGCCGAAGCCAATCAGGGCCATCAGCGCGCCTACGGTGATGACCAGTGGACGGCGCGCGCCGCCGACCATTTTCGCCAGCTGTTTGAAACCGACTGCGAAGTGTTTTTCGCCTTCAACGGCACCGCGGCCAACTCCCTGGCCCTGGCGGCGTTATGCCAGAGCTACCACAGCGTGATCTGCTCGGAGACCGCCCACGTCGAGACCGACGAGTGCGGCGCACCGGAGTTCTTCTCCAACGGCTCCAAACTGCTGTTGGCCAAGACCGAGAACGGCAAGCTGACCCCCGAGGCGATCCGCGAGATCGCCCTCAAGCGCCAGGACATCCACTACCCCAAGCCACGCGTGGTGACCCTGACCCAGGCCACGGAAGTCGGCACGGTTTACAGCCCCGATGAAGTACGAGCGATCAGCGCCGTGTGCCGCGAACTCGGCCTGCATCTGCATATGGACGGTGCGCGTTTCTCCAACGCCTGCGCTTTTCTCGGCTGCAGCCCGGCCGACCTAACCTGGAAGGCTGGCGTGGATGTGCTGTGTTTTGGCGGCACCAAGAACGGCATGGCCGTGGGTGAGGCGATCCTGTTCTTCAACAAGGACCTGGCCGAAGACTTCGACTACCGCTGCAAGCAGGCCGGCCAGCTGGCCTCGAAGATGCGTTATCTGTCGGCGCCCTGGGTCGGCATTCTGCAGGACGGCGCCTGGCTGCGTTACGCCCAGCACGCCAACCGTTGCGCACAACTGCTGGCCGAGCTGGTCAACGATATCCCGGGGGTTAGCCTGATGTTCCCGGTTGAGGCCAACGGCGTATTTCTGCAGATGTCCGAGCCAGCGCTGGAAGTGCTGCGCGGCCAGGGCTGGCGCTTCTACACCTTTATCGGGGCCGGCGGCGCACGCTTTATGTGCTCGTGGGATACCGAGGAAGCGCGGATACGTCAGTTAGCGGCGGATATTCGTGCGGCGATGGCGGCAGCGAGCTAACGCGGTACCAGAGCAGGTAGTTTGGGTTGAGCAGCGGAGCAACGAAGCCTAACGGGTGATGATCGACGCAACACCGAGCCTGAGCCAGACACCGCCGCAGGGCTTCGCGGAGCGCAACGGAACGCCGCCCGACCCAACCTCCGAATGCATGCTCCAGCAGATCACGAAGGACGCGGCACCAAAGCAGGAAGCAGAGTGCGCGAGATTGCTTCACGCACGTTCGGTAGCACGGTTGCGCTGCCGCCGAGCAATTCCTCCACCAGACGCCGCAGCGCCACTGCCCGTTCCGGGCTCAGACCACTGACGGCATGCTCGCAGGCCTGCGCCGCCGTCACCCCGGCGGGTATCGACAACCCCAGCGCCACCAGGCGTTCGCGTAGATCTTCCTGATCAATCAGATCGGCATGCATCATGGTCAAATCCTCTAATGGCGCGGCAATAAATTGAGCTTTCGACTCGGGTTCAGATGGCTATCGCGACGCTCAACCCATCCTACCAACGGCCGCTCTGCTCGGGAGGCGCCGGCGACGTAGCGCTTTAGCGGCGAGCTTCTAACGGTGAATGAGCTAAATCCCCTCCCACATTCCTAGCGCAGCACGCCTTCTTCCAACAGTAATTTGAAGATAGCCTCAGCGCCCGCTTGCGGCGACATATCCTTGAGCACCTGCCCGCCACCACCGGACGCCTTGGCGGTGGCGGCCTTCATCCGTTCCGCGCCGGTCTTCGCCTTGATCACCTTAAGGCGTTTAGGCCGGGGTTTAGCCGGCTGCAACTGGGCGCTGGCAAATAGCGGATCGGCAACCAGCTCCACTTCCTCAGCCGTCAACAGACCTCGGCGGGCCGGGCCGAAGGCGCTCTGCCTCGCAATAGGCGCGGCGTTATCAACACTGGCAACAAACGGCAGGCGCACCTGCAAGCGCCGGCGCTGACCGCGCGGCAGCGCTTGCAGCACCTGGGCCACGCCATTGCTGACCTGCTCCACCGCCGCCAGCCCGACGACCAGCGGCCAGCCAAGCTGCTCCGCCAGCAGGTAGGGCAGCATGCCCGAACCTTCACCGGTTTCCGCCTGGCTGCCGGTCAGTACCAGCTGCGCGCTGGAGTCGGCCAGGTACTCGACCAGCACCGGCAGCGCATCGCTGTGCGCCGGCTGCTCAAGAATCTTGATCTGCTCAAGGCCCATGCCCAGATAAGCGCGCAGCGCCTCCTGTTGCGGGTCGCCGGCATGCAGCACCTGCAACCGCTCACCGGCCAAACGCAAACCCAGCTCGACCGCGCGGGCATCCTGCTCGGCACGGCGTGGGCGTCCGGAGGTTGGGTGGGCACCAACCGAGACCAGCGCAACGATATTCAAGTCAGTCATTGGCCTGCTCCGTAGGGTGGAAGACGCCTTTTTCTTCCACCATCACTGTGTGGTCGCTCCCGGTGGATGGGTGAAGCGTCATCCACCCTACAGTTTGATTACGCGGCATCGCGCTCTGCTCCTTGGCGGTGGGCGGCGACGCGCTCGATCAACGCCTGCAGAATTGCGGCAGACTCGCCGATCACCGAAAGATCGGCGCGCTTGATCATGTCGCAGGTCGGGTCGAGGTTGATCGCCACCACCTTGTCGCAGGCGCCGATGCCTTGCAGGTGCTGGATCGCACCACTGATACCCACCGCCACATACACCCGCGCAGTAACCCAGATGCCGGACGCACCGACCTGGCGCTCGCGGCCCATAAAGCCGTCGTCCACTGCCACCCGCGAGGCACCCTCAGTTGCACCCAGCGCAGCGGCGGCCTGGTGGAACAGCGTCCAGTCTTTTACGCCGTTGCCGCCAGACAGAATAAATTCGGCCTCAGCCATGGGGATCTGCGCCGGGTCGACTGCCACTGCACCGAGGTCCTGAATCCTTGGCAAATGGCGAACCAGCGCATCACTGAGCGCCAGCGGCCGCACTTCATGCCGGGTTTCACTGACCGGTTCAGCACACTCCACCGCTGCCAGGATCAACCGTGGCGCTTGTTGCACCAGGTCTTCGCGCCCAGCACCCGCGCGCCCACTGGCAATGCCGTCGGCCACCTGCCAGACCCGCGTCGCCGGGCGTTCGCCGAGCTTGGCGGCCAAACGGCGACCCAGTTCGCCACCCCCGCTGCGGCTATCGGGCAGCAGCCAGTGGCGTGGCGAGAGCTGCCGCTCCAGCGCACCAAGGGCCAGTACCCGAGCTTCCGGGGAGTAGCCGTCGAAATCGTCGTCAGCGAACTGCAGCAGGCGGTCAACGCCGTTGCAGTCGAAGGCGTTTTCCTTGTGCTCACCGAAGATCACTGCGACCACCGCGCCATCGCTACCGGCCAGCTTGTGCGCCAGGCCAAGCAAATCCTTGTCGTGAGCACTGAGGCGGCCACCGACCATGTCCGGCACCACCACGATATGGAAGGCCGGTTGCTCAATAACATGCAGCGGCAACTGCACCGCGGCACTGGCCGCGCTGCGCTTCTGATTACCGCCCTGCTGAGTACCCGAGCGGTCGATCCGCTTGAGGCCATTGGGGCCAATAAAGCCGACAGCATGCGGGTTCTTGCGTATGACCCCATTGGGGCCCAGCCAGCTGACTTCCGCTGGCTGCAAGGCGGCGTGCAGCGGGTGCAGGCGATTACGGGCGATCCATTCAGCCCGTGGGTCACGACGAATGATGTCGCTCATGGGCTTACCTCGGCTAGTTCACGCGGGGTTGGCGCAGGCTTCTTGGCCTCGGCCACACCCTCGATCAATACATCGGCCACCAGCTCAGCAATGTCCTTGACCTCAGGCCGCTGGCCAACCACACCTTCGAGCATGGCGGTGCATTGCGGACAACCGACGGCCACCAGTTCGGCACCGGTCTCCTTGATGTCGACCATGCGCATATCAGGAATCCGCTGCTTGCCAGGGATATCGGTGATCGGCGCACCGCCACCACCGCCGCAGCAGCGTGAGCGGAAGCCGGAACGTTGCATTTCTTTCACTTCGATCCCGATAGCGTTCAGCACGTTGCGCGGGGCTTCGTACTCGCCGTTGTAACGGCCGAGGTAGCAAGGGTCGTGGTAGGTGACCGAGCCGCCCTTGTGCTGGCCTAAGTTCAACTTCTGCGCGCCGATCAGTTCATCCATATAGGTGCTGTGGTGCAGCACCTGATAGCGGCCGCCGAGTTCGCCGTATTCGTTCTTCAGTACGTGGAAGCTGTGCGGGTCGCAGCTGACGATGGTGTTGAACTGGTATTTAGCCAGGGTGGCAATATTGCGTTTGGCTAACAGCTGGAAGGTCGCTTCATCCCCCAGCCGGCGCGCCACGTCGCCGCTGTCGCGTTCTTCCAGACCGAGCACGGCGAAGTCGACATTGGCGGCTTTCAGCACTTTGACAAAGGCGCGCAGGGTGCGTTGGTTGCGCATATCGAAGGCGCCATCACCGACCCAGAACAGTACGTCAACGCTTTGCTTGTCGCTTAGCAATGGCAGGTTGAGATCCGCCGCCCAGTTCAGCCGCCCGCCGGGGGCGAAGCCGCCGGGGTTGTCGGTGGCGATCAGGTTGTCCAGCACCTCCGCGCCCTTGTTTGGCGTGGCACCTTTTTCCAGGGTCAGATGGCGGCGCATATCGACGATGGCGTCGACGTGCTCGATCATCATCGGGCACTCCTCTACGCAGGCGCGGCAAGTGGTGCACGACCACAGCGTTTCGGCATCGACCAGGGCCTTGCCATTGAGGTTGACGATAGGATGATGCGGGCCACCGCTGTGCTCGCCCACTGGTTTTCCTGGGTAAGGCGAACCGGCAAAGTTGGCATCGGTGCCGCCCGCCAGGCCAACCACCATGTCCTGAATCAGCTTTTTCGGATTCAGCGGCTGACCAGCGGCGAAAGCCGGGCAGGCCGCCTCGCACTTGCCGCACTGCACGCAAGCATCGAAACCGAGCAGTTGGTTCCAGGTGAAGTCCGCAGGTTTTTCCACGCCCAGCGGCGCTTGCGGGTTGTTCAGATCGAGGGCTTTCAGACCGGTCGAGCGACCACCACCGAAGCGCTCGCTACGGCGGTGCCAGGCCAGGTGCAGGGCGCCGGCGAAGGCGTGCTTCATCGGTCCGCCCCAGGTCATGCCGAAGAACAGCTCGGATACACCCCAGGCCACACCGACGGTCAGCAGCAGGGCGAGAATCCAGCCACCGAAGCCTTCCGGCAGGATCCCGGCGACCGGCAAGGTGGCGATAAAGAAGCTCGCAGCGAACATCAGCAGACTTTTCGGCAGGCGCATCCACGGGCCTTTCGACAACCGTGACGGCGGATCGAGGCGGCGTTTAGCGACGAACAGCGCGCCAACGAACATCAGCGCCGTAGCGAACAGCAAGGCATAACCGAGGATACGATTCTGCAGGCCGAAACCGTGCACCAGAACTGCCAGCACCGCGGCCAGAACGAAGCCGCCGGCCGTGGCCACGTGGGTGTTAGCGATATATTTGTCGCGGGCCACCACATGGTGCAGGTCGACCATATAGCGCCGCGGCATGGCCAGCAGGCCACCCAGCCAGTCGACCTGGGCCGCGCGGCCACGGCGCCACATCAGAAAGCGTTTCACAGCACCCATCACCGCCAACGCCAGCGCGGCGAACAACAGAATGGGCAGGATGGTGTTCAGCATGGCCGCACCCTTCAGATGATTCGTAGGGTGGATGGACGAAGCCATCCGCCGTATTTAATTCCGTGTTGACCCGCGGTGGATAAGTAGAGCGTTATCCACCCTACAAAGCCGCATCGCCTCAGCCGTTACGCTCCGTAGCGGGATGGCCGAAGCCATCCACCGAGGCCGCGATCAGAAATCCTTGCACAAACGCAGCGCGTCATAGATCGCTGCATGGGTGTTGCGCTGCGCCACGCAGTCACCGATACGGAACAGCAGGTAGCCATCACCCGTCTCCGATAGGCATGGCTGCGGCTTGATCGCGAACAGCGCTTCGACGTCGATCTGACCCTTATTGCGCGAACCGTCCTTAAGCCCGTAGTAGAGGCTTTCGTCCGGACGCACGCCGTTCTCCACCACGACCTGATCGACCACCCGCTCTTCCTTGGCGCCGGTGTATTCGTTCTCCAGCACCGCCACCAGCTTGTCGCCCTCGCGGTAGACCTTTTCCAGCATCAGGTCGCCGGTCATGATCACTTCTTTCGGGTATAGGCTGCGGTAGTAGGTCGGGAAGCTGGTGCCGCCGATGGCCACGCCCGGTTTGATGTCGTCGGTGACGATCTCGACCTTGGCGCCCTTCTCGGCGATGAAATCGGCCACCGACATGCCGGTGAATTCGCAAATGGTGTCGTACACCAGCACGTTATTGCCCGGTGCCACGGTGCCGTCGAGGATGTCCCAGCTGCTGACTACCAGGCCCTCGGCTGCGCCCCAGTGTTCGTTCTGCTCGATAAACGGATGGCCGCCGTTGGCCAGAACCACGATGTCCGGACGCAGGTCGAGGATGCTGTCGAGATCGGCGCCGGTGCCCAGACGCAGGTCAACGCCGAGACGGGCGATCTCCAGTTGGAACCAGCGGGTGATACCAGCCATCTGGTCACGTTGCGGTGCCTTGGCGGCGAGGCTGATCTGGCCGCCGAGGCTGTCCTTCTTCTCGAACAGGGTCACGTCATGACCGCGCTCTGCGGCAACCCGCGCGGCCTCCATCCCGGCTGGGCCGCCGCCGACGATCACCACCTTGCGTTTCGGCCCGGTGGATTTTTCGATGATATGCGGCAGGCCCATGTACTCACGGGAAGTCGCGGCGTTCTGGATGCACAGCACGTCCAAACCTTGGTACTGGCGGTCGATGCAGTAGTTGGCACCGACGCACTGCTTGATCTGGTCGACTTGGCCCATCTTGATCTTGGCGATCAGGTGCGGGTCAGCGATGTGCGCGCGGGTCATGCCGACCATGTCGACATAGCCGCCCTCGAGAATACGCGTGGCCTGGTTCGGATCCTTGATGTTCTGCGCGTGTAGCACCGGCACCTTGACTACTTCCTTGATCCCGGCTGCCAGATGCAGGAATGGCTCCGGCGGGTAACTCATATTGGGGATAACGTTGGCCAGGGTGTTGTGGGTGTCGCAACCCGAGCCGACCACGCCGATAAAGTCGAGCATGCCGGTGTCATCGTAGTACTTGGCGATCTGCTTCATGTCCTCGTGGGACAGGCCGTCCGGATGGAATTCGTCGCCGCACAGGCGGATGCCCACACAGAAATCGTCACCCACTTCGGCGCGTACGGCCTTGAGCACTTCCAGGCCGAACTTCATCCGGCCCTCGAAGCTGCCGCCCCATTCGTCGGTGCGTTTGTTGACCCGCGGCGACCAGAACTGGTCGATCATATGCTGGTGCACGGCGGACAGTTCGACACCGTCCAGGCCACCTTCTTTGGCGCGGCGCGCGGCTTGCGCGTAGTTGCCGATCACCCGCCAGATTTCCTCGACCTCGATGGTCTTGCAGGTGGCGCGGTGCACCGGTTCGCGGATGCCCGACGGCGACATCAGGGTCGGCCAGTTGAAACCGTCCCAGCGCGAGCGGCGGCCCATGTGGGTAATCTGGATCATGATCTTGGCGCCATGCTTGTGCATGGCGTCGGCCAAATTCTGGAAGTGCGGGATGATCCGATCGGTCGACAGGTTGACCGAGCTCCACCACTCTTGTGGACTGTCGATTGCCACCACCGATGAGCCACCGCAGATCGCCAGACCGATGCCGCCCTTGGCCTTCTCTTCGTAATACTGCACGTAACGCTCGGTGGTCATGCCGCCATCGGTGGCATAGACCTCGGCGTGGGCGGTACTGATCACACGGTTACGGATGGTCAGTTTGCCGATCTGAATCGGTTGGAACATTGCTTCGAAAGCCATTGCGGCACCCTCACGGAAAGCGGCCTAGCGTTACTTTGTGGGAGGGCTGGGCGGCACCTCGCTTTAGCAGCGAAGATGTCGCGGCTGAGCCTCCCCACGCACGATTGTTTTTAGAGTGGTTGAGTACGGAACAGGCCATGGTCATGGCCTTCCTGCGACGCACCGTAGACCTGCTCAGCACGCGTACGGATGCTGCTGCCCTGAGCTTGCAGAATCTGGTCCATGGCACCGGCGAACCAGCCGGTGAACATGTAGTCGACCATGCGCCCACACTGGCCGTAGACGTAGACGAAGGCGGAATGATCCAGGCGCACCTCGCAGGTGCCTGCGTCGAGATCAATCGCCTGGGTCTTGAACAGCCCCCAGCCGCGCTGCGACAGGCGCTTCATGTAGTGCTCGAACACCGCTACGCCGGACAGGCCATGGCATTCAGCCTCTTTCTCGCACCAGTGCCAGGCGGACTTGTAGCCGGCCTTGTAGAGAATTTCGGCATAGGCATCGGCGCCCAGCACTTCCTCGATACCGATATGGTTGTTGACGAAGAAATGCCGCGGCACATAGAGCATCGGCAGGGCATCGGTGGTCCAGACGCCGGTTTCGTCGTCGACCTGGATAGGCATTTCGGGTGCGTGGGTGGCCATGGGGAAAACTCCGTAATCAAGTCGTTTGTAGGGTGGATGGCGCTTTATCCATCCACCAGAAGGGTGAGTCACCGCGCAGTGGGGTGGTAGATGAAAAAATCGTCTCCACCCTACGGATTTGGCATCGCGTCAGGCTTATTCGCCCCAGACATCCCTAAGAACGTTTACCCAGTTCTCGCCCATGATCTTGCGCACCACGCGCTCGGAATGGCCGCGTTTGAGCAGGGTTTCGGTGAGGTTGGGGAACTCGCCCACGGTGCGGATGCCCAGTGGGTTGATGATCTTGCCGAAGCTGGTCAGGCGGCGGGCGTAGCCCTTGTCATGGGTCAGGTATTCAAAGAAGTCCTGGCCGTGGCCCTGGGTGAAATCGGTGCCGATGCCAATGGCGTCTTCACCGACGATGTTCATTACGTACTCGATGGCTTCGGCGTAGTCGTCGATGGTCGAATCGATGCCCTTGGCCAGGAACGGCGCGAACATGGTCACACCGACAAAGCCGCCGTGATCGGCGATAAATTTCAGCTCGGCGTCGGACTTGTTGCGTGGGTGTTCTTTCAGGCCCGACGGTAGGCAATGGGAATAGGTGACCGGCTTTTTCGATTCGAGGATGACTTCCTCGGAGGTCTTCGAGCCCACATGCGAGAGGTCGCACATAATGCCGACGCGGTTCATCTCGGCGACGATCTCGCGGCCGAAACCAGAGAGGCCACCGTCGCGCTCGTAGCAGCCGGTGCCCACCAGGTTCTGGGTGTTGTAGCACATCTGCACAATGCCCACGCCGAGCTGCTTGAACACCTCGACATAACCGATCTGGTCTTCAAACGCATGCGCATTCTGGAAGCCGAAGAGGATGCCGGTCTTGCCCTGCTCCTTCGCCTTGCGGATATCGGCGGTCGTACGTACCGGCATCACCAGATCGCTGTTCTCGCGGATCAGTTTCTGGCTGGCGGCAATATTGTTTACCGTGGCCTGAAAACCTTCCCATACCGACACGGTGCAGTTGGCTGCGGTCAGCCCGCCTTTGCGCATGTCTTCAAACAGTTCGCGGTTCCACTTGGCGATGATCAGCCCGTCAATAACGATGCTGTCGGCGTGCAATTCGGCTGGGCTCATCAGGCAGTCCCCTTTAGTGTGTCGCCAAACCCGTTGTTGGCGCTTTGGATTGAGCATATCCCCGAGGGCTCGAACGACCCGGTGCAAAAACGACTGGGGTATTGCCGAAAGCGTCAAAGCCAGGTCGCGGTTGGATAAGCCGCCAATAAGCGCGCACTCCCGCTGGCGCCCAGGCTCCAGCGCGGGAACGATCAATGCCAACAAGGCCCTACATCGGGACGGTGTTGCAGGCTGTTTTAGGGGGTGGGGCTGGTGGCGCGAAGGGTCATTATCGGCAGCGCCACAGAGTTTCGGGCGCCGCATAGGCCACCAATGCGGCTTGCAGGTAGGCCGCAATGGTGGGTTACGGCGCATGGAAAAACAGTGGTGTTTGCCTGCTCCCGGTTAGCGCCTAACCCACCACGCATTACCGCGTCTTGCAGCGTAAAGCGGTTCAGGCAGCTCAACTGATAACGGGTAGATCGCTATAAAAAAAGCCCCTGCCTAGGGGTAACCGGCAGGGGCCAAGTGACCCTTGAGGAGGGTCTCAGTGTGGTACGGGGGTAGCTGGCCTACGTCGTGCGGCCAGCAGACCGTATGCGGTCAAACCAAGCAGCAGCCATAGGCCAAGCGTCATATGCAGCCTTACTCCGAGCCGACTTGGCGCAAATACGGCGCGGGGGCTGCGCCGAGGTTGCTCAGCACCCGCTCGCTGTACCAATCGATAAAGTTAACCACGCCAAACTCATAGGTCTTGGAATACGGGCCTGGCTGGTAGGCGGTGGAGTTGATGCCGCGCTGATTTTCTTCGGCCAGGCGACGGTCCTGATCGTTAGTCGCGTCCCACACCTGACGCATGCGCGCCACGTCGTAGTCGACGCCTTCAACGGCATCCTTGTGCACCAGCCACTTGGTGGTGACCATGGTTTCCTGGGCGCTGATCGGCCACACGGTAAAGACGATAATGTGATCGCCCATGCAGTGGTTCCACGAGTGCGGCAGATGCAGGATGCGCATCGAACCGAGGTCTGGGTTCTGGATGCGCCCCATCAGTTTGTTGCAGCCCTGCTTACCGTCCATGGTCATGGACACCGTGCCTTTGAGCAGCGGCATGCGCACGATACGGTTACGCAAGCCAAAGCTGGCGTGGGCGTAGGGAATCTTCTCGGCGTCCCAGGCGGCTGCGGAGGCGGCCACATGATCCTTGAAGGCCTGATCGGCGCGCGGGTCGGTAACGTCGTCCCACTCCAATAGGGTGTTGAGCAGCTCCGGATGCGAACCACTGCAGTGGTAGCACTCGCGGTTGTTCTCCAGCACCAGCTTCCAGTTGGCCTTTTCCATCAAGGTGCTTTGTATCGCCACCTTGGTGTTCTCCATGTCGTAGGGCTCCATGTAGTGGGCCAGGGTGCTGAGGAAGTCATCAATGGCCGGCGGATTCTCGGCCAGGGAGATAAAGATGTAGCCGCCCGCGACCTTGCAGTTCACCGGTTTGAGGCCGTATTCCTTCATGTCGAAGTCGGCGCCCATCTCGGTGCCGGCAAACAGCAGACGGCCGTCCAGCTCATAGGTCCATTGGTGGTAGTGGCAGACCAGCTTGGCCACCTTGCCTTTGTCGCTGGTGCACAGACGCGAACCGCGATGGCGGCAGACGTTATGGAAGGCGTGCACCACGCCTTCGGCGCCACGGATCACGATGATCGGGTTGTCACCGAGTTGCAGGGTCAGATAGTTGCCCTTGGCGGGAATTTCGCAGGTCATGCCGGCAATCAGCCACTCCTTGTGGAAGATCTCCTGCATGTCGATCTGGAACAAACGCTCGTCGTTATAAAACGGCTGCGGCAAGGAAAAAGTGCGCTCGCGGGTCTGCAGCATCTCGGCGGTGGCCTTGCGTGCGGGCTCCAGCGGATCGCCCAGGCTCAGAGTAGAAGTGACGTCCATCGGTAACTCCTCAATGGCGACTCGCTCGGCGAGTTGCCGCAATAAAGTGGCTAATAGCAAGTCTGCTAACGCGTCGATGCGAGTCGCGTTGCACGCCAGCAGACCCTCACGCAAGGTGGCGTCATTGCCCCGTTTTGCGCCTGCCGATGGCGACTGGGTAAACGGAGAATTCGCTCGTAACCTTTTTGCTTCGGCTGGCTGCGAGTGTGGGGCTGAGCGTAGGCGAAACCTTATCTATGGGCGACATGGCCACATCCGTTTCCGACGCGGTAAATCAAGGCCTGCGCGGCAGGTCGCGATAAGCATGTAAATGTCGCTGGCAGATAAATGAGCCTGTCTGCCAGTACGCACAATCCATCGCATACAAGGCCGATATCCGGCCACGCGCGGAGACGTCCATGACGACGAACGACTTCCTCAACCCAGTTACCACGCAGACTTGGAGCAATGGCCGGCATATGGTGCGCTGCGTCAAGGTTATCCAGGAAACCTGGGACGTACGCACTTTCTGTTTTATGGCCGATCAGCCGCTGTTGTATTTCTTCAAACCAGGGCAATTTGTCACCCTGGAGCTGGAGATCGAAGGCCAACCGGTGATGCGTTCCTACACCATTTCCAGCTCGCCATCGGTGCCCTACAGCTTCTCCATCACCATCAAGCGAGTGCCGGGCGGCAAGGTCTCCAACTGGCTGCACGATAACCTTAGTGAAGGCGACGAGCTGCCAGCGCACGGTCCTGTCGGGCTGTTCAACGCCATCGATTTTCCCGCCGACAAAGTGCTCTACCTCAGCGGCGGCGTCGGCATTACTCCGGTGATGTCAATGGCGCGCTGGTTCTACGACACCAACGCCAATGTCGACATGGTTTTCGTGCACAGCGCGCGCTCGCCCAAAGACATCATCTACCACCGCGAGCTGGAACATATGGCCGCGCGGATCAACAACTTCAGCCTGCACGTGATCTGCGAAAAACACGGCCTGGGCGAGGCCTGGGCCGGTTATCGCGGCTACCTCAACCAGAAGATGCTGGAACTGATTACCCCGGATTATCTGGAACGGGAAATCTTCTGCTGCGGCCCTACGCCCTACATGAATGCGGTCAAGCGCCTGCTCGAAAGCAATGGCTTTGATATGCAGCGTTACCACGAGGAATCCTTCGGTGCGACGCCGCCGGAAGTACGCGCCGAGGTCAAGGAACTGGCCGCCGAAGCCGCCGATGCCGATCCGGTACCTACGGCTGACCAGCACCAGGTGGCCTTCACCAGCACCGGCAAGAGCATCCGTGTCGACCCAGGCGAAACCGTGCACGCCGCCGCCGCCAAGCTCGGCCTGCATATTCCCAAGGCCTGCGGTATGGGTATCTGCGGCACCTGCAAGGTAATGAAAACCTCAGGTGAAGTGAGCATGGAACACAACGGCGGGATCACCGACGAAGATGTGGCCGAGGGCTATATCCTCTCCTGCTGCAGCGTGCCGCAGGGTGATGTGGCGATCGAGTATTGAGGGCGTTGTAAGCCCAACACCACACACAGTAAAACGCCGCACTCTCCATCAAGGTCGGTGCGGCGTTTTTGTTGGGCGATGTACCCGTTATGTGTTGAGTCGTCCGGGACGGCTATGCGATGTATGGGCCGCGGTAATACTTACGCCGCGCGGGTTGCGTTGCGATACCTATAACCAGCCCAGCGCCGCTGGGCCCACCCTAAAAAGCGGCTTGCAACATAGTGTGGGGATATAGCCTTTTGTTTGGGCGGCGCAGGTTGGTTTTTGTAGGGTGGATGGCGCTTCACCCATCCACCGCCCGACAATCGCAATGGTGGATGAGAAAGCGCCATCCACCCTACACCCTGCGCCCGCTATCGCGGGCAAGCCTTACAGGTTATGGCTGCGACTTAGAGCCTGACACTGGCAAAGGTCGACTCCCCCTGCGCCCGCGTCAGCGCCGCCATGGCCGAAGACGGCGATGGACGCATCAGATCTTCCGGCATTGGCAGCAATGCCACCACATGACCGCCCTGCTGCCCCGCACGCTCGTCGCGCGGCGGGATGCCGAAGTATTCGCGGTAGCACTTGGAGAAGTGCGGGGTGGAGACAAAGCCACACACCGAGGCCACTTCGATAATCGACATGCTGGTCTGCTTGAGCAGCTGACGCGCGCGGATCAAACGCAACTTGAGGTAGTAGCGCGACGGCGAGCAGTGCAGGTATTTCTGGAACAGGCGCTCCAGCTGACGGCGCGATACATCGACGTAAAGCGCCAGCTGATCGAGGTCGATCGGCTCTTCCAGGTTGGCTTCCATCAGCGCGACGATTTCCTGCAGCTTCGGCTGGTTGGTGCCAAGCATGTGCTTGAGCGGCACGCGCTGGTGATCCTGCTCGTTGCGGATGCGTTCGTAGATAAACATCTCGGAAATCGCTGCCGCCAGTTCACGCCCATGCTCACGACCGATCACGTGCAGCATCATGTCCATCGGCGCGGTACCGCCGGAGCTGGTGTGGCGTTTGCGATCAATGGAAAACAACCGGGTGCTGACAGCCACACGCGGAAAAGCCTCCTGCATGGCGGCGAGAAACTCCCAATGCACACTGCAGTCGTGGCCATCGAGCAGCCCGGCCTTGGCCAGGGCCCAGCTGCCAGTGCATACCGCGCCCAACTGTGCACCATGACGCGCCTGGCTTTGTAGCCACTGCACATGCTCGCGGGTGACGCTGTGCTGGATGTCCACGCCGCCGCAGACAATCACCGCATCCAGGCGCGGCGCCGTAACCAGGCTGGCGTCCGGAGTGATCTGCAGGCCGTCACTGGCGCAGACCGGCAGGCCGCTCTGGCTGAGGGTATGCCAACGGTACAACTCCTTGCCGGACAACTGGTTGGCCATGCGCAGCGGCTCAACGGCAGACGCCAGAGAAATCAGGGTGAAGTTGTCGAGTAGCAGAAAGCCGATGGACTGCGGCGCACGGCTCTGGGGTTGTGCCCCTTGAGTGGACTGTGACATCAGGTAAACCCTCACGCGAAGCAAAGCACGGTAGTGAGCCCCTCTGCGGGATGGCTCTTCTTATGGTTCTGGAACTGCACAACGCCAGATCGACAACCGGCACAACGCAAAGGCCGTGCCTAAATTGATTGGGTGTTCAATAAAAAGTGGGTGGATTAGTCCATCACTAGTGCCACTAGGCGTTGGCAGGAGCGACATTAGTATTCTGATAGCGACCTAAAACGCCCGTTTAACGGGCGTTTGAGCATTTCGGTAGCACTGGTGACCAGGGAGTCTGTCACCCCGCTACGCAGGGTAAAACCGCTGCGGTAACGGACCAACGGTCGAGCCGTATTCAGCAGCCTTGCGCCGCCTTTTTCCGCTGCACTGAACGGCTCTGCACCACAATTGTGCGCCGCTGATTGAACGCGGGCCTCAACACTCGACGGCACTAACCGCCAACCCTCCGCGCGAGGTTTCCTTGTACTTGTCATGCATATCGGCACCCGTGTCGCGCATGGTGCGGATCACCCGATCCAGCGAGATAAAGTGCTGACCGTCACCGCGCAACGCCATCTGCGCCGCGTTGATGGCTTTCACCGCCGCAATCGCGTTGCGCTCGATGCATGGCACCTGCACCAGGCCGCCGACCGGATCGCAGGTCAGGCCGAGGTTATGTTCCAGGCCGATCTCGGCGGCGTTTTCCACCTGCTCGGGCGTGGCGCCGAGAATCTCCGCCAGCCCCGCCGCCGCCATGGCGCAGGCCGAACCGACCTCGCCCTGACAGCCGACTTCAGCACCAGAGATGGAGGCGTTCTTCTTGCACAGAATGCCGATAGCCGCGGCAGCCAGCAGGTAGTCGACCACATTGGCTTCGCTGACTGCCGGGCTGAAGCGCACGAAGTAATGCAGCACTGCGGGAATGATCCCCGCCGCGCCATTGGTCGGCGCGGTGACCATACGGCCGCCGGCGGCGTTTTCCTCGTTGACCGCCAGGGCGAACAGATTGACCCACTCCATACCGCTCAAGGTCGAGCCGATCACATTGGGCTTGCTCATTTCCTGCAGGCTGCGGTGCAGCTTGGCAGCGCGACGCTTCACATTCAGCCCGCCGGGTAGGATGCCCTCGTGCTGCAAGCCCTGCTCAACGCACTCGCGCATGGCCTGCCACAGGCGCATCAAGCCGCTATTGATTTCCGCCTCACTGCGCCAGGCCTTTTCGTTGGCCATCATCAGCTCGGAGACGCGCAAGCCGTGCTCCTTGCACAGACTCAACAGTTCCTCGGCGCTGCTGAAGTCGTAGGGCAGCGCGGTGTGATCCTGATCCAGCTGGCCACTGGCGGCCTGCTCGGCGTCCACCACAAAACCGCCGCCGACCGAGTAATAGGTGTTTTCGTGCAATAGGCTGCCGTCAGCTGCAAACGCGCTGAGGGTCATGGCGTTGGGGTGATAGGGCAGGTTTTCTTCCAGCAGAAGCATGTCGCGCTGCCAGTCGAAGGCGATACCAACACGCCCGCCGAGCTGCAACTGACCACTGGCCAATAACTCGGCGATACGCGGCTCGATGCTGCTCGGGTCGACCTGATCCGGCCACTCCCCCATCAGCCCCATGATCACCGCACGGTCGCTACCGTGCCCCACACCGGTGGCCGACAGCGAGCCGTATAGGCGCACCTGCAAGCGTGCGGTGCGTTCCAGCAAACGCCGCTCGGCCAATGCGCCGCTAAACAGCGCCGCCGCCCGCATAGGCCCGACGGTATGCGAACTGGACGGCCCGATGCCGATCTTGAACAAGTCAAACACGCTGATAGCCACGACTCTCTCCTGCACTGATGCTACGTGCAGGCCATGATCAGGATTTCCCCAGCGCACAGTCGCCCCACACCGACTCGCTCATGCCTAAATCCGTCAACGTCTCATCCATACGGCGGATCGCAAGTGCGGAGTTTTCTGTAGCCCGGATGCAATCCGGGGAATCTATGGCTATGCCTCGATTACCTGTTCCATGCAGCAATTCCCTGTAGGAGCGCGATTTTCTCCTCCGGATTTCACCCGGGCTACCGGCTCACACGTTCAAGCGCTGCCGCAACAATTCACGACACCAGCATTCCAGTTACGACTTCACGCATAGGCAGCGCAGGAAAACTGTCGGCATGATCGCCGCGCCCATGGAACGGCCAGCCACGCTCGCCCTGCCCGCCCCGTGGTCCGATTGCGCGCCGGCACAGAGGCGCCCCGTCCATGCATTTGGGAGAAGGTTTGATGAAACTGAATATGCGTCGCGGCCTACTGGCCGCTGCCTTGTGTACACCGCTGCTAGCGCAGGCTGCCGACCCATCCAGCTGTAAGCTGATTCGCTTCGCCGACGTTGGCTGGACGGATCTGATCACGACCAACGCCGTGACCCGCTTGGTACTCAGCGAGCTGGGCTATCGCTCGCAGCTCAAGCGTCTCTCGCTACCGGAAACCTTCAAGGCGCTGCACGACAATGAAGTCGACGTGTTCCTCGACACCTGGCTACCCAGCTCAGAGAAAGATATCCGCCCCTACCTGGACGACGGCTCGGTGGAGCTGCTGGCAGTCAATCTGGAAGGTGCCAAATACACCCTGGCAGTCAACCAGGCTGCCCACGACGCCGGTCTCAAGGATTTCGCCGATATCGCCAAGTTCAGCCAACAGCTCGACGGCAAGATTTACGGAATCGAACCGGGCAACGGTGGCAATCAGCTGATTCAGCAAATAATCGACAAGAACGCCTTCGGCCTCGCCGATTTCAAACTGGTGGAATCCAGTGAGACCGAGATGATCCTCCACGTCAAACGGGCGGACCATCTAAACAAATGGGCGGTATTCCTCGGCTGGGAACCCCATCCGATGAACAACCAGCTGAACATGCGCTACCTCAGCGGCGGCGATGACTATTTCGGCCCAAACCTCGGTGGCGCCACGGTCTATACAACCGTGCGCAAGGGCCTGGTCAGCCAGTGTCCGAATCTCGGTCGGCTGCTCAAGAACATCCGTTTCAGCCTGGAAATGGAGAACGACCTGATGGAGGCGATTCTCAACAAGAACACCAACCCGCGACGCGAGGCCAAAGCGTGGCTCAAAGCCAACCCAAAAATACTCGAGTCCTGGCTGGTGGGCGTAACAAGACTGAACGGTCAATCAATAAAAACCGCCGAAAACCTGTCAAGCGAAAATTAATTTGTCATTTTTCTCGAACACCGCGCAGCCCCCTAACCATAGTGTCTGCGGCTAATTTAAAAGCTGCGAACCACGGCCGACGCGGCTTACAGCCTTGGCAAGCGGGGTAAAAAGTCTGTTATGGTTTTTTTAGCAAACGGTATGTCGCCGCGTAACACGTCAGAGTCGTAAACCGACAATTGCGGCAATTTGAAGACTATATCGTTGAGTCAGCCGATTTCGTCGCTCTGACCTCCACCGGAGGCAGAGACCGGGAGCCCACAGCCCCGGACCGAAGAACATATAAGCGCTGGCTCCTTACTGATGGGTGCCAGCCCAACAAGAAATTTCGGATGTACGTGCGCCTCGGATTGAGGCGTGAAATTCCCAAGGATTGGGCTTCGTAACACTGCCAGAGGGTATGGAACGCGGTTTGCAGCACGGCACAGTAAGGTTCACTCAACAGCCCACCCCAGTTTCGCCCATTGCTCACAAGGCAACTGGCGCATTGCAGCGGTTGTGCCTGAGCGTCCCTGATCTGCAGCGCAGCAAAGCACGGTGCCAACCTCGCAACCCAGCAAACACACAGGCAAGAACAGTCGGCATCACCGCACGAACGCCAGCTGGCGTACGCCCGGTTCCGCAGCACTGATCTGGATGTCTACTGAGGGGAACAGTCCCATGCAGTCTGGAAAAATCGTCGTCGAGAACCTCTACAAGGTTTTCGGCTCACAACCGCAAGAAGCCATCGATCTGCTCAAGCAGGGCTGGAGCAAGGAACGTATTCTTGCGGAAAAAGGCGCAGTTATCGGCGTCAGCGACGTGTCCTTCAGCGTCGAGGAAGGTGAAATTTTCGTGCTCATGGGCCTTTCCGGCTCCGGCAAATCCACCTTGATCCGCCTAATCAACCGTCTGGTTGAACCCAGTGATGGCAACGTCTACATCGATGGACAGAACGTCGCCAAGATGCCCAAAGCAGAACTGATTGATCTGCGCCGCCGCGACATGAGCATGGTCTTCCAGTCCTTCGCCCTGATGCCCTCGCGCAGCGTGTTGGACAACGCCGCGTTCGGCCTGGAAGTGGCCGGCAAGAGCAAGAAGGTGCGTGAAGAGCGCGCCATGCAGGTACTCAAACAGGTCGGCCTGGACACCTTTGCGCACAAGATGCCGCATGAGCTGTCGGGCGGCATGCAACAGCGCGTCGGCCTGGCCCGCGCCCTGGCGGTCGACCCGTCAATGATCATCATGGACGAGGCGTTTTCTGCCCTCGACCCGCTCAAGCGCCGCGAGATGCAAGACGTGCTGCTGGAGCTGCAGAAGACTGATCGCCGCACCATCATCTTCGTCTCCCACGACATCGAAGAAGCCATGCGTATCGGCACCCGCATCGGCATCATGGAAGGCGGCAAACTGGTTCAGGTCGGCACCCCGCAAGAGCTGATCGACAACCCCGCCAACGATTACGTGCGCAACTTCTTCAACACCGTCGACACCAACCGCTACCTCACTGCTGGCCAGCTGATGGCCGACAGCGTGCCGATCTACGTGCACAACGGCAAAGCGCCGGATGCGCAAACGGTCTGCCAGGAACTGCAGGCGCTGGACAAGCACTACGCCTTTATCGTCGACGAGCAGAACAATTTCCAAGGCTCCATCAGCCTGGAGAAAATTGCCCTGCTGGTCGAGGGCGGCACCAGCTGCGGCCTCGATGGCGATGTGCTGAAGCAGATCAATCCCGTTTCCGAAGGCACCCCGCTGGATCAGGTCATCGAACGCCTGGTAGACAACGAAGGGCCGATTCCGGTGATTGACGAACACGGCCATTACAGTGGTGCCATCAGCAAGGGTCGCCTGTTGACCCGCCTGCAGGGAGAGTCCCATGAGTGATAAACAGCTCGACCTGGGGAGCTGGGTCAACGACATGGTGCAGCATCTGCTGGACAACTACAGCGATGGCTTCGACAGCGTCGGCGCAGTGGTCAATGGCTTCTCCGAAGGCATCGAATGGCTGCTGATGCTGCCACCAGCCTGGCTGCTGATCGCCATCTTCGTCGGCCTCGGCCTGTGGCGCATCAGCTACAAGTTCGCCATCTTCACCGCCGTGGCCTTTTTGCTGATCGTGCTTACCGGCTTCTGGGAACAGACCGTGGTGACCCTCGGCCTAACCTTCTCCGCCACCCTGATCAGCCTGCTACTGGGTATTCCACTGGGCATCTGGGCAGCGCGCAGCGAGCGAGTGGCGACCATCATCCGGCCGATCCTCGACTTTATGCAGACCATGCCGGCATTCGTTTACCTGATTCCCGCCGCCATGCTCTTCGGCCTCGGCCGCGTACCGGGGATCATCGCCACGGTGATCTTCGCCATGCCACCGGCGGTGCGCCTGACCAACCTGGGTATCCGCCAGGTGAATAAAGAGATCATCGAGGCCGGCCAGTCCTTCGGCTGCACCCCGCGTCAGCTACTGTTCAAGGTCCAGCTGCCCAACGCTATGCCGTCGATCATGGCCGGGGTCAACCAGACCATCATGATGGCCCTGTCGATGGTGATCATCGCCTCGATGGTTGGCGCCGGCGGCCTGGGTAACGACGTACTGGCGAGTATCCAGCGCCTGGATATCGGCCTGGGCTTCGAAAGCGGCATGGCCGTGGTGCTGCTGGCGATCATTCTCGACCGCATCACCGAAAGCTTCGGTACGCCGCAAACCAAACGCAGCACGTTATTCAGCTGGGTCAACAGCAAGCTTCAACGCCAGTAATCTAAATTTAACCATCACAGGGAATCGCAGATGAAGACGATTAAACAGCTCGCAGGTGTCGGCCTGCTCTCCGCGGCCATGCTGCAAAGCGCCTGGGCGCAGGAACCGGAGAGTTGCAAGATGGTGCGCTTCGCCGAAATCGGCTGGGCTGACATCGCCGCCACCACTGGCGTAGCCATGACCCTCAGCGAAGGCCTGGGCTACCAGACTCGCAAGATCATGGCCTCCGTCCCCATCGCCTTTACCGGTGTACAAAAAGGCCAGATCGACGTCTTCCTCGGTTACTGGGCCCCCTCGATGGACGCAGTAATCGAGCCCTTCACCAAGGATAACGGCGTCAAAGTACTGCCCAAACCCAACCTCGAAGGGGCCAAGTACACCCTGGCCGTGCCGACCTACGCAGCAGAAGCCGGGCTGAAAAGCTTTGCCGACATCGCCAAGTTCAAAGACCAACTGAACGGCAAGATCTTCGGCATCGAGCCCGGCAACGACGGCAACCTGTTGATCGAGGGCATGATCAAGAGCGACCAGTTCGGCCTCGGCGACTTCAAGATGGTCGAATCCAGCGAAGCCGGCATGCTGGTGCAGCTGCAACGCGCGGTGAAGAAGAATGAACCCGCGGTATTCCTCGGCTGGGCACCACACCCGATGAATACCCAGTTCGATATCACCTACCTGGAAGGCGGCGATGACGTCTTCGGTCCGGACTTCGGCGCCGCCAAGGTCTACACCGTCGTACCGCCAGATTACGAAGCGCGCTGCGCCAACGTCGGCAAACTGCTGAACAACCTGCAATTCACCGTGGAAATCGAAAGCCAGCTGATGGAAAAGGTTCTGGATAAACAGAATCCCACCGAAGTCGCCAAAGAGTGGATCAAAGCCAACCCGGCGATCCTCGACCAGTGGCTGGCCGGCGTCACCACCTATGACGGCCAGGACGGCGTTGCAGCAGTGAAGAAACACCTCGGCATGTAAGCCACACCGCGCCGTCCAGGTAATTAATGGACGGCGCAGTGAATCACCCAACGTATTGCGCAACCCAACCAGCGAAGCCACATGGCTATCGCCTGGGTTGCTGCAGCCGCGATTTACCGCGCGGCGCTGATAGGAACCGGGCCATTACCTAGCCCGAATGCAATATGGGAACGGACTCGCCGGCAAAGCAAGACCCGGACTGCAACCGGGCGACACAACCGCAACATCTTTACCCAGCAAGCCCGCAAGAAGAACGCGCCAGTAACTCACTGAACTGCCACTCTCACTGACGGAGCACAACCTATGCGAAACCTGAAAAACCTCTGCCTGCAAAGCCTCGGCGTCGCCGCCCTGGCACTCGGCATGAGCACCGCCATGGCGGCGGACAAACCCACCCTGAAAATCGGCTATGTAAACGGCTGGGACGACAGCGTTGCCGCCACTCACGTAGCGGGTGAAATCCTGCAAAGCAAACTCGGCTACACCGTTGAGTTGAAGCCCGTAGAGCCAGCCATCATGTGGCAGGGCGTAGCCCGTGGTGACCTCGACGCCACCCTCTCCGCCTGGCTGCCCGCCACCCACGGCGAATACTTTGAAAAACTCAAAGACAAAGTCGAAGTGCTTGGCACCAACTACGCCGGCGCCAAAATTGGCTTGATCGTACCGGACTACGTACAAGCCAAATCCATCGCCGACCTGCAAACCTACTCCAAAGACTTCGACGGCAAAATCACCGGCATCGACGCCGGTGCCGGCGTGATGCGCCGCGCCGAAGAAGCGATCAAGGAATACGCCCTCACCGACATCAAACTGATGCCAAGCTCCGGCCCGGCCATGGCCACCGCCCTGACCCGCGCCGAAAAAGCCCAGAAGCCGATTGTTGTCACCGGCTGGATCCCGCACTGGATGTTCGCCAAATGGAAACTGCGCTTCCTCGATGACCCGAAGAAAGTCTTCGGCGATGACGAGCACGTCGACACTGTGGCCAACCCAAGCATCACTACCAAAGCCCCAGAAGCCGCTGCCTTCCTGAAGAAATTCTCCTGGAGCGGTGAAGAAGTCGGCAGCGTAATGCTTGCCATCCGCGAAGGCGCCAAGCCGGAAGAAGCCGCCAAAGACTGGATCAGCAAAAACCCAGAGCGCGTCGCCGAGTGGCTTAAATAAGCCAAGGCAGCACCTCTATATAGAAGCGGGCTACGGCCCGCTTTTTTGTGGGCGCGAAATGGGGAGTGGGAGAATGTTCTAGACAGTGGGATGGGGGGCTGGATAGGGTTGGAGGATAGTGGCTTGCTATCGCCTAACTATTGAGCTTGCACTACTTATTTACGACATGGAAAGCGGGAACAAAACAATGAAATATATCTCACAAATATACAAAGGATTTGAGTTTGAACTCTCCGCAGTAAATGTATTTCTTGGCGCGAACGGAGCAGGTAAATCAACATTCCTCAACGAGGTCCGCCAATATTTTATAAGCCAAGGCAATAACAACCTCGTATACGTTGAGGGCGGTCGAACAATAAAAATCAACGACACCCTACAGCTTAACCGTCAGAATTTTCAGCAGTATGACCGCCTTGACCAAGCCAAGACCCAGCATGAGAATAAAAGAAAATCTTCTCTAGCCGACAGAGTTTTTGACGCATTAATCGTCTTGGACAAGCAAGGCCAAGAAGAAAAATCTAGACATTCAGATGCGGTCGAAGCGTGGATCGAGTCAGGTTCAAGTGGGGATTGCCCAACAAGGCGCCAACCCCCGCTTGATAGAATGTTTGAAATGTTTAATGAAATATTTCCTCTAATTGAACTTACATTTAACACCGAAGCAAGGCGACTGATGGCCAATAAAAACGGCGTTACATATAGCCCCTCTCAATTTTCCGATGGAGAAAAACAAGTCTTTTCAATCCTAGCTGACTTTATAGGACTAAGCGAAAAGCACGAATTTATAATTGTCGATGAGCCTGAGTTAAATTTACACCCCGAATTAGCCGAACGAATCTGGACACTCATCGAAAACGGATATCCTGAAAAGACTTTCATCTACGCATCACACAGCATTAATTTCTCCCTCAGAGAAAATGTTAGCTCCGTATATATATTAAGTAATGACGCTGAAAAAATCACTAGAGTTGATAGCTTTGAAGATCTCGAAAGAGTGGAACTTTCAGCCTTTCTAGGCGGACTCCCGGGTATCCTTTCGACTAATAAGGTTATCGTCACAGAGGGCCACGACAAATCATTCGATTCAATTTTCTATAGATGGCTGACAGAAGAGAATTCAATTGAGATATATCCCGGCGGAAGCTGCACCGATGTAATAGACATTGTAGGGAAGTCTGGGCTATGGTCTAAAATTTCTACAAAAATTTCACTTGCTGGAGTTATAGATTCTGACTACCGATCGCCTGAGTATTTAGCAAACTTTAACGCACAAGGTATTGTGTCGCTACCTTTCCATGAAGCTGAATCATTTCTTTGCACGCCTGAGGTTATAGTTGCAGTTAGCAATAGAATCGGCTCACAAGAAAAAGAACTTACACTAACAGAAGTAAATGACTACATATTCTCCAGCTTGGAATTTGCAAAACTCAGCATAGCCGCCAAAAGGGTATTTTCTAAGTCAAAAATAACTCTTGGCGTAAGCCTAACCAAGAAAGTTCTCACCAACGCAAACAGCACATCTCAAATAATTGAAGAGTTAAAAAGCGTAGCTGAAGAAGAGGTTAAAAAAGCCATTGAAATGTGTGATATAAAAACACTAGAAATCATGCTGACAGAAGAAATATCAAAGATAAATCTTGCTATAAGCGAAAAAGATTTAAATTCGGCACTACTTTATCTTCCCGGGAAAGAGCTACTAAACAAACTCGCCCCGAAAGCCGGCTGCCGAAATGGCGACGACCTTATGCGATCATTAAAAAGAAACTTCAAACCAAGTGACTTCCACAAATTAAACCAGCTAAAAAACTCACTACTTACAGCAGTTGGCTGCTGATAATTAACTTAAATCAATAATGCTGATTCACGACCTCCAACCCCGCTTTATCACTACAAGTAAACCCATAACCTATCTTTAACAACAAGCCGAGCCAAAAAATGAACCGCCGCAAGAAAATCAAACAGCTACTCGAAGCGCACGCCAAAAAGGCCAATGCCAAATTGGCACCCAAAAAGAAATCCACCTATGTCAGCAAAGCCGACCGCTTAAAACTAGCCGATGAATCCAACCAAGACTCAGAAACCATGCCTGAAAGCTGACTTACGTGATTTAAACGCACGGGATGTGCCTGCATATTAAGCCGAATCACAAGTAGCTTTATCCAGCATGCAATCGCCTAGAAAAACATAACAGTGTCGCCCGACAGCAAAAGGAAATTTGCCAATATGAACGTACTTATTCTTCCGGGCAACGGAAACTCAGGGCCGGATCACTGGCAAAGCCACTGGGAACAGACGAATAGCAACTATATCCGCGTCAACCAATCGAGCTGGGACAACCCCAGCTGTGCTGGCTGGATAGTGAACAAAAGGGGACAGATTTATCTATAGCAAAATAAATCTGTCCCCTTTGCTACAGTCCAGGCCACCTTGTGGTGCGACTTAATCAAGCCTTCTGCTGCCAAATCAGGAGCGTACTTATGATGAAAAGATCACTGGTCGTCGTTGCCAGCTTATTCGTAGCGCACTCCATTGCGGCTCAGGCGGAGCAGAATCGCCACCCTCTTGCCAAGGTCAGCTACGACGATTTCAAGACTCTGGTTGCCGAAGTGGAACCGCATCGGCAAAAACGCTTGGTGGACCTCGACACTTTCCTAGAGATGAGCCAACAGCCCGGAGTTGTCATCCTCGACACTCGGTCAGCCTTTCGCTTTGAGCGCATCCATCTCAAGGGAGCCAAGCATTTGAGTTTCCCCGATTTCACTCAGGACAACCTGCGAGAAGTCATTCCCTCGCAAGAGACGGTTGTATTGATCTACTGCAACAACAACTTTGATGGCAATGAAGTGGACTTCGCGTCCAAGATCGCCTTGCCGGTGCGGCCACTCCATCACGCTGGCAAGGCTCCCCCGACTACGCCCACAACGCAGTTCAAGGCGCAGGAAAAACCGCTGATGCTGGCACTCAATGTACCCACGTACATCACGCTCTACGGCTACGGTTATCGCAATGTCTACGAACTGGATGAGCTAGTAGATGTAACGGACCCTCGGGTGTCATTTGAGGGTACAGTCGCTGCCAATAAATAAGCACAGCCCCCTCTACCAAAGGCCCGAACGCCAATCATCCGTGATGGACCACAAGGAAGAACATTCATATGCCAGGCCAATACCCAAACCGGATCAAGCAACTGCCCTTATTCGATGGCCGCTTTGACGCCTATAAGCTTGAGGCCAAAGACAGCACTGTTCTGTTTGCCTCCTACCCCGCCGGCACCTCCATCCCGCCGCATACCCATGACACCGACAACCATGGCGTGATTACGCGCGGCGAGTTGATCCTGACGATGAATAACCAAACCATCAGGGTTGGCGTCGGTGAGTGGTATCACGTACCTGCACATGTTGAGCACTCGGCGCTATTTGAGGTAGAGACGGATGAGGTTGAATTCTGGTTTGTATAAGGCATTACAACCCCCGAAACAAACCTGCCGCCTTTTGTGTAGATCACCATGCAAGCAAAGTTTCGCGCCGACGTACTGCATAACCGCCATAACGCACTGATCATCGAACGCTGGGATGCGTTGAATCTAACGGATGGCTGGCTAGTCGCCGGCTGCCTGTTTCAGACGGTGTGGAATGTGCTTTCTGGGCAGCCGCCGGAGAGCAAGATCAAGGATTACGACTTCTTCTATTTCGACCCTGCTGACCTGAGCGAAGCGGCTGAAAGCGCTGTGCAGCGTCATGTAGAAACCGTGCTGGCAGACCTGGACATAACAGTGGAAGTCGCCAACCAGGTGCGGGTGCACCTTTGGTATGAAGCGCATTTTGGCCATCCCTATGCCGCGCTGAGCAGTGCTAGAGAGGGCATCGAACGCTTTCTGATACCGGGAACATGCGTTGGCATTAACCCCGAAGAGGTCTACGCACCAAACGGCCTTGAGCTTTTGTATAAGGGCACCCTGACGCCAAACCCGCTGACACCACATAAAAGCCTGTTTGCCGAGAAAGCCGCGTCCTATCAGCAACGCTGGCCCTGGCTAAGCATCAGCCCAGATGAGTCGCCACACTCCAACCAAGCAACCCGATTAAAGTAACCCACTCGCTTATCAGGCCGGGCAGGTCCCGCCCTACAGTTCAATATCCGAAATAGAAAAACTTGATTTAGACCCAGCAGCCCCCACATCTGCTGAAACAAAGCGCTATGGACAGGCACATGGAATATTTACTCGCAGTCATTCTCTTCGCGGTTTCATCCTCAGTAACACCTGGGCCAAACAATATTATGGTGATGACATCCGGCCTGAATTTCGGCATCAAGCAAAGCCTGCCGTTACTGACGGGAATATGCGTTGGTTTTACCATCATGCTGTTGCTTGTCGGGCTAGGGTTCGCCCAACTATTTGACCTATTCCCCAGTTTGCACTTCATCATCAAATGCGTTGGCACTCTGTATTTACTCTATCTGGCCTGGTTAATTGCCAAATCGGCTGGGGCGGTTACTGCAGAGCATCAAGCCAAACCCCTAACCTTTATGAAAGGTGCCTTGTTTCAGTGGGTAAATGCGAAGGCGTGGGTAGTCGCTACAGGGGCAATTGCAGCCTTCACAACCATTGGCGCGAGTTTTTACACGCAGAACCTGACAATAGCCCTGACCTTTTTTATCGTGTCGTTTCCATGCGTTGGAGTTTGGCTGCTTTTCGGCTCGGTGCTGAAAACCTTGCTGAAGAGTGAGCAAAATCGAAAGTGGTTCAACTACAGCATGTCAGCACTGCTGGTTCTGTCTGTTGTGCCCGTTGTAATGGAAATATTCACTCAGCTCACTCACCGTTGAACCCGTGCACGGCCTGAATAAGCCGGCCCACACTAGTTGAGGAACCCGCATGATCACCTGCCATATCCGCTACGTGCTCGACCCGCGCAAGCTCAAGGAATTCGAGCATTACGGCAAGCTATGGATTGCCCTGGTGGCGAAGTTTGGCGGCACGCATCACGGTTACTTTCTACCCTCGGAAGGTGCCAACAATATCGGCCTGGCGATGTTCAGCTTCCCCAGCCTGGCGGAGTATGAGCAGTATCGGCTGAAATCCTTCGCCGACGCCGAGTGCCTGGCGGCCTTTAAATATGCGGAAGAGACCCAGTGCATCATCAGCTACGAGCGCACCTTCTTCCGCCCGGTATTCGATGCCTGACTGAACCTTAATTGCCGAGTTAAGCGCATGTCTCAACTAGCCCACTTCCAGTTAATGGCCCGCTATAACGCGTGGATGAATGACAAGCTCTACGCGGCTACAGGCCAGCTTTCGCCGCAGGCGCTGAATGAGGATCGCGGGGCGTTTTTCCCGTCCATCCTCGCCACGCTAAACCATATTGCGGTGGCCGATATCATCTGGCTCAAACGCTTTGCCGAGCACCCGGCCTGCGCTGAGCTACGCGAGGCGATCAAGGATGTACAGCGGCCTACGGCGCTGGATCAGCTGTTGTTCGACACCTTCGCGCCGTTACAGGCATTGCGCAGCCGGCTGGATGGGCATATCAGCAACTGGGTCGCAGCACTGAGCGAGGCGGACCTAGAGCATGTGCTGGCCTACGGTAATATGAAGGGCGTGCCGGCGCAGCGGCCGTACGCCGGCCTGATGCTGCACTTCTTCAATCATCAGACCCACCATCGCGGTCAGGCCAGCACCCTGCTGCATCAGGCCGGTCAGGATATCGGCGTGACCGATTTGTTGGCGCTGATCGCCGACGTTGACCCGCGCTGACACGCGCAACGACCGGACAGGACGTCACCCCATGGCCTTTAACCAAACCGAACGTCTCAGCCTGCTCGCCATCAAGGGCGTTGGCCCCACGGTGATCAAGCGCTTCGAGGAGCTTGGCATCGATTCCCTGGCGCAGCTGGCCACCTACCGGGCCGAAGATATCGCCGAGATGGTCGCCGCCATGCTCAGCAGCACCTGCTGGAAAAACAGCCCACAGGCCAAGGCGGCGCTCAATGCCGCCATCGCCAGAGCCAAAGACAGCCAATGAAACCACTCGCCCTGCTGCGGGTTTATCTCCCGCGCATCGCCTTTCGCCGCGCGGCGCAGGCGCAGCTGGGTGTTTGTTTGCCTGCGGCCACGGCGGCAGCGGTATGGGCCAGAACCCTGGAAATACAGGGCGAATTGCAACGCACGCGAGTGCGTCATTCGCCCGGGGTGAATCTGCTGCTGCGTT
Source organism: Pseudomonas sp. EA_35y_Pfl2_R5 (assembly GCF_963970805.1). Classification (NCBI taxonomy): domain Bacteria; kingdom Pseudomonadati; phylum Pseudomonadota; class Gammaproteobacteria; order Pseudomonadales; family Pseudomonadaceae; genus Pseudomonas; species Pseudomonas sp. EA_35y_Pfl2_R5. The sequence continues at coordinate 188,765 of NZ_CAXAOW010000004.1, read as the reverse complement.
ATATGCAGTGGGATTGCGCGCTGTACCGCGCCTTGCAGGAGCAAGGCATCGGCCAGCAACAGGCCGGCGAGTGGATCGAGCAGATCAACTGGCAGATCTTCGCCCCGGCCAGCGCCATGGCGTTCAAAGTGTCGCGCCTGCGCAGCAGCCGTTTGCAGGCACGCGTCCAGTGGCTGCTCGATGCGCTGTTCAGCCTGGTGTTTACCCGCCCTTTCCGCCGCACAAACCTGCCCGCTGCCGCTGGCGTGGCCTTTGATGTGCAGGTGTGTCCGCTGGCCAGTTACTTGCGCGACCAGGGCGTGCCGGAGCTGACCCACTTGGCCGCGTGTAGCCTGGATTACCGTATGGCCAGCGACTGGGGCGTGACGCTGCAACGCACGCAAACCCTCGCCGGCGGCGCGGCCTACTGCGATTTCCGCTTTAGCATGCCACCCGTTCAGCTGATTGCTCGCGAAGGCGCGGGCGTCGATAAAACCGCCGCCGATCAACCTGGAAACTAGCTCCGTCGGCCCTCGCGCAGCGGCATGCCCCTGACTGACAGGTCATCCCTGAAACGCCACGTTTGATTGATCGCTCAACAATAACCGGCCTAGACTGCGCGCATTCCGGGGATGCCCCCACCGATGGAGAAGTAGATGCCCAAGGTCGGAATGCAGCCGATCCGCCGCTCACAATTGATCGCGGCGACCCTCGCAGCGGTTGATCAAGTCGGCATGGGGGATGCCAGCATCGCCTATATCGCGCGGATCGCCGGGGTCTCCAATGGCATCATCAGCCATTACTTCAAGGACAAGAACGGCCTGCTCGACGCCACCATGCGCCACCTGATGCAGGCGCTCAGCGATGCCGTGCGCGAACGCCGCGCCAGCTTGCCGCCGGACCGGCCGCGCGAACATCTACGGGCAATGATTGAAGGCAACTTCGATGACAGCCAAGTCAATGGCCCGGCGATGAAGACCTGGCTGGCGTTCTGGGCCACCAGCATGCACCAACCGGCGCTGCGGCGTTTGCAGCGGGTCAATGACCTGCGCCTGTATTCCAATCTATGCGGCCAGTTTCTTCAGGTGTTGCCGCAGGCGCAGGCACGCAGCGCTGCCCGTGGTCTGGCGGCCTTGATCGATGGTTTGTGGCTGCGCGGCGCGCTGTCCGGCGAAGGCTTCGACACCCGCCAGGCGATTGAGATCGCCTACGAATACCTCGACCTGCAATTGGCCAAGGCCATGTAGGGTGGGTTAGGCGCAGGCCACTAGCGTCCACACACCAATGGCTTAATTGCGCCGTAACCCACCATGGGGGCTCAACCAATCTCCTGCCTGGCGGGTTAGCAAAGCGCACATGCTTTTCTGCGCCGCTAACCATCCCTACGTACTTGATTGGTCTATAGCCTCAAACAAGCCTATTACCACTGCCGACACGCGCTGCCTGTCGCGTTTGGCTGTGCTCTGTCGTTTTTATTGATTGATCGTTCAATTTAGATAATTTAGCCTTGCATCTATATTGTCTACACTGACGGCCTGCGCCAGGCGGCTCCCGTCGCCCATCGCACACGAGGAACGCGCCATGCCCCGCTTCGACGAACAGCAACTTTTTATTGGCGGCCGCTATGTAACCGCCAGCAGCGGCGAGACCTTCGACAGCATCAACCCCGCCACCGGGGAAGTGCTGGCCCGTGTGCAGCGCGCCAGCGAGGCGGATGTGGAGTTGGCTGTTGCCAGTGCCACCGAGGGTCAGAAGGTGTGGGCGGCGATGACTGCCATGCAGCGTTCGCGCATTTTGCGCCGCGCCGTGGACATCCTGCGTGAGCGCAACGATGAGCTGGCCGAGCTGGAAACCCTCGACACCGGTAAGCCGTTGAGCGAAACCCGTTACGTCGATATCGTCACCGGCGCGGACGTGTTGGAGTACTACGCTGGGCTGATTCCGGCTATCGAAGGCGAGCAGATTCCGCTGCGCGAAACCAGCTTCGTCTACACCCGCCGCGAGCCATTGGGCGTGGTCGCCGGCATCGGCGCGTGGAATTATCCGATCCAGATTGCCCTGTGGAAATCCGCCCCGGCCCTGGCGGCGGGCAACGCGATGATTTTCAAACCGAGCGAAGTGACCTCACTGACCACCCTCAAGCTCGCCGAAATCTATACCGAAGCAGGCTTGCCCGATGGCGTGTTCAACGTGCTCACCGGCAGCGGCCGCGAAGTCGGCCAGTGGCTGACCGAGCACCCCGGGATCGAGAAGATTTCCTTCACTGGCGGCACCGTGACTGGCAAGAAGGTGATGGCCAGCGCCTCCAGCTCGTCGCTCAAGGAAGTGACCATGGAGCTGGGCGGCAAGTCGCCGCTGATCATCTTCGAAGACGCCGACCTCGACCGCGCGGCCGACATTGCCGTGATGGCCAACTTCTACAGCTCTGGCCAGGTCTGCACCAACGGCACCCGCGTGTTTGTGCCGCGCATGCTACAGGCGCGCTTCGAGGCCAAGGTGGTTGAGCGGGTCAAACGCATCCGCCTAGGCGACCCACTCAATGACAGCACCAACTTCGGCCCGCTGGTCAGCGCGGCACATATGGAAAGCGTGCTCGGCTATATCGAAACCGGCCGCAGCGAAGGCGCACGCCTGCTGATCGGAGGTAATCGCGTGTCCGAGGGCGACTACGCCAAGGGCGCCTACGTCGCGCCGACCGTGTTTACCGATTGCAACGACGGCATGACCATCGTCCAAGAGGAAATCTTCGGCCCGGTGATGAGCATTCTGGTTTATGACACCGAAGAGGAAGTGATTCGCCGCGCCAACGCCACCGACTACGGCCTTGCCGCAGGCGTGGTCACCCGCGACCTGAACCGCGCGCACCGAGTGATCCACAAGCTGGAAGCCGGTATCTGCTGGATCAACACCTGGGGCGAGTCGCCGGCGGAAATGCCGGTGGGCGGCTACAAACAATCCGGCGTCGGTCGCGAAAACGGCCTGACCACCCTGGCGCACTACACCCGAATTAAATCGATACAGCTGGAAATGGGCGACTACGCCTCGGTGTTCTGATCATCAAAACCTTCGTAGGAGCGGGCCATGCCCGCGAAACGCTATCGCGGGCATGGGACTAGGCGTCGCCCCCGCGCCTACAGATCACTACCCCGAAGATCCTACGTTGATTCTCAAGGCGCTCGACTTCGTAGAGTGGATGACGCTTCACCCATCCACCAATTGCAACGGTGGATGAAAAAACGCCATCCACCCTACATAGAGCAACCCGTAGCCCGGATGCAATCCGGGAACAGTCACCGCGTTTTCCCCGGAGTGCATCCGGGCTACAGGAGCTTTTATGCCCCAGGAATTTGACTACATCATCATCGGTGCCGGCTCGGCCGGTAACGTGCTGGCCGCCCGCCTGACTGAAGACGCAGACGTCAACGTGCTGCTGCTGGAGGCCGGCGGCCCGGATTACCGCCTGGATTTCCGCACTCAGATGCCTGCCGCCCTGGCCTTCCCGCTGCAGGGCCGGCGCTACAACTGGGCGTACCTGACCGAACCCGAGCCCTATATGAACAACCGCCGCATGGAGTGCGGACGCGGCAAGGGCCTGGGCGGCTCATCCCTGATCAATGGCATGTGCTACATCCGTGGCAACGCCATGGATTACGACGGCTGGGCTGAGGAGAGGGGCCTGGAAGACTGGAGCTACCTGGATTGCCTGCCGTATTTCCGCAAAGCGGAAACCCGTGATATCGGCGCCAATGCCTACCACGGCGGCGATGGTCCGGTGAGCGTGACCACCCCGAAAAACGGCAATAACCCGCTGTTCCACGCCATGATCGAAGCTGGCGTGCAGGCCGGTTACCCGCGTACCGACGACCTCAACGGTTACCAGCAGGAAGGCTTCGGCCCGATGGACCGCACCGTTACGCCCAAGGGCCGCCGTGCCAGCACCGCGCGCGGTTACCTTGATCAGGCCCGCAAACGAGCGAATCTGACCATCGTCACCCACGCGCTGACTGATCGCATTCTGTTCAGCGGCAAACGCGCCAGCGGCGTGGTTTATCTGCAGGGCGACAACGACACACCGATCACCGTCAACGCACGCCGCGAAGTGCTGCTGTGCAGCGGTGCGATTGCCTCGCCACAGGTGCTGCAACGATCTGGCGTCGGCCCGGCAGCGCTGCTGCGTGAACTGGGCATCCCACTGGTGCACGACCTGCCCGGCGTAGGCCAGAACCTGCAGGACCACCTTGAGGTGTACCTGCAATACGCCTGCAAGCAGCCGGTGTCGCTGTACCCGGCGCTGCAATGGTGGAACCAACCGATGATCGGCGCCAATTGGCTGTTCCTCGGCAAGGGCATCGGCGCCAGCAACCAGTTCGAGGCCGGCGGTTTTATCCGCTCCAGCGCCGACTTCGCGTGGCCGAACATCCAATACCACTTCCTGCCAGTGGCGATTAACTACAACGGTAGCAACGCAGTGAAGGAACATGGCTTCCAGGCGCATATGGGTTCCATGCGCTCGCCGAGCCGTGGACGCATTCACGTCACCTCCAAAGACCCGCGCCAGCACCCGAGCATCCTGTTCAACTACATGGCCCACGAACAGGACTGGCGTGAATTCCGCGACGGCATCCGTATCACCCGCGAAATCATGGCGCAGTCGGCGCTGGACCCGTACCGCGGACGCGAGATCAGCCCAGGCGCCGAGTTGCAGAGCGATGCCGAACTGGACGCCTTTATCCGCGAACACGCGGAAACCGCCTACCATCCGTCGTGTTCCTGCAAGATGGGTGAAGATGACATGGCGGTGGTCGACGGCCAGGGCCGGGTGCACGGTGTGCAGGGCCTGCGCGTGGTGGATGCGTCGATCATGCCGCTGATCGTCACCGGCAATCTGAATGCACCGACCATCATGATGGCCGAGAAGATTGCCGACAAAATCCGTGGCCGCGCCCCACTGCCACGCAGCAGCGCGCCATATTTCGTCGCCGGCAACGCCGCCGCGCGTGGCACTGCGCAGCGCTCCGCTTAACGCTTCACGCCACATCCAGACGCCGCAGCGGTTTCGCCTCTGCGGCGTTTTCTTTATAGAGGCCCGGCACGGCGTGATCTGCAACCCATCGCAACGGCCTTTAGCCCGACGAAACCACACGCTGCTTGAAGCTGCGGGCGAAGGGCGTCGATAATGCGCAGTTTTCAACCAGCGCCTTTATGCGCCGCCGCCCCAACGGCCGACCGAGCAGACCATGAAAGACAGCATTCGCCACCTGATTCAGCAAGCCCTGACCCGCCTCACTGCCGACGGCGTGCTGCCGGAAGGCCTGAGCCCGGCCATTCAGGTGGAGAACACCAAAGACAAGACTCACGGTGATTTCGCCAGCAATATCGCGATGATGCTGGCCAAACCGGCCGGCATGAAGCCACGTGACCTGGCCGAGAAGCTGATCGCCGCACTGCCGGCCGATGCCGCGATCAGCAAGGTCGAGATCGCCGGTCCAGGCTTTCTCAATTTCTATCAGAACACTCAAGCCCTGGCCGCGCGCCTGGATGCCCTGCTGGCCGACGGCAAACTTGGCGTGCGAAAAAATGGCCCAGCGCAGCGCGTAGTGGTCGACCTGTCGGCACCCAACCTGGCCAAAGAGATGCACGTCGGCCATCTGCGCTCGACCATCATCGGTGATGGCGTGGCGCGGGTGCTGGAGTTCCTCGGTGACGAAGTCATTCGGCAGAACCACGTCGGTGACTGGGGTACCCAGTTCGGCATGCTGCTGGCTTACATGCAGGAAAACCCAGTGGCCGCCGAAAGCGAGCTAGCTGACCTGGAAGGTTTCTACCGCGCGGCGAAGAAGCGCTTCGATGACTCGGCTGAGTTCGCCGAGCGTGCCCGTGAGCTGGTGGTGCAACTACAGGCTGGCGATGCTGAATGCCTGCGCCTGTGGCACCGCTTCAATGATATTTCCCTCAGCCACTGCCAAGCGCTGTATGACCGCCTTGGGGTGAAACTGAGCATGGCCGACGTCAAGGGCGAGAGCGCCTACAACGACGACCTTGCCAATGTGGTCGCCGACCTCAAGGCCAAGGGCCTGCTCAGCGAGAGCGACGGCGCGCAGTGCGTGTTTATGGAGCAGTTCAAGAACGCCGAAGACAACCCGCTGCCCCTGATCGTGCAAAAGGCTGGCGGCGGTTACCTGTACGCCACCACCGACCTGGCCGCCACTCGCTACCGCGCCAACGTACTCAAAGCCGACCGCGCGCTGTACTTCGTCGATCAGCGTCAGGCCCTGCACTTTCAAATGGTCTTCACTGCTGCGCGCCTGGCGGGTTTTGTCCCTGAGACGATGCAACTGGAACACATGGGCTTCGGCACCATGAACGGCGCCGACGGCCGCCCGTTCAAGACCCGCGACGGCGGCACGGTGAAGCTGGTCGACCTGCTTGATGAAGCCGAAGAGCGCGCCTACTCCCTGGTCAAAGGCAAGAACCCTGAGCTCGACGAAACCGAACTGCGCCAGATCGCCCGTGCGGTGGGCATCGGTGCAGTGAAATACGCCGACCTGTCCAAGCACCGTACCAGCGACTACCGCTTCAACTTCGAGCTGATGCTCAGCTTCGAGGGCAACACCGCACCGTACCTGCTGTACGCCTACACCCGTGTGGCCAGCGTATTCCGCAAGCTGGGCAAGGGCTTCGAGCAGATCGAGGGCTGCCTCGACCTGCAGGCCGCCCACGAAATCGAACTGGGCGGCAAGCTCGCGCAATTCAACGAAGTGCTTGCCAGCGTCGCCGACAAGGGCGAGCCGCACCTGCTCTGCGCCTACCTGTACGACCTGGCCGGTTTGTTCTCCAGTTTCTACGAGAACTGCCCGATCCTCTCCGCCGAAGACGAAGCGCTGCGCAACAGCCGCCTGCGCCTGGCCGCGCTGACCGCGCGTACACTCAAGCAAGGCCTTGAGTTGCTCGGCCTGGAAACCCTGGAGCGCATGTAAGTGGCGGCGAAGAAGAAACCCGCGGCCAAACGCGGCGCCAGTCGTTATCAGGCTCAGGCGAAAAAACCGGTGCCGGGTTGGTTCTGGCTGGTCTGCGGCCTGGTGATCGGCGGCTTTATGGTGTTTCTGTTCAGCCTCGAACCGGGCCGCGACGAGATCAAGCGCAGCAAGGTCGAACAGGCTCGCGCCACTCAGGCCAATAAAGCGGCGGCCGCCAAGCCCGCCAGCAAAGAGCCGATCAAGCCTAAATACGATTTCTACACCCTGCTGCCGGAATCGGAAGTGATCCTGCCGCCGCAAAGCATTGAGCCCGTCGCCCCTCCCGAGCAGAAACCGGTCAGCCCGGAAGAAGCGGCAAAGATCGACGCCGCCCGCGCCGAAGCTGCACTAAACGGCCAGGTGCCACCGCCGCCGCCGGTGGTGGCCAAAGGCCCGGTGAGCTCGCAGTTCTTCCTTCAGGCCGGCTCGTTCCGCCGCAAGGATGACGCCGACAGCCTGCGTGCGCAGATCATCCTGCTTGGCCAGAGCGTGCAAGTGGAAACCGGGAAGGTGCGCGAGGAAACCTGGCACCGCGTGCTAGTCGGCCCCTTCGCCACCCGCGAACAGCTCGGCCAGGCGCAAAAATCCCTGGCCGGCAGCGGCTTTAGCAATCTGTTGTTACAGCAGCGCCAGGCGCAATAGCCCCCGCGACTTCAGGCCCTGCGGCGTCTCTGACGACTATTTGTCGGACAGCGGATGCATCAGGGCTTGAAGCAGGCCATCGCTGCCCCCACTTCATTCGGCATTGGGCACTTTCGCCCCGCTGCGTGGAGACTCTCCCCTTGACCACCATCGTTTCAGTACGCCGCAACGGCAAAGTCGTCATGGGCGGCGACGGCCAGGTGTCCCTCGGCAATACCGTGATGAAAGGCAACGCGAAAAAAGTTCGTCGCCTGTACCACGGTCAGGTGCTGGCTGGCTTCGCCGGTGCCACCGCCGACGCCTTTACCCTGTTCGAGCGCTTCGAAGGCCAGCTTGAAAAGCATCAAGGTCATCTGGTGCGCGCCGCCGTGGAGCTGGCCAAAGACTGGCGCACCGACCGTTCGCTGAGCCGCCTGGAAGCCATGCTGGCCGTGGCCAACAAAGACGCCTCCTTGATCATCACCGGCAACGGCGACGTGGTTGAGCCCGAGCATGGCCTAATCGCCATGGGCTCTGGTGGCGGCTTCGCCCAGGCCGCGGCCATGGCCCTGCTGCAGAAAACCGACCTGAGCGCCCGTGAAATCACCGAAGCCGCGCTGAACATTGCCGGCTCCATCTGTGTCTTCACCAATCAGAATCTAACTATCGAAGAAGAAGACTGCGCCGAATAAGCGCGCCTTCCTCTGGAGTAAACCTGCATGTCCATGACGCCCCGCGAGATCGTTCACGAACTCAACCGCCATATCATCGGTCAGGACGACGCTAAGCGCGCCGTGGCCATTGCCCTGCGCAACCGCTGGCGGCGCATGCAACTGCCTGCCGAACTGCGCGCCGAAGTGACGCCGAAGAACATTCTGATGATCGGCCCGACCGGCGTCGGCAAGACCGAAATCGCCCGCCGCTTGGCCAAGCTGGCCAATGCGCCGTTTATCAAGGTGGAAGCGACCAAGTTCACCGAAGTCGGCTATGTCGGCCGCGATGTCGAGTCGATCATCCGTGACCTCGCCGATGCGGCGATCAAGCTGTTGCGCGAACAGGAGATGATCAAAGTCCGTCACCGCGCCGAGGACGCCGCCGAAGAACGCATCCTTGATGCCCTGCTGCCGCCGGCCCGCACGGGCTTCAGTGAAGAAGCCGCGCCGGGCAGCGACTCCAACACCCGCCAGCTGTTCCGCAAGCGCCTGCGCGAAGGCCAGTTGGACGACAAGGACATCGATATCGAAGTGGCCGAAGCACCCGCCGGCATCGAAATCATGACCCCGCCGGGCATGGAAGAGATGACCAACCAGTTGCAAAGCCTGTTTTCCAATATGGGCAAGGGCAAGAAGAAGAGCCGCAAGCTCAAGGTCAAGGAAGCCCTGAAGATGGTGCGCGATGAAGAAGCCGCGCGCCTGGTCAACGAGGACGAACTCAAGGCCCAAGCCCTGGAAGCCGTGGAACAGAACGGCATCGTGTTTATCGACGAGATCGACAAGGTTGCCAAGCGCGGCAATACCGGCGGCGCCGACGTGTCTCGCGAAGGCGTACAGCGCGATCTGCTGCCGCTGATCGAAGGCTGCACGGTGAACACCAAGCTGGGCATGGTGAAGACCGACCACATCCTGTTTATTGCCTCGGGCGCGTTCCACCTGAGCAAGCCGAGCGATCTGGTGCCGGAGCTGCAAGGCCGCCTGCCGATTCGCGTGGAGCTGAAGGCCCTGACCCCAGAGGACTTCGAGCGCATCCTCACCGAGCCGCACGCTTCGCTGACCGAGCAATACGCCGCGCTGCTGAACACCGAAGGCCTGGGTATCCAGTTCGTTGCCGAAGGCATCAAGCGCATCGCCGAGATTGCCTATCAGGTCAACGAAAAGACCGAAAACATCGGTGCGCGCCGCCTGCACACCTTGCTCGAACGTCTGCTCGAGGAAGTCTCCTTCAGCGCAGGCGACCTGGCCGGCCAGCAGGCTGGCGCGCCGATTGTGATCGACGCAGCCTACGTCAACAGCCACCTCGGCGAACTGGCGCAGGACGAAGACCTGTCGCGCTATATCCTGTAACGCGCCCGCACGTAGCCCGGATGCAATCCGGGCTACGGAGCAACCCAGGAAGCAACCATGCGCATGCCTACCGCAATAAAACTGCACAAAGCCTCGAAAACCCTGGAGCTGCACTACGGGACTGACGAGCACTACAGCCTGCCCGCCGAGTTTCTGCGTGTGCATTCGCCATCGGCGGAAGTCCAGGGCCATGGCAAACCCATCCTGCAGACCGGCAAGCTCGGCGTTGGCCTGAGCAAGATCGAACCGGCGGGCAACTACGCGCTGAAATTGACCTTCGATGACGGTCACGACAGCGGCCTGTTCACCTGGGATTACCTGGAGCAGCTGGCCATGCGTCAGAGCGAACTGTGGAACGATTACCTCGCCACGCTCGCGGCCGCAGGCAAGTCCCGCGACCCCAGCGAAAGCGTGGTCAAACTGATGCTCTGAAGCGCCCAGGCGATATGCCGACAGGAATTGCCTCAGGCGCTTCAGCTATTTCCTTACCCTTGCACCGCCAAGCGGCAATCTGCCGCAGTGCAGCAGCCCTTCTAGCCCGGTGATCCTGACCGGTTAGAGCGCATTTTCTAATCCTTCCCGGCATACTCATCGCGCATTCGGCCTGGATCGCGGCCAGCTTGCACAAATTCTCAAACTCGGGTAACCAAGTAGTTGGAAGTTTTCTTGCATCTGGCTAGGCCAGCGGCAGGGAATATTGCGGAGCAATCCGCCCTTGGTAATCCGGGCAATACCTGGTTCATGGAACCGGTTCAAAGTCTCGCGAGCAGACTTGGAGCAGGTTCTAGCCCTGTGTCGCCGTGCACAGCATTACGCCGGTATTTCGTCTCAGGACAATGGAGCGTTGTAGATGACAGATAAGAATAATGATGACCTGAAGCACCAGGCCTCCGAGAACACCCTGGGCCTTAATCCGGTGATCGGCATCCGTGGTAAAGACCTGCTTAGCTCCGCCCGGGTCGTACTCAAGCAAGCTATCAAGCAACCTTTGCACAGCGCCAAACACCTTGCTCACTTCAGCATGGAGCTGAAGAACGTGTTGCTCGGCCAATCCGACCTCACCCCCGCCGATGGCGACCGGCGCTTTGCCGATCCGGCGTGGAGCCAGAATCCGCTGTACCGCCGTTACCTGCAGACCTACCTGGCCTGGCGCAAGGAGCTGCATGATTGGGTTGAGCACAGCAACCTGTCCGAGCAGGATGCCAGCCGTGGCCACTTCGTGATCAACCTGATGACCGAAGCCATGGCCCCCAGCAACAGCATGGCCAACCCGGCCGCAGTCAAACGCTTCTTCGAAACCGGCGGCAAGAGCCTGCTCGACGGCCTGTCGCACCTGGCCAAGGACATGGTCAACAACGGCGGCATGCCCAGCCAGGTCAACATGAACGCCTTCGAGGTCGGCAAAAGCTTGGCCACCACCGATGGTGCGGTGATTTTCCGCAACGATCTGCTGGAGCTGATCCAGTACAAGCCGATCACCGAGCAGGTGCATGAGCGCCCATTGCTGGTGGTACCGCCGCAGATCAACAAGTTTTACGTATTCGACCTGTCGCCGGAAAAGAGCGTTGCGCGCTTCCTGCTGCGCAATGGCGTGCAAACCTTCGTGGTGAGCTGGCGCAACCCGACCAAGGCCCACCGCGAGTGGGGCCTGTCGACCTATATCGAAGCGCTGAAAGAAGCCATTGATGTGGTCACGGCTGTCACCGGCAGCAAAGACATCAACATGCTCGGCGCCTGCTCCGGCGGCCTCACCACCACCTCGCTGTTGGGCCATTACGCCGCGCTGGGTGAGAAGAAGGTGCATGCCCTGACCCTACTGGTCAGCGTGCTGGATAACCGCCTGGAAACTGATGTGGCGCTATTCGCCGACGAGAAAAGCCTGGAGCTGGCCAAGCGCCGCTCCTACCAGGCCGGCGTACTGGAAGGCAGCGACATGGCCAAGGTGTTCGCCTGGATGCGCCCCAACGACCTGATCTGGAACTACTGGGTCAACAACTACCTGCTCGGCAACGAGCCGCCGGTGTTCGACATCCTCTATTGGAACAACGACACCACGCGCCTGCCTGCAGCCCTGCATGGCGAGTTTATCGACATGTTTACCTCCAACCCGCTGATCCGTGCGGGCGCGCTGGAAGTCTGCGGCACCCCGATTGATCTCAAGCAAGTCACCAGCGATCTCTACTGCGTGGCGGGCACCACCGACCACATCACGCCGTGGGAGTCGTGCTACAAGTCAGCCAATCTGTTTGGCGGCAATGTTGAGTTCGTGCTGTCCAATAGCGGACATATCCAGAGCATCCTCAACCCGCCGGGTAACCCAAAAGCACGCTACATGACCAACACCCAGATGCATGCGGACCCGAAAACCTGGCAAGCCAGTTCGACCAAACACGCCGACTCTTGGTGGCTGCATTGGCAGGTCTGGCTTGGCGAGCGCTCCGGCGCACAGAAGAAGGCACCAACGCAACTGGGCAACAAGAAACATCCGGCCGGGGAAGCAGCGCCCGGCACCTACGTTCACGAACGTTGATCACCTGCGCACTGCGCAATACTGCCCGCGGCACTGGAGGTGTCGCTCGCCCACCCGCTTTATTTATGCGGGTGAGGCGAACCAGGCTTTGCCCTGGTGTTTCTGGAAAAGACCCGGAGGGTCTGATCCAGCGTTTTAATTGATAGGGCTTTTGCGCATGTCGCTACCTTTCGTATTCCGTACCATTGAACTGGACGGCCAAACTATCCGTACCGCGGTGCGCCCCGGTAACGGCAAAATGACTCCGCTGCTGATTTTCAACGGCATCGGGGCCAACCTGGAACTGGTCATGCCTTTCGTGCGGGCTCTGGACCCTGGCCTGGAGGTCATTGCGTTCGATGTACCCGGCGTTGGCGGCTCGTCCACACCCAGTACGCCGTACCGCTTCCCTGGCCTGGCCAAGCTGGCCGCGCGCATGCTCGATTACCTCGATTATGGCCAGGTCAATGCGATTGGCGTGTCCTGGGGTGGAGCACTGGCGCAGCAGTTCGCCCACGATTACCCCGAGCGCTGCAAGAAACTGATCCTCGCGGCCACTTCGGCCGGCGCGGTGATGATTCCCGGCAAACCCAAGGTGCTCTGGTGCATGGCCAGCCCACGGCGTTATGTGCAGCCGTCCTATGGAGTGCAGATTGCCCCGGAAATCTACGGTGGCGCCTTCCGCCGCGACCCGAAACTGGCCCTGGCGCATGCCAGTAAAGTCCGCTCGGGTGGCAAGATGGGCTACTACTGGCAGCTGTTCGCAGGATTAGGCTGGACCAGCATCCATTGGCTGCACAAGATTCGCCAACCGACGCTGGTGATGGCCGGTGACGACGATCCGCTGATCCCGCTGGTCAACATGCGCCTGCTGGCCTGGCGCATCCCCAACTCGGAATTGCACGTGATCGACGATGGCCACCTGTTCCTGGTGACCCGCGCCGAAGCGGTGGCACCGATCATAATGAAATTTCTCGAGGAAGAACGTCAGCGCGCGATCATGCATCCGCAGCCCGCGCCAGCCCGGACTCTCGGCTAAGCGCACCGTACCTGGGCAAGCGCCTCAACAGCGCGCCCTGAGGCTGTGCCGAAAGCACAGTGCTTGACCCACTTTCGGGCACGTTGTATTACCTGGGACTTGGCGCGCGGCAGTCTGGAACGCACATGCGCGCGCATTGGTATAAGCCTTGCTGCTTATCAAGTCTCACGGTTTGACGACGGAGTGTTGCCCAATGCGAGACCAACCTGCCAAACGCGCCCTGCCGGTACGCAGCAGCGTGATGAATGCCCAAAACGCAGTGGTCGGTCTGCGCGGCCGGGACCTGCTATCCACCCTGCGAGGCCTGGCCCTGCAAGGAATCAAGCAACCCATTCACAGCGCCCGGCATGTCGCCGCGCTGGGTGGTCAACTGGGCCGCGTGCTGATGGGCGACAAGCCGTTCAAGGTCAACCCGCAAGACCCGCGCTTCGCTGACCCGACCTGGCGTGACAATCCAATCTATAGCCGCAGCCTGCAAGCCTATATGGCCTGCCAGAAACAGCTGAACAACTGGATCGACGAGAGCAACCTGGATGCCGACGACCGCGCCCGCGCGCGCTTTGTCGCCACTCTGCTGGGCGATGCCCTGGCCCCCAGCAACACCCTGCTTAACCCGCAGGTGATCAAGGAGTTGTTCAACACCGGCGGCAGTAGCCTGCTCAAGGGCGTGACGCATCTGTTCGATGACCTGGTGAATAACGACGGCATGCCCAGCCAGGTCAGCAAGAAGGCGTTCGAAGTCGGCCGCAACCTGGCCACCACCAACGGCGCCGTGGTGTTTCGCAGCGAGCTGCTGGAGCTGATTCAGTACAAGCCGATGAGCGAAAAACAGTACGCCAAGCCGCTGCTGATCGTGCCGCCGCAAATCAACAAGTTCTACATCTTCGACCTCTCCAGCGAGAAGAGCTTCGTTCAGTACGCCTTGAAAAACGGCCTGCAGGTCTTTGTCATCAGTTGGCGTAACCCCGATCCACGGCACCGCGAGTGGGGCTTGTCGAGCTACGTGGAAGCACTTGAAGTCGCCATCGACGCCTGCCGTGAGATCACCGGTAGCAAGGACGTCAACCTGCTCGGCGCCTGCGCCGGCGGCCTGACCATTGCCGCCTTGCAGGGCCACCTGCAAGCCAAGCGTCAGCTGCGCAAGGTGGCCAGTGCCACCTATATGGTCAGCCTGCTGGACAGTCAGATCGACAGCCCGGCCATGCTATTTGCCGACGAGCTGACGCTTGAGGCCGCCAAGCGCCGCTCCTATCAGCAGGGCGTACTGGATGGCCGCGATATGGCGCGCGTGTTCGCCTGGATGCGCCCGAATGATCTGATCTGGAATTACTGGATCAACAACTACCTGCTCGGCAAGCAGCCACCGGCCTTCGATATCCTCTACTGGAACAACGACAACACCCGCCTGCCGGCTGCCCTGCATGGCGACCTGATCGACTTCTTCAAGCACAACCCGCTGACCCATCCACGCGGCCTGGAAGTCTGCGGCACGCCGGTCGATCTACAGAAGGTCACGGTGGACAGTTTCAGCGTTGCCGGGATCAACGACCACATCACGCCCTGGGATGCAGTGTATCGCTCGACCCTGCTACTGGGCGGTGACCGGCGTTTTATCCTATCCAACAGCGGGCATATTCAGAGCATTCTCAACCCGCCGGGCAACCCCAAATCCAACTACCTGGAAAACCCCAAACTCACCGGCGACCCGCGCGCCTGGTACCACGACGCCAAGCACGTACAAGGCAGTTGGTGGCCGGTATGGTTAAGCTGGATGCAGGAACGCTCGGGCGAGCAAAAGGACACCCAGATGGCACTCGGCAACCGCCACTACCCAGCTATGGAAGCAGCTCCCGGCACCTATGTGCATGTGCGCTAAAACGCCAAGCTACGCATGATCAGACTGGCCGCAAGCTATTGCGGCCAGGTATCGTCAGCCTTCCCGCGGCCAGAATAAGAAGACCGGATGAAAACCCGCGACAGAATCCTGGAATGTGCCCTGCTGCTGTTCAACCAGAAGGGCGAGCCAAATGTTTCAACCCTGGAAATCGCCAACGAACTGGGCATCAGCCCGGGCAACCTGTACTACCACTTCCACGGCAAGGAGCCGCTGATCCTCGGCCTGTTCGAGCGCTTTCAAGCCGAGCTCGCGCCGCTGCTATCGCCGCCAGAAGACGTGCAGTTGGATGTAGAAGACTACTGGCTGTTTCTGCACCTGATCGTCGAGCGCCTGGCGCACTACCGCTTCCTGTTCCAGGACCTATCCAACCTAACCAGCCGCCTGCCGAAACTGGAACGCGGTATACGCCACTGGCTCAACAGCTTGAAACGCACCTTGGCCGAACTGCTTGCACAACTGCAGCTCGATGGCCAGTTGCACAGCGATACACAGGCGCTGGGCCAGCTGGTTGAGCAAATCACTCTAACCCTGCTTTTTTCGCTGGACTACCAACGCATCATCGGCCGCGAAGCCGAGAGTCGCCTAGTGGTCTATCAGGTCATGATGCTGGTGGCCCCGCACCTGGCCGAAGAATCACGCTACGCCGCCGAACACCTGGCGCAGCGCTACCTGGAAGATTAACCCGCACGTATAAACGCAAACGCCCGGCACTTGGCCGGGCGTTTGCGTTGACTGCTGCGCGTCTTACGACTGGGCGGCAGGTGTCACGGGTGCAGCAGGTGCAGCGGCCGGCGCAGGTGCAGCAGCTACAGGAGCAGCAGCTGGTTTGGCAACTGCAGGCTTAGCTGCGGCCGGCTTGGCTGGCGCCTTGGCGGCTGGTTTAGCAGCTGGCTTGGCAGCAGCTTTCGCCGCTGGTTTGGCAGCAGGCTTAGCGGCGGCTTTGACAGCAGGTTTAGCTGCTGGTTTGGCCGCAGCCTTGGCTACCGGTTTAGCGGCAGGCTTGGCAGCAGCTTTGGTCGCAGGCTTAGCAGCTGGTTTAGCTGCGGCTTTGGCAACCGGCTTGGCCGCAGGTTTAGCAGCAGGCTTGGCAGCCACCTTCTTGACCGCCGGTTTGACCGACTTGACCGAAACGCCGGTCAGTTGCTCGATCTGCTTGGTAAGGCTTTCAACCTTGGCGTTGAGCGCTTTCACTTCGTTGCGGCTCGGTACACCAAGACGCGAAATGGCATTGTTCAGACGCTTGTCGAAGGCTTCTTCCAGCTCGCCCCACTTGCCAATAGCCTTGCCTCTTACTTCATCGACTTTCGATTTGGCAGTGTCTACCTTCGAACCCACATTGGTCTTCACTGCGCCAACTTGCTTGTCGACTTCGGTCTTGGCTTGCTTCTCAGCTTTTTCGCCATCCTTGACCAGCGTGTCGAACAGCTTGTTGCCGTCCTTGCTGACCTTGGAGTAGGCACCCAAACCAGCCAACCAGATTTGACGCGAGTATTTTTCTACTTCGCCGATCCAGGAAGTGGTTTGCTTTTCGGTTTTCTTTTTGACAGCCATCCTGCTCTCCTTACTTGGTACGCGCGACGTGCTCGAGCAACGCGCTCAGCTCATCCAGCTTAGCAGAGAGTGCTTCAACATCCTGCTTGGAAGGGATACCAATGCGGTTCAGTGCGCTGGCTACACGGTTATCGAAGGCTTTCTCGATTTTGTCGATCTGCACTTCAAACTTGCCTTTCACGCTGCTGACATTGCTGGTGACAGTGCTCTTAACGCTGTCGATCTGGCTGTTGGCTGCTTCAACTTGTTCGTTGACCAGTTTTTTGCCTTGTTTTTCAACGCCTTCGCCGCTCTTCACGAGTTCTTTGAAGTACTCGGAACCTTCCTGACCGGCTTTGGCGTAAGCGCCCAGACCTGCCAGCCAGATTTTGCGGGCGTAAACTTTTGCGTCGCTCAGCACGCTGCTGGTTTCTTCAACGACGGCTTTCTTTTTAACGGCAACTTTCGACATGGTGCACCTCACTCTAAGTGTTTCGAGGAAACGCCCACGGAATGCAGGCTTAGGAGCACGGTATCGATGAAAATTAGAAACCGCATACTAAGCGTAAGAAAAAACTGCCTGGAGCAGTTTTTAACGTCGCGCAGCGACGGCCCGCAGGGTGGCCGCCAGGGATGGCAGGCCATCAAAAATTGCCAAGGGCAATTCTAAACAGCACCTCAAGCCTGCAGATTCTTGTCCAGCACCTCTTCAATCTCACGCTTGATGCTGCTGCTCATCGCCGACAACAACAGCCCCAGACTGAGCTGCACGCGCACGCTGTGCTCATGCACTTCAATACGCCCATCCGCACCGCTGCGCTTGAACTCCAGGTTGTCGCCGTTCCAGCGATAACGCACGTCGTACTCGCGCGCCAGACGCTCGGCCAATTGCTCGGCTTTTTCCCGGGCGGCTTCGCGCCCCAGGGAGTGGGGACGTTCGATGGTGATCTTGGCCATGGCATTTCTCCTCGCCAGTTAACTGCGACCTTAAGTCGCTGCGACTATAGCAAGGCTACAGGCCGCAAGCTGCAAGCAACTCCCGCATTCAGTAGGCCGCACAACTTTGTTGTTTGCCGCGCAAGGCCCAAACCCAGCGGGGCTTTTTGGGTTTAGAATGGCCGCCACTTTAGATGCAGCCTCTGTGTTTTAGGAAAGGCCACGATGAACGATCCGCGCAAGAGCAGCGACAGCGAACCCACCACGCACTTTGGTTTCCAGAGCGTGCCGGAAAGCCAGAAGGCGGAGAAAGTCGCCGAAGTGTTCCACTCCGTGGCGGCCAAATACGACCTGATGAACGACGTGCTGTCCGGCGGTATGCACCGCCTGTGGAAGCGCTTCACTATCGAACTGTCTGGTGTGCGCAGCGGTAACCGGGTGCTGGATATCGCCGGTGGCACGGGCGACCTGACCCGCAAATTCTCCAGCCTGGTCGGCCCGACCGGCGAAGTGGTGCTGGCCGACATCAACGAATCGATGCTGCGCGTCGGCCGTGATCGCCTGCTCGACAAGGGCGTGGCCGGCAATGTCAGCTTCGTTCAGGCCGATGCGGAAAAACTGCCGTTCCCGGACAATCATTTCGATGTGGTGACCATCGCCTTCGGTCTGCGCAATGTGACGCATAAGGAAGACGCCATCCGTTCGATGCTACGCGTTCTCAAGCCCGGCGGCCGCCTGCTGATATTGGAGTTCTCCAAACCGTCCAGCCCGTTGCTGTCGAAGTTCTACGACGCTTACTCGTTCAAGTTCATGCCGCTGGCCGGCAAGCTGATCACCAACGACGCCGAGAGCTACCGCTACCTGGCCGAGTCGATCCGTATGCACCCGGATCAGGACACACTCAAGGCGATGATGGTTGAAGCCGGCTTCGAGCGTGTGACCTTCCACAACATGACCGGCGGCATCGTCGCCCTGCACCGCGGCATCAAGCCCTGATGATCCTCACCGGGCTACTGGCCGGGGTCGAACTCGGCCTCAATCGCGTATTGGCCATGGACAGCACCGCGCTGCCACGCCTGGCGCGCTTGAGCGGCCGGGTGATTGCCGTCGAATGCGCCGCACCCAATCTGCAGCTGTTTATATTGCCCAGCGCCAGCGGCCTGCAATTAGCCGCACAGTGGGCAGGCGAAGCTGACTGCCACCTGCGCGCACCCGCCGCCAGCCTGCTGCGCCTGGCCACCAGCAAGGACAAGACCAGCATCCTGCATAGCCCGGACGTCAGTCTGGATGGCGACAGCGCCGCCCTGCTGGAGCTGGCCGGAATCCTTCAGGACCTTGAACTGGACTGGGAGTACGAACTGTCGCGTTGGCTCGGCCCGATCGGTAGCCAGCTGCTCGGCGGCCATTTGCGCAGCCGCGTCAGCTGGACCAGCCAGACCCTCGACAGCCTGCGCTTGAACCTGGCCGATTACCTCAGCGAAGAATCCCGCAGCCTGGTCGGCCAGCGCGAAGCCGATGCGCGCTTCGCCGAACTGGACCACCTTAAGCTGTCCCTCGACCGACTCGACGCGCGCATCGAGCGCTTCGCCCAACGCCATAAGCCCATCGCATGAAGCTGCTTGCCGTTCGTCGCCTGTTACGTATCCAGCGCGTAGTCATCCGCTACCAGCTGGACGACCTGTTATTTGCCCTGCCGCTGCCCTTATGGGCGCGCGTGCTGCGCTATGTTTTGCCCTGGCGCTGGCTGCCACGCCGCGACTTGTTGCTGTCGCGCGGTGCACGCCTGCGCCTGGCGCTGGAGGAACTGGGGCCGATCTTTATCAAGTTTGGCCAGCTGCTTTCCACCCGCCGCGACCTGTTGCCGACCGATATCGCCGATGAGCTGGCCAAGTTGCAAGACCAGGTACCACCCTTCGACCCCGCGCAATCGCAGGCGCTGATCGAGTCCCAGTTGGGGGCCAAGGTCAGCGAGGTGTTTGCCCGCTTTGACGCTCAACCACTGGCCTCGGCCTCCGTCGCCCAGGTGCATGCCGCGCAGCTGAAAAGCGGCGAAGAAGTGGTGGTCAAGGTGATTCGTCCGGGTCTGAAACCGGTAATCGAACAGGACATCGCCTGGCTGTTCCTGCTGGCCAAACTGGCCGAGCGCGCCTCCGCCGATGCCCGCCGACTGCGTCCGGTGGAAGTGGTCAGCGACTACGAAAAGACCATCTACGACGAACTCGACCTGCTGCGCGAGGCCGCCAACGCCAGCCAGCTGCGGCGCAACTTTGAAGGCTCGCCGCTGCTCTATGTGCCGCAGGTGTACTGGGACTATTGCCGGCCGAAAGTGCTGGTGATGGAGCGCATCTACGGTATTCAGGTCACCGACCTGGAAACCCTGGCCGACCAGCGCACCGATATGAAACTGCTGGCCGAGCGTGGCGTGGAGATTTTCTTCACCCAGGTGTTCCGCGACAGCTTCTTCCACGCCGACATGCACCCCGGCAATATCTTCGTCAGTACCCGCACGCCTTGGAACCCGCAGTACATCGCCATCGACTGCGGCATTATCGGCAGCCTTACCGCCGAAGATCAGGACTACCTGGCGCGCAACCTGATTGCCTTCTTCAAGCGCGATTACCGTCGTGTGGCGCAGTTGCATATCGACTCTGGCTGGGTGCCGGCAGAAACCAAGATCAATGACTTCGAGGCGGCGATCCGCACGGTGTGCGAGCCGATTTTCGAGAAGCCGCTGAAGGACATCTCCTTTGGCCAGGTGCTGCTGCGCCTGTTCCAAACCGCGCGACGCTTCAATATGGAAGTGCAGCCGCAGCTGGTGCTGCTGCAAAAAACCCTGCTGAATATCGAAGGCCTGGGCCGCCAGCTGTACCCCGATCTGGATCTGTGGAGCACCGCCCAGCCGTTCCTCGAGCGCTGGATGCGTGAGCGCATCAGCCCACTGCAGTTGCTGCGCAACCTGCAACTGCAGGCCGAGCAAGTCCCGCACCTGTCGCAGATCGCCCGTGAAACCCTGGAACGTCTCAACCAGCAACCGGCCAGCCGTCAGCAACAGCCTGCGCCAAGCCGCCAATGGCCGGTTCGTTTGCTCGGCGCAGCACTGATCGGCGGTGCCGCCAGCCAGGGCCTGCTGCTGAGCCTGGTGGCCTGGCCGAGCTGGCTGATGCTCGCCGGCGGCCTCTATCTGGTACTGCGCCGATAGCCACACCGGGTGCGCACTGGCACACTAGCTTTCCGAATCAGACAGCCCGATATGGGCGGAACTTGCAATGAATGACTGGCTCGACGAAATCAACTGGAACGCGGACGGCCTGGTGCCGGCCATCGCCCAGGACCACAAAACCGGCCGCGTGCTGATGATGGCCTGGATGAACCGTGAAGCCCTGGCCCTGACCGCCACCGAGCAGCGCGCCATCTACTGGTCACGCTCGCGTGGCAAGCTGTGGCGCAAGGGCGAGGAGTCCGGCCATGTGCAAAAGCTGCACGAACTGCGTCTGGACTGCGATGCTGACGTGATCATCCTGATGGTCGAGCAACTGGGCGGCATCGCCTGCCACACCGGCCGCGAAAGCTGCTTCTACCGGGTGTACGACAACGCCGAGTGGAAAACCGTCGACGCGGTGCTAAAAGACCCGCACGCCATCTATGCCGCAGGACACAACCATGAGTGACACGGCCATGACCGACACCCTCAGCCGCCTGGCCGACGTGCTGGAGTCGCGCAAAGGCGCGGCTGCCGACAGTTCGTATGTCGCCAGCCTATACCACAAGGGCCTGAACAAGATTCTGGAAAAGGTCGGTGAAGAGTCGGTGGAAACCATCCTCGCCGCCAAGGATGCTGCCGTCAGCGGTGACTGCAGCGATGTAATTTATGAAACCGCCGACCTGTGGTTCCACAGCCTGGTCATGCTCGCCGCACTCGGCCAGCATCCTCAGGCGGTACTGGACGAACTGGACCGGCGTTTCGGCTTGTCCGGGCACGCGGAAAAAGCCTCGCGCCCGCAAAACTGATCAACCTCTTACTACGGAGTACGCGTTATGGGATTCGGTGGCATTAGCATCTGGCAACTGGTGATCATCCTGTTGATCGTGGTCATGCTGTTCGGCACCAAGCGCCTTAAAGGCCTGGGCTCCGATCTCGGTGATGCGATCAAGGGCTTCAAGAAATCCATGGGCAGCGAAGAAGAAAAGCCGGCCGTGGAAGAGCCAAAGGGCCAGACCATCGATGCCCAAGCGCGCAAGGTCGAAGAACCGGCGAAAAAAGACTAAGCCATGTTCGATATCGGCTTTACCGAGTTGCTGCTGATCGCCGTGGTAGCCCTGGTAGTCCTAGGGCCTGATCGTCTGCCCGGTGCAGTTCGCACTGCCGGTTTGTGGATCGGTCGGATCAAGCGCAGCTTCAGTGCGATCAAGGCAGAGGTTGAGCGTGAGATTGGCGCGGATGAAATTCGCCGCCAGCTGCATAATGAGCAGATCCTCGAGCTTGAGCGGGAAATGAACGCGATGAAGCAAAACCTCAACGCACCGCTCAGCACCCTCACTGAACCCAGCCCTGCCGCGCCCCCCGCAGCAGAGCCGGCTACCACCACTGATAGCAGCACCCGCCAGGATAAAAGCCCGCAGCCATGAGCCAACGACCGGACAGCGATCAGGAAATGCCCCTGGTCTCCCACCTGACCGAACTGCGCACACGCCTGCTACGTATTGTGGCGGCGGTCTTCGCGTTGTTTGCCGGGCTGTTCTATTTCTCCCAGGACATCTACGCGCTGGTCGCCGCGCCGTTGCGCGCCTACCTACCGGAAGGTGCGACCATGATCGCCACAGGGGTGGCCTCGCCGTTCCTCACGCCGTTCAAGCTGACGCTGATGGTCGCGCTGTTTCTGGCGATTCCTATCATCCTGCATCAGATCTGGGGCTTTATCGCACCGGGGCTGTACAAGCATGAAAAGCGCATCGCCGTACCGCTGCTGATATCCAGCATTCTGCTGTTCTACGCGGGCATGGCCTTCGCCTACTTCGTGGTATTCCCGATCATGTTCGGCTTCTTCGCCAGCGTGACCCCGGAAGGCGTGGAGATGATGACCGATATCGGTCAGTACCTGGATTTCGTCCTGACCCTGTTCTTTGCCTTCGGCGTGGCGTTCGAGATCCCGATTGCCACCTTTCTGCTGATCTGGATCGGCGTTGTCGATGTCGCCACCCTGCGTAAAAGCCGACCCTATGTAGTCGTTGGCTGCTTTGTCGTCGGCATGGTGTTGACCCCGCCGGATGTGTTCTCGCAGACCCTGCTGGCATTGCCCATGTGGCTGCTGTTTGAAGCCGGCCTGCTGTGCGGCAGCCTGGTCAAGCGCCGCGCCGATGAGGAAGCAGCGGCTGAAGCCGACAGCGCCTCCAACGATCAGCCGCCCGCCGCACAACCGTGAACCTGCTGCTCCTCGAAGACGGCGACTTTATCGCCGCTGACCGCGTGCTGCTAAGCGGCCGCCGCCTCAAGCATCTGCATGAAGTGCACCGCGCCGAAGCTGGCGACAGCCTGCGCGTTGGCCGGCTGAATGGCGCAATGGGCAGCGGCCAGTTACTGCGCCTGGATGCCGAGCAGGCCGAGCTTGTCGTGCAACTCGACCAAGCGCCGCCTGAAAAACTGCCACTGACCCTGCTGCTCGCCTTGCCCCGGCCGAAGATGCTGCGGCGCGTGCTGCAAACCGTCAGCAGCATGGGCGTACCTCGGCTGATTCTGCTGAACAGCTACCGGGTAGAGAAAAGCTTCTGGCAGACGCCCTTCCTCGAACCGGCGGCGATTCGCGAACAGCTGATCCTCGGCCTGGAACAGGCCCGCGATACCGTATTGCCGGAAGTCATTATCGAGAAACGCTTCAAGCCCTTTGTCGAAGACCAGCTGCCCAGCATCGCCGCCGGCACAATGGGCCTGGTCGGCCATCCTGGCGACTACCCGGCCTGCCCACGTGCCGTCGAACAGGCCGTCACATTGGCCATCGGGCCGGAAGGCGGCTGGATTCCCTATGAAGTGGACAAGCTGCAGGAAGCTGGCCTGCAGCCGGTGCAACTGGGCGCGCGGATTCTACGAGTCGAGACGGCGGTTACCGCCTTGCTGGCGCGACTGTTCTAAGCGAACACCGACTCCGTAGGAGCGGGCCATGCCCGCGAGTGGTGGTATCGGGGAAAACGCTCGCACGCATGGCGTGCTCCTACAGGTTCTCTCCAACCTCAAGAACGTGCCAGTGCGCCGGCAGTAGCTGGCCCTTGAGCGCAGGCGCCTCCTCCAGCAGAACATCCCTCGGCACCAGCGGCTCACCGCAATCCGAGCACACCAGCACGCCATGCATCGGCTGCCCGCAGCCCCGATGAATATGCCGAATCGGTGCGCCTTCCGCGCCGCTCATATGCTGGTCACCCCAATGCACTAGCGCCATGATGGCCGGGTACAGATCACGGCCCTTGGCGCTCAGGCAATATTCCTCACGCAAGGGCCGCTGCTGATAGGCCACCTTGTCCAGCACCCCGGCTTCCACCAGCTTTTTCAGCCGCTCGGCCAGCACGTGACGGGTAATCCCCAGGCGTTTCTCGAACTCGTCGAAACGGCGGATACCAAGAAAACTTTCGCGCAGCACCAGCAGCGTCCAACGGTCACCCACCACCGACAGGGTGCGGGCCAGGGAGCAGGGTTGTTGCTCAAGTTCTTCCCAACGCATAAACCAGTCTCCAACAGCGACGGCTCACCATAGCTTGACAGGTTCCAAAATGGAACCGACTATCAGGCCAGGTTCCAAAATAGAACTGATGGAGATTGTAATGACCGAACGCAAAGCAATTCTGGTAGTAGGCGCTGGTGATGCCACCGGCAGCGCCATCGCCAAACGCTTCGCCCGCGAGGGCTATGTCGCCTGCGTGGCACGGCGCAATGCCGACAAGCTCGGTACGCTGGTGGCGGATATCGAAGCAGCCGGTGGTACTGCCCGCGCCTTTGGCTGCGATGCGCGAGTCGAAGGGCAGGTGATCGAGCTGTTTACCACCATCGAACGCGAAGTCGGCCCGCTGCATGCCGTGGTGTTCAACATCGGCGCCAATGTGCAATTCTCCATCACTGAAACCACTGAGCGGGTGTATCGCAAAGTCTGGGAAATGGCCGCCCTGGCCGGTTTTCTCACCGGTCGTGAAGCCGCCAAGGTGATGCTGCCGCGCGGCCAGGGCACGATCATCTTTACCGGCGCCACCGCTTCCTTGCGCGGCCGGGCGAATTTTTCCGCCTTCGCCAGCGCCAAGTTCGCCCTGCGCGCCCTGGCCCAAAGCATGGCCCGCGAACTCGGCCCCCAGGGCATCCATGTCGCCCACCCGATCATCGACGGCGCCATCGATACCGCGTTTATCCGCGACACCTTTCCTCAGCTCTATCAGCTCAAGGAACAGGATGGCATCCTCAACCCTGAGCATATCGCCGAGACCTACTGGCAGATCCATTGCCAACCGCGCGATTGTTGGGTGCATGAGCTGGATCTGCGGCCCTGGTCTGAGACGTTCTAGCCGCAGCTGCGCTCGCCCAAGAACAAGACCTCCCGAAGGAGCATGCAATGAGCAAAAGCGTAGAGTTCTTTTTTGATTTCGGTAGCCCAGCCAGCTACCTAGCCTGGACTCAGTTGCCGCGTATTGCCGACAAGGCCGGCGCGCAGATCGTCTGGCGACCGATGCTGCTTGGCGGCGTATTCAAGGCCACCGGTAACCAGTCGCCGGTCATGATTCCGAGCAAGGGCGCCTGGATGCTCAAGGACCTGGCGCGTTTCGCCAGTCACTACGGTGTGCCGATGGCCTTTAGCCCGAGTTTCCCGATCAACACCCTGACGCTGATGCGCGGCGCAGCCGGTTACCAGGGCAGCGAGCGCTTCGAGCACTATCTAAAAACCATCTTCGAAGCGCTGTGGGTGCAACAGAAAGACCTCGGCAAGCCCGAAGTAGTCGCCGAAGTGCTGAGCGCAGCAGGCTTCGAGCCCGCCGAGTTCGAGCGCCTGGTCAGCGACGAAGCAGTCAAGGAACGGCTCAAGGCCACCACCGAAGAGGCGATCAAACGCGGCGTATTTGGCGCGCCGACCTTCTTTATCGGCAGCGAGATGCACTTCGGTCAGGATCGCCTGGACTTCGTCGCCGAAGCCCTGGCGCGCTAGCAGGTAGTTTTCAGCGGCCTGCTAGCTCTACAGCAGAAAGGTCACCGGCCCGTCATTGATCAGATGCACCTGCATATCGGCACCGAATTGGCCGGTGGCAACCTGCGGGTGTTTGCTGCGGGCCTGAGTAACCAGCAGGTCGAACAGTTCCGCGCCCAGCGCTGGTGGCGCAGCACTGGAAAAGCTTGGGCGCAGGCCACTCTTGGTGTCGGCGGCCAGGGTGAATTGCGAGACCAGCAGCAAGCCGCCACCAATATCGCTGAGCGACAGATTCATCTTGCCGGCCGTATCGCTGAAAACGCGGTAATTGAGCAGTTTGTGCAGGATTTTCTCGACGCTGGCCGGAGTGTCCTGCGGCTCAACACCGACCAGCGCCAGCAGGCCCTGATCAATCGCACCGACCACTTCGCCGTCTACTTCTACTCGGGCGCCACGCACCCGCTGAATCAGTGCCTTCATGCTTCGTCCGGCGCCAGGTTGAGCAAGCGATGCGCCAACTCATCAGCGGCGCGCACCAGCGCATCGGTAATCCCGGTTTCCGCTGCCGAATGGCCGGCATCGCGAATGATCTGCAACTCACTGTTCGGCCAGGCCTGATGTAGCGCCCAAGCGTTGTCCAGCGGGCAGATCACGTCATAACGGCCGTGCACGATAACCCCCGGAAGATGGGCGATCTTCGGCATATCACGCAGCAGCTGATCGGTTTCGAGGAAGGCATTGTTGACGAAGTAATGGCATTCGATACGGGCAATCGACAGCGCGCGATGACTGTCGCTGAAACGGTCGACCACCTGCGGGTTGGGGCGCAGGGTGGCGGTGCGGCCTTCCCAGGTCGACCAGGCCTTGGCTGCATGCATCTGGGCGATCTGGTCGGGCCCAGTCAGGCGTTTGTAGAAGGCCTGTACCAAATTATCCTGCTCATTCGCCGGTATGGGCGCTAGGTAATCTTCCCAATAATCGGGGAACAAACGACTGGCGCCGGCCTGATAGAACCAGCTGATCTCCTGCGGGCGGCAAAGAAAGATGCCGCGCAAGATGAGGCCATGCACACGCTGCGGATGGGTCTGGGCGTAGGCCAGCGCCAAGGTCGAACCCCAGGAGCCGCCGAACAGCACCCACTTATCGATGCCGAGGTGCTCGCGGATCTGCTCCATATCGGCGATCAGCGCCTGAGTGGTGTTGTTTTCCAGGCTCGCGTGCGGGGTGGAACGGCCACAACCACGCTGATCGAACGTGATAACACGATACAGGTTGGGGTCGAAATAGCGCCGGCTAGCAGCGTCGCACCCGGCACCCGGCCCGCCGTGGATGAACACCACAGGCAAGCCATCCGGCGAACCGCTTTCGTCGACATACAGCACGTGCGGCGCCTGCACCGCCAGCTCATGACGGGCGTAGGGTTTAATCTCCGGATACAAGGTCTGCATAGCATGCTCCTGACTTGACCTGAATAATGCGTGGCGTAACGTTGACAGCCTTGCGCAGGACAACTGCAGACGCAACCGCTTGACGCTCTGCCGGGCATCATAACCATGAAAAAGGAGTTCAGCATGCCAACAAGGATATTTGCCTTAGCTTTCCTAATGTTTTGCACCCTACTCACAGGTTGCGGCGCCAAGGACGATCCGCAGGCAGCGCTGGAAGCAGCCGTGCAACAACTGCAGGACAACCTGGAAGCGAAGAACACCAGCGCGGTACTCGACCAGCTGCACCCGCAGTTCTCGGCCCAGGGCGAGTTCGACCGTGAGTGGGCGCAGCGCACCATGTTGCTGCTGTTTATGCGCCACAAGAACGTCGAAGTGCTGGCCCTGAGCAAAGCCAGCTACGTCCACGAAACCTATCGCGAGAAAGGCTTTACCGAGGCCCAGGTTGCCTTGGTCGGCGCCGAAAGCGTGATCCCGGATAGTGCCCGTCATTTCCTTGTGGAAATGGAGTGGTGGCTGGAGGGTGATGAATGGAAGCTGGCGCGCCTGAAGTGGCAATAACGGCCCAGCTACTAATTAAAACAGCCAGGGGATAAACATCCTGCTGCGCTGCATATAGTCGCGATACGCCTCGCCAAACTGCTGCAGACACTCGGCTTCGTCGCGCTTGGCGGTCAGCCAGAGTGCCAGGCTGGCCAGCAGTGCCAGCGCCAGACTCAAGCCATTGGGTTGCTTGCAGGCCACGCCCCAAGCCAGCAACAGCAACGAGGCGTACAGCGGATGGCGGATAACGCGGAAGATGCCGCTAGTCACCAGTTGCGAGGTGCGCTCGAAAGCGAATAGCTCGGCGTCCGTGCGCTGCCCATCAGGGCGCCCCATACGGCGTAGCTGATAGAGGCCGGTAAACAGCAGCAGCAAGGATGCAAACAGCAGCGCCCAGGACAGACGCTGATGCAGGGCAAAGCGGTCGACAAACCAGACCGGCCCGTTCAGCACCAGCAAAGCCAGAATCGCCTCCCAGGCGAAGAACCGGTAAAAGCCGTGAGACTGCGGCCGTAGCAGTACCCGCCAGGACAGCGCCAGCAGCAGCAGTGTACCCAGCGCAAAAGCCAACCCCTGCAACCACACCATAAAGCCGTCTCCTACTCTGTCCGTTAGCCCTTCAAGGCCAGGCGCTGCGTGACCTGCAGCCCCTCTGTTACACTGCCGGCCTCTTTGCCTCGGCCGCCCGCAATGGATCGCACTCAACTGCACAGCCTGCTGCCCCACCAAGGCCCAGCCCTCTGGCTGGATGGCCTGTTGGCGCATGACAGCCTGAGTATCCAGGGTCTGAGTGCCTGGCGCTTTCTCGAGACCTTTGGGGCCAATGCCTCACCCTGCCTGCTGTTCGAAGCAGCCGCTCAGTTGTGCGCCGCGCATGGTGCCTTATACGGCGATGCCAGTGCCATTGAAATGGCCCTGGTCGGCAAGCTCTCGCAACTGCAGCTACACCATGAACCGACGCAGCGCAGCGGCGCATTGCAGGTCAGCGCCCAGCAAGAGGCGCTAAGCCCGGCCGGCGCGCTGTATGCCTTCAGCATCCACAATGACGAGCAGCTACTGCTCGACGGCAAACTGCTGCTGGTGTTGATCCATGCTTGAACTTCGCCACGTCACGCACAGCTACCCAGGCGCAAGCCGCGCCGCGCTGCAGGGTATCGACCTGCAGCTACAGGCCGGCGAATGCCTCGGCCTACTCGGCAGTAACGGCGCCGGCAAGACCACCCTGCTATCGCTACTCAGTGGCGTGCTCACGCTGCAACAGGGTGAGCTGCACTGGGAAGGCCAGCCAAGGCTCGGCCTGGTACCGCAGCAGCTGGCCTTCTATGCCGGGCTCAAGGTGGGCGAGAACCTCGAATTATTTGCCGACCTGTATCGCTTGCGCGGCGCCGAACGCCGTCAGCGCCTGCAGCAGTGCATCGATATCTGCGCCTTGGGAGACAAGCTGACGCGGCGCAGCGAGCAACTCTCCGGCGGCGAACAACGGCGCTTGAACTTCGCTATCGGCCTGCTGCAACCCGCTGATCTCTATTTATTCGATGAAGCTACCGTGGGCGTCGACGCCGCGAGTCGCCAACAGCTGCTGGCTGCCGTGGAGCAGCTGACAGCCGATGGTAAGGCGGTGATCTACACCAGCCACTATCTGGAAGAAGTCGAGCGGGTCGCCCAGCGCATTCTGCTGCTGCACGAAGGTCAGGTACGCCTGGACCTGGAAAAACGTCAGCTGCTCGGTGACGACCACGGTCTGCTGCTGGAATGGCCGGACGCCATACCGATAGGTCTTATCGAACTGCTCGCGAGCCTGCAACTGACGGCCGAAGTGCTACCCAAGGGCCTGCGTATCGCATCCCTGAATGGCCAACAGCTGCTGGCGATCACCGAATTTGTTGCTGCGCAGGATGGCCTACCCAACCTGCTACGCTTCGGCCGCCCGTCGCTCGAGCAGTTCTACCTGCGCCTGAACGGAGGTCGGCTATGAGGCTCTGGGCGCTGGTACGCAAAGAAGTGCTACTGCTGCTACGCGACCCGCATGCGTTGGCCGTGCTGTTTATTATGCCGACGCTGTTTCTGCTGCTGATGGCCGGGGCCATGTCCAGCTATATGCAGGACAAGCCACCTGCGCTACGCCTGCTTATCGACGCACCACAGGGCGACGCCAGCCAGTTCTTCCGCGACGCCCTACAGGCGCAACTGCCCGACAGCCAGCTATTGGACGACAGCAGCGAAAGCCTGGCCCGCGTGCAGCTGCCCGCAGACTTCGCCGATACCCTGCTGGACAGCCCACATCAGGGCCCGAGCCTGAGCTTCCCGGCGCAGTTCGACAAGCTGTCGCGCCAGCGTCTGCACAGCGCAGTGAGCATTGCCCTGGCGCAAAGCCGGCTGCTGGCCTACCTGGAAGACAGCGGTGTGGTCGATGCCAAATTAAGCCGTGCCGAGCGCCTGCAGTTGGTGCAACAACGCACCCAGAGCCAGATCGACGAGCAGGAACAACTGGCCAGCGGCGACCTGAGCGGCCGCGCCAATGCCACCCAACTGAGCGTGCCGGCCTGGCTGATCTTCGGCATGTTCTTCGTCGTGCTACCCATGGCCGGTGGCTTCCAGCGTGAACAGCAGAGCGGCACCTTGCTGCGCCTGCGCTGCCTGGGCCTGAACCTCGGCACCCTGGTGCTGAGCAAGCTGCTGCCGTACCTGGCGATCAACCTGCTGCAGTTCATTCTGCTGCTGGGTATCGGCGTCTATGGTCTGCCGCTGCTTGGCCTGCCCGCCCTGAGTTTGCCCGGCAGCGCCGCGGCTTATCCGCTGCTCGCGCTGAGTATCGCCCTGGCAACCTGCAGCCTCGGCCTGTTGCTGGCTGCCCTGGCGCGTAGCAGTGAACAGGCGCTGCTCCTTGGCGGCGGCATCAACATCCTGCTGGCCGCGATTGGCGGAATCATGGTGCCGAAAAGCGTGATGCCGGCGGCCATGGCCCAACTGGCGGAAGTTTCCCCGATGAGCTGGGCACTGGATGCCTTTCTCACCCTTCTGGTGGGCCACGGCTCACTGGCCGACATCGCCCCCTACTGCGCGCGCCTGCTGCTGTTTGCAGCGGTGTGCGGCATGGCCGGGCTGCTTCTGTTCACCCGACGAGTACAGCGCACGCAATGGACCACTCACTACTAGAACAACAACTCAAACAACTGCTGATCCGCGAGTGCGACAAGGAAGACGATATCGACTGGCAGAGCATCAGCGACGACGAGCCGCTGTTCGGCGGCAAAAGCCGCATCGCCATGGACAGCCTGGATGCCCTGCAAGTCTCCTTGGCCCTGCAACAGCACTATGGAGTGCGTATTGAGGGCGCGAAAGACGGTCGACGTATCCTTGGCAGCATCGCCAGCATCGCCGCCTATATCAGGCAGCAGCAGTGACCCCGATCTACCTGCAACGCGCCGCCCTGCACTGCGCCCTCGGTGAAGACCTGCACAGCGCCGCCCGCGCCCTGCAAAGCGATCAGCCGCCCCAGGGCGAGCCCTTTGTACTGCATGAAGTGCTTGAGCCGCGCACGTATCTGTACGCCGCTAAAACCGGCGAACGCCTGAGTGAGCGCCTGGATCGCCTGCTCGGCGAAACCCTCGGTGAACACCCCCAGGCCCTCGACGACTGCCTGTTGATCGTCGCCAGCACCAGCCTGGATATCAGCGAACTGGAAGCCCTGACCAGCCAGCAGCAGGGGTTCCGTCCGGAAGACTCGACGCCACTGGACTTGCTCGCCAACCAGCTGCGCCAACGCTGGGGCTTTGCCGCCGCGTTTACCTTGAACACCGCCTGCACCAGTGCCGCCAACGGCCTGCTCTATGGCGCCCGGCTTATCAACGCCGGCCAGTACGTCCGTGCCCTGGTGTTGAGTTTCGAGACGCCCAGCGCTATCGCCATGCAGGGTTTCGGTGCACTGATGCTGACCAGCCCCAGCGGCGAGTACCGGCCCTTTCACCCCGAACGCGACGGCCTGATCCTCGGTGAGGCCTATGCTGCCACCCTGCTCACCCGTGAGCCAGGTGACGCGCCATTGGGCCGCCTGCTCGGCGGCTTTAGCGCCTGCGACACCAGCAGCCTGACCACCACCCGCGAGGATGGCAGCCATATCCACTGGGTGATGCAACAGGCGCTAAGTAGTGCCGGCTGCACGGCGGCGCAGATCGACCTAGTGAAACTGCACGGCACGGCTACCAGCGCCAACGATGAAGCTGAAAGCAATGGCATGCGCTTGCTGTACGGCAAACAGATGCCCGCCCTTAGCCTGCTCAAACCCTGGCTCGGGCATACCCTGGGCGCCTGTGGCTTAAGTGAAAGCCTGCTGCTACTCAAGGCTCTGCAAAACGGCCCACTGCCAGGCGTGAGCTACGCCAACCAAGCGATGCTGCCATTCAGTACAGAACCGCAAACTCTTGCAGCCAGCAGCCTGGTACTGACCAATTTCTTCGGCTTTGGCGGCAATAACGCCAGCCTGGTACTTCAGGGTTGCAGCACGGGAGAAACAGCATGCCGGTAATCGCAGCCAGCGAGATCCACGGCCTGGCCGCCACCAGCGATAAAGAGCTGAAAGCGGCCCTGGGCCAGTGGCTGGACAGCCCGCCAAGGCGTATCGACCGGCTGATTCTGCAATGCTTGCTGGCCGCCGCACCGCTGAAGAGCCAGGTACGCAACAACTGCGGCCTGTACCTGGCCTCGGCGCATCCGGCCCGCGCCACCATGGGCGCGCTGCTGGAGGCGGTGTGCGTGCAGCACAAACAGCCCAAGCCCTTCGAGTTCGTGAACAGTGTAAGCAACGCCGCCGGCTTTCATATCGCCCAGCAACTGGGTATCGACGGGCCGAATCTGTTTATCGGCGCTGGTGAACAGGTCTGGGCGCAGCTACAAGCGCTGGCCAATCTGGATTTACAGGACGGCCTGATCGAGCAGGCGTTGTTGCTGGTGTGCGATGAGCACGGGGATTTTTGTGTGCAGGCTGTGCTGCAGGAAGGTGCAACTGCTGGCGCTTACGCCAACAGTTTTGCCGAGTTAAGCGCCAATACCGAGGTGCTGCGAATCAAGCTGTAGGGTGGATGCGCCGTTTTCATCCACCAGCGGCGTTGAACGGTGGATCGCTACAGCGCGATCCACCCTAGCGTTTGCTCCAAGCCGCCAGCTCTTTCATCAACCCGCGTTCCTGCAGGGCAATGCCACGCAGACTCTCGGCGATGGGCGCGAAGTTGGGCGTCTCGCCTTTGTTGCGGCTGGCGCGCACACAGGCCGAGGCAAACTGGCGCCAATTGTCGCCGATGGCGGTCAGCTGCGCCGAGGCTTCCTGCAAGGTGCTGTCGCCAAGCTTCTCGCCGGCTTCCTGCAGAAAGCTCGCATACATAAAGCGGAAACCCGCGCCGCCGGTGCCTATTTCTTCCTGCATGCGCACGATATGGGTCAGGTACAGGCGGTTGTATTTGCTCTGCGCCGGATCGAGCTTGTCGATCTGCTTGGCCAAATGCTGAATGCCGCGAATACCGATCCACGGCAGTGGCATGCCGTCGAGGATACGCGTGGTAGACAGCACGCTCTGGCGGATCAGCTTGTTCCAGTCCTGCTCCAGCGGCACATCATCTAGCCAGTACATCAGGCCCTTGGCGGCCAGTGCACCTTTGGCGAAGCGCGCCTTCTGCAAGTCTTCGACGGCGCAGCGCACCGGCTCTTCAAACACCGGATCGCTGATCAGGTATTCATTACCCTCGCGACCATAGGCCAGCAGGTTGTGCGCATTGAAGTGAAAGCGCATCTCCGGCGGGAAATACGGCAACCAGAACACCGAACTCTGCAGCCCGGCCAAGCGGCCGCTGTCCAAGGCCGCATCCAGCTCGCGACGGCCTTGCTCGGGGTTACCGAAGGTGCGTGTATGCAGGCGCGCGCCCAGGCGCTTGCTCAGGGTCTTGATCAGGTGCTTGGGCGGCATGCGGTAGGCAATCAGCGGCATACCGCTGAGTTTGACGATCGGCAGGTAGGCGAACGCCAGGCCCGAGGCCAGACCGAAGGCCATCGGCTCGCTCATCGGCAAGCCTGCATGGGTCAACAGGCTGGCCATCACCCCGCTTTCGCAGTGGGCGCTCTGTTGATGCTGAAAACTGCTCATGCCATGCCCTTCTGATAAGAAATCAATTGCTCAACGGGCAGGCCGAACGCCTCCGCGTATCGCGCCAGAATGGCCGCCGACAATTTCTGGTAAATCGCCGGACGAAAATGCCGGCGAATACGCCATTGCCATAGCCCGGTAATCTGCGCCAACGCCGGCTCATCCAGACGATAGCGGTACATCAGGCACTTCAGCGGCGACAGCTCGCCGCGCTGCCAGCCCGCTTCGGCCTCAGCTTCCTGCTCCTGCAGTTCAGCTACGGCGAGCTGGGTAGCAAAGGCCTCCGGCTCCCAGCCATCACTCTGCGCGCCCTGGTAATGGCCACTGGCGTCTACCGCGTAGACCAACTTGCAGTGGCCGCCGTAAGTGGAGCTGTGATCCTGGGGAACCTCATTGAGCTTCATGTGTTGTCACCGTCCTGGCCAACCACTGTCAGATGCATAAAGGCGCTAGAGAAACGCCCACTTTCCGGCACATAGCAAAGCAAGCGCTGGCCGCTGCGCAGGCTACCGGCATTGAACAACTCATCCAGCATGATAAAGATCGACGCGGCGCCGGTATTACCCTTGCTGGTCAGGTTGGTAAACCAGCGTTCCTGCGGGATCGGCAGGCCCGCATTGGCCAGCCCCACAGACAGGCGCTCGCGGAAGAACTCGGAGGAATAGTGCGGGAGGAAATAATCCACCGCCTCGGCATGCAGCTCGCGACGCGCCATGATGCGTTTGAGGGTTTCTTCCACGGTGTATTTGACGATGTTGTCGTTGAGCAGTTTGACGTCCTGCTTGATCGCCATCAGCGAGCGGCGGTTGCGCTCGGCACCTTCATAACGGCTCCAGCCCTGCAGCTGGCCATCGACCATTTCCGCCCCGGCGTACATGCACGGCGGCATCTGGTCGGCGAAGGAAAAGATGTCGATCCAGTCGATACGCAGGCTCATGCCCGTGCGATTCGGCTGGCCTTGCAGCAGCACGGCACCGGCACCATCGGAGAGCATCCAGCGCAGAAAATCCTTCTCGAAGGCAATTTCCGGGTGGGTTTCCAGCTCGTCGAGGCGGCTCTCGTACTCGGCGTTGAAGTTGCTCGCCTGCATCAGCGTCGAGGCCACTTCCGAGCCACAGGCCACGGCGTTGCGGCTTTCGCCACTGGCCACGCTCATCCAAGCGTATTTCAGCGCGGTCATGCCGCACAGGCAGATACCGGCGGTGGACACCACTTCGCACGGCGGATTGCCCAGCTCGCCCTGCACCATCACCGCATGGCCAGGCATGACCTGATCCGGCGAGGCGCTGCTAGCCACCAGACAATCGAGATCCTCCAGTTGGAAATCACCGCCCAATAGACCGCGTATCGCTGCCGCGCTGACCTGGGCATTGTTCATGCTTGGCGCGCCGGTCTGCGGGTCGATCACATAGTGACGCTGCTGAATGCCATTGCTGCGCAGGATCAGCTTGCGCGCGCGCGACGGTTTACCGCCGACCAGGCCCAGGCGCGCTTCCATCTGCTCGTTGTCGACCGGAGCATGGGGCAGGAAGGCACTGATTCGGTTAATAAATACAGGTTGTACCACGGGACTTCCTCGGGTCACTTCACTCGCCAGACGGGCCGGCAAAGTAAGCCTTCTCACGCTGGGTGCGTTGTTTTAATAGCGGCGCCAACAGCTTTTTAAGCAAGGCACTGAGCGGCACCACGGTGACGATCAGGCACAACAGAAACACGATATACACCACCAGCCCTGCGCCACGCCGACGGCTCAGCTGCGGGCCTAAAGCAGCCAGCAAGCGGCTCCATAACTGGAAGCTGCGGTTGCCGACTTTCTCGCTGGCGATCAGCTTTTCATCAATTCGCACTGCACCAAGACCAGTCAACATCGGTTGCTCAATCGGCTGATCATCTGCAGTCAACCGCTGCGCTATAGCGGTGCCGAAACGACTGGCCGCAACAATTTCCACCTCGGCGATACCTGCGCGCGGCACCCATCCATAGGGCTTCTGCCGCCCGGTAAATAGCCACAAAGGCGTCGCCAGAAAGCTCGCCGCAGTACCGCAGGCGTCGGTCAGGGCGATATTGTCCACCAGCCGCGCGCCCAGTTCAGTGAGCCGGTTCTTGACCTTTTCCTGGGCCATCAGCCACATATTGCGGCAGCCAATCAGCGTCACCACCGGCGTGCCCTTGAGCAACTGCGCAGCCTCAGAGGAGGCGAGAAACGCGGTCATCGGCTGCGATGGCGAGAGGAACCACACCTGATACGCCAGAATCACCAAGTCATAGCGCTTGCTCGCATCCACCGCCAACGGCAGCAGCGGCTGCGGGCGCATCAATACGGTTTCAGGAAAAATCCGGAAAAAACCGAGAAAAGGCCAGGGAAACGGGTAAGGTTGCGCAGGCTGCAGTTGAAGAAAATCCAACTGAATATCGCTGCATTGCTGTAAAGGCTCGCATACCGACTGCGCCAACCTGTCTAGCTGGCCAGTTTGCGAAAAATGAACGATCAAGACCTGACGCATCGCCAGCCACTTCCTGCGAAATGCCCGGATTATGCCACAGAGAATTCTTCAAACCGTAAAGAAGGCCGGCTATCAGACTGGCCTTTTGCTGCTACTGGTCGGCTCATCGGCCCAGGCCGGTGACATCCTGGTCACAATAGACGGCATACAAGCCGCAGGAACCGTGCATGCGGCACTGGTGAGCGGCGAGCTGAAGCGCTGGCCCGAACAACCACTGCGCCAGCAACAGAGTGACGATGGCCAGCTGCGTCTGATCGATCTAGCGCCCGGACGCTATGCCATTCAGCTGTACCAAGACAGCAATGGCAATCGCCAGCTTGATCAGGGCCGACGCGGCATCCCGCTGGAACCGGTGGGCTTTTCCGCCAACCCACCGCTGCTCAATGGCAAGCCCACACCAGCTGACAGCCTGTTCGAGCACGGCACAGCGGACACCCAACTGCGCATCCGCCTGCAGAGCCCGAAAGCCAAGAAATAACCAGGACAATTAACGCGGCAGAGCCATCTCAGCAGCCGTGCGGCGCCAGATCAGCTCACGGGTGTCATAACCACGGCTGCGCGCCTCTTCAAGTAGCGTCGCCAAGTGTTTCGTGCTGGCGTCCTGATCTCGCGTTAACAACCAGAGGTACTTGCGATTGGGATGGCCGACCAGTGCAGTTTGGTAGTCATCATCCAGATACAGCACCCAGTATTCGCCCTTGGTCAGACCCGGCAGCAGCTTACTGGCCCAGTTGTCGAAGCGCACCCAGAACTTGCTAGTCTCGCCCGGCACCTGAGCCACAGCCTGTCCTTGCACCTGTTGCATATCGCCATCGAAAGTACGGCAGCGGTTGGTCACGCCAATCGTGCCGCCGTCCTGCAGCTCATAGAGCGCCTCGGACTGCGCACAGTTTCGCTGGAAAAACATCGGCAACCGCGCCTGTTCGTACCAAGTGCCCTGATAACGCTGCAGATCGACCTTCTCAATCGTCTTGGGTGGCACCACGCCTGTACCGGAATTGGCGCAACCTACCAGCAGCGCTGCTGCGGCCAACGCCGCCAGCAGGCGCATCACTTCAAGCCCTTGCCGGAAAACATCATGACCTTGTCGCCAGCGTACTGAACGCTGATAAAGCGCTGCTCATCGCCCCAGGTGCAGCTGGACATGCCAAGCGCGCCTGCGCATTCGGCCGGGCTGCCGAGCAGGCTCTCAACCTCATCCTTAGCCATACCCGGCTTGAGCTGAGCGTAATTATCCTGATTGACCTTGTTGCAGGCAGCCAGCAGCAGGCAACCAGCGAGTAGTGCGACGACACGCAGAGACATGGGGATACTCCTGAGAAAAGAACCAAGACCAGCTTGGCATAGCAATACCGAGCTTGCCTGCTTGGATGCTAGAAGCGCGAGCCAGGTTCCAGCAGAAAGGCAGATTCCTCAGTGCTGGAAGTGCGCCCGAGTATCTGATTGCGATGGGGGAAACGGCCAAAGCGTGCGATTACCTGCTGATGGCACACGGCATAATCCAGATAGTCGGCAAACAGCCCGCGCTCGGCGGCTACGGCTTGCTCGCGCAACACCTGAAACAGCTGCACGGCCTGATCCTGTAGCGCCAGATCTTCGGCGTGCTCCAACACCAGATAGGTAAATACGCGCTGGATGGGATGCAGCTGCTGATCCCAGCCGCGAGTCAACCCATGTAGGGCCAACGGCCGCGCCAGCAAGTCGCCGGCGAAGGCTTTGGGCGTATCGCGGAAGATCATCCGTGGCAGTTGATCAAGCAACAGCAGCGACGCCAGCCAGCCTTCAGGCTCGGCTTGCCAGTCTTGCAACTGACCGGCCAGGGCCTGCTCGACCAGCGCGGCAAACTGCTCGCGCGCCTGCTCATCCTGGCTGTCCTGCTTGCCGAACCACAGCGCGGTACGACTGGCAGCCACCTCGGCAGCCGTCACACCATTGCCGCAGCCGGCCGCACCAAACCACCAATCGAGTAACGGCTGCCAGGGCGCGTTCATCACTTACTCGCGGTGATAAGCGCTGATGCGCAGCACTTCTTCCTTGGAACCGAGGAAGACGGCTACGCGCTGATGCAGGGAGGTCGGCTGAATATCGAGAATGCGCTGGGTACCGTTGGTGGCCACACCGCCGGCCTGTTCGATGATCATCGACATTGGGTTGGCTTCGTACATCAGGCGAAGCTTGCCCGGCTTTTCTGGCTCGCGGCTGTCGCGCGGGTACATAAACACGCCGCCACGGGTCAGGATGCGATGCACGTCAGCAACCATCGCAGCCACCCAGCGCATGTTGTAGTTCTTGCCCAGCGGGCCTTCCTCGCCAGCCAGCAACTCGCTGACATAACGCTGCACCGGTGCTTCCCAGTGGCGCTGATTGGACATGTTAATGGCGAATTCTTTGGTCGATTCCGGCACTTTGATGTTGTCGTGAGTCAGCACGAAGCTGCCCAGCTCGCGGTCCAGGGTGAAGCCTTTGACGCCATCACCCAGGGTCAGCATCAGCATGGTTTGTGGGCCGTAGATCGCGTAGCCGGCAGCCACCTGCTCGGTACCTGGCTGCAGGAAAGCGTCCTCACCCAGATCGCCTTCATCGCCATTGCGATCCGGGCAACGCAGCACCGAGAAGATGGTGCCAACCGAAACGTTGACATCGATATTGCTGGAGCCATCCAGTGGGTCAAATACCAACAGGTAGGCACCTTTCGGGTACTTGCCGGGAATCTGGTAGGCATTGTCCATTTCTTCGGACGCCATACCAGCCAGGTGACCGCCCCATTCGTTGGCTTCCAGCAGAATTTCGTTGGAAATCACGTCGAGCTTCTTCTGCACCTCGCCCTGCACGTTCTCGGTGCCCATGCTGCCCAATACGCCGCCCAGCGCGCCCTTGGATACCTGATGACTGATTTCCTTGCAGGCCCGAGCGACCACTTCAATAAGGAAACGCAGATCGGCCGGGGTGTTGTTGCAGCGAGTCTGCTCGATCAGGTAGCGGCTGAGGGTAACGCGGGACATGGATGGCTCCGGAGGGAATGAAATCGCGCGCAGTTTACCCCTTTAGCGGGGAAAGCGCCTTAGCACTGGATAGAAGGGCCTTACGGGAAAATACACAACCGATCAAAACCCACTCAAAGGATCGCGGGCTAGCGGCATGCAAGGCAGAAACAGGTAAGGAAGCGGACTGGGCTCGCACCCGAGCCTGTTTCTAACGCAGCAAGACCGACGCGCAGCAGCCTTTGCTGGGCCATCAGACCAGGCTGCAGACTCTATTACGCCCGGCATGCTTGGCCTGATAGAGCGCGGCGTCCGCCACCTGCAGCAGTTGATCGAGCACTACTCCCTGTTCGGGCCACAGTGCAAGACCGGCAGAGAGAGTCACATAGCGCGCGCCGCCGCGGGTTGGCAGCGGCTGTGCAGCCAGCTCACGGCAGATGGTTTCCAGGCGCGCGCGGGCTTCCTTAGCATCGGCCCGCGGCAGGATCAGCAGGAACTCTTCACCGCCGATACGGAATACCGCATCCGAGCTGCGCAGGTTTTCCTGTAGATGCTGCGCCACGCCCTTGAGCACATCATCACCTTCCAGATGGCCATGCTCGTCGTT
This sequence comes from Pseudomonas sp. EA_35y_Pfl2_R5, assembly GCF_963970805.1. Classification (NCBI taxonomy): domain Bacteria; kingdom Pseudomonadati; phylum Pseudomonadota; class Gammaproteobacteria; order Pseudomonadales; family Pseudomonadaceae; genus Pseudomonas; species Pseudomonas sp. EA_35y_Pfl2_R5. The sequence continues at coordinate 148,815 of NZ_CAXAOW010000004.1, read as the reverse complement.
GAGCTGCTTGAAGTGATCCAGATCGATAAGCGCCAGGGAAATTGGCGTGCGTTCGCGCTGTGCCACGGCCAGCTCACGAGCAAAGAACTCATCCAGATAGCGCCGGTTATAGAGCCCCGTCAGCGGATCACACAGCGCCTGTTCCTGCAGTTGTTCATGCAGGTTGGTAATGGTGCGCAGGCGCTCCTCGCTCAGGGCCAGGGCCTCAGCTAGCTTCAGTTCGCTCAGGTGGCGCTGGGTAACATCACGCAGGTAGAGCATTCGCCCCAGCACCAGAGTACCGCGATGGGTCACCCGCTCAATGGCGCGGATACGCACCTCAAAATAACGCGCCGAGTTGGCCAGGGTCAGCAAACAGTCATGCTCACCTTGTACCTGCTGACTCAGCAGCTGTTGCAGATCAGCGCCGAGAATCGGCCAGTCGGCCAGCTGTCGGCCCTGCCAACCACTGCGCAGCCCCGCCAGTTTCAATGCAGCGGGGTTGGCCTCGATTACCCGCAATTGCGCATCGACGACCAGCACCGGATCGAGCAATGCATCCAGCAATAGATGGCGCGCTACCGGCAGCAAATCGAACAGGCGCACGCCAACGATCAACCAGGCAAACGCCACCAGAGTAAACGCAAAGCTGAAGGGGGTCGGGTCAAAACCGAACAGCATCCAACCGAAGACCACATAGCTGATATTGGCGGCCCAGGGCACTGCCGTAACAAAGACGAAGGCCAGGTAATGCCGCCGGTGCACGCCATAACTGACGATCGCCGCGCGCAGCACCACACCCATGCAGAAGGTCATAAACAGGTAGACATAAGCGGCGGCAGCGTAGAACAGCGGCCCATGCTGATAGCGAATCGGCGCGCCCGGCTCATCGCTCAGCGGCGCTGTATCCGCGCCGTAGAACAGGCCATGCCAGGGATTGCTCAGGGCCATCAGCCAGATCAGCACCGGCACCACAGCCAAACCCAGGGTGCTGCGCAGCGGCAGCGGCTGACGCACGCTGTTGACATACTGCCAGAGGAACACCGCCCAGAAAGTCGGCACCATCAGAATGCCCGGCCAGGCCATGGTGGCCCAGAACACTTTGCACTGCGGGCCCTGCGCGGCCATTTCCAGACTTGCGGCGATCATCCACCAGAGGCTCGCCAGGTGCAGCACGATAAAGCTCTCACGCCCTGGGAAATAGCGCTGCCGCATAACCCAGCGGGCCAAGAGCAGCACACCGAGGCAAACCGCTGAAGTCAGAATCACCGGGCCATTGAGCGCCCAGCCGGAATCACCGCAGGCATTCATCGGTAGGGCACTGCCAAGGAAAACGGCTGGATAGGTTTGCCAAACAAGCCTGGCAAACGCACGGGAATCACCCGACGACGGGTCAAAGTAGCAATACGCAAGGGCCTTCCTGACCTCAAACGCCAATCAATCGAAGATGCCAACCATACTGCAAAATTCGTTAGGCAGCTGGGCTTTATTTCTGTCATCCAGCGCTATTCAGCACTCGGCCGGCGCAACAGGCTGACTGCCATCAGCGCCAGCAAGCCCACGCCAAGCAGCAGCACCAGCCATAGCCCCCAGCGCTTCCAGTCGCTCTCGCCAACCGCTGCCTGTTCTTGCGGCGCTAGATCCTCAGCCGGCAACTGCGCTTCGGCTGTGCCTAGTTGCTGTAGGCGCTGCGGCTGATAACCAGGGATCAAGGTAGACAATGGCAAGGCAGCTGATTGGGCCCCTGCTCGCCCCACTACCAGCCGATAGGGCGGGCTACCACGCTGGAGAAACACCAGCTGGGTGGCACGCACCGCGACCTTGATTTGCGGCGGTTCGACGCCCAGACCGCCGCCGCGCTCATCCACTTGAAGACGCAACTGCTGCACCGCCCAGCCCGGCAACGGCAGTTCGTCCTGACGGATTTCTACGCCATTTTCCGGCAGCCGATAGAGAAGGGCCTGGGCCAGTGATTGCCACGCGCCCTTGGCTTCGCTGCGGCCAGTGACGCGGATCGGCGCCAGGCTATTGGCCTGACTGAGCTCGACGTGCAGACGCTCCAGCGGCAAGGCCAGGGGCAGTTGCCACTGATACTGGCCATCTGGGCTGCGCGTTGCCGCCAATGGCTGCGACCACACCAGCGGCGCCGGCATGCTGTCACTGCGCTGGCTGTGCAGGCTGGCCGCCGTCAGTTGCGGGGCTTGCTGCGGGCTTTGCCAGAGCAGGCGCAGGTAGCGCGCCTTGCTGCCCGGCAGCTCTATCTGGCGCTGCTCGACACGCTCGCCGTCGAACGATAAGCGCGCCAACTGTCCGCTACCCCAGGAGCGCCAGACTTGCAGGTCGTCACTGGCTTCGATGCTGAAATGCTGGAAGCCCTCCTGACCACCGCTCCAGTCCAGTTGCAGGCGCACCAGCGGCTCTTGCAACGCGCTGGCATCCAACAGCCAGCCACGCAGCAGCGCCGGCTTGTCGGCTGGATCCGGCTCATCAAGCAGCTCGATCAAGGTCCCGCTGGTGCTGCGTTGTACTCGCAGGCTCGGCGTGGCGCTGCTATCGCCTTGTTCGGCATATAGCGGAAACCACTTCACCGCCTGCTCCTGCTGGCTGTCGCGCGACTCGCCCTGCCCGGCTACCAAGGCGTAGGCCAGGGCCTGGCCTTCCGCGTTAAACACCCGCAGGTCACGCAAATCGCCATAGCGTGCGGCGAAATGCAGCGCCATCGGCACGTCCAGGCGATACCAGGGCCCTTCCCCATTAAGGCTCAGCGGCAGTTGCACGGCATAATCGCCAGACTGCTCCTGCCCCAGGGCTGGCGCATTGCACAGTAGGCCAAGAAACGCAGCGCTACATGCGCCGAGGATAAAACGATTGATCATGCGGGCTCCTGCGACTGTTGCGCATCCACCTTGCGTGCCGGCAACGGGGCGAAATAGCCCACCACCAACAGCAATACACCAACACCAATAAACGACACGATGCGCTCCAGCCCACCGCGATTACCCAACTCAACGAAGAACAGCTTGGCCACCACCAGCGCGATCAACGCCGCGCCGATCAGCCACAGCTCGCGCCGGCCAAGGCGATTACCGAGGAGCATCAGCGGCAGAGCGATCAGCGTCCAGACGATCGACAGACCGGCCTGCACCAGCATCGAATCGAGCAGCGCATCCAGCTGATAAGGCACGCCGCCCCAGTGATGCGCAGTGCGCATCACCATGGCGGTCAGCAGCGCGAACAACGAAGCCCCAGCCACCGCCTGGGTCAGCCACTGGCTGCGTATGGCGTCCACTCCCAGCTCAGCCAGGCCCATACGCGCCCAAGCGAATACTGCGCCAAGAGCAAACAACAAGCCCAGTTCCAGCGGATTGAGCAACGGTAGGTAAGCCAGGGGTTCGGCATCCCCAGCGCTGGCGACGTTGGCCAGCCAGAACCAGCCGAGCATCAGCAGCGCCAGCGGGGCCGCTGCCAGCAAACGGTATTCACGCGGATAGGCCGCCACCGGCCAAGGCCAGCGGCGTGGCAGCGCCATCAGCCATAGATAGGCGCTCGGCAGCAGCGCCCAGCCCAGCCAGCGCCAGGCGTTGTAATGCTCCGACAGAGCCAGCAGCAGGTAGCGCAACTCCAGCGCCAGCACGCCCAGCAGCAACCAGCAGCCAAGCACATGGGCGGCGCTCAACGCGCCGGCCGGCAGCTGCACAGCCAAACGCCGCAGCGCCCAGAAGTGCACGGCAAACAGCAGCGTCCAGGCCAGCCAGCCGAACTGCGCCGCCGGGTGATAGTGCAGGTGCCAAGCATGCAGCAGCACCACGCCGGCCAACGGCGTCAGCAGGCAACACAGCAGCGCCAGTTCGGCCCAACGTGTGCGCGGCGCCAGGAAAGCCGTCAAGGCCACACTGGCCGCTAGTACCGCGAGCAGCGCACTGCTCTGCCATTCGGCCACGACAAAACGCAGCACTTCGCTGCTTAGCGCCAGCGCCCACCAGGCCGCGCCCCACACCAACAGCAATTGCGCCAAGCCAAGCAAACTGAAATTGCCCAGGGCGCTGGGCGCCTCACGACGCGCCAGCTGTTGCAAACGCCAGGCGCCGACCAAAGCGGCGACACCGAGCACCAGCGGCGTCCAAAAATCCATATGCGCCAGCGGGCGAATCCCCTCAGCCGACAACTGACCGAACAGCAACGGGCTGACCGCAAGAAACACCAGCCCCGCCAACACCTGCAACAACAGACCGAAGACAAAACTGGCGCGTTGCTGCAAGTGCAAGCTGAGCCAGATTATCAGCAGCCCGCTGCCGCCCCATACCGCACTAGCCGTGGCCCAAGGCAGGACGAACAGCACCGCCAGATTGAGAAATACCAGCCCCACCAACAGCACGATGGACAGGCCGCGCAGCAGGCGGCGATCCGCGCCGACCTGCGGGTCCCGCGCCGCCAGCAGCATGCCGGCGATCAGGCCAAAGCCGATCAAGGACGAGGTCAACAAGCCCTGCCAGCCGGCAGAGAACCCGCCTATACCGCTGGACGCATTGCCGGCCATGTCCAGCATAAACACCAGGCCACCGAGCAACTGCACGGCAAAGGCACTGAACAGAAAACTGCGCGCCTGGATGCGCAGGCCCAGCCACAGCGTCAGCAGACCAGCTAGCGCCCAGCTGATCGCCGTGCCCTGCGCCGCGAACAGCAATGGCGCTATCAGATAAAGGAAGCCCAGCCCCGCGCAGGCCAGCACCGGCAGCCCGCGCACTTCCCAGCTACTGGCCAGTGCCGTGTTTTGGCGCAACTGCCAGTAGCTGAACAGCAAGGCCACGCCGAGCATCAACGCGCCCAGCGGCGCACCGTCCAACAGGGTCAGTTCACCGCCGCGCAAGCCGATAACGAAGGCCAGCGCCGCGCCAACCTGTAGCAGCAAGGCGAATGCCCGTGCCAGGCTGCGTTGCTGACGCAGACCGAGCCAGAAAATACCCGCCCCTTCCACCGCCCAGGCGGCCGAGGTCCAGCGCGCATCCAGGCCCAAGGGAATGGCCAGGCTGCCAAATACCACGCCCAGCGCCAGGCAGGTTTCCACCAGCAGTGCCGCACGATCACCGGTGCGACCGACCAGCAGCCGCGCCAGCACTAGGTAGAACAAGCCTAGCGCCAGCGCACTGAAGGCTGCGGCAAACTCGATATGCTGCACCAGCGCAAACTGCAGACCAAAACCTACCAGCGGCGGGCCGAACAGCACGGTGGCATCGATATAGTCGCCCTTGCGCGCCGCCCAGCGCAGCAGCGCATCGCGGTCCTCGGGCGCATCCAGCGCCTCGCGCAGCTTGCGCCGGGCAAACAGCAGACCGATGGCCACATACATCAGGAAGAACAGAATCAGAAACGGCTCGGTGCTCCACAGCAGTTCCGGTGTATAGGAGCGAATGCCCCAGGCGAAGCCGATGCCGAAGGTGCCGACAAAACCGATCAGGTTGAGCAGGCGCCAGGCCTTGAACCAGGCGATGGCAAAGATCCCGGCATTGAGCAGGGCGAAATAACTGAACAGCGCGACATGATTGCCGCTGCCGGTCGAGGTCAGAATCGGCGCCGCAAAACCGCCCAGAGCCGCTGCAGCCGCAAGGCCAAGGGCATTCTGCTTGACCGCCAGGATCGCCGAGAACAGCGTGACCAGCACCAGCAGGCCCAGCGCCACGCCAGAGTCCAATAAAGGATGCAGCCGCATGGCAGCGAACACCGTCAGGTACAACACGGCGATCCCGGTGCCCTGCAGCATCAGTGCGTAATTAGGATTGCGCAGGCGCAGCCACCAGCCCAGAGCCAGCAGCGCCACGGCACTGGCGGCGACACTCGCGTAACGCATCTCAACCGGCACCACCACTCCTTCAGTGGCGTAACGCAGCAGGAAGGCCAGGCCGAGAAACAACAGCACAACGCCAACACGCAACACCGTGTTGCCGCCCAACAGCCAGTCCTTGGCCGCCGTAAAGCCCCGCTCAAGCAAAGTCGGCTGACGCGGCTCTGCCGGTTTCCACGGCGTGGCGGACGGCTGCTTGATCGGCTCGGCTGCGGGCCCAGCCTCGGCATGCATAGGAGCGACAGGCGCAGGTTCGGGCAGGACAAAATCCAGGGTCCAGTCCAGCTCGGGCTCGGCAGCCTGGGCAGCGACAATGGGCTCAGGTTCGGGCTCGGCAACGGACCTGAGCGGCTCCGCCACGGGTGGCGCATCAGGGGCCGGCGCTGCGCCCTGCTCCAGCTTGAGCAAGCGCTCATACAGCGCAGCTGTGCCCTGCTCGAAGCGCTGAGAAAAAGCCTTGAGCTGCGCCGTTAGCGCGGCATTCTCGCGCGCCAGCCCATGTAGCTTGAGCGCCTGACCAAGGCCCAACCCCACCAAGGCACCTAACAGCGAGGCTGTCAGCGTCTCATCCGCCAATGCCCCGAGCACCAACCCCACCAGCATGAAGATCCATTGCATGCAGCGCGTTCCTATTCAACTAAACCCGAACATCCTGTTGCCCAGCACCCGGCGCAAACTGCGCAGCAGTATAGGAGCCTGGCAGGTGCATACCCAGAGAGACGAATGCCGCACGCATCACAGCACAGTCATAAATTGCCGGGGGCTGTTTTTAACGTTGTGTCGCGGCGAACCAAACGGGCTCTGCCATGGATGGCCGCCATAAAAAATCAGCTCAAACATAACCGCACAAATTATGACCAGCCGGCAGATAGTCATTCACAAACGCCGCAAGGTCGCTATCATCGCGCGCCGCACACCTGACGCCAGCCCCGATGAAAAACAACCTGATTGCCGCCGCCGAACTCGACCGCCTGGAAACCTGGGCCAAATATACCGCTGACATGTGCCACAGCTGCATGTCCAGCTGTTGCACGCTGCCGGTCGAAGCACGCTTGAATGACCTGATTCGTATTGGCGTGGTCGACGAATTCGAACGCAGCGAGCCACTGAAGAACATCGCCAAGCGCCTGCAGAAAGACGGCATCGTCGAGCGTTTCCATCAGAAATCGGGCATCTTCACCCTGACCCGCATGAGCAACAACGACTGCTACTACCTCGACCGCAAAACCCGCCTGTGCACCATCTACGACAAGCGCCCGGATACCTGCCGCAACCATCCGAAAATCGGTCCGCGCCCGGGTTATTGCGCATACAAGCCCAAAGCCTGAGCTCTCCCCTCGCCACACTGGTTTATCCTAGGCGCCCTCCTTGCGAACTAGGTCAACCTGCATGTTCCCATGGCACACCCTCAGCCTGTGGATGGATCAGCTGGACAAACCGCTGACCGCCCGCCCCGCGCTTACCGAAGACCTGCATGCCGATGTGGCCATCATCGGCGCGGGCTACACCGGCCTGTGGACCGCCTATTACCTCAAGCGGCAGGCGCCACATTTACGCATAGTCATCCTCGAAGGCGAGATTGCCGGCTTCGGCGCTTCCGGACGCAACGGCGGCTGGCTGATGGGCAACCTGCTCGGCCAAGACAGCCTGCTCGCCGACCAGCCCAGCGCCGCACGCCAAAGTGCCTATAAGCTGCTGCATGGCATACCCGATGAAGTCGCCAGCGTGCTGCAGCGCGAGCAGATCGCCTGCGATTACCGCAAAGCCGGCGTACTGTATTGCGCCGCACGCTACCCCGAACAGCTGACCAGCCTGCGTCAATATCTGGCCGAACTGCGTGCCCTAGGCCTGGATGAAAATGACTACCGCTGGTTAACACCCTTCGATCTGGGCAAACAGCTGCAACTGGCCAATGCCTACGGCGCGATTTATACGCCACACTGCGCGACCATTCAGCCGGCCAAACTAGTGCGCGGCCTGGCTCGCTGCGTAGCGGCCATGGGCGTTGAGCTGTATGAGCAGAGCCGCGTGACCGACTGGCAAACCGGTATGGTGCGCACCGCCAGCGGCAGCGTGCGCGCCGACTGGATCGTCCCGGCCGTTGAAGGTTACGCCGCCAGCCTGCCGCCCTTGGGCAAACACCAACTCGCGGTGCAGAGCCTGCTGGTGGCCACCGAGCCGCTACCCAAGGAAGTTTGGGCCGATATCGGCCTGGAGCGCGGCCAGGCCTTCAGTGAGAACAGCCGCCAGGTCACCTATGGCCAGCGCAGCGCCGACGACCGGCTGGTGTTCGGTGCCCGCGGCGGCTATCGCTTTGGCGGCCAACTGCGCCACGACTTCAACCTCAGCGAGAACGAGCGCGACTTGCGCCGCTACCTGTTCGGCGAACTCTTCCCGCAGCTCAAGCAGGTGCGGATCACCCACGCCTGGGGCGGTAACCTGGGCATGGCACGGCGCTTTCGCCCGCACATGCTGGTAGACCGACGCAACGGCATCGCCCTGGCCGGCGGTTACGGCGGCGAAGGTGTCGGCGCCAGCAACCTCGGCGGGCGCACCCTGGCGGACTTGATTCTCAACCAGCAAAGCGAACTGACCCGCCAACCCTGGGTGCTGGGCGACCAACCAATCAATCGCCTGCCGCGCTGGGAACCGGAGCCGCTGCGCTGGCTCGGCTACAACGCAATCATCCAGAGTTTTGCGCACGAAGACCGTGTGCTGGCCAACCCAGACAGTCCCCCATGGCGGCGCAAGCTGGCCAGCAGCCTGGCCGGCACCATGGAAAAATTTATGCATTAACGGAGCGGTTCACAAGCAAGGCACCCTGGCGGATATCAGCCCAAGACCGAGCAACTAGCACCTGGGTTAGTTGCAGCGATAACAGCAGATCACCTCACAGGGCTAATTCAACGGCCCCGCGTTATACAGCGCACTCCAAGCGCACTGGTAGCGCCGTGTATTCAAATTGTAGAAATTGAAGCGATTGCATTGATTGTCGTAATTGTAAGAACCCACCGAAATACGGAAGGCACCGAGATTAACGCCCTGCAATGAGACATAACGCCCATTGTATAAAAGTGAAAAATGCAAGTGCGGCCCAGTTGAACTTCCTCCCTCGCACAGCGCGGTATTTCGGTTACTCGCATAGTTTCCCAATTTTGTATTAACCGTGATGATCTCCCCATTACTCACCCGAATATTGTCCATGTGGTAATAGTTGGTCGCCCAACCATTGGCGTGGGTGACGCGCACCTGGCAGCGCGACATAACCGTGACACGGCCATCATGCGCAGCCGCCACACTGTATGTGGCCGCTCCCCAACCCGGCCAGTCATAGGACACATCAATGGAGGAGTACGGCGAACCCGATCCCGTGTGGGAGTGAGCGCCATTTGATTGCCAGGAATAACCCTGATACCAGGGTAGCTGGAGCATATTAGTCGGGGGGAGAGCACTCGCCGCCAGCACCACTTCGCCGCTCGACTCTACGGGGCTCATCTGCTCAGAAGGCGTATTAAATAGCTGAGCAAACTGTTGAGTAAAACCTTGCAGCGACGGTTTCTTTATAAGCACCACAGGCTCACTGCTCGCATCATAAAGAAGCCCTAATAACGCGGCGCTGGCACCGTTCAGCACCCCTGCATCTTGACCTGAGCGCCGATCGCCAGTGCGCGCCTGCCTGAGCTGATAAGCCTCAAAACCGTAAAAACGTTGCGATAGCTGCTGCAAAACATCACGCAATTGCCCGGCAAAATCACTCGCCTTGGACAACCCCGCAAAAGGGGTGCGCAACTTCTCCTGGCTGGGTGCAGACATCAATCCACTCTTCAGCTCCATAAGCGCCAGTACCACCTTGGGATTGATACTGTAATAGCCGCTCCAATGGGCGATCAGTTCCTGCTTGTCACGTAGCTGAGGCGCATGCACCGCTAGATAACCGGCAAGGTCAAACGCCTCTGCATCGCGTCCATATAGAAATAACTCATTGCTAAAAAGCAGCTCATCGCCTACTGGCTGCAGGCGCTTTAATTCATGAACTGAGAAGTTATAGGCAGGGTGATTTATTTCGCTGGCAATAGCCTGCGTAGTTAATACCGTCATTTCCAGGCAGGAGAAAATCAAAACCCCGGAGGCCATACCAATACATGTGCGTCCATTCATTATGTTATCCATCCATGACATTTAATCGGAATTTTTTCAGAACACCTATTAGACCTCGCCATGGACTGCATACACACGACCGTGCATTTGCCTTCTCATAGCTCAGGCAACCAGAGGCTAGCCAACAAGAAATAATTATCAAGAAACAAAGCCCGGAGAAATTAAAACAATTAGAACTAAGCAATAGATGGAAAAAGTTGTAAAGAAAACGTGCCTAAGCAACTAAACAGGGCAGAATCCGGCAATAAATTAAGGGATCGCATCGTGCTTCTGCGTCGGCCCAAGTGGCTTGCCTCAGCTCGTGATTGGCGCGGCATATGAAAACGCCTTATCCATATGCCGCTAGGCGAAAGGTCAAGATAACCGTGGCCTGCCCCCCCGATTATTCGCCGACCTCAGACCTGCGGCCCCTGCCTTCATCACGCATAGCGGCCCTCCTCTGCGCCTGGATAAATGATCGTGGCCAGCTTTCAGTATCCCAGAGCTGTCGAACCACACGTCAACGGCAGGGCGTAGCGAATTAAGCAACTTTGCTCAGAGTGAGGGGGACTAACAAACATAACTCTCCAGTGAAGCGGCCATGCAGATTCCCAACGTCGAACAGAAAGCCTTCATTCTTCTCCTCGTCCTAGTGACCGTAGCCTTCTTCTGGATACTGCTGCCGTTCTATGGTGCGGTCTTCTGGGCCATGGTGCTGGCGGTGGTATTTACCCCGATGCAGCGGCGCATGGCGCGGCGCATTGGCGGCCGGGGCAATGTTTCAGCCCTGCTGACGTTGATTGTTTGCCTGCTGGTAGCCATTCTCCCGGTGATATTTATCACCTCGGCGGTCGTGGCCGAAGGTGCCAGCCTTTATAAGAAGCTGGAGTCGGGCGAACTGGATATCGGAACCTACGTCACCAGCACCATCCGAGCGCTGCCGCCGTCGCTGCAAGTACAGCTCGACCGTATCGGCATTTCCGACCTCGATGGCCTGCGCGAACAGATTTCAACCGTGGCCATGGCCGGCAGCCAGTTTCTCGCCACCAAGGTCTTCGCCATCGGTCAGGGCACCTTTACCTTCTTCGTCAGCTTCTTCGTCATGCTCTATCTGCTGTTCTTCTTGCTGCGTGATGGCCTGGAAATGGCGCGCACAATTCGCGAAACCATTCCGCTGGGCGAAGCCACCAAACGCCGCCTGCAGATCAAATTCACCCGCGTGGTACGCGCCACGGTAAAAGGCAATGTTGTAGTCGCCGCAGTACAGGGTGCACTGGGCGGCCTTATATTCTGGGCGCTTGGTATCTACAGCCCGCTGTTGTGGGGCGTGCTGATGGCATTTCTGTCGCTGCTGCCTGCCGTCGGGGCCGGCATTATTTGGGTGCCCGTCGCGGTGTACCTGATAGCCAGCGGCAGCCTCTGGCAGGGGGTGACCCTCACCGTCTTCGGCGTGCTGGTGATCGGCCTGGTGGATAACATCCTGCGCCCCATCCTGGTGGGCAAGGACACCCGCATGCCCGACTACCTGATCCTGGTTTCCACCCTCGGCGGCCTGGCCCTGCTGGGCCTCAACGGCTTCGTAATCGGGCCGCTGGTGGCGGCACTGTTCCTCTCCAGCTGGAACCTGTTTGAAGGAGGGAAGAGGACAGTCAAATTGCCGGACTAACCAAGCTTCAGGCGTGATTAGCGGACTAAGGGGACAGAACAGCTGTACGGCACAGGAAGCACGGTAATACGTAGGGTGGCCTAGCCGATAACCGGGATCAGGTGAACACCATTGGCTTGAACCCGTCATGGAGGTCCACCCGCAATCCGCGATGGTGGGTCACGCGGCGCCGAATCGCTTGGTGCCACCCATAACCAGTCCAGCGCCGCCCACCCTAAAGAAGCGGCGTGCAAACGCCCTGATACATAGCCAGAAAAAGGCTATGTCCCAAGACCGTGTTGCAGGACTAAGCTTTAAGGCAGGCATCCGCTCGGGAGGTCAGCCCACCATGGATACTCAAGCCTTTCAGCGCTGGTTGGCTCAGGTGAGCCAGCTCAGCAGCAAGCAAAAATCCGCACTTCATCAGGCGCTGCAAGAACCGCCAACAATGGAGGTTCTTGATAGCTTGCCAGCGCTTCAGAGCTGCCCACATTGCCAAGCAAAGGCTGAACATCTTGCTCCCTGGGGCTGGTCGCGTGGCTTGCGCCGTTATCGTTGTCGGGCCTGTCGGCGGACATGCTCAGCGGTTTCGAACAGCAGCCTTGCTCGCTTGCACTATCCCGAACGCTGGAAGGACTACGCCCAAGCGCTGATTGACGGCCTGAGCGTGCGCAAGGCTGCCAAACGATGCGGTATCAGCAAGAACACAGCCTTTCTCTGGCGGCATCGCTTCCTGACCTGCGCCGCCCAGCACCATGCATCACATGAAGCGGGAATCGTTGAGGTCGATGAGACGTTCTTTCTGGAGTCCTTCAAGGGGCAGCGCAAGCTGCCGCGGGCACCACGCAAAAGGGCCGGGGTGGGCAAAACGCGCGGCACTGGCAGGGATCAGATTCCGGTCATGGCGGTGCGTGATAGTGAGGGGCATACCGCAGACTTCAAGCTGGAAAGGCTGGATGCAGAGCATGTGCGAACAGCCTTACTGCCGCTCATCGACCAAGAGGCCGTACTGTGCAGTGATGGCGCCGCGGTCTACGCAAGCTTCGCCCGCACTCAGGGCATTACTCACCATGTCGTCCACTCGCGCCCTGGCGAGCGGGTACGCCAGGGTGCTTTCCACATTCAGAACGTGAATGCCTACCACAGCCGCCTGAAGAGCTGGATGGCACGCTTCCACGGTGTCGCCACCCGCTACCTCCCGAACTACCTAGGATGGCGCCGCATGCTTGAACGCTATCAGCAGCGTATTCAGCCGGTTCACTGCATCCAGGAGGCTGTTGGGCGCACCATGCAACACGCGATTGGGACATAGCCAAGAAAAAGCCCCCGCAGGCTCGCGCCGGCGGGGGCTTTTTAGCTAGCTAGAACTGGTATCAGTTCTTGGCTTTCTTGGCAGCGCGGGTGCGCTCGCCTTCGTCGAGGATCTTCTTACGCAGACGGATCGACTTCGGCGTGACTTCACACAGCTCGTCGTCCTGGATGAATTCCAGGGCCTGTTCCAGGGTGAAGCGAACAGGTGGAACCAGGGCGATGGTTTCGTCTTTACCGGAAGCACGCATGTTGTCGAGCTTCTTGCCTTTGGTTGGGTTAACGCCCATGTCGTTGTCGCGGCTGTTCAGGCCGACGATCTGACCGTTGTAGATTTCCTGGCCGTGTTCGACGAACAGCTTGCCGCGCGCCTGCAGGGTTTCCAGGGAGTAGGTCAGCGCCTTGCCGGTTTCTACCGATACCAGCACACCGTTCTGACGGCCGGACATGTCGCCGGACTTCATGGTGTCGTAGCGATCGAAGATCGAGGTCAGGATGCCAGCACCGTTGGTCAAGGTCAGGAACTGGTTACGGAAACCGATCAGACCACGAGCAGGGATGTTGTATTCCAGACGCACACGGCCTTTGCCATCCGGCACCATGTTGGTCAGGTCGCCCTTACGCAGACCCATCTCTTCCATGACCTTGCCCTGGGATTCTTCCGGGGTGTCGATGGTGACGTTTTCGAACGGTTCCTGCTTCACGCCGTCAACCTGACGGATGATCACTTCCGGACGACCCACGCCCATTTCGAAGCCTTCGCGACGCATGGTTTCGATCAGTACCGAGAGGTGCAGCTCACCACGGCCGGAGACCTTGAACTTGTCAGCGCTGTCGCCTTCTTCAACGCGCAGTGCCACGTTGTACAGCAGCTCTTTGTCCAGACGCTCCTTGATGTTACGGCTGGTGACGAACTTGCCTTCTTTACCGCAGAACGGCGAATCGTTGACCTGGAAGGTCATGGATACGGTCGGCTCGTCGACGGTCAGCGGCTTCATCGCTTCAACGTGGTTGATGTCGCAAAGGGTGTCGGAGATGAACAGCGAGTCCATACCGCTGACACAGACGATGTCACCGGCGGTGGCCTCTTCAACGTCGACACGGTGCAGGCCGTGGTGACCCATCAGCTTGAGGATACGACCGTTGCGCTTCTTGCCGTCGGCGTCGATGGCGATCACCGGGGTGTTCGGTTTGACGCGACCACGGGCGATACGGCCAACACCGATAATGCCGAGGAAGCTGTTGTAGTCCAGTGCGGAGATTTGCATCTGGAACGGACCGTCAACGTCAACAGCCGGGGACGGCACGTTGTCGACGATGGACTGGTACAGCGGGGTCATGTCTTCAGCCATGTCGGTGTGGTCCAGACCGGCAATGCCGTTCAGGGCCGAGGCGTAGACGACTTTGAAGTCCAGCTGTTCTTCGGTGGCACCGAGGTTGTCGAACAGGTCGAAGATCTGGTCCAGAACCCAGTCCGGACGCGCGCCTGGACGGTCAACCTTGTTGATCACCACGATTGGACGCAGGCCGGCTTCGAAGGCCTTCTTGGTCACGAAGCGGGTTTGTGGCATCGGGCCGTCTTGGGCGTCAACCAGCAGCAGCACGGAGTCAACCATCGACATTACGCGCTCAACCTCACCGCCGAAGTCGGCGTGGCCGGGGGTGTCGACGATGTTGATGTGGTAGCCGTTCCAGTTGATCGCGGTGTTCTTGGCGAGAATGGTAATGCCGCGCTCTTTTTCCTGGTCGTTGCTGTCCATCACGCGCTCGTCGTTGAGCTCGCCGCGCTCAAGAGTGCCGGACTGACGCAGGAGTTTGTCTACCAGGGTGGTTTTACCATGGTCAACGTGGGCAATGATGGCGATGTTGCGTAGATTTTCGATCACGTGTGTATCTCGATCAGAGGATTCGGTGTGCCACTTAGTCTAGGTGGCAAGTATTAACTAACTTCAATTTTCGGCTCGGCGGCGCGAATGCGTGAGTCACGCCGCCTGTATGTCGGGAGGGCGATGGCGGATGCTGCCGCCATTCAACCCGGGCGTCTTATGTCGGACGATAAACGCGCACATTGGCATGCCCCTCACTCAGCAGATGATGGGCATGCAAACGACTCATAACGCCTTTGTCGCAATACAGTAGGTATTGGCGCGCCTCATCCAGCTCCTTGAACTTGCTGTTCAGGGCATAAAAAGGCAGCGCCTGTACCTCAATGCCGGGCAGCTCAAGCGGCTGATCCTCAGCGGCATCGGGGTGGCGAATATCAATAATCACTTGGCCAGCCAGCGCTTCGCTGACTTCCTCGACCTGAATATCCTTGCCCAGTTCGTCGATCACCTTGTCGATCGGCAGCAGGGTGGCGCGCTCCAGCGCACGCTCAAGCACGGCCATATCAAACTGGCTTTCTTCGTGCTCGACGCGCGGCTTCTTGGCCTTGGTGGTCGGGTTGACCGAGATCACCCCGCAATATTCAGGCATGTGCTTGGCGAACTCGGCGGTGCCGATCTGCGTGGCGGTGTCGATGATGTCCTGCTTGTGGCTGGCCAGCAGCGGGCGCAGCACCAGCATCTCGGTGGCCGCATCGATCACCGCGAGGTTCGGTAGGGTCTGGCTGGAGACCTGGGAAATCGCCTCGCCGGTGACCAGCGCATCAATCTGCAAACGCTCGGCCATGCGCGTGGAGGCGCGCAGCATCATGCGTTTGAGGATCACGCCCATGTGGCTGTTGTCGACCTTGCCGAGAATCTCGCCGAGCACTTCTTCGAACGGCACACTGATAAACAGCACGCGTTGCGAGCTGCCGTACTTCTGCCAGAGGTAATGCGCGACTTCCATCACGCCCAGCTCGTGGGCACGGCCGCCTAGATTGAAGAAGCAGAAATGGGTGACCAGGCCGCGCCGCATCATCTGATAGGCGGCCACAGTGGAGTCGAAACCACCGCTCATCAGCACCAGACTCTGCTCCAGCGAGCCCAGCGGGTAGCCGCCCAGGCCTTCGTGCTGATGATGAATAACGAACAGGCGCTGGTCGCGGATTTCCATCCGCACAATCACCTCGGGATCTTTCAGCGAGATACCGGCCGCACCACACTGTTGGCGCAGCTGGCTGCCAACATAGCGCTCCACGTCCATGGAGCTGAACGCATGTTTGCCGGCGCGCTTGCAGCGCACGGCGAAAATTTTGCCCGGCAACTGATCCGCGAAGTGCAGCTTGCACTTTTCCAGCACGTCGTCGAAATCGCCCAGCAGGTATTCATCGACTTGCAGGAAGTGGGTGATGCCCGGCGTGCAACTCAGACGCTCAATCATCGCCTGCAGGGTTTTCGGCTCACTGAGCTGAGTTTCAAGTTCCAGGTTGTCCCACACACCGCTGACCTGCAGCTGCGGATCGAACTCACGCAAAACCGAGCGAATATTCTTCGCCAGCTGCCGGATAAAGTGCTTACGCACTGGCCGACTTTTAATGGTGATTTCCGGGAAGACTTTAACGATCAGTTTCATGAAAACAGGGGGTGCCGAGGCCGCGAAAAAACAGGGGCGCGGATTATAGCGGAAATTGCTCACGCTTTGATCAAAAATCCTCAACCGCCCAAATAGCGCACCATTAAAGAGCGCACTACAAATACAGCGAACCATAACGGTGCAAATATTTATCGCACCGAGCCGCGCAGCCCCCGCCAACCCTGAGTTTCAGGGCTTACACCCATTCTTGTGCACTGGCATGCAATTTGCTCCCTTGTGAGGCAGGATGCCCTGGCAGAGTATGCCGCGGCCTTACCGTACTATTGCGGGCTCACGATTTGAGCCTTATCCACCTGGAGGACAGCATGTCGAAGTCGATTCAACTTATTAAAGAACACGACGTGAAGTGGGTTGACCTGCGCTTCACCGACACCAAGGGCAAACAGCACCACGTGACCATGCCGGCCCGTGACGCCCTGGACGACGAATTCTTCGAGCACGGCAAAATGTTCGACGGCTCCTCCATCCATGGCTGGAAAGGCATCGAAGCCTCCGACATGATCCTGATGCCGGTTGACGAAACCGCTGTACTGGACCCGTTCACCGAAGAGCCGACGCTGATCCTGGTTTGCGACATCGTTGAGCCAAGCACCATGCAGGGCTACGACCGCGACCCGCGCTCGATCGCCAAGCGCGCTGAAGAGTTCCTGAAAACCACCGGCATCGGTGACACCGTATTCGTTGGCCCAGAGCCTGAGTTCTTCATCTTCGACGAAGTGAAGTTCAAGTCCGACATCTCCGGCTCGATGTTCAAGATCTACTCCGAACAAGGTTCCTGGAACACCGACGCCGACATCGAAGGCGGCAACAAGGGCCATCGCCCAGCCGTCAAAGGTGGCTACTTCCCAGTTCCGCCGTGCGACCACGACCACGAAATCCGTACTGCCATGTGTAATGCCATGGAAGAAATGGGCCTGGTCATCGAAGTTCACCACCACGAAGTGGCGACTGCCGGCCAGAACGAAATCGGTGTGAAGTTCAACACCCTGGTCGCCAAGGCTGACGAAGTTCAGACCCTGAAGTACTGCGTACACAACGTGGCCGATGCCTACGGCAAAACCGCGACCTTTATGCCGAAGCCGCTGTACGGCGACAACGGTTCGGGTATGCACGTGCACCTGTCCATCGCCAAAGATGGCAAGAACACCTTCGCTGGCGAAGGCTATGCCGGCCTGTCCGACACCGCCCTGTACTTCATCGGCGGCATCATCAAGCACGGCAAGGCCCTGAACGGCTTCACCAACCCGTCGACCAACTCCTATAAGCGTCTGGTCCCAGGTTTCGAAGCCCCAGTAATGCTGGCCTACTCGGCGCGTAACCGTTCGGCTTCGATCCGTATTCCTTACGTGTCGAGCCCGAAAGCCCGCCGTATCGAAGCACGCTTCCCAGACCCGGCTGCCAACCCATACCTGGCTTTCGCAGCGCTGCTGATGGCTGGCCTGGATGGCATCCAGAACAAGATCCACCCTGGCGATGCAGCCGACAAGAACCTGTACGACCTGCCGCCAGAAGAAGGCAAGCTGATCCCGCAGGTTTGCGGCAGCCTGAAAGAAGCCCTGGAAGAGCTGGACAAGGGCCGTGCGTTCCTGACCAAAGGCGGCGTATTCTCCGACGACTTTATCGATGCCTACATCGAGCTGAAATCCGAAGAAGAAATCAAAGTACGCACCTTCGTACACCCGCTGGAATACGACCTGTACTACAGCGTCTAATTCGACACGCAGTACAAGAGGCCACCTTCGGGTGGCCTTTTTGCGTTTAGCCGCCCGGGGCTGCTGCCGTTTAACCCGGCATTTTCTGCGCTGGTATACGCCCAGCCATCAACATGCTTGCCAGAGCGCCTTACCAGTGCAAGGCTTAGGGCACACCACTAGGGAGAGTCAGGCATGCGCCCTCTATTCATCTGCCTGCTACTGAGCCTGGCATTGCCGGCCAGCGCGCAGATCTACAAATACACCGACGCCAATGGCAACACGGTATTCACCGACCAGCCGCCGGAAGGCCAGGCGACACAAAATGTCGAGCTACCGAAAACCAATAGCGTATCGATGCCGGCACCCAGCCTGCCCGCAGCGACCACATCCGACCCCGTCGACAATGCCGCGCCTTACAGCACCCTGCAGCTGACCGGCATACCCGACGATGAAGCACTGCGTGCCAATAACGGCACCTTTAGCGTAGGTGTGATGATCGAACCACGCCTGGCCAACAACCACCGCCTACGCCTGCTGCTCGACGGCAAACCGCACGGCCAACCAAGCAATGTGCCACGCCTGCAAATAAGCAACGCTGACCGTGGTGAGCACAGCCTGGCTGTAGAAGTGCTCAGCGGCGAGCAATCGATCCAGCAGAGCGCCACGGCCACCTTTACCGTACAGCGGGTCAACACCAGCAGCCCGGCCCTGCGCCCACCTCCACCCAAACCCAAGCCAGCCCCCTGACTATGCGCAATCTGCTGTTCTGCGGCCTGATGCTGCTCGCCCTGCCTGCCTTAGCGCAGGTCTACACCTATATAGACGCCGAAGGGAATCGCGTCTTCACCGACAAGCCCAGATCGGGCAATGCCGAACGTGTCGAGTTGGCACCCAGCAATTCGATGCCGACCGTGCAGACGCAAACCGCGCCGGTAATTGCAGCACCGCCCGAGCCTAGCCAGCGCTACAGCCTGCTGCGTATTCTGGTGCCGCAACCCGATGCGACTATCCGTGACAGTGCCGGCAATTTGATTGTCAGCATTAACAGCGAACCGAAACTTTTCCCCCAGCACAGCTACCGTCTGCTAATGGACGGCGTACAGGTAGGCGAAGCCGGCAGCAGCCCGGTATTCCCCCTGGAGAATATCGACCGCGGCACGCACCAGTTAGCGGTGGAAATCATCGACCAGCAGGGCCGCATCATCGAGCGCACGCCCACTCAACCATTCCATATGCTGCGCATCTCCCTGGCGCAGAAGCGTAAGGTCAATCCGTGCAAGAAAGCCGACTACGGCGTGCGCCCGGAGTGTCCACTGAAGGACAAACCGCCGGAAAAGAAAGATATACCCTTCGTTCCATTTATCTAAATCGGCGAAGCGCACCAAAGCAGTGCACTTCTTGCCCGGCATTTCTATACTCTCCCTGTTTTGGGTCGCCAGGCGCGACCCGGCTGCGCTGTTAAGCAGCTAATTCCCGGCATCCCACGGCCAAACACGCTTCTTTTCGGGGCTTTGGTTTGCTTCTTGCATTTTCCAGCTGCATTGCCGGAACCCAAGGGTCTGCTGACATCCCATATGATCATCAACGACGCACTGCACCGCCTGCTGCTGGACAACCTGACCACTGCCACGCTGCTGCTTAACGACGACCTGCGTCTTGAGTACATGAACCCGGCAGCGGAGATGCTCCTGGCCGTCAGCGGCCAGCGCAGTCACGGGCAATTCATCAGCGAGCTATTTACCGAGTCCAGTGAGGCGCTGAGCGCCTTGCGCCAGGCCGTTCAGCACGCTCACCCGTTCAACAAGCGCGAAGCGGTACTGACCTCGGTCAGCGGCCAGACCCTGACCGTCGATTACGCGGTGACCCCTGTGCTTAACCGTGGCGAAACCCTGCTGCTGCTGGAAGTACACCCGCGCGACCGCCTGCTGCGCATCACCAAGGAAGAGGCGCAGCTGTCCAAGCAGGAAACCACCAAACTGCTGGTGCGCGGCCTGGCCCACGAGATCAAGAACCCGCTGGGCGGCATCCGCGGCGCGGCGCAGCTGCTGGCCCGCGAGCTGCCCGAGGAAAGCCTCAAGGATTACACCAACGTGATCATCGAGGAGGCCGACCGGCTAAGAAACCTAGTGGACCGTATGCTCGGCTCGAACAAGCTGCCCTCCCTGGCACTGACCAACGTGCATGAAGTGCTCGAACGTGTCGGTAGCCTGGTGGAAGCGGAAAGCCAGGGCAGCATCATTTTGGTGCGCGATTACGACCCAAGCATTCCGGATGTGCTGATCGACCGCGAGCAGATGATCCAGGCCGTGCTGAATATCGTGCGTAACGCCATGCAGGCGCTGTCCGGACAGAGCGATCTGCGCCTGGGCCGCATCACCCTGCGCACCCGCGCGCTGCGCCAGTTCACCATCGGCCATTGCCGCCATCGCCTGGTGACCAAGATCGAGATCATCGACAACGGTCCGGGCATCCCGCACGAGCTGCAGGAAACCATCTTCTACCCCATGGTCAGCGGGCGTGCCGATGGCACCGGCCTGGGCCTGGCCATCACCCAGAACATCATTAGTCAGCACCAAGGCTTGATCGAGTGCGAGAGCCATCCTGGCCACACCGTGTTCTCGATCTTCCTGCCGCTGGAACAAGGAGTAACTCCGTCATGAGCCGCAGTGAAACCGTCTGGATTGTCGATGACGACCGCTCCATCCGCTGGGTCCTGGAAAAAGCCCTGCAACAGGAAGGCATGACCACCCAGAGCTTCGACAGCGCCGATGGCGTGATCAGCCGCCTGAGCCGTCAGCAACCGGACGTGATCATCTCCGACATCCGTATGCCGGGGGCCAGTGGCCTCGACCTGTTGGCGCGCATCCGCGAGCTGCACCCGCGCCTGCCGGTAATCATCATGACCGCCCATTCCGACCTGGACAGCGCGGTAGCGTCCTACCAGGGCGGCGCATTCGAATACCTGCCCAAGCCGTTCGATGTCGATGAGGCCGTGTCCCTGGTCAAGCGCGCCAATATGCATGCCCAGGAGCAGCAGAGCCTGGCCGCGCCGGTCGAGCAGCCGCGTACGCCGGAGATCATTGGCGAAGCACCGGCCATGCAGGAGGTGTTCCGCGCTATCGGTCGTCTGTCGCACTCCAATATCACCGTGCTGATCAACGGCGAGTCCGGTACCGGCAAGGAGCTGGTGGCGCACGCCCTGCACCGCCATAGCCCGCGTGCGGCCTCGCCGTTTATCGCACTGAATATGGCGGCGATTCCCAAGGATCTAATGGAGTCCGAACTGTTCGGCCACGAAAAAGGCGCCTTTACCGGTGCGGCCAACCAGCGTCGCGGACGCTTCGAGCAGGCCGATGGCGGCACGCTATTTCTCGATGAAATCGGCGACATGCCGGCCGACACCCAGACTCGGCTGCTACGCGTGCTGGCCGACGGCGAGTTTTACCGGGTCGGTGGCCACACCCCAGTCAAAGTCGATGTGCGCATCATCGCTGCCACCCACCAGAACCTGGAAAGCCTGGTGCAGGCCGGCAAGTTCCGTGAAGACCTGTTCCACCGCCTCAATGTGATCCGCATCCATATTCCGCGCCTGTCGGATCGTCGCGAAGACATCCCGACCCTGGCCCGGCACTTCCTCAGCCGCGCAGCGCTGGAGCTGGCAGTCGAGCCCAAACTGCTGAAAAGCGAAACCGAGGATTACCTGCAGCAACTGCCGTGGCCGGGCAACGTGCGCCAGCTGGAAAACACCTGTCGCTGGATCACCGTCATGGCCTCCGGCCGTGAGGTACATGTCGACGACCTGCCTCCAGAGCTGCTCAGCCAGCCGCAGGAAAGCGCACCGGTAAGTAACTGGGAGCAGGCCCTGCGCCAATGGGCCGATCTGGCCTTGGGCCGTGGTCAGTCCAGCCTGCTGGATACCGCCGTACCAGCCTTCGAGCGGATCATGATCGAAACAGCCCTCAAACACACCGCCGGCCGCCGCCGCGACGCCGCCGTGCTGCTGGGCTGGGGCCGCAACACCCTGACGCGCAAGATCAAGGAACTGGGCATGAACGTCGAAAGCGCCGATGACGAGGAGAGCGATGACTAAGCCGCTCAACTGCTGCAGCGAATGCAAAACGGGCCCATCAGGGCCCGTTTTCTTTACGCCGGCATACAACTGAAAATGCGCCAGAGCAACGCACCGGCATCAATCCCGTGCACAGCGGCGGTTCATACCCCAGCGCTTACCGAGCCCCCGCAACATCCGCAGAAACTCCTGAACCCCTGTATTTACAAGGCCCGCAGTCAACGTAATAAAACTGGCACACAGCCTGCATAGACTCAAGTAATCCCAGTTTTGGGGACCTTGGTACAGGCAGGCCGGGGATTCCCCTCTTTTATTGTTCCATCAGGCTGATCACCAGCCGCCAGCGCCCGTCCACCTCCTCAGCGCGCCACTCACCGCGCACTGGACGGGCTGCCACCACTCTCAGTAACAAATCCCTTCTCTCTCGCAGCAAACGCCAGTTGGCCAACCTGCCCTGGATCTGCAGTTGACCGTGCTGCTGGCGACCAAAACTTTGCAGACGCAGGATAAACACGCCGTTGGCGTGTTCCTCGTGCGGCACCGGCTCGACGTTGAACCACAGCTCAAGACCCTGCTCGATCACATCCACGCGTTCGAGCCAGAGCGGATCAGGCTGGAGCAGCCGACCAATCATCAAACCAATCAAAAAACCAAACACCGCCAATGAAGCAATCACCCGAACCCACGGACGGGGGCGCGGGTCTGTAGAATGCTGCTCGTCTTCAAGCTCGGAGCCGCGCATGTTTCACGTCATCCTTTTTCAACCGGAAATTCCGCCCAATACCGGCAACATTATCAGGCTCTGCGCCAACAGCGGCTGCCACCTGCACCTGATCGAGCCGCTGGGCTTCGAGCTGGATGACAAACGCCTGCGCCGCGCCGGCCTGGATTACCACGAATACGCCACCCTGCAGCGCCACGCCGACCTCGACAGCTGCCTGACCAGCATCGGCCGGCCGCGCGTATTTGCCTTTACCACCAAGGGCTCGCAAGCGTTTCACCAGGTCAGCTACCAGCCCGGCGACGCCTTTTTGTTCGGCCCGGAAAGCCGCGGCCTGCCGCAGGAAATTCGCGACAACCTGCCACCCGAACAACGTCTGCGCCTGCCGATGCGCGAAGGCTGCCGCAGCCTGAACCTGTCCAACACCGTTGCCGTAGCGGTCTATGAGGCCTGGCGTCAGCAGGGTTTTGCCGGCGCGTAGGGTGGGTTAGGCGCAAAGCCACGGATTATCTGCTGCCACATAAATCCGTCGCGCCGTAACCCTCCAACGAGACAGACTGGCTATCCCTCCAAATGATGCAACGACGGCCCGCAGGGTGGCCGCCAGGGATGGCAGGCCATAAAAAAACGCCCCGCAGGGCGTTTTTTTGTTCCAGCCGCAAACCTTAGTGTGCGGTTGCAACTTCGCCAGCCTGCTGCATACGCTGCAGTTCCTGGGCGTAGAGGGCGTCGAAGTTCACCGGAGCCAGCATCAGCGCCGGGAACGAGCCGCGTACGACCAGGCTGTCCAGGGTTTCGCGAGCGTAAGGGAAGAGGATATTCGGGCAGAACGCACCCAGGGTGTGGCTCATGGAGGCAGCGTCCAGGCCCTTGATCAGGAAGATACCGGCCTGCTGCACTTCAGCGATAAAGGCGGTTTCTTCGCCCGTTTTCACGGTCACCGAGAGGGTCAGCACCACTTCGTGGAAGTCACCATCCAGCGCCTTCTGACGGGTGTTGAGGTCCATGGCGACGCTAGGCGCCCACTCCTGACGGAAGATTTCCGGGCTCTTCGGCGCTTCGAAGGACAGGTCACGTACGTAGATACGCTGCAGGGAAAATTGCGGGTTTTGTTCGCCCTGAGCGGCGCCGTTGCTAGCTTGTTCTGTCATGGCAAAAGCCTTCTTGTCGTTAGGTACGGATAAACAGGGAGTTAAGCCTTGAGCAGCGCGTCAAGCTTGCCGGCGCGCTCCAGGGCGTAAAGGTCATCGCAACCACCCACATGGGTGTCACCGATCCAGATCTGCGGCACCGAGGTCTGCCGCGCCTTGCGGGTCATCTCAGCACGCACGTCAGGCTTGCCATCAACTCTGATTTCGTTGAAGGCCACACCTTTCTGAGTCAGCAATTGCTTGGCGCGGATGCAGTACGGGCACCAATCGCTGGAATAGATGACGACAGGCTGCATCTCACTTCACCAGCGGCAAATTGTCACCACGCCAGCTGGCGACACCGCCAGACAGCTTGGCGGCAGTGAAACCTGCCTTTTTCAGATCGCGGCACACAGCGCCGGCGTGCTGGCCCATGGCATCGACCACGATGATGGTCTTGGTCTTGTGCTTGTCCAGCTCAACCATACGGCCAGCGAGTTTTTCGAAGGGAATATTCAGCGCACCGACGATATGCCCAGCAGCAAAGTCCTTTTGCCCGCGAATATCCAGCACCACGCCCTGCTCGCTGTTAACCAGTGCGGTCAGCTCACGGCTGCTCAGGCTCTGTCCACCCTTGCGTGCTTCGGTGAAGACCAGCAGTGCGAGCAGGGTCACGAACAAGCCGCTCAGGACATAGTGGGTCGTGGCAAATTCAATCAAGTTGGCAAGCATTGTGCGTTTCCGGGGCGGTAAAATGTCGGCCAGTATACACAGCCACACAAGTCGGCCAAACCCCGCCCGGCGGTGACGTTTGTGCCACTTGGCCGTAAAATGCCTGCTTTGTTTCCCGCCCATCGACCCAGAGCGAACCAGTTATATGAGCGCCACGCCCAAACCCCTGGTACTGATCATCCTCGATGGCTTCGGCCACAGTGACAGCCCCGAATCCAACGCCATCATGGCGGCCAACACGCCAGTCTACGACCATCTGCGCGCCACCCAGCCCCATGGCCTGATCTCAGGCTCAGGCATGGACGTAGGTCTGCCAGACGGCCAGATGGGCAATTCCGAGGTCGGCCATATGAACCTCGGAGCCGGCCGTGTGGTGTACCAGGACTTCACCCGAGTGACCAAGGCCATTCGCGATGGCGAATTCTTTGATAACGCCGAGATCACTGGCGCGGTGGATAAAGCGGTCAAGGCTGGCAAGGCCGTGCATATCCTCGGCCTGCTCTCCGACGGCGGCGTGCACAGCCATCAGGACCACCTGGTGGCCATGGCCGAACTGGCCGCCCAGCGCGGGGCAGAGAACATCTACCTGCACGCCTTCCTCGACGGCCGCGACACCCCGCCGAAAAGCGCCCAGCCCTCCATCGAACTGCTTGACACCACCTTCGCCAAACTCGGCAAGGGCCGCATCGCCAGCCTCAGCGGCCGCTACTTCGCCATGGACCGCGACAACCGCTGGGACCGCGTCGAGCAGGCCTACGGGTTGCTGGTCGACGGTAATGGCCAGTTCACCGCCGCCACCGCCATGGAAGGCCTGAATGCCGCTTACGAGCGCGGCGAAAGCGATGAATTCGTCAAAGCCACCAGCATTGGCGAGCCTGTACGCATGGAAGACGGCGATGCCGTGGTGTTTATGAACTTCCGCGCCGACCGCGCCCGCGAGCTGACCCGCGCCTTTGTCGAGCCAGGCTTCAAGGAATTCGAGCGCAAGCGCGTGCCGCAACTGGCCGGTTTCATCATGCTCACCCAGTACGCCGCGAGTATCCCGACGCCCAGCGCCTACAAGCCGGAGGCACTGACCAACGTGCTTGGCGAATATCTGGCAAACAACGGCAAGACCCAGCTGCGCATCGCCGAAACCGAGAAGTACGCCCACGTCACCTTCTTCTTCTCCGGCGGCCGCGAAGAGCCCTTCGCTGGCGAAGAGCGCATCCTGATCCCCTCTCCGAACGTCGCCACTTATGACTTGCAGCCGCAGATGAGCGCGCCGGAAGTCACCGACAAGATCGTCGATGCCATCGAGAATCAGCGCTATGACGTAATCATTGTCAACTACGCCAACGGCGACATGGTCGGCCACACGGGTGTGTTCTCCGCCGCCGTGGCCGCCGTGGAATGCCTGGACGGTTGTGTCGGCCGCATCGTCGCCGCGCTGGACAAGGTGGGTGGTGAAGCGCTGATCACCGCCGACCACGGCAACGTCGAGCAGATGGCCGATGAAAGCACCGGTCAGGCGCACACCGCACACACCTGCGAGCCGGTGCCGTTTATCTATGTTGGCAAGCGCCCGGCGACTATCCGTGCTGGCGGCGTACTGGCTGACGTAGCCCCGACCCTGCTGACCCTGATGGGCTTGCCGGTACCGGCGGAAATGACCGGCACCAGCATCGTCGAGCTAAGCTAAGCCGCGACCCGTGAGCCAGGCGCAATGCCTGGCTTGCAGGCAAACTGCCGGCTGCTTCACGCTACCAATTTACCCTCATGTGCAAACGGATGACTTGCAGCTTGCCGCCGGTTTTTTAGGCATACTAGGCGCGTCCATGCCCTAGGTACTGCCAGCCCCATGCTTCGTGCCCTCGCCCTTGTTTTCCTGACCCTCCTGCTGACGCCTGCCATTGCCGACGAGAAGAGCGATGCGCAGAAGCAACTGGACGCCGCCCGCGCCGATGTCGCCGAGCTGAAACAACTGCTGGAGAAGCTGCAGCAGGAAAAATCCGGCGTACAGAAAGACCTGAAAAAAACCGAAAGCGAAATGGGTCAGCTGGAGAAGCAGGTCAAAGGCCTGCAGCAGGACCTGAAAAACAGCGAAGAGGAAATCCAACGCCTCGATAAAGAGAAAAAAAAACTTGAGGGTGCGCGCCTTGAACAGCAGCGCCTGATCGGCATCCAGGCCCGCGCCGCCTATCAGAGCGGCCGCCAGGAGTACGTCAAGCTGCTGCTCAACCAGCAAAATCCGGAAAAATTCTCGCGCACCCTGACCTACTACGACTACCTCAGCGAAGCGCGCATGGAACAACTCGCTGCCTTCAATGAAACCCTGCGTCAGCTGGCCAATGTCGAGCAGGACATCGCCAACCAGCAACGCCAGCTGCTTGAGCAGAAAAGTGCGCTGGACGGCCGCCGCGAACAGCTCGCCAGCGTGCGCAAGGAGCGTCAGCTGGCCCTGGCCAAGCTGAACAAGGAGTTCTCCGCCCGCGACCAGAAGCTCAAGGCCCGCCAGCAGGAGCAAGCCAATCTGGCGCGCGTGCTGAAAACCATCGAGGAAACCCTCGCCCGCCAGGCCCGCGAAGCTGAAGCCGCGCGCCAACAAGCCCTGCTCGCCGAACGCGAACAACCGCGCAGCAGCACTAATTCCGCGCCGACGGGTCCATTGGTGAGCTCCGGTGCCAGCTTTGGCGGTCCATTCGCCAAAGCCCGCGGCCAATTGCCCTGGCCAGTCAACGGTCGCCTGGTGGCGCGCTACGGCACACCACGCGGTGGCGATGCCCGCACTAAGTGGGATGGCGTGCTGATCGGCGCTTCAGCCGGTAGCCAGGTGCACGCGGTGCATGGAGGGCGCGTGGTGTTTGCCGACTGGTTGCGCGGCGCCGGGCTTCTGGTCATTCTCGATCATGGCAACGGCTACCTGAGCCTCTATGGGCATAACCAGAGTCTGCTCAAAGATGCCGGCGACGTGGTCAAAGCTGGCGAGGCCATCGCCACCGTTGGCAACAGCGGCGGCCAGGAAACCCCAGCATTGTATTTCGCAATTCGCCAGCAGGGCCGCCCGATTGACCCCGCTCAATGGTGCCGCGCGCAAGGATAAGCGCTGCCTTTACCGATTCAGGAAGGAGTAAGTTCGATATGCCGCATTTGTTCCGTCTCAGCGCTTTCGCCCTGGCTTTCAGCCTGCTGGCTGGCGCCTCCCAGGCCTTTGCCGCAGTACCGGCCACAGTCAACGACAGCGCGCCACTGCCGCTGGACGACCTGCGTACCTTTGCCGAGGTGATGGACCGTATCAAGTCAGCCTATGTCGAGCCGGTCAGCGACAAGACCCTGCTGGAAAACGCGATCAAGGGCATGCTCAGCAACCTTGATCCGCACTCGGCCTACCTGGAGCCGGAAGCCTTCCGCGACCTGCAGGAAAGCACCAGTGGCGAATTTGGCGGCTTGGGTATTGAGCTCGGTACGGAAGACGGCTTTCTCAAGGTTATATCGCCAATTGATGACACCCCAGCGTCCGCCGCCGGCATCCAGCCAGGCGACCTGATCGTGAAGATCGACGGCCAGCCCACCAAGGGCCTGTCGCTGATGCAAGCAGTCGAGAAGATGCGTGGCAAAGCCGGCAGCGATATCGAGCTGACCCTTGTACGTGAAGGCGGCAGACCCTTCGATGTCGAACTGACGCGCGCGGTGATCAAGGTCAAGAGCGTAAAAAGCCAGCTGCTTGACGATGGCTATGGCTATATCCGCATCACCCAGTTCCAGGTCAACAGTGGCGAGGACGTCGGCAAGGCACTGGCCAAGCTGCGCAAGGAAAACGGCAAGAAGCTCCGCGGCCTGGTCCTTGACCTGCGTAACAACCCAGGCGGCGTGCTACAGGCAGCAGTGGAAGTCACCGACCATTTCCTTAAGAAGGGTTTGATCGTTTACACCGAGGGGCGTATCGCTAACTCCGAGCTGCGCTTCAATGCCGATCCAACCGACGCCAGTGAAGGCGTGCCACTGGTGGTGCTGATCAACGGCGGCAGCGCCTCGGCCTCGGAAATCGTCGCCGGTGCCCTACAGGATCACAAGCGCGGTGTGCTGATGGGTACTGACAGCTTCGGCAAAGGCTCGGTGCAGACCGTGCTACCGCTGAACAACGACCGCGCCCTGAAGCTCACTACCGCGCTGTATTTCACCCCCAACGGCCGCTCGATTCAGGCTCAGGGCATCGTCCCGGACATTGAGGTGGCACGGGCCAAGCTGACCCGCGAGCAGGATGAAAGCAGCATCAAGGAAGCCGATCTGCAAGGTCACCTTGGTAATGGTAACGGCGGCGCCGACAAGCCAAGCAAGAGTAAAACCAGCACCCCAGCACGCCCACAGGATGACGATTACCAGTTGAGCCAGGCACTCAACCTACTCAAAGGGCTGAGCGTTACCCGCGGCGAGTAGGGATGAGTGCAGGAGCGGGCCATGCCCGCGAACCCGCAATCGCGGCCATGGGTCGCTCCTACAGATCCAAGAAAAAGCCCGACCTTGATCACTCAAGGTCGGGCTTTTTAATAACACCTACAACTACAGGTAGTTATTGGTCATCTCGTCGATAAAGCCTTCGGCGCGCAGTTCGTCCAAAGCCTTCTGTAGACGCTGCACCACCTCATCCGGGGTGTCCTTGTTCAGCGCCAGGTACAACTCGGCTTCGTTAAAGCGCAGCGCAGTATTCAACCCGCTTACACCTTCCTGCTTGGCCAGGTAGCGGCCGACCGGGTCAGTGGTGGCCCACAGGTCGATTTTGCCGCTGAGCAGCTTCTTGATGTTTTCCTGATCACGCAGCGCATTGATCGGACTCAGGCCCTGACTTTCCAGGTGCTGGCTGACCGCATCGTTCTTGTAGGCACCAATCTGATACTGCCCGGCATCCTTGAGACTGGCGACGCTGAGGTTATTACCTGGCGCAGCCAACAGTACCCAACCGGTTTTCGCCAACGGCCCCACCCACTTGAACAGTGGCTGACGCTCTGGCGTGAAGGTCGTGGAGAACAGGCCGTAGTTGGGTTTATCCAGGGTCAGGCGATACAAGCGATCCCAAGGAAAACGCAGGGTCAGGGTGTAGTTGATGCCGGCACGCTTGAACATCGCTCGAACGATCTCGGCACTGATACCGTCAATACCGTCATCACGGGCGAAGTTCTTGTCGTCCACCGCCATGTTGAACGGCGGGAAGTTCTCGGTCAGCAACACCACTTTGTAATCAGCTGGAAGCTCTGCACGGGCTGCGCAGGCACTCAGGACAAGCCCGAACAACAGGCTGGCTTTCAGGGTTTTTAACATAGGTCATTCCGCTCGCATGAATTGTGATTATGGCTAGCGGCATCCCTGCTCGGGCGACTACCCGGCGACGTATGGTACGCGGCGTCAACCATCCATGGCCGCGAGCCGGTTTATCGCCGGCGCGCTGGTGTTACGTATTACAGGTAGTTGTTCAGAATATCGTCGACAAATCCTTCGCTGCGCATTTTGTCCAACTCGGCTTGCAGCTTCTGCACAACTTCGTCCGGCACCTCTTTGTTCAGGGCCAGATACAACTCTGCGCTGTCGAAACGCAGAATAGTTTTCAGGCCAGAAACACCTTCCTGCTTGGCCAGGTAACGACCGGCAGGATCACCGGTGGCCCACAGGTCAATCTGCCCGACCATCAGCTTCTTGGCGTTTTGCGTATCGCGCAGGGCGGTAATCGGCTCCAGGCCTTTTTCCACCAGGTGCTCGGCGATCGCGTCACCCTTATAGGCACCAACCTTGTACTGTTTGGCGTCGTCCAGGCTGTTCAGGGTAATGCTGCTGTCGGCCTTGCCGAGCAGTACCCAGTCATCCGGACCAATCGGGCCAACCCACTTGAACAGCGCCTCACGCTCCGGCAGACGCGCCGCAACAAATACACCATAGCCAGGTTTTTCCAGCGCCAGCTTGTAGATGCGGTCCCAAGGGAAGCGCAGAGTCATGTTGTATTGGATGCCGGCGCGCTTGAACATCTCGCGGATGATATCCACAGCAATGCCGTCGATATTGTCTTCCTGGGCGAAGTTCTTGCCGTTGATCGCCATGTTGTACGGTGGGAAATTCTCGGTCAGCAGGACCATGCGGTAGTTCGGGTCAATTTCGGCCCGAGCACTGCCCGCGAGCACCATAACTGTGCCGGCGAGAGCGACTAGTAGTTGTTTTAACATGATGTCTCACATCGATAGTTGGGCTGAGCATGCAGCATACCCAGCACTGCCGACTTAGCCCAGCCCAGGTTTTGCGCAGGCACAATCACAAAGCGCTTACAGATAGCTGTCTTTGATCTTACCCAGCTCACCCTGAGCGCGCATGTCGTCCAAGGCTTTCTGCAACTTCTGCACCACTTCATCGGGCGTTTCAATATTCAGCGCCAGATAGAGATCGGCGCTGTTAAAGCGATGCACCACCTTGAGCGCGCCCAGCGGCGACTGCTTGGCCATATAGCGCCCGCCGACTTCATCGGTGGCCCACAGGTCGATCAGGTCCTTCTCCAGCTTGTTGAGATTTTCCTTGTCCTGCAGGCTGGTTTGCACCGTCACGCCGCGGTCGATCAGGAACTGCGAAATCGCATCATTGCGATAACCACCAATCCGGTATGCCCCGGCCTGATCCAGGCTGTTCAGCGTAACTTTGCTATCGGCCTTGGCCAGCAGCACCCAATCGCTCACGGCAATAGGCCCGACCCACTTGAACAGCGATTCACGGTCCGGCGTGCGGATTGTGGAGAACAACCCGTAGCCATTGTTTTCGAGCGCCTGTTTGTACTGACGGTCCCAGGGGAAACGCAGAATCATCTGGCACTCCAACTGCGCCTTGTTACACAACGCACGCACCGTATCGCTGCTGATGCCCTGCACATCAGCATCTTTGGCAAAGTTGCCACCGCTGGCCGCCATGCTGAACGGTGGCAGGTTTTCGGTAAGCAGAACCAAAGGCTCCGCGCGAGCCAGGCTGACGGCACACAACAGCCAAACTGCGGTGAATAGCCGGATAGCGGACATAAGAACTCCGTGTAGGGAAATAATCATTTATTGAAAGAGGAGCGCTCACGGGGATGACAAAAGCATCGACCCGAACGCAAACATTATGATTTTAGCGGGCCAGTCGACATTTTGCTGTCGACTCGCCCGCAGCGGTAGCCGGCAGGGCTGCCGGCCAGCGAGGTTTAGCGAATGACGATGCCGCGCGCGGCCATATACGCCTTGGCTTCCGGCACGGTGTATTCACCGAAGTGAAAGATGCTCGCAGCCAGTACCGCAGCCGCCTTGCCTTCGATAATGCCGTCAGCCAGATGCTGAAGACTGCCGACGCCGCCGGAGGCGATCACTGGGATGCCGACCATTTCACTAATGGCGCGGGTGACGCCGAGGTCGTAGCCGCTCTTTACGCCGTCCTGATCCATGCTGGTCAGCAGAATTTCGCCGGCGCCGAGGTCTTCCATCTTCTTCGCCCACAACACGGCGTCCAGACCTGTCGGCTTGCGGCCGCCATGGGTAAAGATTTCCCAGCGCGGGGTTTCGCCCGGTTTGGAAACCTTCTTCGCGTCTATGGCGACCACGATGCATTGCGAGCCGAAACGCGAGGCGGCCTCGCCAACGAACTCCGGGGTGAAAACAGCTGCCGTATTGATCGAGACCTTGTCCGCGCCGGCATTTAGCAGATTGCGAATATCCTGCACGGTACGCACGCCGCCACCCACCGTCAGCGGGATAAAGACCTGGCTGGCCATGCGCTCGACGGTGTGCAACGTGGTATCGCGACCGTCACTGCTGGCGGTGATATCGAGAAAGGTAATCTCGTCGGCGCCCTGTTCGTCATAGCGACGGGCGATTTCCACCGGGTCACCGGCGTCGCGGATGTTCTCGAACTGCACGCCTTTGACCACACGACCGTTGTCGACGTCGAGGCAGGGAATAATGCGTTTTGCCAAAGCCATAACTATGTTCTCGTTGGATGGGGCGGGCGGTGTTCCGCTGAGGGCAGCGATACCCATCGATAAGTGGTTGGCGATGGGTTACGCCGCTACGCGGCTAACCCACCCTACGGCTTAGCCCTTGAAGGCGTCGCAGAAGGCTTGCGCCTCAGCCACATCCAAAGTGCCTTCGTAAATCGCCCGACCAGTGATCGCGCCGATGATGCCTGGCGAGCGCGCCAGCAGCAGCTTCTCGATATCACTGAGGTTGTGGATACCACCCGAGGCAATTACCGGAATGCGGCTGGCAGCAGCCAGGGCAGCAGTGGCCTCGACGTTGCAGCCCTGCATCATGCCGTCTTTGGCGATATCGGTATAAACAATGGCACTCACACCATCGGCCTCGAAGCGCTTGGCCAAATCGGTGGCCTGCACGGTAGAGACCTCAGCCCAACCGTCAGTTGCGACGAAGCCGTCTTTAGCGTCCAGACCGACAATCACCTTGCCCGGAAAGGCTTTACAGGCATCAGTGACAAACTGCGGGTCTTTAACGGCCTTGGTGCCGATAATCACGTAGCTGACCCCGGCGCGGACGTAATGCTCGATGGTCTCCAGGGTACGAATACCACCGCCGATCTGGATTGGCAGATTCGGGTAGCGCTTGGCGATGGCAGTGACCACTTCGCCGTTGACCGGCTGACCCTCGAAGGCGCCGTTGAGGTCGACCAGATGCAGGCGACGGCAGCCGCCCTCAACCCACTTGGCGGCCATGCTCACCGGGTCATCGGAAAATACCGTGGAATCTTCCATGCGGCCCTGGCGCAGACGCACGCAGGCGCCGTCCTTCAGATCGATAGCGGGGATAATCAGCATCGGTTGAACCTGCTCAAGTCGTGTGAATTCGGTGGGTCAGCTCTTTTCCAGCGCCCAGAGGTCGCTTTCGATGCTCTCGAACCGTTCTTTCAGGTGAGTCTGCACATCGAAAATCGCCCGGTTGTAGTAATGCGGTGCAATCTCACGAGCGAATAGCTCGAGGATTTCCGCCGCCTCGAACGAGCCCAGCTGCAGCTCAAAGCGCTCTTCCATAAAGCGCTTCAGGGCGCTGGTCGCCTCACGCTCCTGCTCGGCCGTGAGGGTGAGAATCAGCGGTTTCTGCTTGGCCCGGCTCATTTACCAGCGACCATCCCAGGCGGCGAAATTCTGCAGCAATTGCAGGCCATGGGTATGGCTCTTCTCCGGATGGAACTGCACGGCGAAACGCGAGCCGTCAGCCAGGGCCGCCGCGAAGTCCTTGCCGTAATGGCCGCGACCGACCACCTGTTTGGGGTTGCCGGCCTCGATGTAATAGCTGTGCACAAAGTAGAAGCGCGCCAGGTCCGGGATGTTGTGCCACAGCGGATGCTTGACCGACTGCGCCACTTCATTCCAGCCCATATGCGGCACCTTCAGCGGCTCGCCATCTTCGACCATGTCCTTGCCGAAGAACCGCACCTTGCCGGGGAACAGGCCGATGCAATCGACGCCATCGTTCTCTTCACTGTGCTCCAGCAGGGCCTGCATACCGACACAGATGCCGAGAAATGGCCGATCGACGCTGACCTCGCGGACCAGATCATCGAAACCCAGGCGCTTGATCTCGGCCATGCAATCGCGAATCGCGCCAACGCCTGGGAAGACCACGCGGTCAGCCTCGCGGATCACCTGGGCATCACTGGTCACCAGCACCTTGCCGGCGCCTACGTGCTCAAGGGCCTTGGCCACCGAATGCAGGTTGCCCATGCCGTAGTCGATTACTGCTACCGTTTGCATAAGAACTTGCCCGCCCAAAAATCATGCCCGCGTTGCTGCTCAAAAGCGTGCCAGGCAAGGCGTGGAACGCAGCCAATGGTCGTTCCATTGGCAAGTCCCACAACACCGCATGGCGCACTTTTGAGCGCAACCCTGCGGGACGGGGCCGTTTTTCCGCAGCCCTGCGTTAATCGTCGTTCATTTGGAATAACCAAACTTCTCTCCTCTTGCCTTGCGCTGCGGAAAAACGGCCTCCGGCGCGGGCATGATTTTTAGGCGGGGCAGGTTCTAGAGCACGCCTTTAGTCGACGGCATCTGTCCGGCCATGCGCGGGTCCAGCTCGACAGCCATGCGCAGGGCGCGGCCGAAGGCCTTGAACACCGTTTCGATTTGGTGGTGGGTGTTGGTGCCACGCAGGTTATCGATGTGCAGCGAAACCAGGGCATGGTTGACGAAGCCCTGGAAGAATTCCTGGAACAGGTCCACGTCGAAGCCGCCAACTACGGCACGGGTAAACGGCACATGCATCTGCAAACCCGGACGACCGGAGAAGTCGATCACCACACGCGACAGCGCTTCATCCAGCGGCACATAGGAATGGCCGTAACGGGTCATGCCCTTCTTGTCGCCGATAGCCTTGGTGAACGCCTGGCCAAGGGTAATGCCGACGTCTTCCACGGTGTGGTGGTCGTCGATATGCAGGTCGCCCTTGCATTCGATATCGAGGTCGATCAAGCCATGGCGGGCGATCTGGTCGAGCATGTGCTCGAGGAATGGCACGCCAATATCGAACTTGGCCTTGCCAGTTCCATCCAGGTTGATCGAGACCTTGATCTGGGTCTCCAGGGTATTGCGCTCGACGGATGCCGTACGTTCGGCCATCACCAGCTCCAGAAATTGCCCACGGAAAAAGGCTGCCATTATAGGGGCAAAGCTGGCCTGGCGATACGCACCCAGCCGGCTGGACTGCATCTTGCAGACGTCCGGGTATTTGCCAACCTGAGGCGGCGATCATGCATGAGCGGAAAATGCCGGCCACCCTGCGCTTTATGCTGGCAGCCCGGCGCAGCGAGTTGCTCGGCCTGGAGGACCTGTCGCAGACCTGCGAACTGGTTACCCGTATCAGCCAGCTGGTGCATGCCCTGCAAAAAGAGCGCGGCTACTCCAACCTCTACCTGAGCGGCAACGCCCCACACCAACGCCTGCAGCTGGACGGCCTGAGCCAGGCCGCCGACAGCCTGGAACGTCAGGCGCGTGACGACTTCGAACGCATCGGCCAGAACGGCCTCGGCTCGGCCGACAAGACCCGCCTGTTCACCCGCATCGCCTATGCCCTGCACAGCCTCGACGAGCTGCCGGCGCTGCGGCGCAGGATTCGCGAGCACCGCATCAGCATGCAGGACGCCACCACCACGCTGGTACGACTGATCGGCGGCCTGCTGGCAGTGGTCTTCGAGGCCGCCGACACCGCCATCGACCCCGCCATCACCCGCAGCCTGGTGGCGTTGTTCAACTTTATGCAGGGCAAGGAGCTCGCCGGCCAGGAGCGCGCCCTGGGCGTCACCGGCTTCGCCAGCGGCTACTTCACGGCCGAGATGCTCGAACGCCTGGAGCATCTGCTGGAATGCCAGGAGCGCAGCTTCGTTACCTTCGGCCGCTTCGCCAGCCCGGTGGCCCTGGAGCTCTGGCACAGCCTCTGCGCCAGCCCCAGCAACGACCAGGCCTGCCGCCTGCGCGAGATCGCCCGACGCACCCACGCCGACGCCCAAGTCGACCGCCAGCTCGGCGAACTCTGGTTCGACCTGCACACCGCCCGCATCGACGCGATGAAAAGCGTGGAAACCTGCCTTGAGCAAGATTTGCTGCAGCGCTGCCAGCAGAGCATGCAGCGCGTCCGCCGCGATCTGCACAGCCACCGCCACCTGCTCGACGGCCTCAGCGACATGCACGCTGCCGCCGAGCAGGCCAGACTGTTCAGCGTGCACAACAGCGACCGCCCGACCGAGGAAGGCCCAGACGCCAACCTGGCGCGTTCGACCTTGGATCTGCTGCAGAGCCAGACCCATCGCCTGCAGGGCATGCACGACGAATTGCGCGAAGCGCGCCAGGCACTGGACGAACGCAAGCTGGTGGAGCGCGCCAAGCAGTTGCTGATCAAGCAGCAGGGCTGCAGCGAAAGCGAAGCCTATACCCGCCTGCGTCAGGAGGCGATGAACCAGGGCCTGCGCCTGGACGAGGTGGCCCAGCGCCTGCTGGCGCTCAACGCCGAATCGCAGGCGGCCAGATCTCGGCAAAAGCACTGAACCCAGGCACGCACACATCCCCACGCACTGCGAACGTGCACCGCCGCAGGCCGCCGCGGCCGATCAGCGCAGCGCTCGGCCAGAGCGAACGCAACGCTAGCCCGGCCGAGCAACGCAAGCCATTGATCTGCCAGGCCAACCGCCCCGTGCGGAGCCGCGCCGAAGCCATTCGGCAGATCCTGGCACGGCTTTCGCTACGGCTAGAACAAGCCTGGCAGCCATGCCGAGCGCCACAATCCAATCCGGACAACGATGTCCACGCCCACCGGCTTAGCCGGTCGGCGTGACATCGTTTTTTTTCGCCCAGAGGAAACCGAGCCATGACCGACAAGCCGACCCAAGACGAAAGCATCAGCCCGCTGCTGGCCTCGCGCCGCCGCTTCCTCAAGCAGTCCATCGCTGCCGCCAGCGGTATCGCCCTGTTCGGCGCCACGGGCCTGAGTAGCCAGGGCAGCGCCTGGGCTGCCGGCAGTGACGTGGAAACCACTAAGGCCAAACTTGGCTTTATCGCCCTGACCGATGCCGCGCCGCTGTTTGTCGCCGCCGAGAAAGGCTTCTTCGCCAAATACGGCATGACCGAGGTCGAGGTACTCAAGCAATCCTCCTGGGGTACCACCCGCGACAACCTGGTGCTGGGCTCGGCGAAGAACGGCATCGATGGCGGCCATATCCTCACCCCCATGCCCTACCTGATCAGCGCCGGCATCGTCACCCCGAACAACCAGCCGGTGCCGATTTCCATCCTCGCCCGCCTCAACCTGGCCGGTCAGTGCATTTCGGTGGGTGAGGAATACCGCGACCTGCAGATCGGCGTCGACAGCACCCCGTTCAAGGCCGCCCTGGAGGCCAAGAAAGCCAGCGGCAAGAAAGTCAGCGCGGCCATGACCTTCCCCGGCGGCACCCACGACCTGTGGATGCGCTACTGGCTGGCCGCCGGCGGCATCGACCCGAACAACGACATCAGCACCATCACCGTGCCGCCGGCGCAGATGGTCGCCAATATGAAGGTCGGCAGCATGGACACCTTCTGCGTGTGCGAGCCGTGGAACGCCCAGCTAATCAACCAGAAGATCGGCTACACGGCCAACACCACCGGCGAGCTGTGGCATAACCACCCGGAAAAATCCTTCGCCATGCGCAGCGATTACGTGGCCGCCAACCCCAAGGCCGCCCAGGCCCTGACCATGGCCATCATGGAAGCGCAGATGTTCTGCGAGCAGCCGGAAAACAAGGAAGAAGTGGCGAAGATCTGCTCGCAGCGGCGCTGGATCGGCGCGCCTTACGCCGACGTGGTCGACCGCATGAAGGGCAACTTCGCCTACGGTACCGGCAAGGTGGTGGAAAACCATCCTGAGCAGATGCGCTACTGGGACGACTTCGCCTCCTACCCCTTCCAGAGTCACGACCTCTGGTTCCTCACCGAGAACAAGCGCTGGGGCTACCTGCCGGCCGATTTCGACAGCCAGGCGCTGATCGCCCAGGTCAACCGCGAGGACATCTGGCGCGCCGCTGCCGCCGCCCTGAGCCTGCCGACCGAGCAGATCCCCACCTCGACCTCGCGCGGCATCGAGACCTTCTTCGACGGCAAGGTGTTCGATCCCGAGAACCCGCAAGCCTACCTGGACAGCCTGACCATCAAGGCCATGGCCTGACCGCCATGCACCGCCTGCGAGGAGACACCCGATGAACGCCAACGTAAAAATCGAGCCTGCCGCAGTGGCCAGCCCGGCTACACAAACCACACCCTCGCGGCTTAGCCGTATCGGCACGCGCCTGCAGCAGACCCTGCTGCATGATCTGCTGCCGCCGCTGGTGATCCTGCTATTGCTCGGACTGATCTGGGAGATGCTCTGTTCGGGTGCAGGCGCTGCTCTACCGCCGCCCTCCCAAGTGCTCAGCGATACCTGGGAGCTCATCGTCGACCCCTTCTACAACAATGGCGGCAACGATGTCGGCCTGGCCTGGCAACTGCTGGCCAGCCTGCAACGGGTGGCGGTGGGTTATCTGCTGGCAGTTGTGGCGGGCGTCGCCCTCGGCGTGCTGATCGGCCAGTCGGACTGGGCCATGCGCGGTCTCGATCCGCTGTTCCAGGTGCTGCGTACCGTGCCGCCGCTGGCCTGGTTGCCGCTGTCCCTGGCCGGTTTTCAGGACAGCCACCCATCGGCGATCTTCGTGATTTTTATCACCGCGATCTGGCCGATCATCATCAACACCTCGGTGGGCATCCGCAATATTCCCCAGGACTACCGCAACGTCGCTCAGGTGATCCAGCTGAATGCCTGGGAGTACTTCCGCATCATTATGCTGCCGGCAGCCGCGCCCTACATTTTCACCGGCCTGCGCATCGGTGTCGGCCTGTCATGGCTGGCGATCATCGCCGCGGAGATGCTGATCGGCGGGGTCGGCATCGGCTTCTTTATCTGGGACGCGTGGAACGCTTCGCGGATCAGCGACATCATTCTCGCCCTCGTCTATATCGGCATCGTCGGCTTCTGCCTCGACCGTCTGGTGGCCTTCACCGGCCGACGCATCACCCGCGGCATCCCCGCCGCCTGAGGATTCGAACATGAGCTATCTCTCCATCGAACAACTGGACAAAAGCTTCGTGCGCGGCAACCTGGCCTCCCAGGTGCTGAAGAACATCAACCTGCGCATCGACAAAGGTGAATTTATCTCGAT
This sequence comes from Pseudomonas sp. EA_35y_Pfl2_R5, assembly GCF_963970805.1. Lineage (NCBI taxonomy): Bacteria > Pseudomonadati > Pseudomonadota > Gammaproteobacteria > Pseudomonadales > Pseudomonadaceae > Pseudomonas > Pseudomonas sp. EA_35y_Pfl2_R5. Next base: position 109,339 of record NZ_CAXAOW010000004.1, on the reverse strand, counting down.
CATAGGCCACTCCGGCTGCGGTAAATCGACGGTGCTGAATATCGTCGCCGGCCTGCTCGACCCCAACCTCGGCGTGGTCATTCTCGACGGCAAGGAAGTCAGCGGCCCCGGCCCGGATCGCGGCATGGTGTTCCAGAACCACTCGCTGCTGCCCTGGCTGACGGTATTCGAAAACGTCGAAGTGGCGGTCAACAAGGTGTTCAAGCGCAGCATGTGCAAGGCAGAGCGCCGCGAGTGGATCGAACACAACCTCAAGCTGGTGAGCATGAGTCACGCCCTGGACAAGTACCCGCAGGAGATTTCCGGCGGCATGAAGCAGCGCGTCGGCATCGCCCGCGCCCTGGCGATGAAGCCCAAGGTGTTGCTGCTCGACGAACCCTTCGGCGCCCTCGACGCCCTCACCCGCGCCCATTTGCAGGACGAGGTGATGCGCATACAGGCAGATCTGGGCAACACCATGATGATGATCACCCACGACGTCGACGAAGCGGTGCTGCTGTCGGATCGCATCGTGATGATGACCAACGGCCCCTCAGCCACCATCGGTGAAATCCTCACAGTCGACCTGCCGCGCCCGCGCGACCGCATCGCCCTGGCCGACGACCACGAGTACAACCGCTGCCGCCGGGCGGTGCTGAGCTTTCTCCACGACCGTCATCGGTTGCAGTAAGCGACAGCTTTCGCGGCTAAAGGGTGGGAAGGCGCTTTAGCCGCGAGACTCCCGAAAAAATTATCAAAGGCTAACCCGCACCGTGACGCTTATGGCCACCTCACAGGTTCTTGTTATGCTCCCCGCCTAACCCGTCAACTCGCAGCACCGACAACGCCATGGACAGTATCGACACCCTGATTATCGGTGCAGGCGCCCTCGGCCTGGCCTGCGCCGCGCGCCTGAGCAGTCCGGGACAGAGCTGCCTGATAGTCGAAGCGGAAAGCCTGATCGGCAGCCACACCTCCAGCCGCAACTCCGAGGTGATCCACGCCGGTATCTACTACACGCCCGGCTCGCTCAAGGCCGAACTGTGCCTGGAAGGCCGCGAGCGCCTGTATGCCTGGTGTCGCGCCCATCAGGTGGCACACCACCAACTCGGCAAACTACTGATGGCAGTAGAAACGGCGGAAATCACCAAACTCGAACTACTGCAGCGCAATGCGGCGGCCTGCGGGGTGCACGACCTGCAGCCTATCGAGCAAAAACGCCTGCACGAATTGGAGCCAGCGGTGCGCGGAGTAGCCGCTCTGCTTTCGCCCAGCACCGGGATTATCGATAGCCACGCCTACCTGCAATCACTGTTGGCGGCGGCGGAAAATCGCGGCGCACAGCTGGTGCTACACAGCCGCGTCGAGCGACTCGAAGCAAGTGGCGACGGCTGGATAGCCTCAGGCCACAGTGGCGGTGAACCGTTCCAGCTGAAAGCTCAGCGAGTGATCAATGCCGGCGGTCTATTCGCCCAACAACTGGCCCAGCAAACCCAAGGGCTGCGGAGCGTGCCGCCACTGCATCTATGCCAGGGCCGCTACTTCAGCTACAGCGGTCGCTCGCCCTTCCAGCATCTGATTTACCCGATGCCGGAAGCCAATACCGCTGGCCTAGGCATCCACGCCACCCTGGATCTCGGCGGCCAGTTGCGCTTTGGGCCGGACACCCACTACCTCACACAGATCAACTATCAGATCGATGAAAATCTGCGCGAGCCGTTCGCCGAAGCCATCCGCCGCTACTTCCCCGCTATCGATAGCGCGCGCCTGGTACCAGGCTACAGCGGCATCCGGCCGAAACTCGCAGGCCCCGGGGAACCGGCCGCCGACTTCATTATCCAAACGCCCAAGGAGCACGGCCTGCCAGGTCTGGTCAACCTGTTCGGCATCGAGTCGCCCGGCCTTACTGCCAGCCTGGCTATTGCCGAGCGCGTGGCGCAGGTCCTGTAAAAGCCGCTTGCAAAATCACCGCGTAAACGGGACTGTCGGCGGTCCATGTAAAAGCGCTGGCGCTATACTCGCCGGCTTGAATTGCTGCTTTTCACCATTAAGTTTCGAAACAAGGATTCGCACATGAAAGCGCTCGGCAAAATCCTCGGCCTGTTTTTTCTCGGGCTATTGCTGATCATCGTGGCGCTGGGCTTTGCCCTCACCCACCTGTTCGATCCCAACGATTACAAAGATGAAATCCGCCAGCTTGCCCGTGACAAGGCCAATCTGGAGCTGACCCTCAAAGGCGATATTGGCTGGAGCCTGTTCCCCTGGCTCGGCCTGGAGCTGACTGATGCTACGCTCGCCAGCCCCAGCACTCCGGACAAACCTTTCGCCGACCTTCGTCTGCTTGGTCTATCGGTGCGCGTGCTGCCGCTGCTGCGCAAAGAAGTGCAGATGAGCGATATCCGCATCGACGGCCTCAACCTCAACCTGCAGCGCGATGAAAAAGGCCGCAGCAACTGGGAGGATGTCGGCAAACCGGCTAACACCACGACCGCAACAGCAGAAGCCCCAGCAGCCAACAGCGACAGACCGCAGGCCGAAAACCCAGCTGCTGAGCCTGTTGAAAGCAGCCAGCCGCTGAAACTGGATATCGACAGCCTGATCGTCAACAGCGCGCGCATCGACTACCACGATGTGCAAAAAGGCCAGCAATTCAGCGCTGAAAGCATCCAGCTGACCACCGGCGCAATCCGCGAAGGCGCAGGCATCCCGGTCAAGCTCAGTGCCTTCTTTGGCCTCAACCAGCCAGTCCTGCGCGCCCGTAGCGAACTGCAGGGCGAGCTGCGCTTTGATCGCGCGCTCAAGCGCTATCAACTGGAAGACGCCAAGCTCTCTGGCGAAGTATCTGGCGAGCCCTTCGACGGCCAGACCCTGACCTACTCGGCCCAGGGCCAACTGCTGGTCGACCTGGCCGCTCAAGTCGCTGAATGGAACGGCCTGAAGTTCTCCGGCAACCAGCTGCGCGCACTTGGCGAACTGAAAGTACGTGATCTCGACAAGCAGCCAAAACTCAGTGGGGGGCTATCCATCGCGCCACTCAACCTGCGTGAATTCCTCACCACCATCGGCCAGAAACTGCCGCCGATGACCGATGAAAAAACCCTCAGCCAGTTCGAACTGGTAACCCGCCTGAGCGGCACCGACAATAGCCTGACCTTCGAAGACCTCAAGCTAACCCTCGATGACAGCCACTTCAGCGGCCAGCTGGCGATTGCCGATTTCGCCAAACAGGCCCTGCGTGTGCAGCTCAAGGGCGACCAACTGAACCTCGACCGCTACCTGCCCGCACCTTCCAAAGACGCCAACGATCCTGGCGCCGCGCGCCAGGCCGAGGTCAAGGCCAGTGTTGCCAGCGCAGGGCAGAGCGGCAGCACACCACTGCCCGACGCACCGACCCAGCACGCCTGGAGCAACAGTGAAGTACTGCCAATCGCGACGCTGCGTAAGCTCGACATGCAACTCGACCTTGGCCTGGACCAGCTCACCGCACAGCAGCTGGTGATCAGTAATTTCAGCGCTAAGGCGCAGAGCAAAGGCGGCCTGCTGACCCTGCAGGATGTGCGCGGCACTATCGGCAACGGCAGCTTCAACGGCAAGGCCAGCATCGATGTGCGGCCGGCGATCCCACTGCTCAGCGTGCAGAAGAACCTCAGCAACATCCCGGTTGAGCCGTTCCTGAAAAAGCCCGACCAGCCTTCGCCGGTCAAAGGCCTGCTGGATTTCAAAGCCAACATGACCACCAGCGGCAACAGCCAGCGCGCCTGGGTCGATGGGCTGACGGGCGACGCCAGCTTCATGCTGAATGACGGCGTACTGGTCGACGCCAACCTGGAACAACAGCTGTGCCGCGGCATCGCCACACTCAACCGCAAATCCCTGAGCAGCGATCCACGCGGCAAGGACACGCCCTTCGAAACCCTGCAAGGCAGCCTGACTCTGCGCAACGGCGTCGCCCACAACCCCGACCTCAAGGCCGTTATTCCGGGCCTGGCAGTCAAAGGTAATGGCGATCTGGACCTGCGCATCCTTGGCCTGGATTACCGCGTCGGCATCACTATTATTGGCGACCAGCGCGAAATGCCCGACCCGGCCTGCCAGGTCAACGAGCGCTATGTCGGCATCGAATGGCCTGTGCGCTGCCGCGGCCCGTTGGAAATGGGCGGCAAGGCCTGCCGCCTGGATCAGGACGGCTTGGGCAAGGTTGCTGCCAAACTGGCCGGCAACAAACTCAACGAGAAGATCGAAGAAAAGCTCGGCGACAAGGTCAGCCCCGAGCTTAAAGACGCACTCAAGGGCCTGTTCAACCGATGAGCCCCGAGCAATTTTCCAGCGCGGTACTGAACTGGTACGACAGCCACGGGCGCAAGGATCTGCCCTGGCAACAGGGCATCACCCCCTACCGCGTGTGGGTCTCGGAGATCATGCTGCAGCAGACCCAGGTCAGCACCGTGCTCGGTTATTTCGACCGTTTTATGGCCGCCTTGCCGACGGTCAATGACCTGGCCGCGGCGCCAGAAGATGAAGTACTGCACCTGTGGACGGGTCTCGGTTACTACACCCGCGCACGCAACCTGCAGAAAACTGCGCAGATCGTTATGCGCGAACATGCTGGCGAATTCCCCCGCGATGTCGACCAGCTCACCGAACTTCCCGGCATCGGCCGCTCCACCGCCGGCGCCATCGCCAGCCTCAGCATGGGCCTGCGCGCACCGATCCTCGACGGCAATGTCAAGCGCGTACTGGCGCGCTACGTCGCGCAGGAAGGCTATCCCGGCGAGCCGAAGGTGGCCAAACAGCTGTGGGATGTCGCCGAGCGCTTTACCCCGCACGCCCGAGTCAACCACTACACCCAGGCGATGATGGATCTGGGCGCCACCCTGTGTACCCGCAGCAAACCCAGCTGCCTGCTCTGCCCGCTGAAAAGCGGCTGCCAGGCGCACCTGCTCGGCCTGGAGATCCGCTACCCGATCCCCAAACCGCGCAAGGCGCTGCCACAAAAGCGCACACTGATGCCGATCTTCGCCAATCGCAACGGCGAGGTGCTGCTCTACCGCCGTCCGTCCAGCGGCCTCTGGGGCGGCCTGTGGAGCCTGCCGGAGCTGGAGAATCTACAAGGCATAGAAGCGCTGACCAGCCGCCACAGCCTGCATTTGGGTATACCCCAAGCCATGAGCGGCCTGACTCACACCTTCAGCCACTTCCAGCTGGCCATCGAGCCCTGGCTGATCCAGGTCGACGCTGCGCCAACCGCCGTGGCCGAGGCCGACTGGCTCTGGTATAACCTCGCCACCCCGCCGCGCCTGGGCCTCGCCGCCCCGGTGAAGAAGTTGCTGAAGCGCGCGGCCGACGCACTCGCAACAAACCCGAATATTGGAGAAATGTCATGACCCGCACCGTCATGTGCCGCAAGCACAAACAGGAGTTGCCCGCCCTCGAACGCCCACCCTATCCGGGCGCCAAAGGTGAGGACATCTTCAATAACGTCTCCAAGCAAGCCTGGGACGAATGGCAGAAGCACCAGACCCTGCTGATCAACGAACGCCGCCTAAACATGATGAACGCCGAAGACCGCAAGTTCCTCCAGGCCGAGATGGACAAATTCCTCTCCGGTGAGGAATACGCCCAGGCCGAAGGCTACGTGCCGCCCAGCGAGTGACCTTAGAGAAGCGTGGGAGGCGTTCCGCTTTAGCGGCGAAATGCGCTAACAGCAGACCGTAGGGTGGATAACGCCTTATCCATCCACCACACCGCGATGGTGGATAAGCAAAGCGTTATCCACCCTACACCGCTAATCGCTCCCCGGATTGCATCCGGGCTACCCAACGCCGCCGGCCTTTTCCCGGCACTCGAACCTAAGCGCCCGTAATAATTAAATATTTTTCAAACTCACGCTTGACACCCACCCTTCAAATCCGTCTAATAGCGCCCCGTTAGCCCGGGTAGCTCAGTCGGTAGAGCAGGGGATTGAAAATCCCCGTGTCGGCGGTTCGATTCCGTCCCCGGGCACCAAATACAGAGAAACCCCAAGAGAACTCAACCTCCTTGGGGTTTTTTCTTGCCTGCGATTTACCGCACAACGGCTTATAAACCCACTGAAATTGTGCACGCGCGACAGCCAACTGCAGCCAAGCGACAGCGTGACCGGGTGAGCGCTCCAAGGCCGGTAAACGGCTTGGCGGTCAGCGAAACGCTATGCTAGCTTGACGCCTCGCCAGGAAGGCCACGCATCGCCTGAGCGCATTCGAAGAATAAGAGGACACTCCATGGCCGAGGCCACGCCCGCGCTGGAAATACGCGACCTGCATAAACGCTACGGCGACCTTGAGGTGCTCAAGGGCATCTCCCTCACCGCTCGCGACGGCGATGTGATTTCCATCCTCGGTTCTTCCGGCTCCGGCAAGTCGACCTTTCTGCGCTGCATCAATCTGCTGGAAAACCCGCACAAGGGGCAGATCATCCTCTCCGGTGAAGAGCTCAAGCTCAAAGCCGCGAAGAATGGCGACTTGGTTGCCGCCGACAGTCGCCAGATCAATCGTCTGCGTAGCGAGATCGGCTTTGTCTTCCAGAATTTCAATCTGTGGCCGCACATGAGCGTGCTCGACAACATCATCGAGGCACCGCGCCGCGTGCTGGGGCAGAGCAAGGCCGAGGCCATTGAGGTGGCCGAGGCGCTGCTGGCCAAGGTCGGTATCGCTGACAAGCGCCATGTTTACCCGAATCAACTTTCCGGCGGCCAGCAACAGCGTGCGGCGATTGCCCGTACCCTGGCCATGCAGCCGAAAATTATCCTGTTCGATGAGCCCACTTCGGCCCTCGACCCGGAGATGGTACAAGAAGTGCTTAATGTGATCCGCGCACTCGCCGAGGAAGGTCGCACCATGCTGCTGGTAACACATGAAATGGGCTTTGCCCGTCAGGTGTCCAGCGAGGTGGTGTTCCTGCATCAGGGTCTGGTTGAAGAACAGGGCTCCCCGGAGCAGGTGTTCGACAACCCGAACTCGGCGCGCTGCAAACAATTCATGTCCAGTAATCACTGAAAACACGGAGCAACTACGCATGCAGAACTACAAGAATATCCTGCTGGCCGCTGTCGCCACCCTGGCCTTCGGCACCAGCGCCGTCGCCGCGGACAAGCTGAAACTGGGTACCGAAGGCGCTTACCCACCGTTCAACCTGATTGACGCCAGCGGCCAGGTCGGCGGCTTTGACGTGGAAATCGGTCAGGCCCTGTGCGCCAAGATGAAGGCCGAGTGCGAAGTGGTCACCTCCGACTGGGACGGCATCATCCCGGCCCTGAACGCGAAGAAATTCGACTTCCTGATCGCCTCCATGTCGATCACCGAAGAGCGCAAAGCCGCCGTTGATTTCACCGAGCCTTACTACACCAACAAACTGCAGTTCATCGCCCCAAAAGGCGGCGATTTCAAGACCGATAAAGCCAGCCTGAAAGGCAAAGTGATTGGTGCTCAACGCGCCACCATCGCCGGCACCTGGCTGGAAGACAACCTGGACGGCGTGGTTGATATCAAGCTGTACGACACCCAGGAAAACGCCTACCTCGACCTGGCCTCTGGTCGCCTTGATGGTGTGCTGGCCGACACCTTCGTCAACTGGGAATGGCTGAAGAGCGACGCAGGCAAAAGTTTCGAATTCAAGGGCGACCCGGTATTCGACAACGATAAGATCGGCATCGCCGTACGCAAGGGCGATGCCCTGCGCGAGAAGCTGAATGCCGCCCTGGCCGAGATCGTGGCTGACGGCACCTACAAGAAGATCAACGACAAGTACTTCCCGTTCAGCATCTACTAAGCTGCCGGCACTGCGTCGCCCGTCCGGGCGGCGCAGGCTTCTGAGCCCCTATGAATTTCGACCTCTACGGATTCGGCCCGGCCCTGGCTGCTGGCACCCTGATGACTATCAAGCTGGCGCTCAGTGCGCTGTGCCTGGGTCTGGTGCTTGGCTTGCTCGGCGCCCTCGCCAAGACTTCCCCGTACAAGCCACTGCAATGGCTTGGCGGTACGTATTCGACCATCGTGCGCGGTATTCCCGAGCTGCTCTGGGTGTTGCTGATCTATTTCGGCACCGTACAGCTGATGCGCAACCTGGCAGACCTGCTCGGCATCGAAAGCCTTGAGCTGAACGCTTTCGCCGCCGGCACCATTGCCCTCGGTATCTGCTTCGGCGCGTATGCCACCGAGGTGTTTCGCGGCGCCATCCTGGCCATCCCCAAAGGCCACCGAGAAGCCGGCCAAGCCTTGGGCATGTCCAAACCACGGATCTTCTGGCGACTGATCCTGCCGCAGATGTGGCGCATTGCCCTGCCCGGCCTGGGCAACCTGTTTATGATTTTGATGAAGGACACCGCACTGGTGTCGGTGATCGGCCTGGAAGAAATCATGCGCCGCTCGCAAATCGCCGTGACCGCCAGTAAAGAGCCCTTCACCTTTTATATGGTGGCGGCCTTTATCTACCTGGGCCTGACCGTGCTGGCAATGATTGGCATGCACTTCCTTGAAAAACGCTCCAGCCGTGGCTTTGTCAGGAGCGCGTCATGAGAAAAATCTCTGAAATAGTCGCTTGGCTGGCTGCCCTCGCGCTTGTCGCCTATGCGCTCTGGGGAGGTCTAACAGCCCTCAACTGGGACGTGATCATTAAATGGCTGCCGCGCCTGTCGGAAGGCGCCCTACTGACCCTGGAGCTGGTGGCCATCGCGGTTCTCGCCGGGTTGATTCTCGCCCTGCCCATGGGCATCGCCCGCGCCTCGCGGCACTGGTATGTGCGCGCCCTGCCCTATGGCTACATCTTCTTCTTCCGTGGCACGCCGCTGCTGGTGCAGCTGTTTCTGGTCTATTACGGCCTGGCGCAGTTCGATGCGGTGCGCGAAGGCCCGCTCTGGCCCTACCTGCGCTCCCCGTACTGGTGCGCCGTGCTGACCATGACCATGCACACCGCGGCCTATATCGCCGAGATTCTGCGTGGGGCGATTCAGGCCGTGCCACCGGGCGAGATCGAAGCCGCTCGCGCGCTAGGCATGTCGCGGGCCAAGACCATGTTTTATATCGTCCTGCCAAGAGCTGCGCGCATAGGTCTGCCGGCTTACAGCAACGAAGTGATTCTGATGCTCAAGGCCAGCGCCCTGGCCAGCACCGTGACCCTGCTGGAACTGACCGGCATGGCCCGCACTATCATCGCCCGCACCTACCTTCCAGTGGAAATCTTCTTCGCCGCGGGGATGTTCTACCTGCTGATCGCCTTCCTGCTGGTACGCGGTTTCAAGCTGCTGGAGCGCTGGCTGCGCGTCGACGCCTGCCAGGGCCGCTGATTGCCTGAGGGCTCGCACCCTCAGGCACCGTCCATCATGCCAACCACCACTCCCACCCAAATCCTGCAAAACACTGCCTTGCTGCAGCGCTTTCAGGCGCTCGACAGCTTTCTTATCGAGCACCTGGCGCTGTGGCGACCACGGCCTTTTGTGCATTACCCAGCATTGCCTTGGGAAACCGAACAGCCACAGCTGGCCACCTGGCTCAGGGCACAAAGCCTTGAGCATGCCGAAGCCGCACATAACCAGCCGCATCTGCTGCAAGCACCCGCGCCCTTCCCGCAACTGGCCGCCCAGGCTTACGACCTAAGCCAGATCGGTGAACTGCCACAGTTACCCGTGGCGGTATTACCTGCACGCTTTAGCAGCGATGTACCGGGACGTAAGTGGCAACAGATTGATGCCTTCGCCCGCAGCCTGCGCTTTAGCCAAACACCGCAGCACTGGCTGGACTGGTGCGCTGGCAAAGGACACCTCGGGCGGATGCTCGCGCACAATGGCGGCAGCCTGACGTGCCTGGAATACGACCCGCAGCTGGTCAGCAGTGGTCAACAACTCAGCCATAAACTCGGCATCGACGCCCAGCATATTGAGCAAGATGTGCTAGCTGACGACGCCGTAATACAGTTGCAGGCGCAACACACCCCCGTGGCCCTACATGCCTGCGGCGAGCTGCATACGCGCCTGCTGCAATTGGCCAGCCAAGCCGGCTGCCAACAACTGGCCGTAGCACCCTGCTGCTACAACCGCATCAGTACAGCGACCTATCGGCCGCTGTCGACGAGCGCCCAAGCCTCGGCACTGCAACTGTCCATCGACGATCTCGGTCTGCCTCTGAGCGAAACCGTCACCGCTGGCGCCCGGGTACGTCGCCAGCGCGACCAATCCATGGCCCGTCGCTTGGCTTTCGATCTGCTGCAACGCCAGCTGCGGGGCAGCGATGAATATTTGCCAACCCCATCCCTACCCGCGGCCTGGCTGGACAAGCCTTTTGCCGATTATTGCAACGACCTCGCCGCACTCAAACAACTGCCCACACCCGCGCCCCAGGATTGGCAACAACTGGAGCAACAAGGCTGGCAACGCCTGGCCGAGGTGCGCAATCTGGAGCTGTTGCGCGGCTTATTCCGGCGCCCACTGGAGCTCTGGCTTCTGCTCGACCGCGCCCTGTTCCTGCAAGAACAAGGCTACAACGTGCGCCTTGGCACCTTTTGCAGTCGGCAACAGAGCCCACGCAACCTGCTGCTGCTGGCCGAACGCGTGAAAGAGTTGCCCACATTTGCTGTGGATAACTCTGTTGACAGATTCTGAGCAAATCACGCAAACGCCCGCCCCAGCTGCATATCATCAACCTGCGCATTTTTTGATCTTGATATATATCTCGTAAAAACAGGCACTTAGCTAATACCGCGAACCAGCGCACAGTGTCCACGCACGCTCGTACCAGATGCCCTGCATATGTGCATAAGCCTTTTGCTGCTGATAACAATGCCTGCACAGAACTATGCTCAGACGGCTTTACTCAGCCAAACGAATGGATATAATGGCGACCCTCAAAGGCCGGTATAGCTCAGCTGGTAGAGCAACTGACTTGTAATCAGTAGGTCCCGGGTTCGACTCCTGGTGCCGGCACCATACAAAGCAAAGGGTTACGTGAAAACGTAACCCTTTTTTGTGCCTGAAATTCGACTCGGAGTGCATTGGGGGTACGCATTTGTACCAATACAGTGGCAGGAATAGGGGTGTATCTGCGCCCGCTGACGCGCCGAAAAAGAATGCATGCGCCGAACGGCACCCATAAATCCGGATCGAAAACCGCTGCAGTCAGACCCGGTCCAATACCTCAAGTCATTACTCAGAAAAGCTGTAAAGAATGCTAACTAGGCGCGCCATGGCTTGAGCCAGACAGCTAATGCCACAAGAACCAGAGAAGACACGAAGGTACCCAAACCCAACTGTAGCCAGCCGGGTTCAAGCGGATACAACACCGCGGCCATCAGGCCGAGCAGCAAAAGGCCAAGTAGCCATTGCCTGGCCCAGCCTACATCAGCAAGAAGCCCCTGCCGTTGCATCAGCAACAATCCGGTGACAAGCACGCCCGCCAGCGCTGCCAATGCCACGCCGACCACACCGATGGCGAACGGCACACTGATCAGCAACAGCGCTGTACACAAGCTCCCCCATAGCTCACAGCGCAGCGGCAAGCGAGTATCTCCGGCGGCGTAGGCGTAGCGTGCCAAAAGCGCGTTCCAAGCACCAAAAACCAATGGCACCGCAAACCAGGCCAGTAACAAGGGAAGTGGGCCGCCTTCGACTTTTCCAGGCAGCAGCAACGCAACCAACGTCGGACTGGTGCCCACCAGGCCAAGCGAAGCTGGCACGCTGAGGATGGTAGCCGCAGCCAGCCCCTGCTTGAGCAGACCGAGACGTGCGGCTCCCTGGCGAGCACTCATCATGCCCAGCAGAACCTGATTCAGGTTCATCAGGGCAATCAGCGGCAGGTTGATCAACTTGCGCGCCAGGTTGATCCAGGTAACGGCGCCCTCTCCCAGCATGCTCGCAACCATTCGTTCCAGCAGCGCAAGCCCTTGGCTCGCGAGGTTACTGCCAAATAGAGGGCCAAGCTTACTCAACAGCTCACGCCCCGCACCCGCCTCACCATTACGGCTGTATGGACGCCAGCCAAGACGCCAGACCGGTATCAACAACGATAGTGGCATCAATAGGCTGCCGAACAGGCAAGCCAATGCCACATGCTGAGGCTGACTGTCAGCCCCCAACAATCCCAGGTAAATGACCGCAGGCAGGTTGAACACCAGTGAGCCAAGGCCTGCGAGGACGAAACGTTCGCGGGCCTGCAAAGGAATGCTCAGCAGGGCATGCAACACAAACCCAGGCGCACAGGCGGCCAGCAGGAAAAGATTATCTGCCGCCTGACTGCGCGCGACTTCGCCCAAGCCAGGGCCAATCAATTGCACCCAGAGCGGCGCACCAAGAGCAAACAGCCCGGTCAACAAGAGCGCACACAACAACAACCAAGGGCTCAGCCCATTCAGCCAGCGCTGCTGGGCCAGGTTGTTACGCAGGTTGTAGAGCGGTAATGCCGCCGCGGCCAGTAACCCACCCGCCATGGTCATGCGTAATGCTTCCGGAAGAAACAGCGCAACCAGAAAGGCGTCACTGCGGCTACCAGCCCCCCACGCAGCCACCAGCAGCCACTCGCGGGCGAAGCCTGCTGCAAGGCCAGCCAAAGTGGCCAGGGTCAACCAGAGCGTGCTGTTGAACATAACGGACCGTCAGTGGAACAACGTGAACAGGCCTTTGCCGCCGACCTTGTAATTGAGGTTCTGCGGCCGCTCCCCCATTGGTTTGGCACCGCTGCCGCCGACAATCTTGTATGGCGCAATCTCTTTGGCGACCAGCGTATTGGCCGTCACCACCGCACCACGGCCAATACGCGCGCCATGACCAATTAACGCTCGACTAGCAATCCAGGCGTAATCGTCGATGTAAATGGGCGCAGAAATCGACCAGAACTCTGGCGCGGCCAAATCATGGCTGCCAGCGATGATCAGTACATGGGAGGCAATAGCTACATGATCACCAATAATCAGCCCAGCGCGCGCATCCACCTGACAATGCCAGGCGATAACACTGTCATCACCCAGCACTAAGTTTTCCACACCCAGCACCTCCGTATTACGCCAGATAGAGGAGCCCTTACCGATCTTCGCGCCACCGGCACGCAACCACCAGATACGCACATGGTGACTGGGGATTTTGTTGATCAGGATGTTGTAAGCCTGCTCCCATGCCCGCAGCCAGCGATCCTTGAGGGTTACCCAGTTTTTGCCGTAAAGCGGAACCAAATTAGTTGGGATCTCGTCACGCAACATCGCGTAGAAGCGCCGAGCCAACAGATGCTCGACCAGAGGCTCAATATTGACCGAGCAGATACTGCTACGTGCGCCCTCCTCGAAGAGGATGTCGTTAGCCAACATATAGTCGTAGGCTTCGGCTAGCTCCTCTTCGTTACATGTCAGGCGCTTAGCGTAATCACAGAGCCGCGAACGCAAATCGTTGGAGTGGAAAATGCGATGCTTCATGGCGAGACATCCTTGGCGGTGCTGCAATCCCGCGTTTGTTGTGGATAAAGCCTGACCTGCTGCAGGCTAAGGCCCACCAGCAGCCAAAACAGGGCAATGATGACAAAGGTAAAACTGTAGTAATGGTCAAAAATGCCTGTCAGCAAAGCCGCCATCACGCCTGCCAAGCTACCCAGCCAAATGGCGTTCTGCGGGTTGATGCTGCGAATTGCCCCCTTCGGACGGACCTCGCGCCACCAAAGCACGGTTACCGCAATAAATAGCAGCATGCCCGGAATGCCGATCTTGTAGATAAAGTTCAACCAGAGATTGGAAATGCCCGGCAAGCCGCTACCTGGCACCGGAGGGTCAATCTTGAAGCCGATGCCGAACGGGTAGCGCGCCATGGCCTCGGGGAACATGGCGTATTCCTCGAAACGGATCTCGGTACTGGCATTACTGGCCGAGAACATGCTCATGAGGCGTTCTTGCAGCGGCGGATAGAACATCACCAGAGCCACGCCAAAGGCTGCGCCCAACCCGATGATGCGCACGCTGTAAGGCACCCGCTTATAACTCAACCAGAACAATACCAAGACCAAGGCGACGATAGCCCCGCGCGAGATACTCAGGAGCAACCCGGCGCAACCGAGAATTGCCACCGAAAGCCCTAGTGCTCGGCGCCAGCCATTGCGAGTCATGCCATAGAGAAAGGCCAGGGGAATAAACAGCGCGAGAATACCGCCAGTCAGATTCGGATGAACCCAGGGCGATGCCATACGCTGATAGTTAGCGGAGAAAATGTCCTTCACCGCCTCAGGATGTGCATATTTGAGGTCGGTCAGAATCGGAATCATGGTCATCGCATTGCGGTCTTTCAGAAAGATAAAAATCGAAAGACAGAGCATGGCCAAGTTGCCAAGCAGCAACGCCACGATAAGTTGGTCACGATCACGGTCTGTGCGTAGCAATAATGGAACTAGGAACAAAACAGATAGGTTCATCAACCAACGCACCCAGTTGACTGGGCCATTGCCTTCGGCAGCGATGGTCAGCATGCCGATCACAAATGGCACCGCGCTGAACAACATCAGCCAGGCCAAGCTGCGTTCAGTAGGATGCCACTTAAATAATCCACGCGTATGACCGAGAAATGCCTGCCAAAACACTGCCAGCCAGGTCAGTGCCAACACGGCCTCACTGATAGTTGTGCGAATACCCAATTGCACCGTGGTGTACGGCAGGCTAGTAGCCAACACAGCAAAGATCAGCAACCCCCATAGCGGCTTGCGCAGCAACGTCAGAGTCAGCGCTACGCCAACCAACAGAATCAGCAATTTGACGATTGGCAGCACCCACAGCAGAGCACCGAAAAGGAGCCCAAGCAGGACTGCGATGGGAAGCCCGATAGCCATTAGCGCGCCAACTCTTGCAGCAGTTGTTCAAGCCGTGTGCGGTAGGCAGTGAAATCAAAGCGCGCAGCCCATTGCTGCAGCTCCAACTGATTACGCAGCTCGGGTTGATGAGCGAGGCGCAGCATGCAGGCCAGTAATTCATCCGGCTGGTCTGCGGTGAAGCGCGGACTGCTCAAGGGGGCGACTTCATCCAGAGCTGAGCCACAGGCTAACGCCACAGGCGTTCCCAGGCTCAAGGCCTCCACCACCGGCAGACCAAAGCCCTCGGCAAAAGACGGCTGCCACAGGCACTCTGTTGTCGCATACAAACCATGCAGTTCGGCATCACCGATACCGCTAAGCCAATGCAGACCTGGTAACTGTCGAAGCGGTGCGGGTAAATCATCCGCATGGCCAATCAGCACCAAATCCGGCACCTGATCCGACTGCTCGCGGGCCTGACGCCAGCAATCTACAAAGCGCGGCATATTCTTGCGCGGCTCACGGGTACCCACGGCTAGCCAGAAGCGTCGCGGCAAGCTATCTGGGCAGCGCGCCGGAGTACCCGCAAAAGCCTCAACCAGGTTGGGCAACACCCGCAGCTTGTGCGCGGCGAACGGAAACAACCGCGCGGCTTCTTTGGCGGAGAACTGTGATGGGCACCAGACATAATCGGCAATCCATACCGACCAGGCGATAGACACCCCATCAATCAGCCGATACGCCAGAGCCTTGAATCGGGAGCGGTGAAAATTGCGCTCCGTCAGCTGAAACAGATCATGCAGCAGCACAACATAGCGCGTTCCCGCTGGCTTGCGGCCTATGGGCAGGCCCATGTTGGCGGTGGCGATATACAAATCAATCCGCTGCTCACGCAGAGCTCTGGGCAGAAAGCGAGCCTCGAAACGCATGCGCACATGCGGGCGCTGCAAGCCATCCAAAAGCCCGCTCCAAGGAGGGCAGCAGGCGGTTTGCCGTTGCGCATGCTGCAATGGCGCTTCGGTAAACCGCACCAGCTCAGTCTGCTCACGCGACAGTAATGCTTGCTCAAGAGCGCGCACCTGCCGGCCAATCCCGGATTGCGGCGCGACTGTGGCGGGGCGGTAATCAAGACCTACACGCATGCACTGGAGTCCTTAACCGGCAACTGCTGATAAACATGCTCCAACTGTGCCGCAGCGATTTGCCAGTCGTGGTGATCCCGCACGTAGTCGCGCCCCTTAACGGCCAATTGCCGGGCATAGTGCGGATCTTCAAGTAGCTGCGCCAACGCCGCAGCCAACTCCTCTGGTGTTTCGCCTGCGCAGTACTCTTGCTTATCCACCAGCGGCAACCCGGACACACCTTGAGCGGTACTGACTAACGGCAGGCCCGCCGCCAGGGCCTCCAGCACCTTGAGCTTGGAGCCCCCACCATGACGTAGTGGTGCGAAAAACACCGCACTACGCGCCTGTAATTCGGTCAATTGCGGAACAAAGCCAACCCATTCAATACGAGAATCCGGCCAAAGCTCGGCCCAATCTTGCGGCAAGGCATATCCGGCGATGGCAAAACGAGCCTGAGGACAGCGCCGCCAAAGCAGCGGCAGAATTTCATCCAGTGCCCACTGCACGGCATCCTTGTTAGGCGCGTATTCGTAGTTACCGACAAATAGAATTCGCTGGCTGGCAGCATCCCTCTGGACCGCAGCAAACTCGCGCGTATCTACCCCATTGACCACGACATCTACTGGCGTCTGGGTCAGCTGCCGCATCGCCACTGCATCATCCTCGGTTACCGCGATTACACGGCTGGCATGGTCAAATACCTGGTTCTCCCAACGTCTTGCGCGCCATTGATCAAAGCGCACAAAAAACGTCAGCCAACCCGGAAAACGATCGTATGTAGCCGCGCCCAAACTCGATTCCAAATTATGCTCGGTCAACACAAAGCTCTGCCCGCGCAACAATCGGTCAAACGGCTGAAAGCTGTAACTGTGCTCGATCTGGATCACATCCCAGGTTTCTTCCAGCAATTGGCTGAAACGCGCCTGCAGGGGCGCAGACAACCCGTTCACAACCGTCAGCAAGGGCCACGGCCCAAACAGCGCGCTGAGTAGCGTTACAGGGTGTCTCAACGAGCGCCTCGGTAATACGATCAAACGTTCCAGAAACGGCTCAAGAGCAGTCTGGATCGGGGTATCCAGAGAGCTTTTCGATTGCACCAGCAACGTTATGCGATGACCCCGTGCGGCCAGGCTACGCAGCAGGTGGTATTGCCGCGTTTTACCGCCACTTGTCGTGGGCCAGGGCAAATAAGGTAAAACCCAAAGAATGCGCATGCCCACTACCAGACCAACATTTGTAGGTGTTTGATTGCTTGGGGGCGAATTCCGTCTGCATCTTTCAACATCTGGCGCGTACCACTAAGCGGATCATGCAGCTCGGCACCGGCCACTTGCGGCAAGTGCAGGGAGGTATCCTTGCTCGCCCAGAACAGCCAGATATTTTTGCCATCCGCACGTTGCCAGGCAACGCCATAAAGCCCCTTGGGGATCTTGCTTAGCTGGGGAGCATCAGCCGGTTTCAGGCGTGGCCCGGTAACCTGCAAGAAGCGCTGCAACGCCTGGTAAACCGGCTTTGGTTTGCCTTGCAGATCAAGCAAGCCGTAGTGCTGATCACGGACGCCGGCCCGGCTATCCAGATCAGACAGGGCGAACAGGAATACCTTGTCAAAATCCAGCGCACTCATCAGTGCCAAGCGCCGCAATACATAATCGGCCTGTCCTTCATCACCGATTATGTCCTGGTGCTCTTTGGGCCCGGCATAACTTGACCAGCCCCATTCAGTGGCCCAAATACCTGGCAATCCAGCACCGCGCAGCATCTGATTGAGCTGCTGACTGCGCAAGATAAAATCGTTGTCACCGGGCTCATCGCTTTCGGGTTGCTGCGAGTACGGGTGATATGCCGCAATGGCACCCAGCTTCTGCACGCCGAACTGACCCAGTTTTTCCAGCATCAGCCCGCCCTTGACCGGCATTTGGCTGTAATAGGCCATGCCGGCCATGACAACCGGTTTGCCCGGTACAGATTTTTGCAAGGCTTTCACCGACGGATACAGCAGCCGAGCATAGCCTTCCGCATCCTCATGGGGACGCCAGAACGCAGGCAAATTAGGCTCATTCCAGATCTGCCAGGCATCCACGCTGGGATAGCGCTTGGCCAACATGACCATGCGATGAGCGAATACATTCGGATCACGTGGCGGATACTGATCAGGCACTGGTGAGCCCGATGGAGCCGTGGTGATATGGGGTGCCGAACCAACCAGATAGAGGACCGACTTGAGTTTCTGCTTACGCATATCCTCGACCAGCGTATCCAATTCACCCAGACGATAGCGTTCCTTGGACGGTTCGTGGCGGTCCCAGTGTAAATCGACGCGCACCCAGTGCAGGCCAAGCGCCTGCAACCGGCTCATCTGTACCTTGTACTGCTCTGGGCTGAACCATAAAAAATGCGCATTGACGCCAAGGAAGTCCTTCCACACCACCTCGCGTGGCGCCTTCAACAAGGCAGGGTCAGCCTCAGCCGAGCAACCCACGCTAAAAGCGCCGAGAAACAGGCTTAAGCCCAGCACAGGCAACGCACCAAGTGCTTTACACAGCATATTCATGTGCCTCCACACGCCGATGCAAAGAGCTGCTGAAAACGCCTAGCCGTAACCGGCCAGCTCCGCGCCTGACCGATGACGCTGGCTCGCGCCGCCCATTGCTCTGCCAATTGAGGATTCAGTGCCAGTTGTTCAATACACACGGACAACGCCGCTGTATCGCCCTGCTGGTAAGTCGCACCATTGCCGCTCGCCACTTCTTCAGAGAATGCACGGGCATTGGACGTGATCGCACCACGACCGCAGGCGTTCGCCCAGGATAGAGCGCCACTGGTACCACGCATCTCGCCGAGTAGACCCAGCTTCTTCGACTCACGGTAAGGCAGCACCATTACATGGTGCGCCTGAATCGTATCGGCAATTTCACTTGCCGGCAGGTCCAGCTGCCAATCGAGGCAATCATCCAGATGCAATTCACGCGCGCGGCGTCGCAATTCGTCGAGGTAATTGCCGGCAGGCCCAAAAGCCATATCTGGTACGGTACCGCCCGCCAGCGTCAAACGTATCGCGCCGCGCAGCTGCGGCTGCCTTAGCAGGGTCTGAGCCAAGGCATCAAGCAAGTCTTCAATGCCCTTGCCACGATAGATAAAGCCGAAATACAGCAACCTGATTGGCTGCAAAGGCGGGAGGGGCTTATGCGCAATACTCAGGTTGCCATGGGCAATCACTGCATGCTGCGCAACATCCAGCCCCATACGGCGCACCAAAGCACGACCACCGGACTCCGTTAGCGTCACCAGGCGCGTCATGCTTTGTGCCAAGCGCCGCTCTTCACGCAACGTTAGGGGGTCAGCCAACAAAGCGGCCAATTGGGGAAAAGGCCGCGGCAACTTTTCCAGCAGCGAAAGCGGCCAGGGCAATGCGCCACGCCGCCAGACCAGCCGCTCCGGATCATGTACCGTAGCGCTCAACGGTAGGGCTGGGTGCTTATCGCGCAATTGGCGCAAGGCATAGAACTCACCAAGGCGCCCGCCACCGAGCTCGCCATGAACCAAGTCAACCTGGGCCCAATCGAATGCCTTGATGCATTCATCTAAACGCACTTTATCCATGCCGCAGCCACGAAGCGGGGTCAGCACCTCGACCCCCTCGGCCTGCAGGGCCGCCTGAAAATGCGCGGCATAATCAGCAATGCCGGTCTGCTCAGGCGGTAACGGCGCGAGCAAGGCGATGCGCATCAGCTCATACCTCGCCAGCGGCCTACTACCTGCAACACGCGGTCAGGTACCTCGAAGCGGCGACGGTTGAGGATGATGCCATCAACCCGTTTGAATGCAGTAGTCAGTGTTGCCAACGCACTCTGCACCATAGGGATGGTGCTTTGCTGCGCCTCAACCACCAAGACGATTTGGTCAGCTTGACGCAGATTGATAAAGGCTTGCTGGTTGGAGAGCAGCGCCGATGCATCAAGTAGCACAATTTCACCGGGCTGAACGGGCTGATCGACATCGTGACGAACCTGGTGCCCACGCTCAACCAGCAGCGCTTGCAAGTGACCGAGAATAAAGCTGACGCCCTCGCCCCGACGGGCCGAAGTCAATGCTAAGACCAAGCCCTGCTCTTTAACCTGCTCAAGCGGTAACTGCCCATACAGCCTGTAGATGCTGGCGATAAAGCCACTGTTTGGCGGCCCTGCAGGCGTGCCTAAGTCCTGCATACTGCTCCACAACGGGACGCCAAAAGCCTCTTCGATACGCGCCCCATCATGAATCCGCTGATCCAGCAGATAGCAGAGATACAGCGTCAACAATCCCACAGCAATCCCAGCCGGGATGGCAAGAAACAAGATCAGCAGACTCTTGGGAAACACTCTGCTGGGATTGAAGGTTGCCTGCTCGATCAGCGCGATGTTGCTGATCTGACTACGGTCCAGCTCACGATCAATGCGCGCGTTCTCAAGGTTCTCGGTATAAAGCGCATAGCTTTTTTCTGCAGCCTGCAACTCCAGGGCCATACGCGTCAGCTGCGGCTCGCTTGCCAGCACTTGCCGGCGCACTTCACGTAACTGCCCAAGCTGCCGGTCGTGGTCTTGCAACTCACCGTTAAGCTGGCGCTCACGCAGTTCAGCATCCAGGATCTGCTGATTCAGACTGGTCACTAAGCTGTTTGGCGCACGGTTCTGTGAACGCTCTAGGCGCTCGCTCTCACGCGCGACCAAGGCCTCGATATCACGGATGTTCTGCTCAAGCTGCACCACCGGCGGAGCATCCGCCAGGAAAGTACGTAGCAACCGAGCACGTTCCAGATTCAAGGCATTGAGCTGGCGCTTGAGGTCCAACTGGGTCGGGTTAAGACTGATTTCACGATCAGTCACAACCTCCGGCACTTGGCGCTTCAGCTGCTCACGGGCCAGTGTTAGAAAACTCCGGATACCCGCAAGCTCAGTGCGCGTCTCAATCCGGGCGTCATTCAACCGATTGATCTGAGTGGTCAGGCTTTCCAGACGCTCAGTCACATTGATCGAATCGATATTCACCAGACGGCCTTGCAGTTGTTCCTTGAGCAGAGTGATTTGCTCAGCAACCTTCTGTTTCTCACCTTCGTAGAAGGTGTACAGGCTCTTGCGACCCAGAGCCCGGGTGCGCTCTTCGAGAAAGGCCTCAACCCAAAAATCGACCACTTTCTGGGCAATCAGCGGATCACCCCAGGTGAAGCTGATTTCGATTACCGCCGACCCGGGCTCATGGCCGACGCTAAAGCTTTTTTCCAGTTTCTTCGCCAGGCGGTCTACTGCCGTTTGCTCTTCAACAATCCCCAGCACTTGCAGAATGCTGCGGATGCCGTCCATCACAGCACTGATGCCTTGGCTTATGTAGGCCTTTAGGGTTTTCCAGAACCCCTGTGGCTGAACATTGGCCATTTCTTCGAAGTAACGCTCGGCGACCATGCGCACGATTGGCCTGCCAGTCAGCATTTTCTCCTCATCAACGATGGGGTCGCGCTGAGTACTAGGGGCGATCAATGCCTGACGGTTGCTCGCCTCAATTGGCAACGTGGTGTTGTCACGACCCGGCTTTACCAGCAAGCGGGCATTGGACTCATATTTGGTCGGTAAAAGAAATGCGCCGAGCAGCGCAACCACAACCGTAACAATGACAGCCCACTGAAACTCTCGGCGAAAGATGAAGAAAAGGCGCAAAAGATCGCGCAGAGAACGGATTTCAATCATGCGGATTCTCGCTCCGTGAGGGCTGGTAGCCTGCGGGTAAGGCTCTAAATTCGAAATAGCGGATCATGGGCTCGCTGATCAAGGGCGATTTGATCCACGAAATTGAGACCGTAGCTGAACAAGACTGCGGGGCACCTATGGGCAGTTTGAACATTCGATTTCATCCACTGCATTGAGGTCGTAGTTGAACCCCAAGCCGATCGACTTATTGATCGGTATCAAGCGCGTGACATACATATCAACCGCTTCAACGGCACTGCCGATACCCGATTGCGGAACAAAAATTATGTCGCCTCGCTGCAGTGCGACCATGGGTCGATTCTCTTCCTGCAGCAGGGTCGCTAGGCTGAAGAAATAGGTTTTGTACTTGCCGTCATCGCCAGCACGCAGCAGTGCAATATTGTCGCTGTCCGCCGATGGCAACACGCCGCCAGAACCTAGCAGCGCCTGTTCAACAGTGGCATGGCCAACCAAATCAAATAACGCCGGGTTAGGCACCGCGCCACCAACAAACACTCTATTGCTTGGGGCTATTGCAATGTTTACCGTGGCGGCTGGCTGCCGATATATCTTGCCGAGCTTTTCAGTCACTTCCTCGGCAACGCTCTCTGGCGTACGGCCATCAGCCTTGATCAAGCCGATAAAAGGCATCGAAAAGTAACCGTCCGGACGCACGAGAAACAAAGTGACATCATCACTTTCTGCCGGCTCCTGCGCATCACGAACGATACGCAGGGTATCGCCACTCTGGATACGCACCTGGGGCGGCGGCAGGTCTGACAGCTTATAGATTTCCTGGTGCCGCAGTTTGAGCGCATCACTGCTGGGCATATGAACACGAGCAGGCGTACAGGCAACCAACAGCTGCCCCATCAAGAGCACAGCCATAAGGGCCAATAAGCGAAACCTGCATGGCATAACAATCATGATTCAGCTCCAGTACGTAGCAAACATGCTGATCCGCCGCTTCAACCCACGTGGCAGATAGCGTTCCAAATGACCGAGGCGGTAACCCAGCAATTTCAATGCGCTGCGTAGCAGCACTTCCGGCACCCGATGCATCGCACCGGCTTCGCGCAAAGCCGAGACTTCTGCCTGTACAAAGCGCCGTCCCTCCCCCCCCGCGCTACCGAAGGATTGAGCAATCCAGCGTTCGCGGCCATAGAAGACGCCAATATCAAAGTAACGACGGAATTCTTCCAGCAAGCGGTAGTCATGCGAGTGCTGTACGCAAGCCGATGCCGCATAGCGCACGGCATATCCCGCAAGCAGTTGCTTACCTGCAACATATGCATCCTCGCTGCCGATAACATTTTCGGGAAAGCCGCCTATAGCGTCCAAAGTCGTACGCCGATATGCCGAGAATGAGTCCGAACTGAAGCAGGTCTTGATGCCCAACTGGGCAGCATCCGCCATGCGTTTGGTGCGACTCAGCGGTGGGTAGTTGAAACGACGCGCCTGGGCAGCCAGCAACCCGGCATTAGGGTGCGGTAACTGGCGCCCGTAGGCTATGCCGACATCGGACTCGGCAAGCAGCTCAGCACAAATATTGGCGAAGCTTTCTGGGTTATCCGGAATAGCATCCTGGGTAAGGAAAATCAGGATATCGGCGTCGACCATCTGACTGGCCATCCGACGTGTACCACCATGGTTGAAGGTGGACGCATCAATCACTTCCACCCGCGCACCCGCGGCTCGGAGGCGCGCCACTGTGTCATCACGAGAATCACTGTCAATGACCAGAAATTCATCGGGCTGCAGTGTCTGGCTTACAAGGGCCGGCAACAGTCGGTCCAGGTAACTACTAGCATTGCGCGTCGGGATGATCAGCGCAGTACGCATCAGGACTTGACCTCAGGGGCCCGCCCGTAAACATCACTAAAGCGCACAATATCGTCTTCCCCCAGATACTCGCCGCTTTGCACTTCGATCATCACCAAATCAATAACCCCTGGGTTGGCCAGGCGATGAGTGTGGCCGGCCGGGATAAAGGTCGATTCATTGGTGTTGAGCAGGAAGTCGCCCTCACCATTCACAACGCGGGCCATGCCACTGACCACAATCCAGTGTTCGCTACGGTGATGGTGCATCTGCAACGACAGCGACTCACCAGGGCGAACCATAATGCGCTTGATCTTAAAGCGCGGCCCTTCTTCAAGAACACTGTAAGTTCCCCATGGACGGGTCACAGTACGGTGCAGACGATAAGCGTCATGACCCCGGCGCTTGAGCTCCTGGGCAATAAACTTGACCTCCTGACTGCGCTCAGCATTCGCAATCAACAGCGCATCCGGTGTATCAACCACAATCAGGTTATCCAGCCCAACCATGCCGACGAGGCGCCGGGGCGAGTCGATGTAGCAGTTGTGTACATCATGCAAGACTACCTCGCCAAGAATCTGGTTACCTTCGCTGTCGCGCGGACTGAGTTCACGCAACGCTTGCCAGGAGCCAATATCACTCCAGCCCAGGCTGCAGGGAACAACCGCCACACGATCAGAGCGCTCCATCAAGGCGTAGTCGATGGAGATGTCAGGTGCCAGAACAAAGGTTTCGCTGTCCAGCTCACGCTGACACAGCTTATTGCCTGAGAGTTCGGGGCTTCTTGCCAAGCAGTTTTGTGCAGCTGCCAGCACATCGGGAGCGAACAGCTGCAATTGCGCCAGTACGGTATCAACCTGCAGACAGAACATGCCGGCGTTCCACAGATACTGGCCACTTTTTATGTAGGTCTCGGCAGTCGCCAAGTCCGGCTTTTCAACAAATCGAGAAACGGCATAAGCACCGGCCGCAAGCGGTTGCCCTTGCTCGATATAGCCAAAACCTGTTTCTGGATGCTCCGGCTGAATGCCAAAGGTTACCAAGTAGCCTTGCGCGGCCAGCTCGCGGGCGCTGGCCACAGCCTGAGCAAAAGCCTGCTCATTACGAATCAGATGATCCGCCGGAAGTATCAGCAAGTGCGCCTGATCGCCATACTGCTGCTGGACATGCAATGCAGCCACGGCAATGGCAGGCGCGGTATTACGGCCAAAAGGTTCAAGCAGGAACTCCAAGGGCAGATCCTGCTGATTGACCGTGCGATAGTCATCCAATGTACGGAACAGTACCTCACGATTCGTCACCGTAAGTACGCGCTCAACACCAGGCAATTGGCCAACCCGGGCAAAGGTTTTCTGCAACAGACTCTGACCATCCGGAAGCCGCATAAAGGGCTTGGGCATAGCCTCACGGGATACCGGCCACAGCCTTGTGCCTGCGCCGCCGGCAATAATGCAGGGAATCAACTGGCTCATCGACTGCTCCATCTAGTAAGCCTCCTTGGTTAGAATTAGCGCGGGCAGAGTCCTGCATAAAATGTACAGGTCGAACCACACCGACCAACTCTCGATGTACTCCAAGTCGTATTCCACACGCTTCTCAATTTTTTCCAGGGTATCAGTCTCACCCCGGTAGCCGTTGACCTGCGCCCAACCAGTAATACCGGGTTTTACACGGTGGCGAGCGCTGTATTGCTCAACGGCCTCTTCAAACAGCACACCGGCAGCCTTCGTTGCCGTGGCATGTGGCCGCGGCCCCACCATCGACATGCTGCCCAGCAACACATTGAACAGCTGTGGCAGCTCATCCAGGCTTGTCTTGCGAATAAAGCGGCCGACCCGCGTCACCCGGTCATCATTACGTGTTGTCTGCCGCTCGGCATTAGCGTCGCTCTGGTGATAAAACATTGAGCGAAATTTGAATACTTCTATCAACCGATTGTTATAACCATAACGCTTCTGCCGAAACAGCACAGGGCCGGGCGAATCGAACTTGATGATCACTGCAAGCAGTAGCATCACTGGTAACAATGCAGTTACAGCCAACCCAGCCAGCAATAAATCCTCTAGGCGTTTAATCAACGGCGACCAGCCCGACAACGGTATTTGCGATACGTTGAACATCGGCAGACCACCGATAGTGGTGATTCGATTGTGCGCATGCCGGAATGCAACCATGTCTGGCACCAACAACACATTCACCGGCAAACGGCGCAGGTCGCGCACAATCTGCCCAATACGGTTCTCTGCAGACCATGGCAAAGCGACCAGCACCTGCGTCACTCGCTCTTCACGGATCATCTTCTCTAACTGACTGCTATTACCAATGACCGGCAAACCTGCCAGGGTTTCGGGCATTCGCCCCATCCGATCATCAATAAAGCCAAGTAAACCCGAACGAATGTCTTGTCCTCGCAACAGATATTCGGCAAGCCGAAC
Source organism: Pseudomonas sp. EA_35y_Pfl2_R5 (assembly GCF_963970805.1). Classification (NCBI taxonomy): domain Bacteria; kingdom Pseudomonadati; phylum Pseudomonadota; class Gammaproteobacteria; order Pseudomonadales; family Pseudomonadaceae; genus Pseudomonas; species Pseudomonas sp. EA_35y_Pfl2_R5. The sequence goes on along the minus strand of NZ_CAXAOW010000004.1, from coordinate 83,483 downwards.
ACCGTTTTCCGTACCGCCCACAATCACCGCAGTTTGCAAAAAATGTCCACGCTTTATCAGGTAACGAAAAACCGCCAACAGCAGCAAACGTTCAACACCAAAAGCAGCAAGGCTAAAAGCAAACCAGAAAACGAGAACCGGCAAGGATATATAGCGAAATAGCTCAAGAGCCTGATGCATAAACAACAGCAAACAAAATGCAGCGGTCCACGCAAAAAACATCACACGAAAACGCAAAAGATTACTAAATATCTCTTCCGAATAAACACCAAGCGCCTGAAACATTAAAACGCTTAACATTCCAAAGAACAGTAAAAAACCTACATAACCATGATTTAAATCGGCAGAACTATCAGTCAGCAGCCATAACAAGATAAAGCCAGGAAAACTTGCGGTAGCCCCATGCACAATACGAATTGCCGCCAGAAGGTACTCAATAAACCCTGGTCGCGCTAAAAGCAGACTATCTACCTGATGCTGACGCACACCCCCTCCCCACTTCCCCAGCCAAGCCAAAACGGCTAAAACCAAACACAGAACGTCAAATTAACGGCACAACACCTCCCGAGAAATGGTGCGGACTTAAACATGATTCAGATGTCACTTCAACCCAAAACATGGCTATTGGCCATAAATTAATGTCATTAATTTGACGTCATATTTTTTATGCCTCTCCCTAAAAAGATCACGCGCCAGAGCAGAGCGTAATAAGAGAAATGAGCAATAAGAGTGCGCTGAAAAACAACTACCCACGGCCCACCACAAGAGCAACCCTCGCCATCTGCATAGTGCCTCGTGGTAGTTGGTCATGATGGTTTATCGCTAATTTTCCTATACCATTGAACAGCAACGACGACACAACCCATGCAACTGGCGTGCCTCGCCGGAACTACCTCGAGTTAGGCCATTAATATGCACATCCTTATCACCGGCGGTGCCGGCTTTATCGGTTCGGCGCTAGTTCGTCATCTGCTGAGTAACACCGAACACCAAGTACTCAACCTCGATAAGCTGACCTATGCCGGCAATCTCGAGTCACTGGCCAGTGTTGCGGACCGTCCCAGCTATAGCTTTGTACAGGCGGATATTGGCGATTGCGCGACAGTCAGCCAGGTACTGGCCCAGTTTCAGCCGGACGCGATCATGCACCTTGCAGCTGAGTCGCATGTTGATCGCTCCATCGACGGCCCAGCGGCGTTTATCCAGACCAACATCGTTGGCACCTATGCGTTGCTCGAAGCCACGCGCAGCTACTGGTCGCAGCTTGATCCCGCACGCAAGGCAGCGTTTCGCTTTCACCATATTTCTACCGACGAGGTGTATGGCGATCTGCACGGCGTAGACGATCTGTTCACCGAATCCACGCCCTACGCACCCAGCTCACCCTACTCGGCGAGCAAGGCCGCGTCCGATCATCTAGTCCGCGCCTGGCAACGTACCTATGGCCTGCCGGTCCTGCTGACCAATTGTTCAAACAATTACGGCCCTTACCACTTCCCGGAAAAGCTGATTCCGCTGGTTATCCTCAATGCCCTGGATGGCAAGCCGCTACCGGTCTACGGCAACGGCCAGCAGGTGCGAGACTGGCTGTACGTTGAGGACCATGCCCGCGCGCTGTTGAAGGTGGTGACGGAGGGCAAGGTCGGTGAAACCTACAATATCGGCGGACACAACGAGCAGAAGAACCTGCATGTGGTGGAAAGCATCTGCGCGCTATTGGATGAGTTGGCTCCACGCCAAAGCGGCTCATATAAAGAGCAGATCAGCTTCGTCAGCGACCGCCCCGGCCATGACCTGCGCTATGCCATCGATGCCAGCAAGATCGAACGCGAGCTGGGCTGGAAACCCGAGGAAACCTTCGCCAGCGGCTTGCGCAAGACCGTGCTCTGGTACCTGGACAACCTCGACTGGTGCCGCCGCGTGCAGGATGGCAGCTACCAACGCGAACGCCTCGGCGCGCCCCAAGGAGCAGCACAATGAAAGGCATCATTCTCGCAGGCGGCTCCGGTAGCCGCCTGCACCCGATTACCCTGGGCGTATCCAAGCAGTTGCTGCCGATCTATGACAAGCCGATGATCTACTACCCGATCTCGGTGCTGATGCTTGCGGGTGTACGCGAGATTCTGATCATCTCCACCCCGCAGGACTTACCGAACTTTCGCAAGATGCTCGGCGATGGCAGCCAGTTTGGTCTGCGTTTCGAATACATCGAACAACCCTCACCCGACGGCCTGGCCCAGGCCTTTATTCTGGGCGAAGACTTTATTGGCACGGATTCGGTGTGCCTGATCCTCGGCGACAATATCTTCCATGGCCAGCACTTCACCGAGAAACTCCTGCGCGCCGCAGCCAAACCTGCGGGCGCTACCGTCTTCGGTTATTGGGTCAATGACCCGCAACGCTTTGGCGTGGTCGAATTCGACGCCCAGGGCAAGGCCATCTCCATCGAAGAGAAGCCCGCCGTACCGAAATCCAGCTACGCGGTAACCGGGCTGTATTTCTACGACAACGACGTGGTCGAGATCGCCAAGGCAGTTAAACCTTCGGCGCGCGGTGAGCTGGAAATCACCGACGTCAACAACGCTTACCTGCAACGCGGCGACCTGCGTGTAGAGCGTTTCGGTCGTGGCTTTGCCTGGCTCGACACCGGCACCCATGACAGCCTACTGGACGCCTCGCAATACGTGCAGACCATCGAACACCGCCAGGGCCTGAAAGTCGCCTGCCTGGAAGAAATCGCCTACCAGCAGGGCTGGATTGATCGCCAGCAGTTGCTGGTACAAGCCAAGGCTTTCGACAAAACCGGCTACGGCCAGTACCTGTTCAAATTGGCCGAGGAGTAAGCATGCAGGCAATTAGCACCGAGCTACCCGGCGTGATCATCCTCGAACCCAAAGTGTTCGGCGATCAGCGCGGTTTTTTCTTCGAGAGTTTCAATGCCCGCAACTTCGCCGAGGCCACCGGTCTGCAGCGTGAGTTCGTTCAGGACAACCATTCACGCTCGCAACGCGGCGTGTTGCGCGGTCTGCATTACCAGGTGCAGCAGGCGCAGGGCAAATTGGTGCGGGTCACCGCTGGTGCAGTGTATGACGTGGCCGTGGATCTACGCCGCAGCTCGCCCACCTTTGGCCGCTGGGTCGGCGTGCAGCTGTCCGCCGAGAACAACCGCCAGCTGTGGGTGCCGGAAGGCTTCGCCCATGGCTTTGTGGTGCTTAGCGAGTTCGCCGAATTTCTCTACAAAACCACTGACTACTACGCCCCCGAACATGAGCGCTGCATCCGCTGGGATGACCCTACACTGGGCATCGATTGGCCGTTGGACGGCGCGCCACAGCTATCCGCCAAGGATCAGGCCGGCCTCAGCTTCGTCGATGCGCAGGTTTTTCCATGAGGATTCTCCTGCTCGGCCAGTACGGCCAGGTCAGCCAGGAACTGCAGCGAGCTCTGCACGGCACAGGTGAATTGACGGTATTGGGCCGCGATCAGCTGGATCTGGCCCAGCCCGAACTGATTCGCCAACACGTGCAGCGTCTGCGCCCCGAGCTGATCATCAACGCCGCCGCGCACACTGCAGTCGATCAAGCCGAGAGCGAACCCGAGCTGGCCTTCGCGATCAACGCCACAGCGCCCGGCACCCTCGCCGAAGCCGCCGCCGACCTGGGCGCTGCGCTGATCCATTACTCCACCGACTATGTATTCGATGGCAGCTACACCGAGCCGTACCGCGAAAGCGATAGCACAAACCCACTGAGTATTTACGGTCGCAGCAAACTGGCAGGCGAGCAGGCGATTCAGGCGGTGGGCGGCATGCACCTGATTCTGCGGACCAGCTGGGTCTATTCGCAGCACGGCAAAAACTTTCTGCTGACCATGCAACGTCTGCTGCAGGAGCGCGAAAGCCTGTCCGTGGTGGACGACCAGATCGGCGCGCCGACCTGGGCCGGCACTATTGCACAGACCACAGCGCAGCTAATTGAGCAGTGGCGCAGCGGACAAGCCGGCCCGTGGGGCGTATATCACCTGACCGCACAGGGTGAAACCAGCTGGTGCGGTTTCGCCAGCGCGATTGCCGCGTACTTGCGCAGCCAGGGCAAAAGCGTCGCGACGCTGCAACCCATTCCTAGCAGCGACTACCCAACGCCAGCGCAGCGCCCGCTTAACTCACGCCTGAACTGCAACCGCCTGCAGCAAGACTGGCAAGTTCAGCTGCCGACTTGGCAGCAGGCACTATCCGACTGCCTAGCGACTCAGTCACTACACAACTAAGCCCTGAAACGCTGAATCTGCTGCTGCAATCCAGTGGCCAGTTGTGCCAGGTCGCGACTGGCAATCGAGCTCTGTTCGGCGCCGTTAACCACCTCGCCAATGCTGTCGTTGAGGCTGCTAATGTTCTGGCTGATCTCATTGGCTACCGCCGTTTGCTCCTCGGTGGCAGCGGATATCTGCACATTGCCATCGGCGATACCCTCAATGGCATGGGCAATATGATTAAGCACCTCACCCGCTTCACGGGCATGGCTGACGCTGTTTTGCGCCTGCTCGCGCGATAGTTGCATGGCGCTGACCGCGCTACGTGCACCGCCCTGCAGAGCATCGATCATGCTGCGAATCGACTCGGTGGCTTTCTGTGTATTGCTGGCCAGGCTGCGCACCTCATCGGCCACCACTGCAAAGCCGCGACCCGCTTCCCCAGCGCGCGCTGCCTCGATGGCGGCGTTCAGCGCCAACAAGTTGGTTTGCTCGGCAATACTTTGAATAACCCCGAGCACCTTACTGATCTCATCACTCTGGCTGTGCAGGGTATCAATGACCTCGCCGGCCTTTTCCACCGACGTCGACAGGCCCTGGATCGCTTTGAGGTTGGACTGCACCAGCTCGCTGCCCTGACGCGCCTCCTTGTTTGCGTCCGCCGCATTACTGGCGGTGGACTGCGCATTGCGCGCCACTTCCTGCACCGCCACGCTCATCTGGTGCACGGCGGTGGCAACCATGCTGGTCTGATCACCCTGGGCGGTGGCAGCCTGGCTGACCTGAGCACTGATTGCGCTCATTTCCTCGGATGCCGCCGCCAGTTGGGTGGCCGTGTCGGTCAGATGGCGTATCAACGCCTGCTGGTGCTCAAGCATGGTATTGAAGGCCCGTGCGGTATCGGACACCTCATCGCGGCCGCTGGCGTCGGCACGCAGGGTCAAATTGGAAGACTCCTGCACTTCACTGATCAGGCTGCGCAGCCCTGCCAGCGGACGAATGATCGACAGGCTGATCATTAACGCGGCCACCAGCACCAGTACCAGCGCCACCGCGCCAATCAGCACGAATGTGTTGCGGATCGACTGGTACTGCGCCGTCGTCTGGACGTTAAGCCGCTCGCCCTCACTCAGTTGCAAGCTGATCAAGCCTTCCAGCTCACCCCCCAGCGGATCGAAGGTGTCATACAGGGTGCGATTAAATGGGCCTGCCTCGGCTGCCAATAACTGGCCACTGCCTAGCTGCCCCAGGTACTGATCAGCCAATTGCTGCACCCGCAGCAGATGCGGCTTAGTACGCTCGACCCGGTTGCTTTCGTCTGTGGTCAGACGGGTGGCGATGTACTCGGCCCAGGCCTTGTCACCGCGGCTACGGGCATCGCTGAACGCCTTGCGCAACGCGGACTCATCGAATACCCCGGCACGGTATTTATGCAGCGCATCGACCATCGCCACCGCGTAGGCATCGGACACCACCTTGAGCTGGCTGATCGGCCGCATGCGGTCAGTAAACAATTCATCAAAGCTGTCATTGAGCTTGCTGGCGTTGGACAACGCCATACCGATCACCACAATCAGCACCAGCAGCGGCACCACCGCTAACAGCAGCAGCCTCGCTCTTACAGTCAATTGAGCCAACATGGAGTTCTCCAGGGACAAAAGCGCAGCCGTCCATGCAGGGCGCAACCGGGGCGGCATCACTACTCCAGGGAGACGCCGAACAATCTGAGTATTGACTCATATCGACGAGCTTGCCCACTTATTGCATAACCGCCACTCTGAACTGATAACCCTGCCCGAGTAAGCGCATGCCCACCCCGTCATCCCACCCTCGTCGCCCACGCTGGAGAAGCCTGGCAGTCCTTGTGCTACTGCTGGTGCCGCTGCTGTGGCCACTGCAACACCTGACAGAGCGCTATTACCGCGGCGTGCTGACCGAACAGAACCGGCAGACCCTCGATCTCTATGTGGCCAACCTGCTGGGCACCTTGCGCCGCTACGAAGTCCTGCCGCCCATTCTTGCGGACTTACCCGACGTGCGTAGCGCTCTGCAAACCCCTGATCAAGCGGCACAACGCACAGCGGCCAACCACCTGCTCAGCCAGATTCGCCAGCAAACCGGGGCCGATGTCATCTATCTGATGGCCGCAGACGGCACCACCCTGGCAGCCTCGAACTGGGCGCAGGAAGACTCTTTTGTAGGTCGCAACTTTTCCTACCGCCCCTACTTTCGCGAAGCCATGCAGGGCCGCCCCGGGCATTTCTTCGGGCTGGGCACCACCTCGGGTAAACGCGGCTACTTCTTCGCGGCGGCGATTCGCGACGGCGAGCAGATTCTCGGCGCCATGGTGGTCAAGGTCGACCTCGACCACACCGAAACCCTGTGGGGCAAGCGCCCCGAACAGTTGCTGGTTACCGATAACTACGGCGTGGTGATTCTCACCTCAAACGCCGAGTGGCGCTTTCACGCCACCCGTGAACTGGACAATGCCGAGCGGGCAGCCATTGCCGACACCCAGCCCTATCGCATCCAGTCGCCACCACCGCTGCAGCTCAACGCCGACGCCTGGTTACGCCAGGGGCAAAAGCTCGATGAAATTGGCTGGACGGTGAGCATCCTCACGCCACGCTCACAGCTCGACCAGCCGGTGCGTACCACCCTGGCAGTCGGCGGCAGCACCTTGCTGGCGCTGATCCTGTTGCTCGGCCTGCTGATGCAGCGCCGCCGTCACTACCTGGAACGTATCGCCCTCGACAGCCAGGCCCGCCAGCAGTTGGAGCAGCGCGTGCTGGAGCGCACCCTCGATCTGGAGCGCCTCAATAGCCGGCTGAAGCAGGAAGTGCTGGAGCGCGAACAGGCCCAGCAGGAGCTGGTCCAGGCCCAGGATGAACTGGTGCAGGCCAGCAAACTCTCGGCCCTGGGCACCATGAGCGCGAGCATCAGCCATGAACTCAACCAGCCGCTGGCCGCCATACGCAGCTACGCCGACAACGCTGGCGTGCTGCTCGATCACCAGCGCGGCGACGATGCCCGCGCCAACCTCAAGCTGATCAGTCAGCTCACCGAGCGCATGGCGTCGATCATCGCGCACCTGCGCGCCTTCGCGCGACGCGACCGTCACGCCCCGGAAAGCGTGGCCCTGCAGCCAGCCATCGACGATGCCCTGGCCCTGCTGGCCAAGCGCCGCCAGGCCATGCAGGTCGAGCTGATCCGCGACCTGCCGAACGCCACCCTGTGGGTACAAGCCGGGGAAACCCGCTTGCGCCAGGTACTCGGCAACCTGCTGGCCAACGCCCTCGATGCCTTGAGCGAAGTGCCGCAGCCACGCCGGCTTTGGTTAAGTGCCGAACTCACCGCCGCAGGCGTCGATCTACACCTGCGTGACAATGGCCCTGGCTTTAGCCAGGAGGCACTGCAACGCGCCCGCGAGCCCTTCTTCACCACCAAAACCAGCGCTCAGGGCCTAGGCCTAGGCCTGGCCATTTGCGATACCCTGATACGCACCCTGGACGGCGAACTGCTGTTGGCCAACCACCCCGACGGCGGTGCCCTGCTGACCCTGCGCCTGCGCGCCGCGGATCAAGGCATCAAAACCCAGTCGCCAGAGGACTTTGTTGTATGAGCATGATCGACTCCCGCACCCAGGTGCTGCTGATCGACGACGACCCGCACCTGCGCCAGGCACTGAGCCAGACCCTCGACCTGGCCGGGCTCAAGGTCAGCAGCCTGGCCGATGCCCATGGCGTTGCCGCGCGCATCGAGCGCGACTGGCCGGGGGTGGTGGTCAGTGACATCCGCATGCCCGGCATCGATGGCCTGCAACTGCTGCAACAACTGCAGGAACAGGACCCGGAACTGCCAGTGTTGCTGATTACCGGCCACGGCGATGTACCCCTGGCCGTGCAGGCCATGCGCGCCGGCGCCTATGACTTTCTCGAAAAACCTTTTGCCAGCGACGACCTGCTGGACAGCGTACGCCGCGCGCTGTCTCTGCGCCGCCTGGTGCTGGATAACCGCAGCCTGCGCATGGCCCTGGCGGATCGCCATACCCTGTCAGCACGTTTGGTCGGCCAGTCGCCAGCCATGCTGCGCCTGCGCGAACAGATCGGCGCCCTGGCCGGGATCAACAGCGACGTGCTGATCCTCGGTGAAACCGGTGCCGGCAAGGAAGTGGTGGCGCGCGCGCTGCACGACCTGTCCAGCCGCCGCGCCGGGCCGTTTGTGGCAATCAACGCCGGCGCCCTGGCCGAGTCGGTGGTGGAAAGCGAGCTGTTCGGCCATGAACAAGGTGCCTTTACCGGCGCGCAAAAGCGCCGCATCGGCAAATTCGAATTCGCCAATGGCGGCACGCTGTTTCTCGACGAAATCGAAAGCATGAGCCTGGAAGTTCAGGTCAAGCTACTGCGCCTGCTACAGGAGCGGGTGGTCGAACGCCTCGGCGGCAACCAGTTGATTCCCCTGGATATCCGGGTGATCGCAGCGACCAAGGAAGACCTGCGCCAAGCCGCCGATCAGGGCCGCTTCCGCGCCGACCTGTATTACCGCCTGAACGTTGCACCGCTGCGCATCCCGGCCCTGCGTGAGCGCGGCGAAGATGCCCTGCTGCTGTTCCAGCACTTTGCCGAAGCCGCCAGCAGTCGCCATGGCCTGGCCGAACGCAGCTTGCAACCAGGCCAACGCGCGGCGCTGCTGCGCCACCCCTGGCCGGGCAATGTGCGTGAACTGCAGAACGCCGCGGAACGCTTCGCCCTAGGCCTTGAACTGGACCTCGACCTGCAAACCCAGACCGCAGCGCCCATGCCCGATGAAGACGCTAACAGTGGCGGCTTGAATGCCCAGGTTGAAGCCTTCGAGCGCAGCCTGATCAGTGCCGAACTGAGCCGCTCGCACAGCTCATTGCGCAGCCTGGCCGAAGCCCTGGGCGTGCCACGCAAAACCCTGCACGACAAACTGCGCAAACACGGTCTGAGCTTCGCCGACGCTGGCGGAAGCTCGCCAGACAACCTCGACTAGCCGGCGGATTTCCGCCAAAAGCCACGTAGCCGGCCTGCCCAGCGCCGCGCGAAATCTTCTGCAACAACCCGCCAGGCCTTGTCGCTGCTGCATTTCACAACGTTCGCAGTGGCCACTTCAGCGCCTGGCATGACGGTTGCTCTAGCCTCTTGTAGGCGACTCACAGACGCACAGCTCTAGGCAATCGCGGCCAACGCCCGTCATTTTCTGACAGGCCGCCTAGACTTGAGCCTGTTCGCCCGACTTGTAGCGCTGCGGCGCATCACGCTATACAAAAACAAGAGGAAAGACTCCATGTTCAAACTGACTGCCAAGGCGCTCGCATGCGCCCTGTCGCTGAGCATCGCCGGTATGGCCCAAGCTGCCGACCCGATCGTGATCAAGTTCTCCCACGTGGTCGCCGACCACACCCCTAAAGGCCAGGGTGCCGCGCTGTTCAAGAAGCTCGCCGAAGAGCGTCTGGGCGACAAGGTCAAGGTCGAGGTTTACCCGAACTCCTCGCTGTTCGGTGACGGCAAGGAAATGGAAGCGCTGTTGCTCGGTGACGTGCAGCTGATCGCCCCATCGCTGGCCAAATTCGAGCAGTACACCAAGCAGATCCAGGTATTCGACCTGCCGTTCCTGTTCCAGGACATGGCAGCCGTCGACCGCTTCCAGCAGAGCCCGGAAGGTCAGGCACTGCTGAAATCCATGGAAGAGAAAAACATCACCGGCCTGGGCTACTGGCACAACGGCCTCAAGCAGCTGTCCGCCAACAAGGCGCTGCGTGAGCCGAAAGATGCCCGGGGCCTGAAGTTCCGCGTACAGGCTTCTGCCGTACTGGAAGAGCAGTTCAAGGCCGTTAAAGCCAACCCGCGCAAAATGAGCTTCGCCGAGGTTTACCAGGGCCTGCAGACTGGCGTGGTAAACGGTGCCGAGAACCCCTACTCGAACATCTACAGCCAGAAGATGCATGAAGTGCAGAAGTTCATCACCGAATCCAACCACGGTGTGCTGGACTACATGCTGATCACCAACACCAAGTTCTGGAACAGCCTGCCGGATGACGTACGCAGCGAGCTGGACAAGATCATTGTGGAAGTGACCGCTGAAGTGAACAAGCAGGCTGGCGCGCTGAACGATGGCGACAAGCAGCGCATCCTCGACGCGAAAACCACCGAAATCATTACCCTGACCCCTGAGCAGCGTAATGCATGGCGCGATGCCATGAAGCCGGTGTGGGGCAAGTTCGAAGCTGAAATCGGTGCTGACCTGATCAAGGCTGCCGACGCAGCCAACCAGTAAGGCGGAGCAGGCTGAGGCCTGCGCCAAACCACAGCGCAGCCTTGCTGCTGCGCGATTGGCCGAATACCCAGGCAACCTCCTCACGGCTGCCTGGGTACGCCGCCCTTAACCACTGGAGACTCTATCGATGAACGCCTTGCGGCGCGTCTGGGACCACTTCGAGGAAGGCTTTATCGCGTTCCTGCTGGCCGCCATGACGCTGGTGACCTTCGTCTACGTGATCCTCAATAACCTCTACACACTGTTCTATAACCTGGCAGATCGCTGGGAAGGCAGCAGTGAGTTTTTCTTCGCCATTGGCGACAGCATTCTCGGCATGGCCCAGTCGATGACCTGGAGCATTGCCCTGACCAAGGCGTTATTCGCCTGGTTGATTTTCTTCGGCCTGGCCTACGGTGTGCGCACCGCCGGGCATATCGGCGTCGATGCGCTGGTAAAACTGGCCAGCAAACCCGTACAGCGGGTTATCGGCCTGATCGCCTGCCTGGCCTGCCTGGGCTACGCCGGGCTGATCACTGTGGCCAGCTTCGACTGGGTGAAAACCCTGTTCACCGCGGGCATCGGTGCTGAAGACCTCGGTCACTACGGCATCATGCAATGGCATATCACCCTGATCGTGCCATTCGGCTATGCCATGGTTTTTATCCGTTTCTTTGAAATTTTCGTGCGCATCCTGCGTAACCAGCAGACCGGTCTCGGCCTGGCCGATGAAGCGGCCGAAGCGATGAAGTTGACCGAGCATGAGGAGCACAAGCAATGACCATTCTGTTCCTCTTCCTGCTGCTGTTTCTGCTGATGTTTATCGGCGTGCCGATTGCCGCGTCCCTGGGTCTGGCCGGCTCGGTGACTATCATGCTGTTCAGCCCGGACTCGGTGCGTTCGCTGGCGATCAAGCTGTTTGAAACCTCCGAGCATTACACCCTGCTGGCGATTCCGTTCTTCCTGCTGTCCGGTGCATTTATGACCACCGGCGGCGTGGCCCAGCGCCTGATCGATTTCGCCAACGCCTGCGTCGGCCATATCCGTGGCGGCCTGGCGATCTCGGCGGTGATGGCCTGCATGCTGTTCGCCGCGCTGTCTGGCTCATCCCCCGCGACTGTGGCTGCGGTGGGCTCGATTGCCATCGCGGGCATGGTGCGCTCCGGTTATCCGCAGGCGTTCGGCGCCGGCATCGTGTGTAATGCCGGCACCCTGGGCATCCTGATTCCACCGTCGATCGTCATGGTGGTGTATGCCGCCGCGACCGAGCAATCGGTGGGCAAGCTGTTTATGGCCGGTGTCGTACCAGGCCTGCTGCTGGGCGTGGCATTGATGGTGGCGATCTATATCGTCGCGCGGAAGATGAACCTGCCGGCCATGCCACGCGCCAGCCTGCGTCAGCTGCTGAGCACTGCACGCAAGGCGATCTGGGGCCTGCTGTTGATGGTGATCATCCTCGGCGGCATCTACTCGGGTATGTTCACGCCGACCGAAGCGGCCGCTGTGGCGGCGGTCTACGCCGGCTTCGTGGCGCTGTTCGTGTACAAGGACATGACCATCCGCGAGTGCCCCAAGGTGCTGCTGGAGTCTGGCAAGCTGACCATCATGCTGATGTTCATCATCGCCAACGCCATGCTCTTCGCCCACGTGCTGACCACCGAGCAGATCCCGCAGACCATCACCGCCTGGGTGATCGAGATGGGCTTGCAGCCGTGGCAGTTCTTGCTGGTGGTGAACATCGTGTTGCTGGTGGCGGGCGCCTTTATGGAGCCGTCGGCGATCATCCTGATCCTCGCGCCAATCCTCTTTCCGATTGCCGTACAGCTGGGCATCGATCCGATCCACTTGGGCATCATCATGGTGGTGAACATGGAAATCGGCCTGATCACACCACCCGTGGGGCTCAACCTGTTCGTCACCTCAGCGGTGACCGGCATGCCACTGACATCGGTGATCAAAGCCGCCTGGCCGTGGCTGATGCTGCTGCTCAGCTTCTTGATGATCATCACCTACGTGCCTGCCGTCTCCATGGCATTGCCGAACTGGCTGGGTATGACCTGACAGCAACTCCGTGTGTACTTCCCTACACACCTTCAGCCCGGCCTTGGTGCCGGGCTTTTTTTGCCTGTAGCGTTTGTAGGGTGGATCGGCCGCGCAGGTTAGCTGCGTACCGCCATTGCCAGGTATCAAACCACTCGAAACGCGGCGTAACCCACCATCGGCGTAACACACGTCACCCAGCTAGATAATTAAACCCGCGCCAACTCCGGCAAATCACCCGACAAGCCCAGCGCCTGGCGCACAAACAGCGCCTTGGCTTCCGGCAGATCGTCTACCCAGTTCAGGCCACTGTTGCGCAGCCAGCGCACGGGCAGTGGATCGGCCTGGAACAGCCGCTCGAAGCCTTCCATCGCCGCCATCATCGCCAGGTTGTGCGGCATGCGCCGACGCTCGTAACGGCTCAGCACCTTCACATCACCCAAACGTTCGCCACGCTGCGCCGCGTGTAGCAGCACCTCCGCCAGCACCGCAACATCGAGAAAGCCCAGATTGACGCCCTGCCCGGCCAACGGGTGGATGCTGTGCGCGGCATCGCCGATCAGTGCCAGACCGTCTTCGACATAACGCTTGGCGTGGCGTTGACGCAGTGGAATGCAGACCCGCGGATCGGCCTGGAGGATATCGCCCAGGCGATGCTCGAAGGCAAAACCCAGCGCCCGACGGAAACCTGCATCATCCAGCGCCATCAATCGCTCGGCTTCAGTTGGCGTAACCGACCAGACAATCGAACACCAGTGCTCGCCCGCCGGGCCTGCCAACGGCAGAAAAGCCAGCGGGCCGTCATCGGTAAAGCGCTGCCAGGCAGTGGCCTGGTGGGCCTTGCTGCAACGCACGCTGGTGACGATGGCATGGTGCAGATAATCCCATTCACGGGTGGCGCAACCAGCCAGGCGCCGCACCGCCGAGTTGGCACCGTCGGCGGCAATCAGCAGCGGCGCACGCAGCTCGCGGCCATCACTCAGGCTCAGCAACCAGCCATCGCCGGAACGGCGCAGCTGCTCCAGACGGGCACCCGGCAACAAGCCAATCTGGCTGTCGTGCAGACACTCAAGCAGAGCATCCTGCACAACGCGGTTCTCGACGATATGGCCGAGCGATTCGGCATGCACACTGGCCGCGCTGAAATGGATCTGTCCGGTGCCGGAGCCATCCCACACCTGCATCTCGGCATAGGGGCAGGCGCGCCGCGCGACGATGCCATCCCACACACCGAGACGGTCGAGGATGCGCTGGCTGGCCGCTGACAACGCACTCACTCGCGGTTCGAAAGCCGAAGCGGCGTCAAAGGGTTTGACACTCAGTGGGCTGCCATCCAACAGGATAATATCCAGACCCTGATCTTGCAGTGCCAACGCCAGAGCGCTGCCGACCATGCCAGCACCCACGATGATCAGATCCGCTTGCATCACATATTCCTTGTTCAGGCTGCCTGCCGAGCGCGCGGTTTGAGTCGCACGTAAAGAGTTTTGTGTACCCGCGCCACCAGGGTGCCGCTGCCATCGCGTACTTCCACATACAGCTCGGGCAGGTATTTGTCACCTTCAGCGGTCTTCGCACGGATATCCGCCAGCAAGGCGTCATCGATACGGAAGTCGGCATACACCGGCCCCTTGCCCGGCGTGACAAAGTCGATGCTGGCAGCTTTGTCCCAGACGATGTAGTCGTCGCCCAATAAGGGCATCAACAACAGCATGTAAAACGGATCGACCATGCTGTACAACGAGCCGCCAAACTGAGTGCCGACGAAGTTACGGTTGTACCAGCGCAGCGCCATGCGCACCCGCGCCTCGCGGCAATCGGGGGAAATACGCTGCACCTTGATCCCCGCTCCGAGATACGGCGGGTAGAGATTCAGGCCCAGACGCAGCAGGCGGGCACGGCGCGCCAGTTTACGATCGCTCATCAAACAACCTCATAACGTACGGGTGCCCAGGCCCATGGCCTGGCGAGCGAACCAGCGTTTCGCCGGAGGTAGCAGATCCAGGCCCAACAGGCCGAGATTGCGCCCGGCGGCCAGCAGCGGCTGGCCGGTGCTGAACAAGCGAGTGACCTGGTCGGAAAAACCTACGGTGAGTTGCTGGTCCATCTGCTGATTGCTCAGGTAGCGCTGCAGGGTGGCCAGATCACCCAAGGGCGCGTTACTGGCCAGCAGGGTTTCCGCCAACACCAGGGTGTCACGCAGCGACAGGTTATAGCCCTGACCGGCAATCGGATGCAGGCTGTGCGCGGCATTGCCGAGCACCACCAGATGCTGACGCACCTGCTCCTGAGCGGCACTCAGGGCCAGCGGGTAGAGGTGACGCGTGCCGACCTGACGCAGGCTGCCCAGGCGATAACCGAAGGCCTGCTGCAACTCGGCGAGAAAGGCCGCATCGTCCAGCGTCGACAAGCGCTCGGCTTCAAGAGTGGCCCGGGTCCAGACCAGGGCACAGCGATTATCCGCCAACGGCAACAGGGCCATCGGCCCCTCTTCGGTAAAGCGCTCAAAGGCCAGGCCGTTATGCGCATCCGTAGGGCTGAGGTTGGCGATCAGTGCGCTCTGTCCATACGGCGTGTTGCTGACCGCTATGCCCAGTTGCTCACGCAGCCCAGAGCGGCCGCCCTCGGCGAGAATCGCCAGGTTGCATTCAAGCTCGCTGCCATCATCCAGGGTCAGACTGTAACCATCGGCCAACGCCTGCATACGGGTGACCTGGGCCGGGCTGCGCCAGTTCACCACCTGCTGATCCAGCGCCTGCCACAGGCATTCACCAAGCCAGGCGTTTTCCACCACATAGCCCAGTGCCGGCACGCCTTCTTCTTCGGCGCTCAAGCGGGCCGCGGCGAAACGGCCACGGTCAGAAACATGAATCTGCTTGATCGGTTCGGCACGCTGACTGATCTGCTGCCACAGGCCGAGCCGCTGGTAGATCTGCTGCGAACCAAACGACAAGGCAGTCGAGCGTGCGTCATAGCTGGGCTGATAACCGTTACCTGGCGTGAACGGCTCGATCAGGCAAATGCGCCAGCCACGCTGTTTGGCTTCGCCCTGCAAGGCCACGGCCAGGCTGGCGCCGACCAGGCCGCCACCGATAATCGCAATGTCGACGCGTGACATGCTCTAGGCAGCCACGCTGCGTGCTGCGGCCATCAGCGCCTCGATCTCGGCAACGGTTTTCGGCACGCCGTTGGTGAGAATCTCGCAGCCGCTCTTAGTCACCACCACATCGTCTTCGATGCGCACGCCAATGCCGCGCCACTTCTTGGCCACGTCCTGATTGTCCACGGCGATATAGATGCCCGGCTCAACGGTCATGGCCATGCCGACTTCCAGCTCGCGCCATTCACCGCCGACCTTATACTCACCGACGTCGTGCACATCCATGCCCAGCCAGTGGCCGGCACGGTGCATATAGAAGGGCTTGTAGGCTTCAGTGGCGATCAGCTCGGCAACATCGCCACTGAGCAGACCGAGTTCAACCAGTCCGGCGGTGATCACTTGCACCGTGGCTTCGTGGGCCTGATTCCAGTGCTTGCCGGGGCCGATCTCCTTAAACGCAGCTTCCTGCGAGGCCAGTACCAGCTCGTAGATGGCCTTCTGCTCGGGGGAGAATTTACCGCTGACCGGGAAGGTGCGGGTGATGTCGCTGGCGTAGCAGTCGATTTCACAACCGGCGTCAATTAGCACCAGGTCGCCATCTTTCAGCGGCGCGTCGTTCTCGCGGTAATGCAGAATGCAGGCGTTCTTGCCGGCAGCCACGATGGAGCCATAGGCCGGCATCTTCGCCCCGCCCTTGCGGAACTCGTAATCCAGCTCGGCTTCCAGGTGGTATTCGAACAACCCGGCGCGGCTGGCCTGCATGGCGCGTACGTGGGCGCGGCAGGAGATATCCGCCGCTTCCTTCATGACTTTGACTTCAGCCGCTGACTTGTACAGGCGCAGGTCATGCAGCAGGTGTTCGAGGGTGACGAATTCGTTGGGCGGCGTCGCGCCCTGCCGCGCCTTGGAACGGATCACGTTGATCCACTCCATCAGCTGGCGGTCGAACTCATGGTTGGTGCCCATGGAGGAATAGACCCGATCACGGCCCTCGATCAGCCCCGGCAGAATGTCGTCAATATCGCCAATAGGGAAGGCGTCGTCGGCGCCGTACTGGCTGATCGCGCCGTCCTGGCCGGCACGCAGCCCGTCCCAGAGCTCGCGCAGCGGATCACGCTCACGGCAGAACAACACATACTCGCCGTGCTCGCGCCCCGGAATCAGCACCACTACTGCCTCTGGCTCGGGAAAACCGGACAGGTACTGAAAGTCACTGTCCTGACGGTAAATGTGCTCGACATCGCGATTACGGATATACACCGGCGCCGCCGGCAGAATCGCGATGCTGTTGGGTTCCATCTGCGCCATCAGCGCCTTGCGCCGACGGGCGTATTCCGACTTGGGGATGCTGATCATAGGCCGATTGGGTCCACTTCAAAGTGCATAAAACAGCTACAGAATCAATGCAGCGACGGCTTCACCGCTGCTGCCACAGGCTTGGCGCACTCGCTAAACAGCAGCAGCGGCGCCACGCGCAGATACTCCATCACCTCCATGTAATCACTCTCACCGTCCTCGGACTCATCCAAGGCGTTCTGCACCTGGGAAATCGCCGAGAGGTCCTGCAACACTTCCATGGCTTCGGCGCTCAGGGCGCTGTCACGGGCAGTCAGACCGAAACCGCCGAGGAAGCCCTGGCACCATTGTCCCAGAGCCACGGCACGCTCGCTAAGCGGCGCATCGTCGCTGGGCACCAGCAGTACCACGGTGACGTCGTTGCTAGTCAGTTCGCCCTTGACCATTTCCTGCAGGCCGATCAGCGCCTGACGCACGTTGTCTTCCGGCGCAGCGCCAAGCAGCTCGGCGGCATCCACCAGCCAGGAGTCGATTTCAAAGCCCGCGCCGGCGCAGCTACGGCCAAGCAGCAGGCCATGCAACTCGGCGGGGGAAACAGTGTGGCCGCTGCTGGCAAGCAAGGCGGCAAAAGCGGAATACGGCGAATTTGAAGTTGGCATAGATAACTAGGCGCAAAGCTGCGCGATCACTAGAATGGAGGCCTTGTATCCTAGCACCGGCAGGCGTGCCAAGACTATGCAGGCGGCTCGGCGGAGCCCGCCAAACCGCCACTAAATTGCCGCGCCGTATTCCACGGGTGAAATGCATCAACCTCTGGCATGGCAATCTGCCCCACACTGACAAACCAGCGCCGCGCTCCGCCCAGTACTGTCGAAGACGCCGCAAAGACGCTATTTTTCACCTGCCAGCCCACTCACCTAGTACGAGTAGAGAACCATGGAAGACGTCGACCTGCAGGCTCTTACGACCAAGCTGGACTTGCTGATCCAGCGTGTCGAACAGCTCAAGGCGCAAAACCGACAGCTTCTGACGAGCGAAAAGGCCTGGCGCGAAGAACGTGCCCATCTAATCGAAAAGAACGAAATGGCCCGGCATAAGGTCGAATCCATGATTTCGCGCCTCAAAGCCCTGGAGCAGGATTAATGACCCAGTCGAACACCTTGACCGTCCAGATTCTGGACAAAGAATATTGCATCGCCTGTCCGAGCGATGAACGCAGCAATCTGGAAAGCGCCGCGCGCTACCTGGATGGCAAAATGCGGGAGATCCGCTCAAGCGGCAAAGTAATCGGTGCCGACCGCGTCGCGGTAATGGCTGCACTCAACATTACCCACGACCTATTACACAAACAGCAACACCTTGATCAACAGGCCGGCGCCAACCGCGATCAGGTGCGTAGCCTGCTTAACCGGGTCGACAGCGCTCTGGCTCGAGACGCCGATGAGCAAGGCAGCTGATTGCGTGCCGACGCTTTCGGGTATACTGGCCCCCGCTCCCTGGAGTGTGCGCCAGTTGGTGATGTCCCTGAGCCGATACGCACAAACCCGGGGGTTGCATGTTGAGGCCGGTGTGCATGTCCGCCCGACGGAAAGCCTTAACGCCTCCTGCAACCTCCACCTTGAACTTTCGGGTTCAAGGGCTAAGCCGACAGCGGCACGTCGGGGAGTCACTTTTTCCAGCCGATCGCCCCTCTGCGGTGATCGCCATCGCAATAGCCCATGCTCGATACCTCTGCACTAAATCGCGCGCAACTGCGCCGCCACCTGCGCGTACAGCGTCGCGCACTCAGCAGCCATGCCCAGCGACAAGCCGCCCAAGGCCTGTATAAACAGCTGGCGCAGCACCCACTGTTTCGTCGCGCACGGCAGATTGCCTTGTACCTGCCCAATGATGGCGAGATCGACCCACGCCCGCTGTTACGTGCTGCGCAGCTGCGGGGCAAGATGACCTATTTGCCAGTACTCAGCCCCTGGCCGAGCAGCAAAATGGTGTTTCAACGCGTTCGCGCTGGCGAGCCGCTGCGAAAGAATCGCTTCGGCATTTACGAACCACAGCGCAACCGCAAGCGGCAACGCAAGGTCTGGGCACTGGATTTGGTATTGCTGCCGCTGGTCGGCTTCGACCGCCACGGCGGTCGCCTGGGGATGGGCGGTGGCTTTTATGATCGCAGCCTGGCGTATCGCGCAGTGCGCAAAAATTGGCACAAACCGACATTACTGGGCTTGGCGCATGAGTGTCAGCAGGTGGATCGCCTGGCCATGGCCAGCTGGGACGTGCCCATGCAAGGCACCGTGACGGATAAGGCTTGGTATTAAGTCAGACCGTTTAAACTGCTGTACCGCGCTCCCTGCGGTACGTACCAGGTTCAACCCGCCGCTTGCGACTGAGTGACCGGCGTATCAACCTGGCGATCCCACAAACTCTGGGTATAACCGGTAGTAACCACGCCCAGGCTGAACAGTATTACCAAGATCAACAACACATCGGGTTTACGTTTCATCGAATGCCTCCCCCTTAAAGGCATAGTGCACGCTGTATTCGCGGCGATTATTTTTATAGGTCCGACAGCGGCTGCCATCTACACGCACCAGCTGTAAAAAGCTGGGCACAACAAGGTGATCAGCACCTGCCCGCTAACGGACTGAACCACAGGAGCAAAGTTCATGCCTTATTGGCTGATGAAGTCAGAACCCGACGAACTCTCGATCCACGACCTACAGCGCCTGGAGCACGCACGCTGGGATGGAGTACGCAATTACCAGGCGCGCAACTTCGTACGCAGCATGCAGCCGGGAGATCTGTTCTTCTTCTATCACTCCAGTTGCCCGCTGCCGGGCATTGCCGGGATCGGCCGCATCGCTTCGGCGCATTATCCCGACCCCACGGCGCTGGAGCCGGACAGCCACTACTTCGATGCGAAGGCCAGCGCCGCCAAGAATCCCTGGAGCGCGGTCGATGTGGCATTTGTCGAAGCGTTCAAGCGGGTTATACCGCTGGCGCAGCTGAAAGCGCAGAGTGCACTGCTGGAGTTGCCACTGGCGCAGAAGGGTAGTCGCCTCTCGGTAATGCCCGTCAGTGCCGAGGAGTGGTCAGCCGTGCTGGCGCTGCGCTGAAATAGCGCAGCGCTCGCTAAGTGGGCTTATTGAATGATCAGATTGTTAAACAGCAGGTCTTCCACCAGGGGCTTGCCTTCTTCCTGAGTGAGCACTTCCTGCACCTGCTTAAGCGCTTCGGCACGTAGGGTTTCACGAGCGCCCGGGGCCGACATGGCCTCTTCAGTCTGCTGAGAGAACAACATGACCAGTTGATTGCGGATCAGCGGATCGTGATGTTTGACCTTGGCTTCGACATCCGCACCCGTTACCCGCAGGGAAATATCGGCCTTGAAGAACTTGAGCTTCGGCCCCTCACCAAAATTTCCCACCAGTGCGGGGAACAGCGAGACATAGGCCACGGCGGGCACGGCGGCCTCCTTGTCCTCTTTATCTTCCGAGGCGTGCGCCGCCAAGGGCAGGGACAGAGCCAAAAACAATGCGATCCAGGCTTTCACGGGCGGTATTCCTCGATAATTTGTTTCCTAGCATAGCCACAGTCAGGCGGCGGCCCAAGCCCCAAGCTTATGCATAGCTATCAGGCACAGGCATGCTCGTTGACCGGACATCGCCCGCACCTACACTGCATGGCCATCACCCGCAGAGGAAAAGCCCGATGAAAGCCGTGCTATGCAAAGCCTTCGGCCCCGCCGAAACCCTGGTACTGGAAGAAATCGCCAGCCCCGAAGCGAAGAAGAACGAAGTGCTGCTCCAGGTTCATGCGGCCGGGGTCAATTTCCCAGACACCCTGATCATCGAGGGCAAATACCAGTTCAAGCCGCCCTTCCCTTTCTCCCCGGGTGGCGAAGCGGCCGGCGTGGTCTCGGCTGTCGGTGAGAAAGTCAGCCACCTTAAAGTCGGCGACCGGGTCATGGCCCTGACCGGTTGGGGCAGTTTTGCCGAAGAAGTGGCCGTGCCCGGCTATAACGTTATGCCGATCCCGGCGAGCATGGACTTTGCCAGCGCTGCCGCCTTCGGCATGACCTACGGCACCTCGATGCACGCCCTCAAGCAGCGCGCCAACCTGCAACCAGGCGAGACCCTGCTGGTACTCGGGGCCTCTGGAGGCGTTGGCCTGGCGGCGGTGGAAATCGGCAAAGCCATGGGTGCCAAGGTGATTGCTGCAGCAAGCAGCGCAGAAAAGCTCGAAGTGGCCAAGGCCGCCGGCGCCGATGAGCTGATCAACTACAACGAAAGCAACCTGAAGGACGAAGTGAAACGCCTGACCGGCGGCCAGGGCGCGGACGTGATCTATGACCCGGTAGGGGGCGATCTGTTCGATGCCGCCATCCGCTCCATCGCCTGGAACGGCCGCCTGCTGGTGGTGGGCTTCGCCAGCGGGCGCATCCCCGAGCTACCGGTAAACTTGACCCTGCTCAAGGGCGCGGCCGTGGTCGGCGTTTTCTGGGGCTCCTTCGCCCAGCGCCAGCCGCAGGACAACGCCGCCAACTTCCAGCAACTGTTCGCCTGGCACGCAGAGGGCAAACTCAAGCCGCTGGTTTCGCAGACCTTCCCACTGGAACAAGCGGCGGAGGCGATCAATACCCTCGGCCAGCGCAAGGCCGTGGGCAAGGTCGTGGTGCAGGTGCGTTAAATGTAGGGTGGATGACGCTTTACTCATCCACCACTCACGCCCAGATTGGTGGATCGATGAAACGCGATCCACCCTACGAAGCCGCTCCAGAGCGGCTTCTTTCATTCACCCCGCGGTGCGTAGGCAAATACATCCGCACGCATCTGGTGGGCATCCATACCGGCCTCCACCAGTGCATCCAGAGTGGCGTAGACCATCGCTGGCGAGCCGCTGGCGTAGAGGTGCAGCGCCTTGAGATTGGGAAAATCTTCACGCACCGCTTCGTGCAGCAGACCGCAGCGGCCCTGCCAACCGCAGGGGTCGCTGACCACCTGATGCAGAAACAGATTGGGCACCTGCTGCCACTGCGCCCAGTGCTCGAGTTGATAGAAGTCTTCTGGGCGGCGCGCGCCCCAGTACAGATGCACCGGATGGACGAAGCCGGCAGCGCGGCAATGCTCGATCAGGCTGTGCATCTGCGCCATGCCAGTGCCGGCGGCGATCAGCACCAGCGGCCCGTCCGGCAACTCGGCCAGATGGGTATCGCCAAACGGCAGCTTCACCCGCACCAGGCCGCTGCGGCGCAGCTGGGCGATCAACGCAATTGTGACCTCATCGCGAGCCAGCACATGCAACTCCAGCTCACGGCCGCGATGCGGTGCCGAGGCCAGGGAGAAGGCTGCGTAATCATCGCCGTCGCGCTGCAGCAACAAATATTGCCCGGCATGGTAACGCGGCGCCTTACCGGCCGGCGTATTCAGCCGCAGGCGAAACACATCGCCACCCAGCTCATCACACGCAGCAACCTGGCAGGCCAGCTCACGCACCGGTAACTCACCGGGGGCGAGCACGCCATCCCAATGCAGCACACAGTCTTGCAGCGGCTCGGCCAGGCAGGTGAACAGCTCCCCCTGGCTCAACTCGACCCCACCCTGCTGCACGCGGCCTTCAACCAGCAGCGCCGCGCAGATATGGCAATTGCCATTGCGGCAGCTCTGCGGGCAGTCGTAACCCAGACGCCGCGCGGCATCGAGGATGCGCTCGCGAGGTTGCACCTCAAGCACGGCCCCCGAAGGGTTCAGGGTGACTTTCATCAATCAATTCCCAGCTCAGACCACAGCGCATCGACGCGCTGTTTGATTGCGTCATCCTGAACAATAGCTCGCCCCCACTCGCGATTGGTTTCCCCAGGCCATTTATGGGTGGCGTCCAGGCCCATCTTCGAGCCAAGGCCAGAGATCGGCGAGGCGAAGTCGAGGTAGTCGATCGGTGTGTTATCGATCATCACCGTGTCGCGCTTGGGGTCCATGCGCGTGGTAATCGCCCAGATCACGTCGTTCCAGTCCCGCGCGTTGATATCGTCGTCGGTGACGATAACGAACTTGGTGTACATGAACTGTCGCAAAAACGACCAGACACCGAGCATCACGCGCTTGGCGTGGCCGGGGTACTGCTTCTTGATGGTCACCACCGCCATGCGATACGAGCAACCTTCCGGCGGCAAATAGAAGTCGATGATCTCGGGAAACTGCTTCTGCAGGATCGGCACAAATACTTCATTGAGCGCCACGCCAAGAATCGCCGGCTCATCCGGCGGACGGCCGGTGTAGGTGCTGTGATAGATCGGCTTTTGCCGACGGGTAATGCGCTCGACGGTAAACACCGGGAAGGTATCGACCTCGTTGTAATAGCCGGTGTGATCGCCGTACGGCCCTTCCGGCGCGGTCTCGCCGGGATGAATCACCCCTTCGAGGACGATTTCAGCACTGGCCGGCACCTGCAGATCGCTGCCTCGGGCCTTGATCAGCTCGGTGCGATGACCGCGCAAAAGACCGGCAAACGCATATTCGGACAGGGTATCGGGCACCGGGGTGACCGCGCCGAGAATGGTTGCCGGATCGGCGCCTAGCGCCACGCACACCGGGTAGGGGCGATCCGGGTACTTCTGGCACCACTCGCGGAAATCCAGAGCGCCGCCGCGGTGACTGAGCCAGCGCATGATCACTTTGTTCCGGCCGATCACCTGCTGGCGATAAATGCCGAGGTTCTGTCGTTCTTTATTCGGACCTTTGGTAATGGTCAGGCCCCAGGTAATCAGCGGGCCGACATCGCCGGGCCAGCAGGTTTGCACCGGCAGCTTGCCGAGATCGACGTCATCGCCCTCTTCGACCACTTCCTGGCACGGTGCATCCTTCAGCACCTTGGGCGCCATGCTCAGCACCTTCTTGTAGATCGGCAGCTTGCTCCAGGCGTCCTTGAGGCCTTTCGGCGGCTCGGGCTCTTTGAGAAAAGCTAGCAGCTTGCCGATCTCGCGCAGCTCGCTGACTTCTTCCGCACCCATGCCCAGCGCCACGCGCTTGGGTGTGCCGAATAGATTGCCGAGCACCGGCACATCAAAACCCGTGGGATTTTCGAACAGCAACGCCGGCCCGCCTTTACGCAGGGTGCGGTCGCAGATTTCGGTCATTTCCAGCACAGGGGAAACCGGCGTTTGGATGCGCTTGAGTTCGCCGCGTGTCTCCAGACCGCGGATAAAGTCGCGCAGGTCACGATACTGCATGCAGATGCCTCGTTTCGGGCCGAGCAATAGGGGCGCAAAGTTTAGCGCCGAACTGGGTCTTTCAGAAGGGAAAGCCAATACCCAGGAACACAAAAGCCGGGCTTACCCGGCTTTTGTTGGAAGGCGAAGGACGCCTTACTTACGCTTCATCGATTGAAAGAACTCTTCGTTCGTCTTGGTCGCTTTCAGCTTGTCGGTGAGGAACTCGATGGCGGCAATCTCATCCATCGGGTGCAGCAGCTTACGCAGAATCCACATGCGCTGCAGTTCGTCATCGGCAGTCAGCAATTCTTCACGACGGGTACCGGCGCGATTGATGTTGATCGCGGGGAACACACGCTTCTCGGCGATGCGGCGGTCCAACGGCAGCTCCATGTTGCCGGTGCCTTTGAACTCTTCGTAGATCACTTCATCCATCTTCGAGCCGGTTTCCACCAGCGCGGTGGCGATAATGGTCAGCGAACCGCCTTCCTCGATGTTACGCGCAGCGCCGAAGAAGCGTTTCGGCTTCTCTAGGGCGTGGGCGTCGACACCACCGGTGAGGACCTTGCCGGAGCTTGGGATCACGGTGTTGTAGGCACGTGCCAGACGGGTGATGGAGTCGAGCAGGATAACCACATCCTTCTTGTGCTCGACCAGGCGCTTGGCCTTCTCGATGACCATTTCGGCAACCTGCACGTGGCGGGTTGGCGGCTCGTCGAAGGTCGAGGCAACCACTTCGCCGCGCACGGTGCGCTGCATCTCGGTCACTTCTTCCGGGCGCTCGTCGATCAGCAGCACGATCAGGTGGCACTCGGGGTTGTTACGCGCGATGTTCGCCGCGATGTTCTGCAGCATGATGGTCTTACCGGCTTTCGGCGGTGCGACGATCAGGCCGCGCTGGCCTTTGCCGATCGGGGCGCAGAGGTCGATCACCCGGCCGGTGATGTCCTCGGTGGAGCCGTTACCGGCCTCCATGACCAGACGCTTGGTGGGGAACAGCGGCGTCAGGTTTTCAAACAGAATTTTGTTCTTGGCGTTTTCCGGGCGGTCGTAGTTGATCGTGTCAACTTTGAGCAGCGCGAAGTAACGCTCGCCTTCTTTCGGCGGGCGAATCTTGCCGACGATGGTATCGCCAGTACGCAAGTTGAAGCGGCGAATCTGGCTCGGCGAGACGTAGATGTCATCGGGGCCAGCGAGGTACGAGGCATCCGCAGAGCGGAGAAAGCCGAAACCGTCCTGGAGAATCTCCAGCACGCCATCACCGGAGATTTCCTCACCGCTTTTAGCGTGTTTTTTCAACAGGGAGAAAATCACATCCTGCTTGCGCGAACGAGCCATGTTATCCAGGCCCTGTTGTTCAGCGAGTTCCAGCAGTTCGGTGATCGGCTTTTGCTTGAGTTCGGTCAGATTCATAGGAATGACGTAATTCATGAAGGAGGGGAAATAAGCTATTCAGCTTGGGAGGCCGCGCCGCTAAAAGGCGATTGGATCGCCAGCGTGTATCGAAGGTATTCGCGTAGGAATGCGTCGGCGACGGCTTGCAGGGGGCTGCATAGGAAATGCAGCGAGGCCGAATGTAACACCGGTTTTATTGATACGTCCAGCGCCTAGATAGAAAAAAGCCCCGCAATGTGCGGGGCTTCTAGGGCTTGTTGCCGTCTCAGCGCAACTTAGATATTGCTGTCGAGGAAGGCTGCCAATTGCGACTTGGACAGTGCGCCAACCTTGGTGGCCTCAACATTGCCGTTCTTGAACAGCATCAGCGTCGGAATGCCACGCACGCCGAACTTTGGCGGGGTATCCTGGTTTTCATCGATGTTCAGCTTGCAGACTTTCAGTTTGCCCTGATAGGTCTGAGCGATCTCATCGAGCACCGGCGCGATCATTTTGCACGGGCCGCACCACTCAGCCCAGTAGTCGACCAGCACCGGCCCTTCGGCCTGCAGGACGTCTTGGTCGAAGCTGGCATCGCTGACATTGGTGATGAATTCGCTCATGGAAAGTCTCCGTGTTCGGAAGCAAAAGATGGGCGACATCATAGCCCGGCTTTTCCCACACAGGAAGGCGGCGGCAATTGAGCTTCTCTATGGCCTGACCACAAGCCAGCCACACGACTGCCTGCGTCACAATTTATTCAGACGGCCGGCAAGCCCTGGCCAGCCGCTGCAAGAGCCATAGCGCAGCGGGCTTGGCCTGTACCTGCGACATCAGTATGCGTTGGCGGGGCCAGGCTATCGTGGCACGATGGCGCAGTTACGCATTGAGATGGTTTCTGCCATGCCGCATACCCCTGCCGAGTCTTTTCCTTTGATTGCAGCTATCGACCTGGGCTCCAACAGCTTCCATATGGTGCTGGCCAAAGCCGATCACGGCGAGATCCGCATCCTCGAACGCCTCGGCGACAAGGTCCAGCTGGCCGCTGGCATCGACGAGCAACGCCTGCTCAGCGAAGAAGCCATGCAGCGTGGGCTCGACTGCCTGCGCCGCTTTGCCCAGCTGACCGCCAGCCTGCCGGAAGGCGCAGTACGCGTGGTGGGCACCAATGCCCTGCGTGAGGCACGTAACCGTGGCGAATTTATCCGCCGCGCCGAGGAAATTCTCGGCCACCCGGTTGAAGTCATCTCCGGACGTGAAGAAGCGCGACTGATCTACCTCGGCGTGTCGCACAGCATCGCCGACACGCCAGGCCGCCGCCTGGTCGCCGACATTGGCGGCGGCAGCACCGAATTCATCATCGGCCAACGCTTCGAGCCGCTGCTGCGTGAAAGCCTGCAGATGGGCTGTGTAAGCTACACCCAGCGTTTCTTTAAGGACGGCAAGATCACCCCGGCGCGTTACGCCCAGGCCTATACAGCCGCACGACTGGAGATAATGGGCATCGAGCACGCCCTGCGGCGCTTGGGCTGGGAAGATGCTGTTGGCGCCTCCGGCACGATCAAAGCCATCGGTCTGACCATTCAGGCAGCCGGCCTCGGCTCAGGCGAGGTCAACCCACAGGGCCTGGCCTGGTTGAAACGCAAAGTATTCAAGATCGGCGAGGCGGAAAAACTTGACCTCGACGGCATCAAACCCGATCGCCGGGGCATTTTCCCGGCGGGCCTGGCAATTCTCGAAGCAATCTTCGACGCCTGCGACATCCAGCGCATGAGCCATTCCGAAGGCGCACTACGCGAAGGCGTGCTCTATGACCTGCTCGGTCGCCATCAGCATGAGGACGTGCGTGAACGCACCCTGAGCTCATTGATGGAGCGCTATCACGTCGATCTGGACCAGGCCGCGCGAGTCGAAAGCAAGGCGCTCTCGGCGCTGGAGAAGGTCGCTCAGGATTGGCAGCTGGAAGATGACTGGCACCGAGAACTGCTCAGCTGGGCGGCCAAGGTGCATGAAGTTGGCCTGGACATCGCCCACTACCAGTACCACAAGCACGGCGCTTACCTGGTCGAGCACTCGGACCTGTCCGGCTTCTCGCGCCAGGATCAACAAATGCTCGCGCTCTTGGTACGCGGTCATCGGCGCAATATCCCCAAGGACAAGTTCGCCGACTTCGGCGCCGAGGGCGTCAAGCTGATCCGCCTGTGCGTGCTGCTGCGCTTCGCCATCCTGTTTCACCACATCCGTGGCACCCAGGAAATGCCCAACGTGCAGCTCAAGGCCGCAGAACAGCGCCTGGAGATACAGTTCCCGGAAGGCTGGCTGGAAAACAACCCGCTGACCCAGGCAGACTTCACCCAGGAAGCGGAGTGGCTCAAACGTATCGGTATCGAACTGAGCGTGAGCTGACGCCCACGCCCTCTCCCACCTTATTTATCGTGCGCTGATCAGCGGTGCAGTCAGCTTATCCAGCAGGCCAGCCTGCGCACTGCGCGGGTTCTGGTTGCCACTTGGGCTGGTGCGCAGATAACGCCCGTCCGACTGCAGCACCCAGGCCTGGGTGTTGTCGGTCAGGTAGCTTTCCAGCTCCTTCTTGACCCGTAGAATCAGCTTCTTGCCTTCCACCGGGAAGCAGGTCTCGACGCGCTTGTCGAGGTTGCGCTCCATCCAGTCGGCGCTGGACAGGTAGATCTTCTCCTCGCCGCCATTGGAGAAATAGAACACCCGCGTATGCTCGAGGAAACGGCCGATGATCGAGCGCACCTGAATATTGTGCGAGACCCCAACAATGCCCGGACGCAGGCAGCACATGCCGCGCACCACCAGATCGATCTTCACCCCGGTCTGACTGGCCTTGTACAGCGCGCGGATGATCTTCGGATCGGTCAGCGAGTTGAACTTGGCGATGATATGCGCCGGCTTGCCTTCGGCGGCCAGGGCAGTTTCGCGGGCGATCATGTCGAGCAGGGTCTTTTTCAGGGTAAACGGCGCGTGCAGTAGCTTCTTCATGCGCAGGGTCTTGCCCATGCCGATCAGTTGGCTGAACAGCTTGGACACATCCTCACACAGCGCCACGTCGGCAGTGAGCAAGCTGTAGTCGGTGTACAGCTTGGCGTTGCCGGCGTGGTAGTTACCGGTACCCAAGTGCGCGTAACGAACGATATCGCCCGCCTCGCGGCGCAGAATCAGCATCATTTTGGCGTGAGTCTTGAAACCCACCACGCCGTAGATCACCACCGCACCTGCAGCCTGCAGACGGCTGGCCAGCTGCAGGTTGGATTCTTCGTCGAAACGCGCACGCAGCTCGATTACCGCCGTAACTTCCTTACCGTTACGCGCTGCCTCGACCAACGCGTCGACGATCTCCGAGTTAGCCCCGGAGCGGTACAGGGTCTGCTTGATGGCCAGCACGTGCGGGTCTTTCGCCGCCTGGCGCAGCAGGTCGACCACCGGGGTGAACGACTCGAAGGGGTGCAGCAGGAGGATGTCCTGCTTGCTGACCACGCTGAAAATATTCTCGGCGTTCTGCAACAGCTTGGGGATCACCGGGGTGAACGGCGTGTATTGCAGCTCCGGATGGCTTTCCAGGCCAGTGATGCTGAACAGGCGGGTCAGGTTGACCGGACCATTGACCCGATACAACTCGGCCTCGGTCAGGCTGAACTGCTTGAGCAGGTAATCCAGTAGCGGCTGCGGGCAGGTGTCGACCACTTCCAGGCGCACCGCATCGCCGTAACGACGGCTGAACAGCTCGCCACGCAGGGCACGGGCCAGGTCTTCGACGTCCTCGGTGTCCACCGACAGGTCGGCGTTACGGGTCAGGCGGAACTGATAACAGCCCTTGACCTTCATGCCTTGGAACAGGTCATCGGCGTGGGCATGGATCATGGAAGAAAGGAACACGAAATTGTCGCCAGGGCCGCCAACCTCTTCCGGCACCTTGATGATCCGTGGCAGCAGTCGCGGCGCTGGGATGATCGCCAGACCGGAGTCGCGACCGAAGGCGTCGATGCCTTCCAGCTCGACGATAAAGTTCAGGCTCTTGTTCACCAGCAGCGGGAACGGGTGCGTCGGGTCGAGGCCGATCGGGGTGATGATCGGGGCGATCTCGTCGCGGAAATAGCGGCGTACCCAGGCCTTGTGCTTGGCCGTCCAGAAACGCCGGCGGATAAAGTTGACGTTGTGCTTGGCCAGCGCCGGGAACAGGGTGTCGTTGAGGATGGCGTACTGCCGGTCCACCTGCTCGTGCACCAGCTCGGCAATCCGCGCCAGCGCCTGGTGTGGCTGCAGGCCATCGGCACCGGCCTGTTCACGGGCGAAGTTGATCTGCTTCTTCAGGCCGGCCACGCGGATCTCGAAGAACTCGTCGAGGTTGCTGGAGAAGATCAGCAGAAACTTCAGCCGCTCCAGCAGCGGATAGGACTCATCCAACGCCTGTTCCAGCACGCGGATATTGAATTGCAGCTGCGACAGCTCGCGGTGAATGTACAGACTGCTGTCATCCAGGTTATGGATCACCACTGGCGCCGGGGCGACCGGCGCAGGGGCTTCGATGACAGGCACTTCCACGGCTACAACCTCGTCGACGACCGGCTGGGCGTCTTGCAATTCAGGGGTACTGAGTCCTTCGGTGTTCATTACAAAGTCCTGGCGGGGCTATTGCCCCTGCTTCAGCAGTTCTGCCGCGCGCACGGCGAAATAAGTCAGGATGCCATCGGCACCCGCACGTTTGAAGGCGGTCAGTGATTCGAGAATTACTGCCTCGCCCAACCAACCATTCTGGATCGCCGCCATATGCATGGCGTACTCACCGCTGACCTGATAGACAAAGGTCGGCACTTTGAATTCCGCTTTGACCCGCCAGAGGATGTCCAGATAGGGCATACCCGGCTTGACCATGACCATATCTGCGCCTTCGGCCAAATCCGCCGCCACTTCGTGCAGCGCTTCATCGCCGTTGGCCGGGTCCATCTGATAGCTGGCCTTGTTGGCCTTGCCCAGGTTGGCCGCCGAACCCACCGCGTCACGGAACGGGCCATAGTAGGCACTCGCGTACTTGGCCGAGTAGGCCATGATGCGCACATTGCTGTGGTCGGCCAGCTCCAGCGCCTCGCGGATCGCCTGCACGCGGCCGTCCATCATGTCTGACGGGGCCACCACCTGGGCACCGGCGGCGGCATGTGACAGTGCCTGCTTGACCAGCGCATCAACGGTGACGTCGTTCTGCACATAGCCGGATTCATCAAGGATGCCGTCCTGTCCGTGAGTGGTGAACGGGTCCAGCGCCACGTCGCTGATCACCCCCAGCTCGGGAAATTTGGCGCGCAGGGCACGGATTGCACGCTGAGCGATGCCGTCCGGGTTCCAGGCCTCTTCAGCCAGCAGGGATTTCTTCTCCAGCGGCGTCACCGGGAACAGCGCGAGCGCCGGAATGCCCAGGGCGACCCAGTGCTCGGCTTCCTTGAGCAGCAGGTCGATCGACAGGCGCTCGACGCCGGGCATCGAAGCAATCGCTTCGCGGCGGTTTTCGCCGTCGAGGACGAATACCGGCAGAATCAGGTCATCGACACTCAGGCGGTTTTCCCGCACCAAACGCCGGGAAAAGTCATCACGGCGGTTGCGACGCAGGCGAGTGGCGGGAAACAGGCGATTGGCAGGGGTAAAGCTCACGGCAGGCTCCGAAGCCCGTAGCGACGGGCGAGTGTGACAGTTATAAGCCGTCATTATGACCAAAGTATGACAACTCACGACAGCGCTGCGACCGCTTGCCGCAAGGCCAACCAGCATAGCGCCGCAACTATGTCGAAGATATGTTGCACACGCATAAGCCCAGCCGGGTTTTCGCAGCGCGGAAAGCACAACGGTGGAGCAGGCCTGCGCCTGTCCACCGTTGTGGGGTCCAACCATGAATAACGCTTAGGCGGGAACGGCATTCTGCCCGCGCGGGGTCCAGAACAGTGCACCCAGGCTGAGCAGGCTGTAACCCAACAACAGTCCCCAAATCAGCGGTTGGGCCGGTAGCAGGCCCAGCTGCAACGCCAGCCAGGCCAGCGGTAGGTTGAGCAGCAGACGCAGCATTTCCAGACGTTTGGCGTTAGGTCGGTTTTCCAGCCAGCTGCCGATGATGTACAAGCCCACCGCCATCCAGGCCACGCCAAGCAGCGTTTGCGCCAGGCTTAGCTCGCCGGCCATACCCAGCAGCAGCGTGCCGCCTGCCACATAAAGGCTGAACTGCACACCGGCATAAAGTTTCTGCGCCAGGCTCAGCGGCACATCGAATTTGACGAACTGGCTGAGGTCCGGCTTGCTCTGTGGATACTTGGCTGCAACGTCAGCCGGGCGCCAGCCCGTGCGCATAAACCAGATTCGCAACTTGTCCCACCACGATTCGGTACGTACCGCATCACGCCACAGTGCGACATAGAACTGCGCATTGGCCCAAAGCGGGTTCCAGCTGGCCAGCGGCGTGGTTACGCCAAAGATCACCGGCTCTTCATCCAGCTCTTCCTGAAAGGTGCCGAACAGACGATCCCAGAGAATGAACACGCCGCCATAATTGCGATCCATATAAACAAGATTCTGCGCATGGTGCACACGGTGGTTGGACGGGGTTATAAACGCCCACTCGAACCAGCCCAGTTTTGGGATATGCCGGGTATGCACCCAGAACTGGTAGAGCAGGTTCAGCGCCGCCACGGTCAGAAATACCAGCGGCGGCACGCCGGCCACGGCCATCGGCAGGTAGAAGATCCAGCCGAAGATAAACCCGGTACTGGTCTGCCGTAGCGCAGTAGAGAGGTTGTAGTCCTCGCTCTGATGGTGCACCGAGTGCGCGGCCCACAACACATTGCGCTCATGACCCAAGCGGTGGTTCCAGTAGTAACAGAAGTCGTAGAAGACGAAAGCGAACACCCAGACCCACAGGCTGCTGGCCGACAGTTCGAACAGCGCCAACTGTTGCCAGGCAAAGGTGTAGGTGAGCAGGCCGACGACCTTGGTCAGCAAGCCCACCGTAGTCGACAACACCCCAGCGCTGAGGCTGTTAACGGCATCGGAAAAGCGGTAGGTGCTGACCCCGCGCCAGCGGTCGAGCAACAGCTCTAAAGCGATCAAGGCAAAGAAGAACGGTACGGCATAAAGGATGTAATTCATGGTTTCACCGGTTGCATAGAATCGCCATATCGCTGCACGAGGCTAACGGCTAGGATTGCTCAATAAATCCTAGCCCAGCGCTACATCCGCCTCGCGGCGCACCATGCCAACCTAGGTGGCATATGGCGACATTACGGCTCAGGCGACGACAGAACACGACTCAATCCGATACGGCTGGCAATTCAGGAGAACTAGATGAACAAGAAAGTTGCGGTGATTCTTTCCGGCTGTGGCGTCTATGACGGCGCGGAGATCCATGAAAGCGTGATCACCCTACTGCGCCTCGATCAGCGCGGCGCGCAAGTGCAGTGCTTTGCCCCCAACGTGGCGCAACTGCATGTGGTCGATCACTACAGCGGCGACGAGACGGACGAAACGCGCAACGTACTGGTGGAGTCGGCGCGCATCGCCCGCGGCCAAATCAAGGACGTCAAGGAACTGCATGTCGGCGACTTCGATGCGCTGATTATGCCCGGCGGTTTTGGCGTAGCGAAGAACCTCTCCGACTTCGCCATCAGCGGTGCCAACTGCACGGTGCAGCCGGACGTATTGAGCGCCGCCCAGGCCTTCGTCAAGGCCGGAAAGCCGGTCGGCCTGATCTGTATCTCCCCAGCGCTGGCGGCGAAGATCTTCGGCACAGGCGTAATCTGCACCATCGGCAAGGACCATGAAACCGCCGCTGCCCTGGTGCAGATGGGCGCGGAGCACCATGAATGCGAAGTCAGCGAGATCGTCGAAGACGCCGAGCGCAAGCTGGTGACCACCCCAGCCTATATGCTCGCCCAGTCGATCAGCGAAGCCGCCTCGGGAATCAACAAGCTGGTGGATCGGATACTCGAACTTAGCCACCCAGCCTGAGTCTACGGCCTGATCAGCCACCGGAGCAGGCCGATAGCAAGCCAATCACGCCAATGCGCGCGGTACTCCGGCCGCGCCACTGGTCACAGCGGCCCCAGTGCGGCAGGTTGATCGTCCATCCGCCCAGGCACGACTCCCATGAGCAACCCACCTTTCGAGCTCACCGCCGAGCTGCAGCAAGCGGTTAGCAGTTTCTTTCAGCGCATTCCCTTCAACCAGATGCTCGGCATCGAGCTGGATGAACTGAGCGCTCAGCGCGTGACCATGCACCTGCCGATGAAGCCCGAGCTGATCGGCAACTTCGTTCACGGCATTCTGCATGGCGGGGTGATTTCCTCCCTGCTAGATGTAGCTGGTGGTGCCATGGCGCTGATCGGTGCGTTCGACAAGCACCAGCACCTGACAAGCGCAGAGCGCATGGCGCGGCTGTCCAAACTTGGCACCATCGACCTGCGTATCGATTACCTGCGCCCCGGTCGGGGCCAGCGTTTTACCGCCAGCGCGGTACTGCTGCGCACCGGCAACAAGGTGGCGGTGGTGCGCAGTGAATTGCACAGCGATGACGGAACCCTGGTGGCCGTCGGCACCGGAACTTATCTGTGCGGCTAGGCGCAGGCACAAGTGGGCTTTGCGCCCGCGCAGGCTTACACTGTTTGGCAAATCCAATGGCTGCATGACCGGCCTGTAGTTGGAGCCATGCATGTTTTCACTGCCTCTATTCAGCCCACCCGCAGCGGACCAGATGGTCCTTCTCGACTGCAGCCATGACCCTCTGCTGGTGTTGCTGTCCTACCTGATTGCCTGTGCCGCCGGTTTTACCGCGCTAAATATGGCCGAACGCGTCAGCCGTGAGCAGAGCCGAGAACTGTGGCGCTGGGTCGGGGCCTGGGCCTTGGGTGGCGGAATCTGGTCGATGCACTTCGTCGCCATGCTGGCCTTTTCCGCACCACTGCCATTCAGATACGACCTCGGCATCACCCTGTTTTCCCTACTGATCGCCATTGCCGTGTCCTATGTAGTGATGCGGGTGATGGGCCACGAGCGGCTGCGTCTCTGGCAAACGGTGGCAGCCGCCATCGTCGCCGGCTGTGGCATTGCCAGCATGCACTACACCGGCATGGCGGCGATTCGCTCGGCGGCCAGCCAGCACTACGATCCCGGTCTGTTCCTGCTGTCGATTCTGATCGCCATCGCCGCCTCGCTCGCGGCCTTGCTGCTGGCCGGTTATTTTCGCGGGCAAAGCGGCCGCCGCGCCAACTGGCTGCGACTGCTAGCCAGCCTGATCATGGGTGGTGCGATTGCCTCCATGCACTTCACAGGCATGGCCGCATTAACCCTTAGCGTGCCGCTGGATGTCACGCTACAACCAGCCGCCAGCCAGGAAGGCCATCAACTGCTCGGCGCTGCGATTGCCCTGATTGCCCTACTGATCATCCTGATTGGCGCACTGGCCGGCTGGGCCGATCAGCGTCTGCGTCAGGAGCGGCGTCAGCTACACCAGCTGGCCCAGCAACTCGACACCCTGGCCCACTACGACGGCCTGACCGGTCTACTCAACGGCCAGGCCTTCAGCCAGATGCTCGACACCACCCTCGCCACCGCGCCGCCGCACGGCGCCACGCTGCTGTTTATCGACCTGGACAACTTCAAGCGGATCAACGACAGCCTCGGCCATGGTCGCGGTGATGAATTGCTCAAACAGGTGGGCGCGCGCATCCGCAGCGCACTGGGTCGCGAAGACCTATTGGCGCGCTTTTCCGGCGACGAGTTCTGCGCCTTTGCCCTCAACGTGCCGTTGCAGCAAGGCAGCCAACTGGCCGAGCGCATCCTCACGCAGATCCGCCAACCCTTCAGCCTGGAAAGCGGCCAACTCAGCCTGACCGCCAGCATCGGCATCAGCCGCTACCCGCAGGATGCCAATGATGCAGGCCAGTTGCTCAAGCAGGCCGGCATTGCCCTCGGCCACTGCAAGCGCCAAGGGCGCAATCACTGCCTGGGCTTCAGTACCCAGCTGGAGCACGACGCCCAGCAGGAGCTGAGCCTGGAACAGGAGCTGCGCCTGGCACTAAACCGCGACACGCTGCAGGTGTATTACCAACCCATACTGTCGACCCGCGGTGATCAGGTAGTGGCCCTGGAAGCCCTGGTGCGCTGGCAGCACAGCGAACTGGGGGTCATCAGCCCAGAGCGCTTTGTACGGATTGCCGAGCAGCACGGCTTTATCCATGAACTGGATATCTGGGTGCTCAAGCGCGCCTGCCGTGACCTCAAATGGCTGCACAACAATGGCTACCGACAGATGCACCTGGGGGTAAACTGTTCGGCCCTAAGCCTACTGCAGCCGCACCTGGTCAAGGCCATGGAAATCGAACTGCAACGCGCCGACCTGCCGCTCAGCTCGCTAACCCTGGAAGTTACGGAAAACGCCCTGATGCACGACCTGAGCGCCGCGCAGACGCAACTCGACAAGATCCGCGCCTTGGGCATGACCATCAGCATTGATGACTTCGGCACCGGCTACTCATCCCTGCAATACCTCAGCCGCCTGCCGGTGGACAGCCTCAAGGTCGACCGCAGCTTTATCCGCGAAATCCCCGGCTCCAGCAGCGGCATGGCGATTACTGCCGCGATCATCGCCATGGCCCACAAACTCAAACTGCGGGTGGTTGCCGAAGGCGTGGAGAACGTCGAGCAGATGATATTTCTGCAGGAGCAGCAGTGCGACTTGCTGCAGGGCTACCTGTTCAGCAAGCCACTGCCACTGGGGGAACTGCATACCTGGCTGAATGGTGGGCATTACCGCCAGCGTTATGCGCCAGTCTAGAGCCTGCTCAACGTCCGCTACGAGTCGGCCCTGCTGCGTTAAAAACAGGCTCGGAATGCTCATGTACAAAAGTCCACTCCGCTTCCTCGCCTGTTTTCGCCTTGCAGGACTCTAGCTCGCGAGGCCTTGAGCAGGGCCTAGCGTTGTAGACGGGTAAGAATACGATCCAGTGAATTGGCGAATGCCTGCTTGTCGCGCTCGCCATAAGGCGGCTGACCGCCGCCAACCTGCCCCTGCTCACGCAGCTCGGTAAACAGGTTACGCACCGCCAGCTTGTCGCCCATATTGCGCTCATCAAACTCGCGGCCGCGCGGATCGAGGGCCGCGACGCCCTTCTTCACCAGACGGTCGGCCAGCGGCACGTCGCTGCAGATCACCAGCTCACCCGGCAGCGCATGCTCCACCAGGTAATTATCGGCCGCATCCGGGCCGCTGGGCACCACGATCAGCCGCACACAGCTATACGCGGGTTTGATTTGCGCCTGCCCCGCCACCAGCAGCACCTCGAAGCGTCGCTTCAAGGCGAACTTCACCACCTGATCCTTGGCCGCCTTGGGGCAGGCATCGGCATCAATCCAGACTCGCATCACCCAGCATTCTCCAGAGACAGCAAAGCCGGCATGTTAAGCCATGCCGGCAGCAGCTGCGCTTCAAGCCTGAGACAAACGGCGACGCTCGCCCAGCCAGCTACGCCCGTAAAGCAGCGCGATGGCGGCCAACGCCGCAGCCTGCGCCGCCAGGCTGTAGGCATCATCGTGAATGCCCAGCCAGTCAAACTCGAAGAATGCCACCGGCCGCGTACCCAGCACCCCGGCTTCCTGTAGTGCCGCGACACCATGGCCGGCAAATACCACCGAGAGCACGCAGAGCAGCACGGCATTGACGCCGAAGAAGGTCGCCAGCGGCAGTTTGCGCGAGCCGCGCAGGATCACCCAGGCCAAGCCGAGCAGCAGCACCAGCGCCGCCGCCGCGCCAGCAAGAACCATCCCGTGGCCTTGCGGGCCGGCCTGTAGCCAGAGGGTTTCATAGAACAGGATGACTTCGAACAACTCGCGGTACACCGAGAAAAACGCCAGCACGGCAAAACCAAAACGCCCGCCACCGCCGACCAGGCTGCTCTTGATGTAGTCCTGCCAGGCCGCCGCATGTCGGCGGTCATGCATCCACACCCCGAGCCAGAGCACCATCACGCTGGCAAACAGCGCCGTCACGCCTTCCAGCAGTTCACGCTGCGCGCCGCTGACGTCGATCAGATAGGCCGCCAGCGCCCAGGTGCCAACCCCAGCCAACAACGCCAGGCCCCAGCCGATGTGCACGCTGCGCACCGCTTGTTGCTGCCCGGTGTTGCGCAGGAAGGCGAGGATCGCCGCCAACACCAGAATCGCCTCCAGCCCTTCACGCAGCAGAATCAGCAGGCTGGAGAAGAAGCTCAGCGAACTCGACAGGCCGTCGCTATCGAGCAAGGCGGCAGACCTCGCCAGCTCGGCCTTGGCCAGCTCCAGCCGCTGCGCCGCCTGCGGCACCGACAAGCCATCCTGCAATGCCTGGCGGTAGGCCATCAGCGCCCGCTCGGTGGTCTTGCGCTGCACCGAGTCGAGGTTATCCAGGGCGCTTTCGACCAGTTCGAAGCCTTCCAGATAAGCGCCGACGGACAGGTCATAGGCCTGCTCGTGCTCACCGGCGCGATAAGCCGCCAGACTCTGCTCCAGGGTCGCGCGGGTGTGCTCGATCAATTGCAGCGGGCCGCGCTGCTGCACCGGTGGCTGGGCTCGCTGAGCACGGAAGCGCGCAGCCGCTTCCTCACCCTGCGCGGCGACCACTTCATCCGGGGTCATGCCGGCCAGCGCCGCCATTTTGAATGGCTCGCCAGCAGCAACCGGCCCGGCGCTGAAGCCGGCGATATAGCTGGCCAAGTCCCAGCGCTGGCGCTCATCCAGCTGATCGGCAAAGGCCGCCATATCGGTGCCATCGATACCCAGGCCAATGGTGTTGAACAGGTCATACAGGCTCAATCGGTTAAGCCGCGCCAAATCGCGCAGGTTGGCCGGT
Source organism: Pseudomonas sp. EA_35y_Pfl2_R5 (assembly GCF_963970805.1). Classification (NCBI taxonomy): domain Bacteria; kingdom Pseudomonadati; phylum Pseudomonadota; class Gammaproteobacteria; order Pseudomonadales; family Pseudomonadaceae; genus Pseudomonas; species Pseudomonas sp. EA_35y_Pfl2_R5. Next base: position 45,062 of record NZ_CAXAOW010000004.1, on the reverse strand, counting down.
GGCGGTTCCAGGCCGATACCCGCCGGCCCGTCACCCGCGCCGCTATCGCCATGGCACACACTGCAATGCTGGGCAAACAGCGGCGCGCCACGGCTGGGGTCAGGGGTGATGGCCGGGGTCTGGCTGACGCCATAGACCGTGGCCAAGGTGGCGGACAACTGCCGGGCCTGCTGCGCAACCTGGCTACCCTCGACACGCTGTTCGATACCCTGGCGCAGACTGGCCACGCCTTGCTCCAGTTCGGCTTGTTCGTTACGCGCTGGCAGCGCAACAATCAGACCTTGCAGTACAGTCATAAACTCCAGCTGCTCGCGGTATTCGCCGGAGTCGATCACCTGACCATTGGCCACGGTGGCCGGGTAATCAGCGCCCAGGTAACCGAGCAGATGCAGAGCTTGCGCCGCGCCCTCGATGGGCTCGGCCATAACAGCCAGGCTGCAGAGTGCCAACACGGGCACCAGCAACCAGCTGCAGAAACGCAATACGGAAGTCATATAGGAGTGGATACCAAATACGAATGGATGACATTCGATTGTTACCCTCCTAACGATTTTCCTCAACCACTGATCGACCATGGCCCGCGACGGATCGTCGCAACGCCGCAGGAGTGATGCGATGAGTTTTTGGCAACACCTGGAAGAACCAGCGCATGTCGTGGTTTGTGGCGCCAGCCGGGGGATTGGCCTGGCGCTGACCACCCAACTGCTCGCCCGCGCCGATGTCGCCGGGGTCTGGGCCATCGCCCGCCAGGCCAGTCAGGCGTCCGGCCTGCTTGAACTGCAAGCGCAATACGGCCAACGTCTGCACTGCCTGGATGCGGATGTATGCGATGAGGCGGCGCTGAGCGCTCTGGCCGCGCATTTGCACGCCGCCATCCCGCGCCTGCATCTGCTGTTGTGCACGGTTGGCGTACTGCAGGACGGCGCGGCGAAAGCCGAGAAGGGCCTGAACCAGATCACGCTTGAGGGGCTGCTGGCGACCTTTCAGCGCAACAGCTTTGCGCCGATTCTGCTGCTCAAGCACCTGCTGCCGCTGCTACGTGGCCAGCATGCCTGCACAGTGGCGGCGCTGTCGGCACGGGTCGGCTCGATTGGTGACAACCGCCTCGGCGGCTGGTACAGCTACCGCGCCAGCAAGGCTGCGCTGAATCAGTTGCTGCACACCGCGAGCATCGAGTTGAGCCGGATCAACCCCAACAGCTGCGTACTCAGCCTGCACCCTGGTACGACTGACACCGAACTGTCGAAACCCTTCCAGGCCAATGTGCCAGCCGACAAGCTGTTTACCCCGAGCTATTCAGCCGAATGCCTGCTGGCGCAGATCGAACAGCACGGCCCGCCGCAAACCGGCAGCTTCTGGGGCTGGGACGGCCAGCCAATTCCCTGGTAGCGATACCGGCGAAGATCAGACCGGCGCGCGGCGCACGCTGGCCAGCAAGGCCGCCGCGCCGACAAACAGCGCACCAAAGGTGCGATTCATCAGTTTCTGCTGATGTGGCGAACGCAGTGCACCCAGTACCCGCGCGGCCAGGCCGGTGTAGCCGGCCATCACGATCAGATCGACGCAGATCATGGTCACGCCCATCACCAGGTACTGGCTCAACAGCGGTGCTTGCGGGTTAAGGAACTGCGGCAGCACCGCGAGCATAAAGACGATCGCCTTGGGGTTGCTAAAGTTGACCAGGAAGCCACGCAGCACCAGGGTCAGCGGCCGGCCGATGGGGCGTTCGGCTTGCGCTGTCATATCGCTAGGCAAGGCCTGCCACTGGCGATAGCCGAGGTACACCAGATACACCACGCCAAACCACTTGATCAGGCTGAAGGCCAATTCCGACGCCGCCAGAATCGCCCCGACACCAGCGGCGACGATGGCGATCTGCAAAGCCAGGCCCAGCTGCAGACCCAGGGCATTCCAGTAACCGCGCACAAAGCCGTATTGCAGCCCGGCCGACATCGAGGCAATCGCCCCGGCGCCCGGCGACAAACTGATGACCCAACAAGCCACAAAGAATGCAAGCCAGGTTTCCAGTGCCATGGCAGATACCTCAAACAGAAAATAAAAAGGGGTAGGCCGCTAGCCTACCCCTTGTTGGGTTACTCGCCCAGCCGGCTCATCAGTCCGGCGAGCCTTTACGCAGCTGCACCGGCTCTAGCTCTGCTTCTTTGCGCGCCCGTGAGCGGGCCACCCGCATGCGGATATTGACGGCCTCTACCGCCAGCGAGAAGGCCATGGCGAAGTACACATAACCCTTCGGCACATGCACCTCGAAGGCTTCGGCGATCAGCACGGTACCGACCACGATCAGGAACGACAGGGCGAGGATTTTCAGGCTCGGGTGCTTGTCGATGAAATCACTGATGGTGCCGGCCGACAGCATCATCACGAACACCGAAATCACAATGGCCGCGACCATGACGGGTACGTTATCGACCAAACCGACGGCGGTGATGACTGAGTCCAGGGAGAACACGATGTCGATGATCGCGATCTGCACAATGATCCCCATAAAGCCGTAGGTCTTGCCACCCACGGCCTGGGCTTCTTCTTCGCCTTCCAGGCTGTGGAAGATCTCCGCAGTACTCTTCCACAACAGGAAAAGCCCCCCGAAGAACAGAATCAAATCACGCCCGGAGAAGCCCTGGTCGAACACATGGAACAGGTCGGCCGTCAGGCGCATCACCCAGCTGATCGACAGCAGCAGCAGAATTCGCGTGCCCATGGCCAGGGCCAGGCCGAAGAAACGCGCCTTGGGTTGCTGATGCTTGGGCAGGCGGCTGACCAGGATCGAGATAAAGATGATGTTGTCGATACCCAGGACAATTTCCAGGGCAGTCAGGGTCAGAAACGCGACCCAGAGTTCAGGACTGGCCAGCCATTCCATAATTGCTTAAACCTCGGAATTACGCGGTGTGGGGAGTTCGCCATTGCGCCAGCGACGTACGGCTTTTTGGAAAAACAGGCTATTAGGGATCTGCACCCAGGCACCAGGCGCATCACCGCTAAGATCTTCTAGGGTGGTATAGAACAGGTTGATCGCCACCACTCGCCCGCGCACACCGGGCTTGTCGGCGCTTTCCAGCACTTCAACGCACTCGCCGATACGAAAGGGCCCCATGGCGAAAATCAGCAGCGCGCAGAACATGTTGGACAACACGCTCCAGATCGCGAAGAAAGCCACCGCAGCGACGGCGGCAAAGCCGGTCAGCGCGGTCCACAGCACCTGCGCAGAAACGCCCAGGCGCTCCAGCACCAACATAAAGGCACTACCGAGAATCAGCCAGCGCAGCAGACCGCGCAGCGGCATCAGCAATTCGGCGGGCAATTGCGGATAGCGATTACCGAGACGGGTGATACCGCGGGTGAGAATGCGCTGAAACAGCCAGGCCAGCAGCACAATCAGGAGCACCTGACCGGCTCGTAGCAGCGGCTCTTGCCAAGCCATCAGCCACTCCAGGGTTGGCAGGCTGATGTTCAAGTGGCGGCCTCCAGCTCGGCCTGCAGAGTTTCGAGGGCTTCCAGGGCGAACATCCAGCGCTCCTCCAGATCAGCTTCGCGGCTTTTCAGCTTGGCCTGCTCGGCCAGGGCGTCACGCAATTCGTCCTTGCGCGCTGCTTCGTAGATGTCGCTATCACCCAGGCGGGCTTCGACGGTAGCGAGCTTTTCGTGCAACTGGCCCAGCTCTTTTTCCAGCTTGTCGGCTTCGCGCTTATGCGGTGCCAGCTGCTGACGCAAAGCGGCGGCGGCCTGGCGCTGCACACGCTTGTCGGATTTATCCGGGTTGCTTTCGCCACTGCTCGTCGGCGCCTGCCGCGTGCGGTAATCCACCAGCCAGCGCGCGTAGTCCTCCAGATCACCGTCGAACGGCTGCACCAGCCCATCGGCAACCAGCAGGAACTCGTCGGTGGTGCTTTTCAGCAGATGCCGATCGTGCGACACCACCACCACCGCGCCGCTGAATTCTTGCAGCGCCATGGTCAGCGCCAGGCGCATTTCCAAGTCGAGGTGGTTGGTCGGCTCATCCAGCAGCAACAGGTTGGGCTTGCCCCAGGCAATCAGCGCCAGGGCCAGACGGGCTTTCTCACCGCCGGAGAAATTCAGCACCGGCTCGTCACAGCGCGGGCCGCGGAAGTCAAAGCCACCGAGAAAATCGCGCAGCGTTTGTTCGCGCTCGGTCGGTGCCAGGCGCTGAAAATGCAGCAGTGGACTGGCTTTATCATCCAGAGCATCGAGCTGATGCTGGGCAAAATAGCCGACCACCAGGTTCTCGCCACGCTGCAGATGGCCGCTGAGCGGCTGCAGTTCGTTCGATAGGTTCTTGATCAGGGTCGATTTTCCCGCGCCGTTCGGCCCGAGCAGGCCCAGGCGCGCACCAGGCGCCAGGCTCAGTTTGACCTTTTCCAGCACCACCTTGTCGCCGTAACCCAGGCGACCTTCGCTGAGGCTGAGCAGCGGGCTAGATATCTTGTCCGCCTCACGGAAGCTGAAGTCGAAGGGCGAATCGACGTGCGCTGCCGACAGCTCTTCCATGCGCTCCAGCGCCTTGATCCGGCTCTGCGCCTGACGCGCCTTGGTGGCCTGGGCCTTGAAGCGGGCGATGTACTTTTCCATGTGCGCGCGCTGCGCCTGCTGCTTCTCGTACGCCTGTTGCTGCTGCGCCAGACGCTCGGCACGGGTGCGCTCGAAGGCCGAATAACCACCGCGATAGAGAGTCAGTTTCTGCTGATCGAGGTGGGCAACATGGTCCACTACGGCATCCAGGAAATCGCGGTCATGGGAGATCAGCAGCAAAGTACCGGGGTAACCTTTCAGCCAGCTTTCCAGCCAGAGGATTGCGTCGAGGTCGAGGTGGTTGGTCGGCTCGTCGAGCAATAACAAGTCAGACGGGCACATCAACGCCTGAGCCAGGTTCAGACGCATGCGCCAACCACCGGAAAAATCACCGACGCGGCGATCCATCTGCGCGCTGTCAAAACCCAGGCCGGCGAGCAGCTTGCGCGCACGGGCATCGGCGCTGTAGCCATCGAGGGTATCGAGTTCAGTGTGCAACCGCGCCACAGCTGCGCCGTCATGCGCGGCTTCGGCTTGCACCAACTCGGCCTGCACGCGGCGCAGCCGTACGTCGCCATCGAGCACATAGTCCACCGCCTGGTGCTCGACCGCGTCGATCTCCTGGCGCATGTGAGCCACGCGCCAATCGGCAGGAATCAGGCAGTCGCCCGCGTCCGCACTCAGCTCGCCGCGAAATAGGGCAAACAGGCTGGATTTGCCGGCGCCATTGGCGCCGATCAAGCCGGCTTTGTGGCCGGGGTGCAAGGTCATCTCGGCATCTTCTAGCAGACGCTGAGGGCCACGCTGTAAAGTCAGGTTCTGGAGTCGGATCATAATGGCGGCGGAGTCTACCAGAGTCCCTTTAGGGTCTGTTCCCGTTTCATCGCGAGCCGCGTTGCCGCGAGACTGCGTTTCTCGACACTCATTTGGAACAACCAAACTTGGTGTCTCGTGCCTTGCCTCGCGCAAAAACAGGCTCCGGCGCGGCCGTGAATGAAACGGGAACAGACCCTAGTGAAACCCGGAAAGCACCATGCCTACTGACCTGTGGCGATTCGCCGAAGCACTGTATCAACGCCCTGGCGTCGAGGCCGCGTGCCTGCACCTGCAAGAGCAAGGAGCAGACGTGTGCCTGCTGCTGTGCGCTGCCTGGCTGGAGCGCCGAAAAGTTGCCTGTACCGACGAGCGTACCGAGGCGTTGCGCGCGTTAGCCCAGCCCTGGCAACAGCAGGTGGTGGTGCCGCTACGGCAATTGCGGCAGCGCTGGCGCGAGCAGGCGCATAGCGATAGAGCTATGGCGGCGTTACGCGAACAGATCAAACAGCTGGAGCTGGCCGCAGAGCGCGAGCAGCTGGAGCGCCTAGCGGCGTGCACTCAAGATTGGTCAAACGGCGCGGCGGACAGGCCGCCGAACTGGCTGGAACGCCTAGCTCCCCAAGACGACAACCGCGATGCGCTGCAAACGCTGCGCATCGCGGCGACACAGCTCAGCGCTTAAACGGCGCTTGCCGGGGCGCTGCCGGTAGGTGCGGCAGGCGCTTCGGCAATCGGCGCGTTAGCAACGGCCGGCTTGGCGGCAACCGGTTTAGCCGCAGGCTTGGCGGCTGGTTTTTTCGCAGCAGGCTTCGCCACGGGTTTCGCCGCAGGTTTTACGGCCGGTTTGGCTGCAGGCGTACTGGCAGGTTTAGCCGCAGGCGCTTTCTTAACGGCAGGTTTAGCAGCTGCCTTGACGGGCTGTGCCACCGGCTTGCTCGCCGCAGGCTTGGCCGCGCTGGCAGCAGCTGGTTTCTTCGCCGCAGTTTTGGTGGGCGCCTTGGCGGCTGGTTTTGCTGCGACGGGAGCTTTGCTTGCAGCCTTGGCCGGCGCTTTAGCAGCAGGTTTAGCAGGCGCTTTAGCCGGTGCCTTGGCAGCTGGCGCAACCACCTTACTGGCAGGCTTCACCGCTGGTTTGCGGACCGCTGGCTTGGCCGGGGCTTTCGTGGCAGCAGGTTTTGCTGCAGCGGCCTTGGCCGAACGGTTGTCCAACGCTTTGCTTGCAGCTTCTTTAACCTTGCCCACGCCCTGGGCCAATTTCAGGCTTTCCTGAGCATCACGCTTGAGGCTGGCGATGTAGGTACGTGTTTCACTCTGACGGTCTTTCAGGGTATCGAGCAGTTGCTCCAGTTCGGCCACGGCTTCTTTAGCTTTGGCCTGCGCCTTGGCTTTGCCGGCTACCGCCGCATCCTGCATTTTGCTACGGGCTTTATGCAGTTTTTCCTGGGCTTTGCCGCGTTGTTTTTCCAGCTTGGCGAGCAGTTTCTCGGCATCAACCAAGGCACGAGTGCAGGCCTCTTCAAGATGCTCAAGCAGGCTGCTGGAAAGTTGCTGCAACAGGTGCAACGGGGTACTCACTGATTTCTTCTTTGCATTCTTTGTTGCCGACATGACACGCCTCCTGGCGGATGAAGATGGCGTCATACTAGTCCTCCTCTTGTCCGCCTTGCCACCTTGCCGCAACTGGCTGGCATAATCGGCGCATCTTCGCCGGAGAACACCCATGCCACGTTTCGCCCTGCTACTGCTCTGCCTGCTCACGCCCTTGTCTCAAGCAGACGAGCACGCCCATGACCTGGCCTATAGCCTAGGGGTAAAACTTGGTGAGCGGCTGCGCGACGAGGTACCGGATCTGGAGTTGCAAGCGCTGCTCGACGGTTTACGCCAGGCTTACCGTAATGAGCCACTGGCAGTGGATGCCAAACGCATCGAAAGCCTGCTGGCCGAACATGAAGCGCAGCTGGCCAGCGCCCCGGAACGCATCGAAAAAGCCAAGACTGCCGAGCAGCGTTTTCTCGCCGCGGAGAAAGCCAAGGCTGGCGTGCGTGTATTGCAAGATGGCGTACTGATGCAGGAGCTGCGCGCCGGCGACGGCCGCAAGCCCGGCCCGAAGGACCGCATACAAGTACGCTATATAGGGTTTCTGGCGGATGGCAGTCAGTTTGACGAAAGTCAGACCGCGCAATGGTTTCGCCTGGACAGCGTGATCGCCGGATGGCGCAGTGCACTGCAGCAGATGCCGGTGGGCGCGCAATGGCGCTTGGTGATTCCATCGGCTCAAGCGTATGGCGAAGAAGGCGCGGGGGATTTGATTCCGCCCTACTCGCCCCTGGTGTTCGAACTGGAGTTGCTCGACACCAAGGAGTAACGAGTCAATACATCAGAGGGCAGGTGCAGCCTGCTCCTGATGGGCGTTATGCAGGACTTCGATCAGGCAGTCCTCCAACTCAAAACGCTCGTGCAGCAATTGCCCCAGGCGTTTCAGCTCATCCAACAGAGAGACCGAATCGCTGCAATCACCATTGTCACAGCGATCATTGAAAGCCAGCGCCACCTCGGTAATCACCTCAATACGCGGATAGATCTGCTTGGCCAGTTCGAGGCCACGCTGATCACCAAAGGCCTTGGCTTCGCTGGTCAGCTGTTCGTAGACCTCGAAGTGCCCAGCGGATACGTAATCAACGAGGATTTCGCAGAAGCGTTGCAAGGCTTCTGCATTGGCGCTCGGCGCTTGCGGCGAATCGTTGATGGCGGCATAGGCGTGCACCAGCTCTTTGCGCTCTTGCAGCCAGCGGTCAATCAGCAGGTGAACCCCACCCCAACGTTCCTGGGCGTTCTGACAACTCTCGAGCATGATGACCTCTACTTCCCTATTGCTATTAGTGTTGTACGCCCGCATCGAGACAGTTTTTTGTCAGTCCGTGCAAGGTCTGGGAAGACAACCGTGAAACGGCAACTTTCCGGCGGTATCTGTGAGCCAGATTATTCCCGCAGGCTTAGGCCTTCAAGGTAGCGCTGGAGAAAATTTCATACAAGCGTTTAACTGGCGACTACTCAGACCTCTCAACCGCTGCGGGCTTGTAAAAGCTCAGAGTGACCTGACCAAGATCAATGCCCCACTTCGACATACGCGCTCGGTTGAGCATCACCTGGCCATCCATCAGGAACATCCAGTCATCAAAATCAACCACATAGGTTGAATCATCGACCTTCAGCCGCAGCTTGTATCGCCAATGCAAGGCATTACCAGCGACCTGCCCAACTGCCTCACCCTGCACATCGTCGGCCGTACCGCGCCAACTGCCGTCGGCCTGTTTTTTAAGCGTCCAGACGCGCCGCTCTGTGCTGCCATCGCTGTAAGTAAAGCGCTCGTCGAGCACGCCCACATCGCCGTCCCAGGTGCCGGTCATGACCACATGGAAGCGCTTGACCACCTCGCCTGAACGGTTCTGAAACATGCCCCAGGCCTGCAAGTTGCCATTGAAGTAATCGCTCAGTTCCAGGCGCGGCTGCTCACTGACGTAATCATTTACCTGCGGGCTGGCGCAACCCACCAGCAGCACCAGGCAAAAGATCAACAGCGTCCGCATACACACCTCGTAAATCAACTCGCGGCAGGCAAAGCCGCCGTGCACAAGCGCGCATCAAGCAAGCGCAGACCTTCCTGGTACAGGCTGTTGCTGCGCTCCAGCTCCCCCAGTTGCGCCAGCAGGCGTGCCAGCTCGGCGCAAGTTTCCGGGTGGCGCTGAAATGCCAGGCTGCTTTCCAGGTAGTCCTGGGCCTTGCCCCACAGCTGACTGTGTATACACAGCCGCCCCAGGGTCAGAAGCAGACCGGCATCCTGTGGGTGCGTCTTCAACCAGCCCTCGGCCACTTGCAACTGTTTGCCCAGATCCCGCCCATGCAGCAAACCATAGAGGCGCACCAGAGCGGTGTCGTAATGCTGTTTCAAGAAGCTGCGCAGCAGCTCTTCGGCCTCTGCTTCGCCGCCCAATTGGCGCAGTTGCTCGGCATACACAGCCAACAGCTCGGGCTCCTGATGCAGCGCCGTCGACATAGTCTGCCAGGCGTGTTGCAAGGCTTGCAGCGCTGCCTGAGCGTCACCGTCAACCGGCCGGGCGGCCTGCAGCAAACGGCCACGCCAGGCCTGACGCTCAAGCGCGCTCAATTCGGCATTGCCCAGGGCTTTCTCCTTGCGCAGGTCAGGCAGCAAACCGAGCAGCGCCGGCCAATCTCCCGACTGCAGATAGAGCTGCTGCAACTGACGCAACACCAGATGGTGATGTGGATGACGCGAGCGCATGGCCTGCAAAGTCTCCAATGCGGCATCGGTCTGGCCACGCGCCAGTTGCAGTTCGGCATGTTGCAGGGCAATTGCCAGTTCCGCCTGCGGCTGGCGGTTGAGCGCCTGCTCCAGCAAGTCGTCGCTGTCGTTGTGATGCCCCAACTGATGTGCAGCGCGTGCGGCGCCCAGGTAATAACTCAAGGGCTGCGGCGAGCTGCTTGCCGCCTGCTTCAAACGCCGCAGGGCACGCGCCCAGCGCCCTTCAGCCAGATCGAGAAAACCCTGCTCGGACGCCAGACGCATTCGGCGACGGCTGTGCAAGCGTGACCAGGGGTTGAGCAGACCGCCGGACGTGACCAGCAGCCGTACGCTCAAACGCACAAGGGAAACCAGCAACCAGAGCACCAACACCAAGACGACAAAAGCCCAAAGGCTGGATTCATAACGAAAACCTTGGAAGGCAATCAGCACATAGCCCTTGTGCTCGGCCAGCGGCAAACCGAACAGCACCAGACTGGCGACGCCAGCAACCACCGCCAGAATCAGCAGCAACCAGTAGATGCGCTTCATTGCAGCGCCTCCTGCAGTTGCGCCTCGACATCATCGGTGGCCTCTGCGGCGGGTTCAGACTCGACCTTCTGCTGGCTGCGCGCGGTCTGCTTGGCCTGGATATAGGCTTGTACGGCATTCAGCGTCGGGCTGAGGTCAGGCGGCGTAACCGCAATCGGCTGCTCGGCCAGCTCATCAATGCGCGCACGCAGGGCGCGGCTATTGGGGTTGTCCACATCGAAGTGCGCATCCAGCACTTCACGGGTCTGTTGCAAGGCCTGGCGATAGACCTCGCTCTGGCCATGCAACGCGCCCCACTGCGCCTGTTCCAGTGCCAGGCTAAGAGCCAGGCGCACCTGGGACAGGCTCTGCCCGGCAAGCATCGGGCGGATATTGCGGTCAGCGTTGAAGTCGATGCGGAAGTATTCCGACAGGGTCTGTAGGCCACGCTGCCACCATTGCTGCTCGACCACCCCTGAATCGGCCAGCTCGCTGAGTACGCCACCGTCAGCGCTGAAGCTAGGCGCCTGGGCATTGAGCTGCGCCACCTGCTCGCGCAGGGCGCCGAGCTGCAGAAACAGCCCAGTACGGTCCGGGTTGGCGGTCGAACGCAGTGCTTGCAGGCTTTTGGCCAGCTGTTCGCGAGCGGCGAACGCAGCTGGATCATCCTGCTCATGGAGGATTTCATCGGCGGCCTGCACCAGTGCGGTGGCGCTGTTGATGTCCTGCAAAGCAGACAGACGCAAACTGGCCAGACGCAGCAAATGCTCGGCCTCGGCCAAACGCCAATCCTGGCGACTGGCTCCCAGCACGGTTTCCAGGCGCTGGTTGAGCAGTTGCTGATCACCCTGCAGCTGGGCCAACAAACGGCGGCGGGTTTCCAGCTCCTCAACACTCGGCAGCTGGTCCAGCCGCTGCTCCAGTTTCTCGCCAGTGTGCGCCAGGCTTTGCGCTTCGCTGCGCGCCTCCTGCAGCTGGCCTTGCTGTTGTTGCTCGCGAGCGTCCAGTGCCTGCAACTGCCAAAGTCCCCAACCACCTGCACCAGCGCCAGCAGCAGCAACCAACAAGGCCAGCAGCGCCAGAGCATTGCCGCGCGAAGCCGGTTTACTTGCGGTAGGTGGATTAACCGGCATAGCCGCGGCACCATCCACCGGTGCCTGTTCAGGTTGTTTTATGGCGTGATCGTTCGGGGCTTGCTCTTTCGGCGTAGTTGCTTCGCTCACGTATCCATCCTTTGCGTCAGAGATCGGGACAGGTTGCGCCTGCAACGCTGTCAGCAACGCCGCGGCGCTCGCGCCACGGCAGTCCACAACAAATTGTGCACCCGCTGCACGGGCCATCTCGGCAACTCGCGGGCTGGGTACAAACAAGGGTAGTCGAGCCAGATCGGTCCAGGCGTCAGCGGCCAGCTCGCGCAAATGCGTGAAGCCCTGCCCACTGCTGACCACCAGAGCGTTCAGGCGTTCAGTCTGGACCCGCCCAACCAGTGCTGCTGGCGGGTAAGCCGGCAGTACCCGGCGATACAGTGGCAGATAGTCCACCTGCACGCCTTGGCCGCGCAAGCGCTCGGCCAGTAACTCTCGGCCACTCTCACCGCGCAGGATCAATACTCGCGGATTGCTGGTGGCCATCAGCGCCTGCTGCAACTGCGGCAATGCCAACAGGGCCTCACTGTCATCGGCATGCTCGGGGTAATGCACCTGCAGACCATGCTCTTGGAGAATCTGCGCCGTGGCCGCACCAACGCTAAACCAGGGTTGCTCGGCAATCACCGGCGATTGATAACGATCCAATAACTCAAGACCCAACCGCGCCGCCGGCTTGCTCACCACGATCACTGCGCAGTAACGCTGCAGTTCGGCAACCACTGCGCGTTGCTCGGCACTTTCGCTCAGAGCTTCGATGGCCAGCAGCGGCAAGCTGCTGCTGTAGATGCCTTGCTCCGCCAAGGTTGCTGCCAGCGCGGCCGATTCGTGGGCCGGTCGCGTCAGCAGCAAACGCCACCCCATCACTCGGCAGCGGCCTCGCCGTAAACGGCTTGCAAAATGGCCGCAGCGCCCTGGGTCAGCAGGGCCTCAGCGACCTGCACACCCAGCTGCTCAGCCTGCTCGACCGGGGCACGGTTTTCCGCCCGCAGCAGCAAACCACCATCCGGCTGACCAACCAGGCCACGTAACCATAGCTGCTCGCCTTCCAGTACCGCGTAGCAGGCGATTGGCACCTGGCAACCGCCATTCAGATGTTTGTTCAGCGCGCGCTCGGCGGTCACCCGCACGGCGGTATCGCGATGATGCAAAGGCGCCAGCAGGGCATGGATTTCGCTGTCGGCAGTGCGGCACTCGATACCCACTGCGCCTTGGCCACCCGCTGGCAGACTGTCTTCGGCGCTGATTGAGCTGCGGATGCGCTCTGCAAAACCAAGGCGAATCAGCCCAGCGGCGGCGAGGATAATGGCGTCGTACTCGCCGGCGTCCAGCTTGGCCAGACGAGTGTTGACGTTGCCACGCAGGAACTGGATTTTCAGATCCGGACGGCGCGCCAGCAGTTGGGCCTGACGGCGCAGGCTGGACGTACCAACCACGCTACCGGCGGGCAATGCATCGAGGCTGGCATATGTATTGGAAACGAAGGCATCACGTGGGTCTTCCCGCTCGCAGATGCAGTACAGGCCCAAGCCTTCGGGGAAGTCCATCGGCACATCCTTCATCGAATGCACGGCGATGTCGGCCTGGTTCTCCAGCATCGCGGTTTCCAGCTCTTTGACAAACAGACCCTTGCCGCCAATCTTCGCCAGCGGCGCGTCGAGCAGCTTGTCACCACGGCTGACCATGGGCACCAGGCTGACCTTAAGGCCAGGGTGCGCCTGCTCCAGGCGGGCTTTAACGTGTTCGGCCTGCCACAGGGCCAGGGCACTTTTACGGGTGGCGATGCGAATTTCGCGAGACATGGGCAATTCCAGAAAACGAACTGCCAAGGATAATAACAGGCTGGCCCAGATCAGGCCTGCGACCCGGAGTCATCCGGGTTGTCCGGTCAACCTCAGAGGTTGTGCATTAATTTACGCACCCCGGCCACATGCCGGCGGCTGACAATCAGCGCTTCCTCGTTCATGCCCTTGAGGAACAGCTGAAAATGCCCAAGTGGCGTGCGCTGCAAGCGCTCGATCCTCTCACGGGCAACCAGTGCATTGCGGTGGATGCGCACAAAGCGATCACCAAATTCGTCTTCCAGCGCTTTTAGCGGTTCATCCAGCAGCACTTCGCCGCCAGCATGGCGCAGGGTCACGTATTTGTGATCGGCAATAAAGTAGATCACCTGATCCAGCGGGATCAGCTCGATACCTTTGCGAGTGCGCGCACTGATATGGCTGCGCGGGCCGCCACCGCTGTCCACTGCCGGGCGGGTCAAGGCGGCCAACTGTACGCGGTTGGGCCGTTCGGCTTTTTTCAGTGCCTCGCTGAGGCTTTCCGCACGCACCGGCTTGACCAGATAACCCACGGCGCTGACCTGAAAGGCTTCCAAAGCAAACTCATCATGGGCAGTACAAAAAATCACCGCTGGTGGCGCCTCGCGCTCACACAGCTTGGCCGCTACCTGCAGGCCATCCAGGCCAGGCATACGGATATCCAGTAACACCACATCCGGCTTCAGGCTGTCGATCAGGCTCAGGGCCTCCTCGCCGTTGCTGGCTGCGGGCTCAAGTACACGATAGCCATCGAGTTCGCCCACCATGCGGCTCAGGCGCTCTCGGGCCAGGGGTTCATCATCGACAATCAGGACATTCATAGTGCACGGGCTTCCTGCTTGGGTCTCGCACAAGGATAGCGTAGACAAGTGAAGTGGCGTCCGTCACGGCGCTCTACGCTGAGACTGGCCTGCGGCCCGAAAAGTGCCACTAGCCGTGCATCGATATTGGTCAGCGCCTGGTGCGTGCCGCGCGATGGCGGCTCCTCGCCTAGTTGTTCGTATGGATTGCTCACGCACAGCTGGAATACCCCCTCGTGATAACTCGCCTCGACCCGCACCAGGCCACCCTCGATGCGCGGCTGAATGCCGTAGATCAAGGCGTTTTCCAGTAAGGGCTGCAGAGTCAGTTGTGGAATCGGCAGGTCGTCCGGCACATCGACAATCTCCCACTGCAACTGTAGACGCTCGCCGAGCCGATAGCGCTCAATCGACAAATATCGTTGTGCCAGCTCCAACTCCTCACGCCAAGGCACCAGGCTACCGGGCTTGGCCAGGCTGGCGCGGAACAGGTCGGAGAGGTCCAGCACCGCCTGCTCGGCCTTGTACGGGTCGACCACCACCAGGCTGGCGATGCTGTTCAGGCTGTTGAACAGAAAGTGTGGGCGAATGCGTGCCTGCAGCGACTCGATGCGTGCGCGCAGCTCCGCCTGCTCCTGCTTACGCCATTGACTTTGCAGGTAGAAGTAACGCAGCAGCAACGCAGACATGATCAGGCTGATCAAGGCATGGCGCAGGTACAGGTTGACCTCGCCGGTACGCGGCAACGGCCCGCCCAGTTCGTAATAGTCCGCCACAGCAGTACACATCAGGCTCAGGGCGACCACAATCGCGCAGCACAAGGCGCCGGCTGTGGCTGCCGGCATGCGCGCCATCAACGGGCGCAGGCGGCACAGCACGGCGGCCGAGAGCAGCACGATCCATTGCACAAACAGTGAAGTCAGCGCCAGGCGCACCCAGTCGAAACCCGGCAGCATCGGCTCGGACAACACCAGCACCAACACCAGCAACTCGGCCAGCAGCACCATGCTCAGCAGGGCTTCTGGCTGACAAAGCTCGGGCACGAAGAAGTCATCGACCAGTGGTGGTTGTTTTTCTGATAAAGCGCTTTTTATTTTCATCGCCGCAGTTTCCGCGTGACCCGCCCCAGCAGCAAGATAGACAGCTGCGACCGGGCAAAATAAAGCACCGAAATGCGCCCGCCGCGATAAAACTGTGAACGGCGCAACATTGCTCTACTGCAGCCTAGCTGCGCCCACCGACAAAGCGACGCGGCGAATTTGCCGGCCAGCCTGTTATTATCAGCGCACTTTTCCGTCTTGCCGGCCGCCCCAAAGCGGCCAGCCCGTTTTAGCGCACCAGCCGAGCGAAGCCCATGAGCACTGAAAAAACCAACCAATCCTGGGGCGGCCGCTTCAGCGAACCAGTCGATGCCTTTGTTGCCCGTTTTACCGCCTCCGTCGAATTCGACAAGCGCCTGTATCGCCACGACATCATGGGCTCCATCGCCCACGCCAGCATGCTGGCCAAAGTCGGCGTACTCAACGACGCCGAGCGCGACGCCATCGTCGACGGTCTGACGCAAATTCAGGGCGAAATTGAAGCCGGCCAGTTCGACTGGCGCGTCGATCTGGAAGACGTGCACATGAACATCGAGGCCAGACTCACGGATCGCATCGGCGTCACCGGCAAGAAGCTGCACACCGGCCGTAGCCGTAACGACCAGGTGGCTACCGATATCCGCCTGTGGCTGCGCGACGAGATCGACCTGATCCTCGCCGAAATCACCCGCCTGCAGCAGGGTTTGCTGGAGCAAGCCGAGCGTGAAGCCGAGACCATCATGCCCGGCTTCACCCATCTGCAAACCGCGCAGCCCGTGACCTTCGGCCACCACCTGCTGGCCTGGTTCGAGATGCTCAGCCGCGACTACGAGCGCCTGGTCGATTGCCGTAAACGCACCAACCGCATGCCACTGGGCTCGGCAGCGCTGGCGGGCACCACCTACCCGATTCAGCGCGAGGTCACCGCGCAGCTGCTGGGTTTCGACGCTGTTGGCGGCAACTCGCTGGACGGCGTATCGGATCGCGACTTCGCTATCGAATTCTGCGCCGCCGCTTCGATTGCCATGATGCACCTATCGCGCTTCTCCGAAGAGCTGGTGCTCTGGACCAGCGCGCAATTCCAGTTTATCGAACTGCCGGATCGCTTCTGCACCGGCAGCTCGATCATGCCGCAGAAGAAAAACCCCGACGTACCTGAGCTGGTGCGCGGCAAGACCGGCCGCGTATTCGGCGCGCTAACCGGCCTACTGACCCTGATGAAAGGCCAGCCACTGGCCTACAACAAGGACAACCAGGAAGACAAAGAACCGCTGTTCGACGCCGCCGACACCCTGCGCGACTCGCTGCGCGCCTTTGCCGATATGATTCCGGCGATCAAGCCCAAGCACGCGATCATGCGTGAAGCGGCCCTGCGCGGCTTCTCCACCGCCACCGACCTCGCCGATTACCTGGTGCACAAAGGTCTTCCGTTCCGCGACTGCCACGAGATCGTCGGCCACGCGGTGAAGTACGGCGTCGACAGCGGCAAGGATCTGGCCGAGATGAGCTTGGAAGAACTGCGCCAGTTCAGCGAGCAGATCGAGCAGGACGTGTTTGCCGTGCTGACCCTGGAAGGCTCGGTGAATGCCCGCGACCATATCGGCGGCACCGCACCGAAACAGGTTCTTGCCGCAGTCGCGCGCGGCCAGGCACTGCTGGCGACGCGCTGATCGCCGACTGACAAAGGGAAAGGGACGTCCCATGTTCGAGCTGTTGCTACGCGGCCTGGCTGTCCTGGCAGAGGTCCTACTGGAGTTGGTTTTCGGCTACCTCTTCTACGCAAGCGGCTGGCTGATGCTGCGCCTGCTGACACTGGGCAACTATCCGCGCCTGCCACTGCGTGTGTCCGACCCGATGGCCCCACGCAGCAGCTGGGTCAGCGCTTTTGGCGTTCTGTGTATGGTCGGCCTGCCGCTCACTTTTCTGCTTTTTCTCTACGGCTAAGTACCCATGTCTCTAACTATCCGCCCCGCAACCGCCACAGACGCCGCTTTGATCCTGCGCTTTATCACCGACCTGGCGATCTACGAGAAAGCCGAGCATGAGGTGCAGACCGACGCTGCCGGCATCGAGGCAAGCCTGTTCGGTCCAGAGAGCAGCACCCGCGCGCTGATCTGCGAGCATGACGGCCAACCCATTGGCTATGCCGTGTACTTTTTCAACTACTCGACCTGGCTGGGTAAACACGGGCTGTACCTTGAAGACCTCTACGTCAGCCCAGAAAAACGCGGCGTGGGCGCAGGCAAAGCCCTGCTGCGTCATCTCGCACAACTGGCCGTGGCCAAAGGCTGTGGCCGTTTCGAGTGGGCCGTGCTGGACTGGAACCAGCCAGCCATTGACTTCTACCAATCGTTCGGCGCCCGCCCGCAGGACGAATGGACCACCTACCGCCTTACCGGCCAAGCCCTTACGGATTTTGCCCAAGGCTGAACCGCCATCTACCGGAGTCGCACATGAGCGAGCAAGACGACGAGGATTTCGCCCAGGACACCCTGCTCCAGGCCATCGAAAACCAGCTGGAAGCCGGCGAACCGGCTTTCGTCCAGGCGGTGCTGAACAAGCTGAGTCTGGTCGGCTACGCGCGCAAAGAGATTATCGAACTGATGGCCCTGGTGCTGGCCGATGAGATCGACGTCATGCTGCGTGACGACCGACCCTTCGATCTCGCCCGCTATGAGCAAGGCTTGCGCGCTCTGCCCGAGCTGCCTGAACAGGCGCCGTAAACGGCTCGGAAAAATTTACCCCACAACACGCCAACTTCTGGCAGCATCAGGTCACAGCAGACTGCCTGGGGCTTCACTACACTGCCTTCGCAGGCTGCCTGTTGTTTCAGCCGATTTACCGCAGCGGGTGCTGCCGCCGCCGGCCGCAGCTCACTAAAACAAGAAGCTGGAGTACTTATGGCCTTTACCTCTGAACTGATTGCCGAACTGGAAATCCTCGCGCTGTTCAACCTGGGTACCACTCAGGAAGGAATCAAGGTTCACCACACCGCCACCCCCTCGGCGATTGCCGCCGCTCAACGCCTGCACGACAAAGGCCTGATCAACCAGCCAGATGGCGGTTATCTGACCAGCCTGGGCCTCGACGCCGCCGAACACGCGCAAACTCTGCTGACCATTCTCAATGTGACTGAAGCGGCCTAATAAGCACCCGCAAATCTCGTCAACTAGAGCGCGATCGAAACCGCTTCTGAGCCAACCTAGCCTGCGTTGCAACGGCTTCCTCAAGCTGCCCGCAACGCAGGCGATAACCCAGTATTCACCGCCGCCCGCCAGCCATCTGGCAAGGCATGATCACGCACCGCCCTGCAGAGCCTGAGCATGAGTCGTACCGAGGAAATTCGCCCAGACATTGACGACGGTATCGACCGCAAGGTACTGACGCAGCTGCGTGCGCGCTTCCTCAAACTCAACCAGGGCCGTCTGCAACGCGCCATGCAGGCACTGTCTACACGCCAGCAGCTGGTACTCAAGCTGTTGCCGCTGCTGTTTCACGTCAATCATCCGCTGCTGCCGGGCTACGTTTCCGGGCTGACTCCGGCCGGCCTCAGTGGCTTCGAGCCGGATGACGAACTGCTCTCCGAAGTACAGCGCCTGACCCGCTCATTCGCCTACAAGCCGTATCGCGGCAAACAGGCGCTGCCGATCCACGGCCTGTTTCTGATGGGCAGCCTCGGCACCGTGGCCCAAGCTGAGCAAAGCGATATGGACCTGTGGGTGTGCCACGCCAGCGACCTGAGCCAGCAACAGCTGCATGAACTGAACAAAAAATGCGCACTGCTGGAAAGCTGGGCGGCCACCTTTGGCGCCGAAGCGCATTTCTTTCTGATCGACCCGGCGCGCTTTACCCAGGGCGAACGCGAAGCGCAACTGACCTCGGACGACTGCGGCACCACCCAGCACTACTTGCTGCTCGACGAGTTCTACCGCACCGCTATCTGGCTCGGCGGACGCACGCCGCTGTGGTGGTTAGTGCCGGTGTATGAAGAGCAGCGCTACCAGCATTACACCAGCACGTTGCTGGCCAAGCGTTTTATCCGCGCCGAGGACGTGCTCGACCTCGGCCACCTGGCGCGCATTCCGCCGGAAGAGTTTATCGGCGCCGGCCTGTGGCAACTGTTCAAGGGCATCGAGTCGCCGTACAAGTCGGTGCTCAAGCTGCTGCTCACCGAGGTCTACGCCAGCGAACACCCCAAGGTCGAATGCCTGTCGCTGCGTTTCAAACAGGCGGTGTTCGCCAATCGCCTCGACGTTGATGAGCTCGATCCCTATATCGTGGTGTACCGTCGTCTCGAGGAATACCTCAAGGCCCGCGGCGAGCATGAGCGCCTGGAGCTGATCCGCCGCTGCCTGTACCTCAAGGTCGACAAGAAGCTCAGCCGCCCGCCGCGCAACAACCGCAAGAGCTGGCAACGCCTGCTGCTCGAACGCCTGACCCGGGACTGGAACTGGGACAGCCGCCAGCTGGCGATGCTCGACAGCCGCAGCCAGTGGAAGGTGCGCCAGGTCAGCGCCGAACGACGCATGCTGGTTAACGAGCTGACCTACAGCTACCGCTTTCTCTCCGAATTTGCCCGCAGCGAACATGCCGGCAGTTCGCTCAACAGCCGCGACCTGGGCATCCTCGGCCGCCGTCTGTATGCAGCGTTCGAGCGCAAGGCCGGCAAGATCGAATTTATCAACCCGGGCATCGCCCCGGACCTCGCCGAAGACATCCTGACGCTGGCGCAAAGCCCCAACCCGGATGAGCCCAATGAGACGCTGTGGGCGCTCTACAGCGGCAGCGTCAACGTCCAGGACCTGGAGGACTTCTCGCCGCTCAAGCGCTCGCGCGAGCTGATCGAACTGCTCGCCTGGTGCCAGCGCAATGGCGTGATCGACAACAGCACGCGGCTGTCGCTGCACCCAGGCAGCAGCGACCTGACCGAATATGAGCTGTCCAACTTGCTCAGCAGCCTACAGCAGGTGGTGCCGCTACCTTTGCCGGCGGTTGACGAAGCGGCCCTGCTCAGCGCCAGTGTGCCCAGCGAGATACTGTTGCTGGTCAATGTCGGTGTTGATCCGCTCAAGCAGTTCAGCCAGATGAACATGCACATGACCACCGAGCGCACCGATGCACTGGGTTATTCCGGCGTGCGCGAAAACCTGATTCTGACCATCGACCAGGTCACTCTGAACAGCTGGAACGAGCTGCTGGTGACCCGCTATGACGGCCCACACGCGCTACTCGACTGCCTGCGCGATTTTCTCAATGCCCTGCCCGCCAGCGGCAGGAAACCCAACCTGCGCGTGCGCTGCTTCTGCCGCAATCGCGCCACGGCGATTGCCGAACGGGTCGAGGAGCTGTTCCGTGAAACCCTTAGCAGCTTCAGCAGTGAACAAGCCAACCGCTACCTGCTGCAGATCAAACAGCAGTACCACCTGCTCGAACTGAAGCCCGGCCACGTCAGCCACACCAGCCTGAAAGACCTGCCCACACTGATCGACCATCTGGGCGAGGAGCTGCCCGGCTACAGCGAGCTGCATCTGGACCGCAGCGCTCTGGAAGGTGAAGACCTGGCGCTGATCCTGCCGCTCGGCCGGCCGCAGTGTATTCAGGTGTTCTACCGGCTTAACGAAGGTAGCGCTTCGGCCGAACTCAGCGTGCTCGACGAGCACAATGCGCTGTGGCGCCAGCAGATGCCGTTCCGTGATGAGCAAAGCCTGCTGACCCCATTGCAACGTTTTCTGCAATCGGTGCTGTACCGGCGCAATGCCCTGCTGCCGCTGGATAATCTGCCAGCCCATCAGCCGCTGGAGGTGCTGTATTACCAGGTGCTGCCTGACGCGCCCCTGCGCGCCCAGCGTCTGGAACGCCGGCCGCCGCCATTGTCACCGATCAGCCACCCGTTCTATGACGTGCAGGCCATCGTCGAGCCGGCAGATGGCAAGCGCTCGCATGTCACCCTGTACTGCAATCACCGCGAATTTTCCGAGCTGGAATACGCTGGCGACCTGTTCGCCGCCGTGGCCCAGCATATCCTCGCGCAACGCCGCGATGGCGCACGCTACCCCTGCTATATCACCGACCTCGACCTGTCGGCGGTACTCGGCGAAGGGCATATGCAGAGCGTGCATTACCTGCGCTACAAGAGCCGCCTGGAAGCGGCGCTTAATCAGGCGCTGCAGAAGGCCTGACGCATGCCTGATCAACCGCGCATCGGCGCCTGCGGGTTCTGCAGCGCGTACAGGTAGCAGTCAGCCAGGCTGTGATTGTCGCCCACCGAGGCGTAACTGGCGCTGAAGGTCACCGCCAGCCCCAGGTGCTGATACAGCCACTTGCCGGTAACCCCCGGCGGCACCTCCGGCACCAGATCACTGTCGTTCACCACGCGGAAGGTCGGCACCTGCAGCCCGTTGTAGTACGCGGCAAAATCCGGTGCGGCCAGGCGCGGGCTGGCAAAGCTGTAGTGTTGCAGCGGCAAATCCGGCCAGCGCTCACGCAGATCCAGCACGGCCAAGCTCGACAAAGCGCCACCCAGGCTGTGTGCACATACCCACAGCGGTCCGCCGGGCTGCTGAGTGTCGACCGCCTGCAGGGCCTGATCGCGTAGCGAAATATAGAGTTTGATAAAGCCGTCATGCACATTACCCAGGCCAGCTTGCCAGGGGTAAGGGCGCTGATCGGCATCCAGATCATCCAGCCAGTCCTGCGCCGTGTCCGTGCCGCGGAACACCAGATAGACCTCGCCCTGCGGGTCACGCGCGGCAAAGCCAAAGGGCTCCGACTCGTTGAGAAAGTGCAGCTCGCTGAGCACACTCCAGATCGGCGCGGAAAAGCCCCAGCCAGGTAACACAGGCGGCTGCCAGGTGAAATCCTGGGGCCGCCGCGGGCGCTGCTGTGCTTGCCATTGGTTGTATTGGTCATAGGCCGAGCTGACCAATTGCGCACAGAGCAGTGCCCTGGAGAGGGCAAAACCTTGGGGGAAGTACAGCGGTAGACTGGACATACGGCCTCCATGCCGAGATTGGCGTAGCTCTACTCTAGACTAGGCACGGCTGTATTCGCCCGCCGCTTCCGGCTGATACTCCACCGCCAGCAGCGTCAGCTTGAGCACCTTGCCGCCGGGTGCGGCCCAGTCGATATGTTGGCCCACGGACAACCCCAACAGGGCCGTGCCGACCGGCGCCAGTACCGACACACAGCCTTCACCACCGGCGTCCTGCGGATAGACCAGGGTCAGGTGGTAATCCTTGCCGCTGCTTTCTTCACGGCAATGCACCCGCGAATTCATGGTCACCACCCCGGCCGGCACCTCGTCATGGCCAAC
This sequence comes from Pseudomonas sp. EA_35y_Pfl2_R5, assembly GCF_963970805.1. NCBI lineage: Bacteria > Pseudomonadati > Pseudomonadota > Gammaproteobacteria > Pseudomonadales > Pseudomonadaceae > Pseudomonas > Pseudomonas sp. EA_35y_Pfl2_R5. The sequence continues at coordinate 22,711 of NZ_CAXAOW010000004.1, read as the reverse complement.
CACGTCGGCACGGTCCAGTTCGGCCTGCAAGGCGGCGGCACTGGGACCAAAGTCATCCAGGCTGTCGAGCAGATGCTCAAGGCGCTGCAGATCTAGACGGGTAATGGTTATCGAGGGTGCGCTGGTCATGGTGCGGATACATCTCCTACCTAGGGGCAAAAAAGCAAAACCCCATCGAGGAGATGGGGTTTGCAGAGGTTGGGCCGACCGTATCACAGCCACTCAAATAAACAAGACCGCCCGGTCAGGGTATGCCATGGCGCTGCTGCAAGCGCGCCTCGGCAGCCGTGCAGATAGCGCGTTTGCCAGGTATATCGGCCTTGCTCCAGTCAAGAATTTCCTGCAGCGTGCGGCCACAGCCCAGGCAGATATCCTGATCATCCAGACAACACTGACGCCGACAGGGCGAGGCGACCTCCTGGCCCGCGACCTCAGAGTTCTTCGAACTCAAGGTCGGCACCGGATTGTTCCAGGGTGATGCGCGCCAGCATTTCGCCCAGCTGCTCGTCACTGCTGTCGCAGATCCAGCGCTCGCTGGCCTGGTCGTAGTCGAAGTGGAAGCCACCCGAACGTGCTGCCAGCCATAGTTGGCGCAGCGGCTCCTGACGGCTGAAGATCAGCTGGGTGCCGTTTTCAAACCGCACGGTCAGCACCCCGGCAGAGTTTTCCAGGTCGAGGTCCAGGTCACTGTCATCGAAAATATCTTCCACCGCCTGCTGGGTGGCATCGACCAGATCGTGAAAGCGGGCTTCGGTCAAACTCATTACGACTACCTCAAAAAATTCAGCGACTGCAAAAGTCATGGAAACTGGCGCATATGAAAGCGTGGCGAGCGAAGGCTAGGCAAGGCGCAAATCGCTTTCATGGCGTCAGCTGACGGCGATATTCGCCTGGGCTCTGCCCGGTCCAACGGCGAAACGCGCGGGCCAGCGAGCCAGGCTCGCTGAAGCCAACCAGGAAGGCGATTTCCGCCAATTCCAGCGCCGGGTCGCGCAAGTAATGCAGCACCAGCTGCTGGCGCGTTTCATCCACCAACTGATTAAAGGATAACCCGGCTTCGCGCAAACGCCGCTGCAGGGTACGCGGACTGAGCGCCAAACGCGCGGCGATTTGCTGCAAATCCGCGCCCACTTCCGGCAACTGCCGGGATAATTCCAGGCGTGCGCGATCGAGCACACTGTGACCCTGCTGGATCTCACCGAGCAGACGATCAGCATAGGCATCGAGCATCAGCCGCACCTGCGCATCAGCCTGACCAAGCGGCGTGGCGAGCAGGCGCTTGGGGAATACCAGAGCGTTATCGGCCTGATCGAACAGCACCGAGCAGCGAAAAATCCGCTGATATTCCGAGGTATCCGCCGGGGCCGAATGCTGGAAGCGCACTTCGGTCGGTGGAATGTCCAGGCCGCTAATCCAGTGGCCGAAGGTTACCCAGCCGGCCAATGTCTCCTCACTGAGCTGACGTTTCTGCTGCGGCAACAACGGCTGCCAGCTGTGTGCCACCTGCGGTTCCAGCCCTGGGCGCGGCGGCTCATCAGCCAGATCGACCTGCCCCAGATTACCGACCAACGCGGCGTAACGCGCCTGGCGATGCAATGCGTCGGCGAGGGTCGCGCAGCTCATGATCAGATAACCGAGCACGCCGTAGTAACCGGGGCGCACCGCCTCGCCCAGGTGCAGACCCAGCAGCTCATCCCCGGTCAACCGCACGCCATGACCGAGCAGCTCCAGGTAGGTGCTAGCGGCGATGCGCTGATCACGCTGGGCGAGCAGCTGCGGGCTGAGCTGCACCCGCTCCAGCAGTTCAGCACTGTCGACGCCCTGGCGCGCCAGGTAATCGAGCAAACCTTGCAGATAGGCAACGGAAACCGAGCTACTCACGGGTACAGGGTTGTCCATCCAGCCTCCTGATCACTGGTGATGGGTGCATCGCCAAAGATACAGGCAAAGCCCCGTCAGACGGGAACCCCGGCGCATAGGCAAGGCGCCGGGGGGTCGGTATACTCCGGCGCAATCATGCTTTATTACAAGGATTCCACCATGAAGCGGTTGTTTACTGCCTTTATCACGATGCTTGCCGTCAGCGCCCTGCTTGCTGGCTGCGGCCAGAAAGGCCCGCTGTACCTGCCGGAAGAAAGCCAGCCAGCGCCTGCGCAAACCGAATAAGGACAGCTTATGAACGCCTTCAACTACCGCGACGGTGCGCTGTTCGCGGAAGGCGTGGCGTTGTCCGCCATCGCCCAACGCTTCGGTACGCCGACCTACGTCTACTCGCGTGCGCACATCGAGGCGCAGTACCGCGCCTATGCCGATGCCCTGCAGGGCATGCCGCATCTGGTGTGTTTTGCGGTGAAAGCCAACTCCAATATCGGTGTGCTGAATGTGCTGGCGCGCCTCGGCGCTGGCTTCGACATCGTCTCCCGTGGCGAGCTGGAGCGCGTGCTCAGCGCCGGCGGCGAGCCGAGCAAGATCGTCTTCTCCGGCGTGGGCAAGAGCCGTGACGACATGCGCCGCGCCCTGGAAGTGGGCGTGCACTGCTTCAACGTCGAATCCACAGACGAGCTGGAGCGCCTGCAACTGGTCGCCGCTGAGCTGGGTAAGACTGCGGCGATCTCACTGCGGGTCAACCCGGACGTCGACGCCGGTACCCACCCGTATATTTCCACGGGTCTTAAAGAAAACAAGTTCGGCATCGATATCGAGCAAGCCCCAGCTGTGTATGCCCGCGCTGCTGCGCTGCCAAACCTGCAGATCGTTGGTGTCGATTGCCATATCGGCTCGCAGCTGACCAGCCTGCCGCCGTTTCTCGATGCCCTCGACCGCCTGCTCGCGCTGATCGATCAGCTCGCCGCCGACGGCATCCGCATCAAGCACCTGGACCTGGGTGGCGGCCTTGGCGTGCAGTACCGCGATGAGCAGCCGCCGCTGGCCGGCGATTACATCAAGGCCGTGCGCGAGCGCATTGCCGGCCGTGATCTGGCGCTGGTATTCGAGCCGGGCCGCTCGATTGTCGCCAATGCCGGCGTGCTGCTGACTCAGGTCGAGTACCTCAAGCACACCGAGTACAAGGACTTCGCCATCGTCGATGCGGCGATGAACGACCTGATCCGCCCGGCCCTGTACCAGGCCTGGATGGAGGTGGCGGCCGTGCAGCCGCGCGACAGCGCAACCCGCAACTACGACATCGTCGGACCGATCTGCGAGACCGGCGACTTCCTCGCCAAGGATCGCCAGCTGGCCCTGGCCGAAGGCGATCTGCTGGCCGTGCGCTCGGCCGGTGCCTACGGTTTTGTCATGAGTTCCAACTACAACACCCGCGGCCGCGCCGCCGAGGTGATGGTGGATGGTGACCAGGCCTTCGAAGTGCGTCGCCGTGAGACGCTCAGCGAACTCTTTGCGGGCGAAAGCTGCCTGCCGCCCGCGAGTTAAAAGGACAAGGCGATGTTATTGCGCTTTACCAAGATGCACGGCCTCGGTAATGACTTTATGGTCCTCGACCTAGTCAGCCAGCACGCGCATATCCAGCCGAAGAACGCCAAGCAGTGGGGCGATCGCCACACCGGCGTGGGCTTCGATCAGCTGTTGCTGGTCGAGCCGCCGAGCAACCCGGACGTGGATTTTCGCTACCGCATCTTCAATGCCGATGGCTCGGAAGTGGAGCAGTGCGGTAACGGCGCACGTTGCTTCGCCCGCTTTGTGCTGGACAAGCGCCTGACCGTGAAGAAACAGATCCGCGTGGAAACCAAGGGCGGCATTATCGAGCTGGACGTGCGCAACGACGGGCAGATCAGCGTAAATATGGGCGCGCCGCGCCTGGTGCCGGCCGATATCCCGTTCCAGGCCGAACAGCAGGCGCTGAGCTATAGCGTGGCCGTGGACGGCCAAACCGTTGAGCTGGCCGCCGTGTCCATGGGCAATCCGCATGCGGTGCTGCGCGTCGACAGTGTGGACAACGCGCCGGTGCACAGCCTGGGGCCGAAACTCGAACATCACCCGCGCTTTCCGCAGCGGGTCAATGTTGGCTTTCTGCAAGTGGTCGACCGCAAGCAGGCCAAGCTGCGCGTCTGGGAGCGCGGCGCCGGAGAAACTCAGGCCTGCGGTACCGGGGCCTGCGCTGCGGCGGTCGCGGCGATTAGCCAGGGCTGGATGGACTCACCGGTGCAGCTCGAACTGCCCGGCGGCAAACTGAGTATCGAGTGGGCAGGCCCCGGCCAGCCCGTTATGATGACCGGACCCGCAGTACGTGTGTACGAAGGACAGGTTCGTTTATGACCGACAAGCAGAATTCACCCAAGCCACTGGATTCGGAAACAGTTGCCGCGTACCTGCGCCTGCATCCGGAATTCTTTATCGACCACGACGAGTTGATTCCCGAGCTGCGCATTCCGCACCAGCGCGGCGATACCGTGTCGCTGGTCGAACGCCAGGTGAAACTGCTGCGCGAGCGTAATATCGAGATGCGTCATCGTCTCTCGCAGCTGATGGACGTGGCCCGCGATAACGATCGTCTGTTCGACAAAACCCGCCGCCTGGTGCTCGACCTGCTCGACGCCAATAGCCTGGAAGGTGTGGTCAGTTGCGTCGAAGACAGCCTGCGCAGTGAGTTCCAGGTGCCCTTCGTTAGCCTGATTCTGTTCAGCGACGCGCCGCTACCGGTCGGCCGTTCGGTCAGTAGCGCCGAAGCACATCAAGCCATCGGCGGTCTATTGGCCGGCGGCAAAACCATCTGCGGCGTGCTGCGCGAGCATGAGCTGAATTTCCTGTTTGGCAGCGAAGACGGCGCGCAGGTCGGCTCAGCGGCGGTGGTGGGCATTAACCACCAAGGCCTGCATGGCGTGCTGGCGATTGGTAGCGCCGACCCGCAGCACTACAAAAGCTCACTGGGCACCCTGTTCCTCGGTTACATCGCCGAGGTTCTGGGTCGTGTGGTGCCGGGTTTTGCCACCCCCCTTCGCTCGGTACGCTAACGTCGCAAATATCGCGCCGAGCACGCCACAGGGAGCTTCCATGCAAGACCTATTGGATGCCTACCTAGAACACCTGCGCAGCGAGCGCCAGCTTTCCCCTCACACCCTGACCGGCTACCGCCACGACTTGAGCACGCTGCTAGGGCTCTGCACCCAAGAGCAGATCGATAGCTGGGCGGCACTCGACACCGCGCGCCTGCGCCGCATGGTCGGTCGCCTGAATATGCAGGGTCAGTCCAGCCGCAGCCTGGCGCGCCTGCTCTCGGCTACCCGCGGCCTGTACCGTTACCTGATTCGCGAGAGCCATTGCCAAAGTGATCCAGCCAGCGGCCTGATGCCACCCAAGGGCGAACGTCGCCTGCCGAAAACCCTCGACGCCGACCGCACCGCGCAGCTGCTCGATGGCGCACTGGAAGACGACTTTATTGCCCGCCGCGACCAGGCCATGCTCGAGCTGTTCTACTCCTCAGGCTTGCGCCTATCGGAGCTGGTGGGCCTCAATCTGGAAGGCCTCGATCTGCCCGCCGGCCTAGTACGCGTCATCGGTAAAGGCAACAAGACCCGCGAATTACCGCTCGGGCGCATGGCACGCGAGGCCATGGAGCAATGGCTGCCGCTGCGTGCACTGGCCAACCCAGCAGATGGCGCGGTGTTTATCAGCCAACAGGGCCGGCGCATCGGCCCGCGCGCCGTGCAACTGCGAGTGCGCCAGGCCGGCGTGCGTGAGCTGGGTCAGCACTTGCATCCGCATATGCTGCGTCACAGTTTCGCCAGTCATATGCTGGAGTCGTCGCAGGACCTACGCGCGGTGCAGGAGCTGCTTGGCCACGCCGATATCGCCACCACCCAGGTCTACACCCACCTGGATTTCCAGCACCTGGCCACGGTCTATGACCAGGCGCACCCCAGGGCCAAACGCAAAGGCAGTACAGAATGAGCATTCAGCTGATTACCTTCGACCTCGACGACACCCTGTGGGATGTCACCCCGGTGATGCAGGACGCCGAAGCGGCGCTGCGCAACTGGCTGGCAATGCACGCGCCGCGCCTCGGGGCAGTACCAGTGGAGCACCTGTGGTCGATTCGCGGCACCTTGCTGCAGGCCGAGCCGATGCTCAAGCATCGCCTTAGCGAACTGCGCAGGCGCATTCTGTTGCACGCCCTGACGGATGCCGGTTATGCCAACGCGGATGCACAGGCGCTAGCCGAAGCCGGCTTTCAGGTATTTCTCGCCGCACGCCATCAGGTCCAGTTGTTCGCAGAAGTACATCCCACGCTCGAAGCCCTGGCCAATCGTTTCCAGCTAGGGGTGATCACTAACGGCAATGCCGATGTGCGCCGCCTGGGCCTAGCCGATTACTTCCAGTTCGCCCTCTGCGCCGAGGAGCTTGGCGTCGGTAAACCCGACCCGAAACCTTTTACCGAAGCTCTGAAGCGCGCGGGAATCGCCGCGGAGCACGCCGTGCATATCGGCGATCACCCCAGCGACGATATCGGCGGCGCGCAGGCTGCCGGCATGCGAGCGATCTGGTTCAACCCCCAGGGCAAAGCCTGGGAAGCTGACAACACGCCGGACGGACAAATTCGCAGCCTGGCCGAGCTGCCAACGTTACTGCATAGCTGGACGTAGGCTGAAGACGCACGGCGCCGGCAGACGATGAGCGGTGGATGGATAAAGCGTCATCCACCCTACAAAATCAGCCTTCACAAGACATCGCACACAAAAAAGCCCGCAGACTTATGGCCTGCGGGCTTTTTACTTTTACGGCAAGCGCTTAAATAGGGCGGCTGCCGTACTTGCTGTCCGGCTTTTTGGGCGGATCAGAGACCACATTCGGCTCGACTTCCTGCACCTTGCCACCACGGGAGAGGAACTCTTCCATGGCGCGGGCCAGCGCATCACGCTCTTTCTGCTTGGCTTCGATGCTCGGCAGTTCTTCTACGTCGACGGCGGCTTTAGCCTTTTTGCCTTTGCTGGCGGGTACGACTTCGTCGTCACCATCGCCATCATCGCTGCTATCGCCATCATCGGCGGCAGCCAGCTCCTCGCCTTCGTCCTCGTCGGCGCCTTCTAATTCGTCTTGTTCCAGATCTTCGTCGCTCATGTTCCAACCTCATGACTTGCGAAAAGCAGAGTAGTTATAGCCCAGCTGCGTCAGCTTTCTAACGTCGCTGATAAAAAATCCAGTGGCCTTGCCTTGGGCTGAGCGCTGCTCATCGGCAAATTGCGCTCAACGGCGCGCATTCTAGGGTCTGTTGCCGCTCCATCACAACCGCGCGCACGCTGAAAAACCACAACCTTGAACTGGCTGCAGAAAAAATTGCCTGGAGCAATTTTTAACGTCGCGCAGCGACGGCCCGGAGGGTGGCCGCCAGGGATGGCAGGCTATAAAAAAGGGCGCCCTGAGGCGCCCTTGTTGAAACCCGAGGAAATCAACGCTTGGTGAATTCCGGATAGGCTTCCATACCGCATTCGGCGATGTCCACGCCTTCGTATTCTTCTTCCTCGCTGACACGCAGGCCGATCACCAGTTTGATGATGGACCAGACGATCAGGCTGGCCACAAAGACCCAGGCGAAGATCGCGCCGATACCCAACAGCTGTGCGCCAATGGTGGCGTCGCTATTGGTCAGGCAGACAGCCAGCAGGCCCCAGATACCGACCACACCGTGAACGGAGATGGCACCGACTGGATCGTCGAGCTTGAGCTTGTCCAGGCCAAGGATCGAGAACACCACCAGCACGCCACCCACGCCGCCGATCAGGGTGGCTTGCAGGGCAGTCGGGGTCAGCGGCTCGGCAGTGATTGCCACCAGGCCAGCCAGGGCACCGTTGAGGGCCATGGTCAGGTCAGCCTTGCCGAACAGGATGCGCGCCACGATCAGTGCCGCGATCAAGCCACCGGCAGCCGCCATGTTGGTGTTAACGAACACGTTGGCCACGGCGTTGGCATCTTCGATGGTACTCATCTTCAGCTGCGAGCCACCGTTGAAGCCAAACCAGCCCATCCACAGGATAAAGGTACCCAGCGCTGCCATTGGCAGGTTGGCACCCGGGATGGCGTTGACCTGGCCGTTCGGGCCGTACTTGCCTTTACGTGCGCCGAGCAGCAGTACGCCAGCCAGAGCAGCAGTCGCACCGGCCATGTGCACCACGCCAGAACCGGCGAAGTCGAGGAAGCCCGCTTCGTTAAGGAAACCCGAACCCCATTTCCAGAAGCCCTGTATCGGGTAGATGAAACCGGTCATGACCACAGCGAATGCCAGGAAGGCAAACAGCTTCATGCGCTCAGCCACGGCACCGGAAACGATCGACATGCAGGTTGCGGCAAACACCACCTGGAAGAAGAAGTCCGAACGAGCCGAGTAGTAAGGGGCATCGTCACCGCCAGCCAGAACCGACTCAACGCTGTTCTCGTCACCCAGCAGGAAGCCCAGGCTTGGCAGGATGCCGCCTTCTGGACTGGAGTACATGATGTGGTAGCCGATCACCAGGTACATGATGCTCGCCACTGCGTACAGGGCGATGTTCTTGGTGAGAATTTCGGTGGTGTTCTTGGCTCGCACCAGACCGGATTCGAGCATGGCAAAACCCGCTGCCATCCACATTACCAGGGCGCCGCAAACCAAAAAGTAGAAGGTATCAAAACCGTACTGCAATGCAGTCAATGCTGTGTTGTCCATGGTTCACCTCTTGCCGTGCGCTTTTTAGCGCTATTCGGTTAAGACGTCCGGGTTGGCGCCGGACGCGCTCCGTGTGCTTACAGGTTGTAGCCGCGCTCGTTATGCAGGGCGAGATCGAGACCGATGGTCTCTTCCTCTTCGCTGACACGCAGGCCCATTACTAGGTCGATCACTTTCAGAATCACGAAGGTCACCACCGCGGTGTACACCACGGTGAAGGCCACCCCCTCGAACTGGATCCACAACTGCGCCGGAATATCTTCCACCGTGCCGAAGCCACCCAAGGCCGGTGCGGCGAACGCCCCGGTGAGAATGGCACCGACAATGCCGCCCACGGCATGCACGCCGAACACGTCGAGGGAATCGTCATAACCCAGCTTGCGTTTCAGGCTGGTGGCGCAGAAGAAACAGATCGCCCCACTTGCCAGACCAATCGCCAGAGCGCCCATCGGCCCCGCCGTACCGGACGCCGGAGTGATCGCCACCAGACCCGCCACAGCGCCCGAGGCAATGCCCAGAACGCTTGGTTTGCGGTGAGTGATCCACTCGGCGAACATCCAGCTCAGCGCCGCGGTAGCGGTGGCAATTTGGGTTACCAGCATGGCCATACCGGCGCTACCGTTAGCGGCCAGTGCAGAGCCTGCGTTGAAGCCGAACCAGCCGACCCAGAGCATGCTTGCGCCGATCAGGGTGTAGCCAAGGTTGTGCGGCGGCATGGCAGTCGTTGGAAAGCCCTTGCGTTTGCCCAGCACCAGACAGGCCACCAGGCCGGCGATACCGGCGTTGATGTGCACCACGGTGCCGCCCGCAAAGTCGAGCACGCCCCAGTCCCACATCAATGCACCATCGCCGCCCCAGACCATGTGCGCGATGGGCGCATAAACCAGGGTGAACCACACCGCCATGAAGATCAGCATGGCCGAGAACTTCATGCGCTCGGCAAAGGCACCGACGATCAACGCCGGGGTGATGATGGCGAAGGTCATCTGAAAGGTGATGAACACGCTCTCTGGAATCCCAGCCACCAGGCTGTCCAGGGTCAAACCAGATAGGAAGGCTTTGGAGAAACCGCCGACGAAGGAGTTGAGGTTGACCACCCCTTGCTCCATGCCAGTGGTATCAAAGGCCAGGCTGTAGCCGTAGACGACCCACAGAATGCTGATCAACCCGGTTACTGCAAAACACTGCATCAACACCGACAGCACGTTCTTCGAACGCACCATGCCGGCGTAGAAAAGCGCCAGACCGGGGATGGTCATAAACAGCACCAGTACAGTGGCGACCAACATCCAAGCGGTGTCGCCGCTGTTCAGGCTTGCCTCTTCTGCCATGGCAAAGCCAGGAACGAGAGACAAAAGGGCTCCTAGCCCTGCGATTTTTCGCAGAGTCATGGTTTAACTCCTGGGGCGTGGGGTTCGTTCGGAGGCTTAAACTGCGTCGGTGCCGGTTTCGCCGGTACGGATGCGGATCGCCTGTTCCAGGTTTACAACGAAAATCTTGCCGTCACCGATTTTGCCGGTGTTAGCAGCCTTGGTGATGGCCTCAATCACGCGATCGAGTTGATCATCAGCGATGGCCACGTCGATTTTCACTTTTGGCAAGAAATCGACCACGTATTCAGCGCCGCGGTACAGCTCGGTATGGCCTTTCTGACGACCGAAGCCTTTGACTTCAGTGACAGTGATGCCCTGCACGCCGATCTCCGACAGTGACTCACGGACGTCGTCCAGCTTGAACGGCTTGATGATGGCAGTGACTAGCTTCATGTAACTCTCTCCCGTGTATGGTGGACTTGCCCCAGGAATTACGAACCCGGCCCAAGTCTAAGCGCAGTGCCTGGCTTTTGTAATGCATCGCAGCCCTGACCCAGCGGCACCGATGCTCACCAACCGCTCCCGACGAAACACTTCCCCGCTTCGCCTGACGCACCGGAACTGCATCGGTGCATGCGTCAGCAGAGACAAAGCAGAAAGCTTGCCAGATCAGGCAAAACCGATTTATTTCATGCAGTTACCCGTTAAACAGGCGTTTTAGCGCGGTAATAGCCAACAGCCAGCGCACAACAACGGTGCAACGGCCCGCCAAGCAGCGCGCGAAAACTGTGCAGAACCTGCCAACGCCGTTCCGGACCCGCCCGGCAAGCCAGATAAAGCTGCGTGCTACACTGCCGCCACCTGTAAACGGAACCTCACCATGCTGCCACCTAAAGCCCTGTTAGACGCCCTGACCACCCATGCCTCGCGCCTGTTCAACGGCGACGCCCCCTTGCCCCGCGGCGAATTCGAAGCCCAATTCAAAGTGCTATTGCAGAGCGCCTTCAGCAAGCTCGACCTGGTCAGCCGCGATGAGTTCGACAGCCAGATGGTCGTACTGGCCCGCACCCGCGCTCGCCTGGAAGCCCTCGAAGCTAAAGTCGCCGAGATGGAAGCGCGCAGCGCAGACGCCCCAGCCCCCAGCGAGTAACGCCCGCAGCGGATGCATCAGCCGATCAAGGAGTGATCGATGTCCCTGGCCATAGTCCACAGCCGCGCCCAGGTGGGAGTTGAAGCCCCCTCCGTCACTGTTGAAGCCCATCTGGCCAACGGCCTGCCCTCGCTGGCACTGGTCGGTTTGCCGGAAACCGCCGTCAAGGAAAGCAAGGACCGCGTGCGCAGCGCCATCCTCAACTGCGCCTTCGATTTTCCCCCACGCAGGATCACATTGAACCTGGCTCCAGCGGACTTGCCCAAAGACGGCGGGCGCTTTGACCTTGCGATTGCCCTCGGCATTCTCGCAGCCAGTGGCCAGGTGCCGGCCAGCGCGCTGGAACACCTCGAATGCCTCGGCGAGTTGGCGCTGTCCGGGGCGATCCGCCCAGTACAGGGCGTCTTACCCGCAGCCCTGGCCGCCCGTGCCGCCGGACGCACCTTAGTGGTGCCCAAGGCCAATGCCGAAGAAGCCAGCCTGGCGTCCGGGCTGACGGTGATTGCCGTCGAGCACCTGCTGGAAGTCGCCGCCCACCTCAATGGCCAAACGCCGATTGCGCCCTATCAGGCTCAGGGCTTGCTGCGCCAAGTGCTGCCCTACCCCGATCTGGCCGAGGTACAGGGGCAGATCGCCGCCAAACGCGCGCTGCTGGTGGCGGCGGCCGGCTCGCACAACCTGCTGTTTACTGGGCCACCCGGCACCGGCAAAACCCTGCTGGCCAGCCGCCTGCCGGGCCTGCTGCCACCACTGGATGAACAGGAAGCACTGGAAGTGGCGGCCATTCATTCCGTGGCCAGTCACACGCCGCTAAGCGCCTGGCCGCAAAGGCCCTTTAGAACGCCTCATCACAGTGCATCCGGCCCGGCGCTGGTCGGCGGGGGCAGTCGCCCGCAACCTGGCGAAATTACCTTGGCCCATCACGGCGTGCTTTTTCTGGACGAGCTGCCTGAATTCGACAGAAAAGTGTTGGAGGTCTTACGTGAGCCTTTGGAAAGCGGGCAAATCGTGATTGCCCGCGCCCGCGACAAGGTGCGCTTTCCCGCGCGCTTTCAGCTGGTGGCGGCGATGAACCCCTGCCCCTGTGGACATCTAGGCGATCCGTCCGGGCGCTGCCGCTGTTCCAGCGAGCAGATCCAGCGCTACCGCGGCAAACTCTCCGGCCCGCTGCTCGACCGCATCGACCTGCACCTCAGCGTGCCACGGGAAACCACCCGGCTGGATGCCAACGCCGAACCCGGCCCAAGCAGCGCCGAACTGGCCGCCCAGGTCGTACAGGCTCGCCAGCAGCAACAGGCACGCCAGGGCTGCGCCAATGCGCATCTGGATCTTAACGGCGTCCAGCAGCATTGCAGCCTGCAGGGCGAAGACCGCCAGTGGCTGGAAAACGCCTGCGAACGCCTCGGCCTGAGCCTGCGTGCGGCGCACCGGGTGTTGAAGGTGGCGCGCACCCTGGCCGACCTGGACAGTGCCGCGCATATCCACCGCAGCCACCTGGGTGAAGCCTTGCAATACCGCCTCAGTATCAGCGGTACCTGAATCGCAGCCATAAAGAAGCCCCGCATGCGGGGCTTCTTTATATGGAGCTAGAACCCTTACTGCTCGCGGCGGGCCAGCTGCTCACGACAGGCATCACCGAACGCCTGGAAGATTTTCACCGAGTGCGGGTTCTGCGCCGCCTGCCACTCTGGATGCCACTGCACCGCCAGAGTGAACTGCTCAGTGCCCGGCAGGTGAATCGCCTCAACCAGGCCATCGTCGGCATGGGCCAAGGCTTCGATGCCTTCACCCAGCTTGTCCAGCGCCTGACCATGCAACGAGTTGACCGCAAACGGCGCATCACCCATCAACTCGGCAAACCAACTGCCGGGTAACGCCTGTACGGTATGACTGTCGGCGTACTGCACATCTACCGGATCGCCGGAGTCCTCGCGGTGGTCATCAATGCCGTCGACCTCGTAAGCCTTCTGGTGAATATTGCCGCCCAGGGCCACGTTAATTTCCTGCATGCCACGGCAGATCGCGAACAGCGGCAGACCACGGGCCAACGCGCCGCGAATCAGTGGAATATCAAACAGATCACGGCCCTTATCCTGGCCCTTGGTCGGAGTCAGGTTTTCCTGGCCGTAGAGGGCTGGGTCGATATTGCTGCCCGCACCGGTCAGGTACACGCCGTCGACCATTGACAGGTATTGCTCGATATCGTCGGCGCCGCAGCAGCTCGGCGCCAGCAGCGGCACACAGCCAGACAGTTCAACCAGAGGAGATATGTATTTGTGGGTCATGACTTGATAGGCATGCCCTTTGCGCTCTTGAGCGCCCATGGACATCAGGACAACCGGTTTACGCGCGCCTGGGCGCTGTTTCGTATTGTTGTTGGACATACATCACCTTGGGGCAGCCGGGATTGGCTGCCGTTGTTGTGCAGAAGGCTGACGGCTGTCGCGCGCCTTCTGTTTTACGGCTGATTGTGCCTGTCTAGATGTCCGCCACAGCGGCATCAGCTGCGCAAGAAACGCTCACCTGGCAGTCACAACCCGGAAGCCAGTCTGCCAAAGCCGTAAAATATGTCAAACAAATAAGCGCGTATTGTTAAGAAATCAGACCGCAAGCAGCAGACAACTCAGCCCAAAAAACAAAGCAAGCTGCTGTTTTAACAGCATTAGTCTGATAAAGCCGCCAAACGATAGTCCAATATTTTTTACGCCTTATGCGCTGCCGTGCTAACGCGCCCGATTGCCCACCCGTTCGACCACGGGCAACTGCATCGCCGCCACATCCGCCACCAGATAGTCGCGCAAACGACGAAAACGCTCCTGGCCTCGGCGTGCCTTGGGCCATACCAGGTAGTAGCTGCAACCGCTGGGCACCGCGCTGGGCCATGGCAGGCCGAGCCGCCCTTGCGCGACATCCTCGGCGACCATCACCAGATCACCGATCGACACGCCATAGCCACGCGCCGCCGCCACCATGCCCAACTCCAGGGTGTCGAATACCTGACCGCCCTTGAGCGGCACCTGATCCGCCAGGCCCATTGCCTGCAGCCACTGTCGCCAGTCACGGCGATCTGGCGTCGGATGCAGCAGTTCGGCGGCCTGCAGACGTGGCAGATCCCAGGGCTGTTCGCTCAAGGATTCAGGCGCACAGACCGGAATCAACCATTCGGCAAACAGCTCGGTGCTCTCCCACTCCTCCGGGAAGTCGCCCTGACTGAGCAGCACGGCGCAGTCGAACGGCTCATGCAGAAAGTCCACCTTGTCCACGTCCATCCAGGCGCTGGTCAGTTGCACCTCACTGGCGCTGCTCAGGCGATAGCGCGACAGGCGCGCCAGCAACCAACGCATGGTCAAGGTCGACGGGGCCTTCAGACGCAACACCGCGTCGTCGACGCGCAGGGTGTTGCAGGCGCGCTCCAACGCCTCAAAACCATCGCGCAGCCCCGGCAGCAGCATGCGCGCGGTTTCGCTGAGTTGCAGGCTGCGGCCGCGGCGCTCGAACAGCCGGCAGGCGAAGTGCTCCTCCAGAGTGCGCACATGCCGGCTGACCGCACTCTGGGTGATCGCCAGTTCTTCGGCGGCGCGGGTAAAGGAGCTGTGCCGTGCTGCCGCCTCGAAAGCGCGCAGGGCATAGAGCGGCGGCAAGCGCTGGCTCACGACCGTAATCCATGAGTAATAGTCATGCGTGTCATCGCTATTATCCTTTTGTGCTGCCACGGCTGGCTTATGAGAATAGGCGCATTCTCTGCCTGCGCGGATGACCCGGGCAAGCCTTCTAACTGAGTAGAACTCATCATGCTGCATCCGCTTCGTGACGAACTGCGCGCCATCCTGAAACTCGCCGGGCCGTTGATTGCTGCGCAACTGGCACATGTACTGATGGTATTTACCGATACGGTGATGATGGGCCTACTCGGCCCCGCAACCCTGGCGGCCGGCGGGCTGGGCGCGGCCAGTTATTCCTTTGTGTCGATATTCTGCGTTGGGGTGATTGCCTCGGTCGGCAATTTGGTGGCGATCCGTCACGGCGCGCAAGACGCCGCCGGCGTTACCCGACTGACGCAGAACGGTCTGTGGCTCGGCTGGGGTCTAGCGCTGCTGGCCGGCCTGGCGCTGTGGAACCTAGGCCCGGCGCTGCTGTATTTCGGCCAGCAGCCGGAGAACGTCAGTGGCGGCATGCAGTTTCTCTCCACCCTGGTATTTGCCCTACCCGGCTATATGAGTTTTATGGCGCTGCGCGGCTTTACCAGCGCCATCGGCCGCCCTGGCCCGGTGATGGCCATCAGCATCGGCGGCGCGCTGGCCAACTTCATCCTCAACTATGCGCTGATCAAGGGCTGGTTCGGCCTGCCGCCACTGGGCCTGGCTGGCATCGGCCTAGTCACCGCCGTGGTGATGAATGTCATGGCGCTGCTGCTGGCCTGGCATGTGCTGCACCACAGCGCTTATAGCCCTTACCCGCTATGGCGCGGGCTGCTGCGGCCGGTCTGGGCCGAGCTGAAAGAGCTGCTGCGCCTGGGCCTGCCGATTGGCGGCACCTATGCGGTGGAGTCCGGGTTGTTTGCCTTTGCCGCGCTGTGCATGGGCGCGCTGGGCAGCACCCAGCTGGCGGCGCACCAGATCGCGATCATGTCGGTGTACGTGGCCTTTATGGTGCCGGTGGGGATTTCCTACGCGGTAACCTTCCGCATCGGTCAACACTTCGGTGCCGGCCGCCTGCTACAGGCACGCCACGCCGGTCGCCTGGGCCTGGGATTGGGCGCGCTGTGCATGCTGGGTTTCGCCTGCCTGTTCTGGCTGGCGCCGCACTGGGTGGTCGGACTGTTTCTCGACCACACGGACAGCACCTATGCCGAGGTGGTATCCCTGGCCGTAGCGCTGCTGGCGATTGCCGCCTGGTTCGAGTTTTTTGACGGCATCCAGACCATCGCCATGGGCGCGATACGCGGCCTCAAGGATGCCAAGACCACCTTCTGGGTCGGCCTCGGCTGCTATTGGGCTGTTGGGGCGCCACTGGCCTGGGCTCTAGCCTTCCCGCTGGGCTGGGGCGCTGAAGGCGTGTGGTGGGGGCTGGCCGGCGGCCTGGCCTGTGCCGCTATTGGCCTGACCCTGGGCTTTGAATGGAAGACCGCACGCCTGCTGCCACCGGCGGTCGCAGCAGTCACGTCACGCGCTAGACGCCTGGTTTCTTGAAGCGATAAAACAGATTGGGCTCGCTGACCAGATAGAGCACGCCCTGGTTATCCATGGCGATGCCCTCTCCCTGGGGCACACTGCGGCTCAGACCATTACGCCCACCGAGCAGCGACAAACTGCTGATCGGCTTGCCCTTGATATTCAGCTCCAGCACCAGTCGCGACTCATCGGACAACGCCAACAGATGGCCGCTGCGCTCATCAAACTGCAGACTGGACAGATCGCGGACAAACAACCCGGCATCGCGCTTCTGATCATCCACCACATGCACCGCGAAGGGTTGCTGCGGATCCCGCTGGGGGAAGCCGTGAATCTCGTAGATACGCATCGGATCGCGCTCCTTGGCAACAAACAGGCGCTGGCCGACCGAGTCGTAGGCCAACCCTTCAAAGCCCTTGTTGCCATTCAGGCCGATACCCAGGGAGAACTGCTGCGCCTGGTCGGCATGCAGCTCAGTGGTGGCATCGTCCACCCGCACTTTGATCAGACGATGCTGGCGCTCATCGCTGATGACGTACAAGCCAGGACTGATGTACTCGACTGCCTCGGCGTCGCCAAAACCATGTAGGTCGATACGCCGCAACAGCTCGCCATCCAGCGACAGCTCAATCAACTGCGGATTCTGGTTGGTCACAGTAAACAGGCTATTGCGGTCCGGATCGTAGGTCAGCGCAGAGACATCATCATTTAGCCCCTGAATCACCTTGGCCTCGATATCCACCTGGTAATCCGACAACAGCACGGAAGTTTGCAGCCCTTTGCCCGGTTGTTGCCATTGCTGCACATTGAACCAGGCACGCTCAAACAGACGGTACTCCTGGGCGGCCAAGCCAAGTAGCAACAGCGCCAGCGCAACCAGGCTGAGTAACAGGCGCTTCAGGGTTAAATGATCTCGCATGGCGCTTCACTCTCAACAATAACGGGGGACACAACGGCGTCAGCCCGAAGCAGAGCTTCGGGCTGACGCGGGCAGATGATGGATGCGGCTTACTTGACTAGCTCGAGGTACTCGACATCGATTTCGCGGCTGGTCAGGTCTCGGTCGACCTCGCCAGTGATTTTCACCTTAGCCGTTTCGGAAACGGCCTGGGCTGGCCAATGCTCATCGTCGATCTCAACATTGATGGTGCCGCTGGCGTCTTTAAACTCATACAGCTCATCCTGCAGACGCTTGACGATCTGCCCTTGCAGCACTACCGGCGTATCGTCGGCAGCGTCCAGCGCCGCAGCCACGGTGGTGACCTGAGCAGTGGCGCCTGGGCCGGTGTAACCGGTGGCCATCGCGGCAGTGGAAAACAGTGGGACCAGCAACAGAGCCAAAGTGAAACGCTTCATGGGTAACCCTCTAATCAGTTAGGTGATGGGGTCAGATTAGAGGGCCTAGCTGAAGCCAGGCTTAAACGGTGCTTAAGCCAAACTTAATCCGCAGCAGCGGGCTGTTCAGCCACCGGCTCCTTGCGCAGGACATAGAACAGGTTGGGCTCGCTGACGATATAGATATTGCCGGCCGAATCCATGGTTACCCCTTCGGCCTGTTTGATACCACTGCGCAGGCCATTCATGCCCGTGGCCAGGCTAATAAAACTGACCGGCTCACCTCCGCCGTCCACTTCCAGTAACAAGCGGGACTCATCAGAAAGCACCAGGGAGTTACCAGTTCGGGCATCGTAGGTCAGTGAAGAAATATCACGCAGAAACAAGCGTTCCGAGGACAGCGGTTGCAAAGTACCTGCGGCCCCATCCTCACCCGGGAACGGCATGCTGAATAACCCTAAAGGCGCACGCTCCTTGCCTAGCAATACACGCTTATTGCGCGAGTCCCAGGCGATGCCCTCGAAGCCATTATTGCCAGCGCCTGCAAAGCCGAGGTCAAACGAGGGATAGTCGGCAAATTCCAGACTGCGAGTTAGAGCGTCCAGCTTGAAAGTTGTCAGGGTATGCTTGCGCTCATCGATGATCGCCAAACGCCCATCAGTGAGCATTTCCACGCCTTCTGGATTGGCAAAACCATGCAGATCGATACGCCGCATCACCTGACCATCAAGTGACAACTCGATCAGTTGAGGATCGTAGCCAGTCACGGTAAACAGGGTATTGCTGGCGGCGCTGTAGGTGAGTCCCGACACCTCATCCAGCCCCTGCAACGGCTTGCCCTGTAATACGGCCCTATAGCCCGGCAGCCAGATGCTACGCGACTGTTCGGCAGCGCTCACCTGCTGTTCGTGAACCCAGAAGGACAGGCGATCGTCCCAGTGGCTATAACTGACCAGCAACCCACAGGCTACAAGCAATAACAGCAGGATTAGCCAGCGCAGACGCGCCAACCAAGAAATCCAGATCGACATCGCACACACCCAATAAGAACGATGGCTATCAGACTAGAGAGCAACGCTTAAGTTTCTGTTACGCCATCAGTCAGCGGGCACCTCCAGGTGCCCGTTACCAACGGGGCGACTCAGGCATTGCAGTCAGAGCGCGCGACTCTCGAAGTGGCTATGACCAACCAGCTCCAGCACCAGCTCATCGCCCTTGTGCAGCGGGCCGACCCCCACTGGCGTACCGGTAAGGATTACATCGCCAGGCTGCAGGCTGAAGTGGCCGCAGATATGTTGGATCATCGGCAGAATCGGGTTGAGCATGTCACGGCTGCTGCCGTCCTGACGCAGCTCGCCGTTGATCGAGAGACGGATGCCGATATCGGCCAGGTCTTCTACGACATCGCCCGGTACGAACGGTGCCAGCACACAGGCACCGTCGAAGGATTTGGCGGTTTCCCAGGGGTAACCCTTGGCCTTGAGCGTGGCCTGCAGGTCACGCAGGGTCAGGTCCAATGCCGGAGCGAAACCGGAGATAGCATCACGCACTTCTTCGGCGTTCGGCGTACGCGACAGCGGCTTGCCGATCAGTACGGCAATTTCCGCTTCGTAATGCACGTCACCCTTGCCCTCGACCAGGGTGAAGCCGTCATCCAGCGGCACCACACAACTGCCCGCCTTGATAAACAGTAACGGTTCGGTTGGCACCGGGTTGTTCAGTTCCTTGGCGTGCTCGGCGTAATTGCGGCCGATACACACCACCTTGCCCATGGGGAAATGGATATGGGTGCCATCGACATACTGATGCTGGTAACTCATAAGCAACTCCTGATGGGAATGCATAACGCCGCTCGTTGTGCGAGCAGGCGGCGTAGAGCGGTAACCCCGCCCTACGATCTGAATCGTTGATCGCCCATGGTGGACGAACCTTCACGGGCTGTCGTTGCGACCAAAGGTGCAGGCAACAGCCGCCACGCCATCAGAGCGGGAAGATTTTGCCTGGGTTCATAATCCCGTTCGGGTCGAACACCGCCTTGATCGCCTTCATATAGCCAATCTCGGCTTCCGAGCGGCTATAGGTCAGGTAATCGCGTTTGGTCATGCCCACGCCGTGTTCGGCGCTGATCGAGCCGTTGTACTTCTGCACGGTCTCGAACACCCACTTGTTGACCGTGGCGCACTTGGCGAAGAACTCGTCCTTGGACAGATTCTCCGGCTTCAGGATATTCAGGTGCAGGTTGCCGTCGCCGATATGGCCGAACCAGACGATTTCGAAATCCGGGTAGTGTTCGCCGACGATGGCGTCGATATCGTGCAGAAATGCCGGAACTTTCGAGACAGTAACCGAGATATCGTTCTTGTACGGCGTCCAGTGGCTGATGGTCTCCGAGATGTACTCACGCAGCTTCCACAGGTTCTGCAGCTGCTGCTCGCTCTGGCTCATCACCCCGTCCAACACCCAGCCCTGCTCAACGCAATGCTCGAAGGTGGCCAGTGCTGCTTCGGCGACTTCCTCGGTGGTGGCTTCGAATTCCAGCAGGGCGTAGAACGGGCAATCCGTTTCAAACGCTGGAGGCACGTCACCACGTGCCATGATCTTGGCCAGGG
Source organism: Pseudomonas sp. EA_35y_Pfl2_R5 (assembly GCF_963970805.1). NCBI lineage: Bacteria > Pseudomonadati > Pseudomonadota > Gammaproteobacteria > Pseudomonadales > Pseudomonadaceae > Pseudomonas > Pseudomonas sp. EA_35y_Pfl2_R5. Next base: position 2,483 of record NZ_CAXAOW010000004.1, on the reverse strand, counting down.
CCTTGTCGGAGAAGAACTCGAAAGCCGTCAGGTCGAGCTTGTTCTGGAAGGCATGCAGCACCGGCATGATCGAGTCGAAGTCCGGGGTGCCGAGCACCATCGCGGTAAGGTTCTTTGGTGCACGATCCAGGCGCATGGTGGCCTCAACCACGAAGCCCAGAGTGCCTTCGGCACCGATAAACAGCTGGCGCATGTCATAACCGGTGGCGTTCTTGATCAGGTCTTTGTTCAGCTCCAGCAGCTCGCCGGTGCCGGTAACCACCTTCAGCCCGGCCACCCAGTTGCGGGTCATGCCGTAGCGAATCACCTTGATGCCGCCGGCATTGGTACCGATATTGCCGCCGATCTGGCTGGAACCGGCCGAGGCGAAGTCCACCGGGTAATACAGCCCTTTGTCCTCGGCGAACATCTGCAGCTGCTTGGTCACCACACCTGGCTGGCAAACGGCGGTGCGATCGAATTCATTGAAGTCGAGAATCTGGTTCATATAGTCAAAGGCGACGACCACTTCGCCATTGGCTGCCACAGCGCCAGCGGACAACCCAGTACGGCCACCGGAGGGCACCAGCGCGACCTTGTGCTGATTGGCCCAACGGACGATAGCCTGGACCTGCTTGATGCTCTTGGGGAAGGCAATCGCCAGCGGCGCTGGGGCGAAGTGCTTGGTCCAGTCCTTGCCGTAAGCATTGAGGGAATCGGCATCGGTGAGCACTTTGCCGGGCTCAACCAGGGTCTTCAGCTCTTCGATCAGCGCAGGGTTGGTCATCTACGGAACTCTCAAACGATTCATGGTCACCCTGAGCACGCTTCATCTGCCAGGGTAGGTGTTTCGCGGGGCTCGTATGCTAGCATACGCCCCCCGTGAATCGTGCCCCCGCGCCGATCTGCGGCCTGCGGCCGGCGGCGCTCGGCCTCTTCCCTGACACTATTTGTGGGACAACAGGTACTCCGATGAGCAAGACCTCTCTCGACAAGAGCAAGATCAAGTTCCTTCTTCTTGAAGGCGTCCACCAGAATGCAGTGGACACCCTGAAGGCCGCTGGTTACACCAACATCGAGTACCTCAAGGGCGCACTCTCCGACGACGAGCTGAAAGAAAAGATCGCCGACGCGCACTTTATCGGTATCCGCTCGCGCACCCAGCTGACAGCCGAAGTGTTCGACTGCGCGAACAAGCTGGTGGCCGTCGGTTGCTTCTGCATCGGCACCAACCAGGTGGACCTCGACGCCGCCCGCGAGCGCGGTATCGCCGTGTTCAACGCACCGTATTCGAACACCCGCTCGGTAGCCGAGCTGGTATTGGCCCAGGCCATCCTGCTGCTGCGCGGCATTCCCGAGAAGAACGCCTCTTGCCACCGTGGCGGCTGGATCAAATCAGCAGCCAATTCCTTCGAAATCCGCGGCAAAAAGCTGGGTATCGTTGGTTACGGCTCGATCGGCACCCAGCTCTCGGTACTCGCTGAAGCCATGGGCATGCAGGTGTTCTTCTATGACACCGTGACCAAACTGCCGCTGGGCAACGCCACCCAGATCGCCAAGCTGCACGACCTGCTGGGCATGTGCGACATCGTGTCGCTGCACGTGCCTGAGCTGCCATCCACCCAGTGGATGATCGGCGAGAAGGAAATCCGCGCGATGAAAAAGGGCGGCATCCTGATCAACGCCGCTCGCGGCACCGTGGTCGAGCTGGATCACCTGGCCGCCGCGATCAAGGACGAGCACCTGATTGGCGCCGCCATCGACGTGTTCCCGGTCGAACCGAAGTCCAATGACGAAGAGTTCGAAAGCCCGCTGCGTGGCCTGGACCGAGTGATCCTGACCCCGCATATCGGTGGTTCGACTGCCGAAGCCCAGGCCAACATCGGCCTGGAAGTGGCTGAAAAGCTGGTCAAGTACAGCGACAACGGTACCTCGGTGTCCTCGGTCAACTTCCCTGAAGTGGCCCTGCCGGCGCACCCGGGCAAGCACCGCCTGCTGCACATCCACGCCAACATCCCGGGCGTGATGAGCGAGATCAACAACGTGTTCGCCGAAAACGGCATCAACATCTCCGGCCAATTCCTGCAGACCAATGACAAGGTCGGCTACGTGGTCATCGACGTCGACGCCGATTACTCCGATCTGGCGCTGGAGAAGCTGCAACACGTTAAAGGCACCATCCGTAGCCGCGTACTGTTCTAAGCGCGGCAACGATATGAAGAAGGGAGGCTTAGGCCTCCCTTTTTTATTGGCTATGTCCCAATCGCGTGTTGCATGGTCCGACCAACCGCCTCCTGGATACAGTGAACGGGCTGAATACGCTGCTGATAGCGTTCAAGCATGCGGCGCCAGCCCAGGTAGTTCGGGAGGTAGCGGGTGGCGACACCATGAAAGCGAGTCATCCAACTCTTCAGTCGGCTGTGGTAGGCATTAACATTCTGAATGTGGAAAGCACCCTGGCGTACCCGCTCGCCAGGGCGCGAGTGGACGACATGGTGAGTAAT
>NZ_CAXAOW010000003.1:0-609005 GCF_963970805.1 Pseudomonas sp. EA_35y_Pfl2_R5 | reverse complement strand
TTTCATGGTGTCGCCAGCCGCTACCTCCCGAACTACCTGGGCTGGCGCCGCATGCTTGAACGCTATCAGCAGCGTATTCAGCCCGTTCACTGTATCCAGGAGGCGGTTGGTCGGACCATGCAACACGTAATTGGGACATAGCCATAAAAAAACCGGAGTCGAAGACTCCGGTTTGTTTTGTATCTTCGTTGCCTTGACGCTTAAACCGGGAACAGCTCGCCCAGTTTCATGGCCAGCATCATGTCGCCTTCGGCGCGCAGTTTGCCGGACATGAACGCTTGCATACCGTCGGTTTCGCCGCTGGTGATGCCCTTCAAGGTTTCGGTGTCCATGATCAGGGTCACGTTGGCGTTGGCGTTGTCGCCTTTCTCAACGGCGCAGGTGCCGTCTTTGACGATCAGCGCATAGTTTTCGCCGTCTTCGATGTTGAATTGGAACACCAGATCCAGGCCTGCAGCGGCACCGGCGTTGAATTTGGACTGCATGGTATTGACGATGTCTGCAACGCTCATGGTTCTTCCTTTTTCTCAGGTTTTTCTAGCGCCCTTGATGGGTGCAGTGGGCCGCAGCTCAGCGATAAGTGATGAGCTCCGGCGCCTTCAACAGCTGCAAATGCACATGGCTGTTGAAGGAAGCCAGGCTCACTTGGCCGCCGCGAAACTTCAGGCAGCTTAGTGAGGTGTTAACAATTTGCCAGTTCAGCTCGAAAGCCTGCGCAGGCGCGATACCGGTAATCAGGTGCAACAGGGCGGTAATAGTGCCGCCCGAGGTGAATACGGCAATGTTCTGTTTGCTCTCGGCCTGCTCCAGCAGGCGGTTGAGGCCGCCCTGGACCTGCTCGACGAAGCCCTGCCAGCTTTGCAGCTCCGGCGTGTCGTGTTCGCCGGCAATCCAGCGGCCAATCAGCTTGGCGAACAGGCGCTGAAATTCAGCACGATTGCTCGCGCCGTTACGCAGGATATGCAGGGCTTCAGGTTCTTCGCCAAGCATGCCGGGCAGCAGGCTGCGGATCACGGCGTCTGCATCAAACTCATTAAATGCTGCGTCAATGTCCAGCTGCGGTATGGCCAGGCCAGCCTCATGCAGTGGCTGCAAGGCGCTATTGGCTGTGTGCTGCTGGCGGCGCAGGTCACCACTGACGCTACGATCAATGCGTGTGCCGAGTTGCGCGAGGTGCGCGCCCAGCACTTCGGCCTGGCGAATTCCGATGGGCGATAGCACATCGTAATCGTCTGCACCGAAGGAGGCTTGGCCATGTCGAATCAGGTAGATGCTGCCCACGTCCGCTCGATTCCGGTACGTTGAAAGTTTCGCGAGGGTATGAGGAAGCTCAGGAGCTGTCAACGTAAAAACATACGCTTGTTTGAATTGCATGAATCCGCTGAATGTCTAGACCTTGCTTGCTGGCCGCCAATCCATGGCCTCGGTATGCTTGGGCACTATTCAGCGCGGCCAATGTGCACGCGCTGCCATTGGGACAAGGGGAAATACGTGGAGTTTTTTGCAGAGTACATCGGCTTTCTGGCCAAGACAGTAACCCTGGTTGTCGCCATTTTGGTGGTGCTGGTGACGATTGCCGCGCTGCGCAGCAAGGGCCGGCAGGGCACTGGTCAGTTGCAGGTGAACAAGCTCAATGACTTCTTCAGGCAGCTCCATCAGCGTATGGAGCATGCGGTGCTCGACAAAGAGCAACTGAAAGCGGCGGGCAAAGCCGAAGCCAAGGCCGCCAAGCAGGAGAAGAAAGCCGGTATCCATAAACCACGCGTCTACGTGCTGGATTTCGACGGTGATATCAAAGCCTCGGCCACTGACAGCCTGCGCCACGAAATCACTGCTTTACTGACTATGGCCACGCCGCAGGATGAAGTGGTGCTGCGACTGGAAAGCGGCGGCGGCATGGTGCACAGCTATGGCCTGGCTTCCTCGCAGCTGGTGCGTATCCGCCAGGCGGGTGTACCGCTGACTGTCTGCATCGATAAAGTCGCGGCCAGCGGCGGCTATATGATGGCCTGCATTGGCGAGAAGATTATCTCCGCACCTTTTGCCATTCTCGGCTCGATTGGGGTAGTGGCTCAGCTGCCCAACGTGCACCGTCTGCTGAAAAAACATGACATCGATTTTGAAGTGCTTACGGCCGGTGAGTACAAGCGCACTCTGACTGTGTTCGGCGAGAACACCGAGAAGGGCCGGGAGAAGTTCCAGGAAGACCTGGAAACTACCCATGAGTTGTTCAAGGGCTTTGTCGCCCGCTATCGGCCGCAGTTGGACATTGACCAGATTGCCACCGGCGAAGTCTGGCTGGGCTTGACGGCGCTGGAGAAGCAACTGGTCGATGAGCTGAAGACCAGCGACGAATATTTGGCAGAACGCGCCAAGAGCGCCGAGCTGTTTCATTTGCACTATGCCGAGAAGAAAACCCTGCAGGAGCGCGTCGGGCTGGCGGGCAGCGTGGCGCTGGACCGTTTCGTCCTGAACTGGCTGAGTCGTTTGAATCAGCAGCGCTTCTGGTAACCATTTAAAGGGAGTCCACATGAGCAAGTTCAATGCATTGCAGGCCCGTGAGAGCGCAGCGGGCGGTTTTGAGCAGGTGATCGTGCAGCGTGAAGTCGACGATTTGCCGGCCGGCGAGCTGCTGGTTCGGGTCAAGTACTCTTCACTCAACTACAAGGATGCCTTGTCGGCCAGTGGCAACCGCGGTGTAACCAAGAGTTTTCCGCACACCCCAGGTATCGATGCTGCCGGTGTAGTGGAGGCGTCCAGCGTGGCTGAATTCAGTGCTGGCGATGAGGTAATTGTCACCGGCTATGACCTGGGCATGAACACCTCTGGCGGCTTTGCTCAGTACATTCGTATTCCCGCCTGCTGGGCTCTGAAGCGGCCCAAGGGCTTGTCGCTGCGTGAGGCCATGGTGCTGGGCACTGCGGGGCTGACGGCTGCGCTGTGTGTCGACAAGCTGGAGCAAAGCGGACTGACACCGGATGCCGGTACCGTATTGGTGACCGGTGCCACCGGTGGCGTTGGCAGTGTCGCGGTGGCGCTACTGACCACCCTGGGTTACCGCGTTGCGGCATCGACCGGCAAAGTGGAGCAGGCGGATTATCTGAAAGCATTGGGCGCGCAGCAGATTGTGCTGCGTTCTGAGCTGCTGGACGGCACCGACAAGCCGATGCTCAAGGAGCAGTGGGACGGTGCGGTGGATTGTGTAGGCGGGGATATTTTATTCAACGTGGTCAAGTCGCTGCGCTACGGTGCCAGCGTTGCCTGCTGTGGGCTGACGGCGGGCGTTGGTTTCAAGGGTAGCGTGCTGCCGTTTATCCTCCGTGGAGTGAATCTTCTCGGGGTGGATTCGGTCGAGCTGCCCTTGGTGGTCAAGGCTTCGATGTGGGACAGGCTGTCGCTGCAGTGGAAGGTCAAGCTGGATGCACTGGTCAGCGAAGTGACGCTTGAGCAATTGCCAGCGGCGATTGCCCAAGTGCTTGCGGGTAAACAAGTTGGGCGAGTCCTGGTCAATCTGGGTTGAGTGATTGCGTGAGTAACAAGGCCCGGTATTACCGGGCCTTTGTGTGTCTGGGCCTCAGGCCTGACTGACGTACATGGTGATATCTGCGCGAAACACCGCTTTGTCGCCGACAAAGGCTTGTACCGGCACGGTCACGTCACCCAGCTGGCTCCAGTCGATGGCGCTGCCATCGGCCACGGCGCGAATATCACCATCGGCCTTGGCTAGGTATTCCACTGTCATACCGCGCGGAATCCAGCGGCAACCTTTTGGGATAGAGGCATCGGTCATGGTTCCGGCAGCCAGTTCAGCCGCGTTGCACAGAGCTATCGCGTGCACGGTGCCGATATGGTTGAGCACTTCACCGCGTTTGGGGAAGGTCACTTCGGCATAGCCTGGGCGCAGCTCGACGAATTGCGGGGCGATGCTGGCGAAGTAGGGCGCGACCTGGCCGATCATAGCGCTGAACTGCAGCGGGCCTGCCTGTTGGAACATCTGTAACATCTGGCTCATGGGATTCTCCTGGCCTGTTTACTGATTGAAGAGACGTGCGCGCCAGGGCAGTATACAAATACTAGAATTTAATTCTAGAAATATATTCTAGTTAAATTGTCGCCGAGGAAAGCATGGCCCGTCGTTCCCGCAAAGATGAAATCCTTCAGGCCGCGCTGGCCTGTTTCACCGAGGTGGGCGTCGATGGCACCACCATCGAGATGATCCGTGATCGTTCTGAGGCCAGCATCGGCAGCCTGTACCACCACTTCGGCAACAAGGAGCGGATCATCGCCGCGCTTTATCTGGCAGGTACGGCTGAGTATGCAGCGATGCTGGAGGAGGGCTTTGTCAACGCTGACAGCGCCGAGGCCTGCGTCAAGCTGCTGGTCACCAGCTATATCGACTGGGTGGCTGCTAACCCTGATTGGGCGCGTTTTGTCCTGCACAGTCGTAGTCGGGTGGAGGCGGGGGAAATGGGTGAGCAGTTGCGTGAGGCCAACCGCGAGCACTTTCAGCGAATCTTTGCCGCGCTCTCGCGCTACCGCGAAGAGGGGCTGTTCAAGGCCATGCCGGTGGACTGCTTTGCTTCGGTGATCATCGGGCCGACCCACGACTTTTCGCGCAACTGGCTGGCGGGGCGCACGCAGACGCGACTGGCAGATTGCCGCGAGTTACTGGCGCAAGTGGCCTGGGACAGCGTGAAAGCCTGACATAAAAAAGCCCCGCAGAGCGGGGCTTTTCAGTGCTGAGCCAATCAGGCGCGGCGACGGAACAGCGGCAGTGGCTGGTCCGTGGAGGCCTGATAAACCTCGCTGAACTCCTCGAAGGCTTTCAAGGCGTCCAGCGGGTCTTTGTCCTCACGCAGGGCGAAGGCATCGAAGCCCACGCGCAGGTAAGAGAACAGCTGATCACGCAGCACATCGCCGATGGCGCGCACTTCGCCGGTGTAGCTATAACGGGTGCGCAGCAGGTAGGCGGTGGAGCAGTGGCGGCCATCGGTAAAAGCCGGGAAGTTCAGCGCGATGACCTGGAAGTTATCCAGCTGATCGGCGATTTCCTCGATTTCCTCACCGGCGTCCAGCCATACGCCCAGGCCGCCATCACGGGCCTTGAGCGCGGTGCTGTGTTCGACCCACAGGCCCAGCGGCACGATCAGGTCGTCGCAGTTGGGGATGCCGTCCAGCGTGGCGTCCTTGGGCAGCAGGTGCCAGCTTTCGTCGATCAGCTGGCCGTTCTTAATGATTCGCTGCATATACGCGCTCCTTGAACGGGTCGACGCCGATACGGCGGAAGGTGTCGAGGAAACTCTCTTCTTCGGTGCGGCGCTCGACATAGACCTTGACGATCTTGTCGATCACATCAGCCATGTCTGCTTCGGCGAAGGATGGGCCGAGGATCTGTGCCAGGCTGGCGTCACGACCGGCGCTGCCGCCGAGGGACACCTGATAGAACTCCTGGCCTTTTTTGTCCACGCCAAGGATGCCGATATGGCCAACGTGGTGGTGACCGCAGGCGTTCATGCAACCGGAGATATTCAGGTCGATATTGCCGATGTCGAACAGGTAATCCAGATCGTCGAAACGGCGCTGGATGGCTTCGGCAATCGGGATCGACTTGGCGTTGGCCAGGGAGCAGAAGTCGCCGCCCGGGCAGCAGATGATATCGGTCAGCAGGCCGACGTTCGGCGTGGCAAAACCATTTTCACGCAGCTCGCCCCACAGGGTGAACAGCTGCGCCTGTTCGACATCCGCGAGGATGATGTTCTGATTGTGGCTGTTGCGCACTTCGCCAAAGCTGTAGCGGTCGGCCAGGTCGGCAATTGCATCAAACTGCTTGTCGGTGACATCCCCCGGCGCCACGCCGGTTGGCTTCAGCGACAGAGTCACGGCGACATAGCCCGGCTTTTTGTGGGCAAAGGTGTTGCGCTGACGCCAGCGGGCAAAGCCTGGGTGTTCGGCATCCAGGGCAGCCAGCGCCGTATCCTGATTGTCGAGGGCTTTGTAGCTTGGGTCGATAAAGTGTGCGGCCACGCGCGCCACTTCAGCTTCGGTCAGGGTGCTCGGACCGTCTTTCAGGTGAACCCATTCGGCATTCACTCGCTCGGCGAACACTTCAGGGGTCAACGCCTTGACCAGAATCTTGATGCGCGCCTTGTACTTGTTATCACGACGGCCGTAGCGGTTGTACACACGCAGGATGGCGTCGAGGTAACTGATCAGGTGCTGCCACGGCAGGAATTCGTTGATAAAGCTGCCAACGATCGGGGTACGGCCCAGGCCGCCACCAACGGACACACGGAAGCCCAGCTCGCCCGCGTCGTTCTGTACCGCTTCCAGGCCGATGTCGTGCACTTCAATCGCGGCACGGTCGCTGACTGCGCCGTTTACGGCAATCTTGAACTTGCGCGGCAGGTGGGTGAACTCGGGGTGGAAGGTCGACCACTGACGGATGATTTCGCACCACGGACGCGGGTCGATAAGTTCATCCTTGGCCACACCCGCGAACTGATCGGTGGTGGTGTTACGGATGCAGTTGCCGCTGGTCTGGATGGCGTGCATCTGCACGGTGGCCAGCTCGGCGAGAATGTCGGGTACATCTTCTAGGTCCGGCCAGTTGAACTGGACGTTCTGACGGGTGCTGATATGCGCGTAACCCTTGTCGTAGTCACGGGCAATCTTGGCCATCATGCGCACTTGGGCGGACGACATCAGACCGTACGGCACGGCAACTCGCAGCATGGGCGCAAAGCGCTGGATGTACAGGCCATTCTGCAGGCGCAGCGGGCGGAATTCTTCACCGCTCAGTTCACCTGCGAGGTAACGGCGGGTTTGATCGCGATACTGCTTGACGCGGTCTTCGACGATTTTTTGGTCGTACTGGTCGTATACGTACATGGGGTGTCCTGTTATCAGGCTTTTAGAACCCGTTTCCGATCTGCTGCGCGTGGCCCTGCCTGTTCTTGCCTGGCATGGCTCTAGCTCGCTATATCGTATACCGGTTCTCACAGCTAATCAGCGCGCACGGCCGCGCACTCCCTGCGGAGCCGGAGGAAGATACCAGCTCAGGGTTATGCGCAAAAGTGATGTTTGAGTATATGGAAAGAACTTAAAGGGATAAGTCGGCCATTGAACATAGCCCTACGGCTTGAGTAAGCGGACATGCTGGTCTTAACTGCAGAAGACGATTCACCCATAAACACAACAAGAGGGGTAGTCCATGAGCGAACACAGTGAACCGGATAATGCTGACAGCGTGGTCGATGCCAAGGCTATTTTCGCCTTGATCGTGATCTTTGTTGTCACTGCGGTGTTCTGGGTCAGTCAGCAATAAGACCTGACCGCGGATAAAGCAAAAAGCGGGCACCCATTAATGGATGCCCGCTTTTTTATTGTCTACAGGCCGTGCGGCTAGTGACAGCTGAGACTGTCGGCCTGGCGATAGAGCATAAGCAACTTGCGCGTAATGGACTGCTGGATATCGTCGCGCTCGAAGGTCGATAGTCGCGTCAGGCGACTGACCTGCAGGCGATGCAGGTGGATATAGGGCATCTGCTGATCGAACTCGCGCAGGTCGCCCTTCATCATGATCGGCAGGAAGATATCGCCGGCCTTCTTCTGGTTGCTGATGATTTGCGCCAAGGCCGGTTTGAACGGCATGGTTTTCGGTGCCGGGCCACCTTCCTTGATCATCGTAGTCAGCAGCAAGCCAGGCTTGCGCAGGACCACGCCGGGCAGTACGCACAGCCCGGTTTTACGCACGGCATGGGACTCGATGCCATGCAGGGTGTCGTGAAACGCGTAGGGGTTGGGTAGCACCACCATCTTGCGGCCCATATCGCTGGGGAAGTGCAGGTCATAGTTGGTATACAGCTGGCGTGTCGATTCCGAATACACGCACAGGCGGTTCTCGAATAGCTTGATAAAACGTTCCGCCAGTTCGCGGCGGGCGATGCTGTCCAGGTCCCAGATCAGATCCTGGTTCTGCGGTTTGCTCAGGTCGACTTCCTGGTGTTCCATTTCGCTCATTGCGTTCTCATACCCTGAACTGCCCGAGCAGCCGATTGAGCTGCTCAGCCAACTGACCTAGGTGTTGCCCGGCATCGCTGGATTGTTGCGCCGCCAGGGCATTGTTATGGGCCAGGCTGGCTGCCTGGGTGACGTTCTGGTTGATGTCTTCGACCACGTGCGATTGTTGCAGTGTCGCGCTGGCGATGGAAGCGTTCAGACCGGTGAGATTGCGCAGGCCGCTGGCGATCAATGTCAGGCTGGCACCTGCCTGGCTGGCTTGTTCGATGGTTAGCTGCGAGGCTTTGCTGCTGTCATTGATGACCTTGACCGCAGCCTCCGAGTTGCCTTGCAGGCGTTCGATCATTACCTGGATTTCCGCTGTGGATTTTTGCGTACGCTGCGCCAGCAAGCGCACCTCATCGGCAACCACGGCAAAGCCGCGACCTTGCTCACCGGCGCGCGCAGCTTCGATGGCAGCATTGAGCGCCAGCAGGTTGGTCTGTTCGGCAATTGAGCGGATTACCTCCAATACGCTGCCGATCTGCGTGCTTTCCTGGGCCAGGGCCTGAATCACCGTTACGGCTTGATCGATGGTTCCGGACAGCTCGTTGATCTGTCGCAGGCTCGCTTCAATGTTCTGCTGGCCTTGCAGCGCTTGTTCTTCGGCGGCGTGCACTTCGGATGAAGCATGCTCTGCGTTTTTTGCCACATCCTGCACGCCATAAGTCACTTCATTGATCGCGGTGGCAACCAGCTCCATCTGCTGTGACTGCTGTTCGCTGTGCTGCTGCGCCTGGCCGGAAACCTGACCGAGGTTACGCGCAGCGGTATCGAGCTGGCCGGCGGAGTCGAGGGACTGCTTGATCACCAGGCGTAATTTGTCGGTGAAGGCATTGAAGTGGCGGGACAGAGCAGAGAGTTCATCGTCGCCGTGGGTGTCGAGGTTACGCGTCAGGTCGCCATCGCCGCTGGCGATATTAGCCATGGCGCTGACAGCTTGCTGCAGGGGCTGGGTGATGCTACGGACGATCAACACGATTAGCAGGGCCACCAGCGCAGCAATCACCAAACCTATCAGCATGGCTTTTAACGCCTGGGCCTGAAACTCGGCCTGTACGTCGTCGACATAGACGCCTGAGCCGATAATCCAGCCCCAAGGTTGGAACAGTTGTACGTAAGACACCTTTGGCACGGGGTCGCTGGCCCCCGGTTTTGGCCAGCGATAATCGACCTGGCCTGCGCCCTTGCTTTTGCTGATTGTGACCATTTCGTTGAACAGAGCCTTTCCGTCAGGGTCCTTGAAGCCCGAGAGGTTCTGGCCTTCCAGCTTGGGGTTGGTTGGATGCATGACCATCACTGGGGTCTGGTCATTGATCCAGAAATATTCCTGGCCGTCGTAGCGCAAGCCGCGGATGGTTTCCATCGCCTGCTTTTGTGCGTCTTCGCGAGGTAGGCTGCCGGCAGCTTCCAGGGCGTGATAGTGCTGCAGGATGCCGGCGGCGCTTTGCACCACATGCTGGGTTTTCTCGGCTTTGGCAGCATACAAATCGCTGTGGATCTGCTTGAGCAACAATGCGCCCTGAATAATCAGCATGACGATGGCGACCACCAGGATCAGCCATAGGCGACGGTTAATGGGCAGGCTGCGCAGGCTATTCATGGGGTGTCTCCCTTATTGTTGTATGCCTCTGTATCGGCCAAGAGCGTTTTTTGACTAGGTTAGACCTTAAGCGAGCTGGCAGATAAGCGAAGTGTAGGTGAGCGATTTCATCGGCTCTCTCGGCGTGAGCGTTTTGCTTGCCTTCGTGTGGCTCGCACTAAATGTGCAGCTTCTCTGCTAGGATTTGCACCGTTGCGTGTTAAGTGGGTGATTTAATTATTTTTTCTGTCCCCGAGGAACCTTTTCTAGAGGGTTTTGTCGGACGCCCTCGCAAGTTCATCATTATATTTATCGTTGTTCGTGCCGGATAAAGCACGCATTTAGGAGTGGGGATGGACCTTTGGGTTGCCGTACAGGCACTGATTCTGGGCATCGTTGAAGGTGTTACCGAGTTTCTGCCGATTTCCAGTACCGGGCACCAGATTATCGTCGCCGACCTGATTGGTTTTGGCGGCGAGCGAGCGATGGCCTTCAATATCATTATCCAACTTGGCGCGATTCTCGCGGTGGTATGGGAGTACCGACGCAAGATTCTCGAAATTGCTCTGGGCCTGCCCAAAGAGCCACAGGCGCGGCGCTTCACAACTAATCTGCTGATTGCCTTCCTACCTGCCGTGGCGTTGGGTGTGCTGTTCGCCGACTTTATCCATCATTACTTGTTCAATCCGATCACCGTGGCCCTGGCGTTGGTGGTGGGGGGGGTGATCATGCTCTGGGCCGAGCGGCGCGAGCATCTGGTACACGCCGAGAGCGTGGATGACATGACCTGGAAGGATGCGCTGAAGATTGGTTTTGCCCAGTGCCTGGCGATGATTCCGGGTACCTCACGCTCCGGTGCAACAATTATCGGCGGCCTGCTGTTTGGCCTGTCGCGCAAGGCAGCAACCGAGTTTTCCTTCTTTCTTGCCATGCCGACCATGGTGGGGGCTGCGGTGTACTCCGGATACAAGTACCGTGACCTGTTCCAAACCAATGATCTGCCGGTGTTTGCGATTGGTTTTGTCACTTCGTTTATCTTCGCCATGATTGCCGTGCGGGCGCTGCTCAAATTCATTGGCAACCATAGTTATGCGGCGTTTGCCTGGTATCGCATCGGTTTCGGCTTGTTGATCCTGGCAACCTGGCAGTTCCAGTTGATTGACTGGAGTACGGCGCAGCCCTGATTGCTGGCGTATTCGGCGGAACAATAAAAGGCGCACCCCAGGGGGCGCCTTTGTCATAGTGGTCTCGATTAATGGAGGCGCACATGCACCAGCTCGAGCATCAACTTCTTCAGGTCAACGGTATCGACCTCAGCCTTTACTGCGCCGGCCCCGCGACGGGGCGGCCGATCTGGTTGCTACACGGCTTCCCCGAGTGCTGGCATTCCTGGCGCCAGCAGATTGCGCCGCTGGCGGATGCCGGTTACCGCGTGCTGATCCCGGAAATGCGTGGCTATGGCCAGAGCAGTGCGCCCCGTGATCCAGCGGCTTACGACGTGCTGACCATCTGCGCGGATATCCAGGCGGCCATGAACCAGCTTTGCCAGCAGCAGGTGTGTGTGGTCGGCCACGATTGGGGCGCGCCAATTGCCTGGCACCTGGCCTTGCTTGAGCCCGCGCGGGTGCAGGCGGTAGTTGGCATGGCGGTGCCATTTGGCGGACGGCCCAGGCAGCCGGCTATCGAGATCATGCGCCAGTTGTACGCCGAGCGGTTTCATTACATTGTGTATTTCCAGGAACCTGGTGTCGCCGAGGCGGAGATGGATGCCGACATCCCGCGAACCTTGCGCATGATGATGCACAACAGCTCAGCGGCCGTGCCCAGAGACCACTTTCTGCAGGATAAACCCGCCGGTGCTGGGTTGTTCGATGGCATGCAGGACCCTGGCGTGCTGCCCGAGTGGTGTGATGCAGATTCTTTTGCGCAATACCTAAAGACCTTCGAGAACCGCGGCTTTTACGGCGCACTGAACTGGTACCGCAATTTTGAACGCAACTGGCAGCGCACTGAGGCCCTGGCTGAACGGCAGATCGAACAGCCCGCCCTGTTTCTGCTGGGTGACAAGGACCCTGTCGGCACCCTGGAGGCTTACACCCTCAAACAGATGCCCAAGCGCGTGACTCAGCTGGAGCAACATGTGCTGCAGGACTGCGGGCACTGGATTCAGAACGAGCAGGCGGAGCAGGTTAATCAGCTGCTGCTGGAATTTCTCGCTCGGCATTTTCCCAGTTAAACCACAGGCCTCGTTAATAGCGCATAGCTAGATCGGCTGATCCCAGCGGCTAAAGGCATCACTGATATGTTCGATCCATGCCCGCACGGCGGGCAGCATGCCACGCCTGTGGGTGTACACCGCCTGCAGGTTGCCGCTGGGCAGCGCCCAGTCAGGCAGCAGGCGGATCAGTCGGCCATCGGCCAGTTCATCCAGACACAAGGGCGCGGGCAGCATGGTAAAGCCCAGGCCGGCCATGGCCGCGTGTTTGCGCACGCTGAAATCCTCGATGGCCAGGCGCGCCTCCAGCATGACTTCCTGCACGCGGCCGCTGTCATGCTGTAAACGCAGGTGAATCCTGCGGTCCGCCTCCAGGGCCCCTAGCGCAGGCAGTGCAGCAAGATCGTCGGGTGTGCTGATCCTGGCGTGCTGCAATAAGCCTGGCGCGGCCACCATAAAAGCCTGGGCCGGACGTAGGCGGCGGGCGATCAGCGTCGGGTCTTCGTCCTCGGCGCTGCGCACGCGTAAGGCGACGTCCACGCCTTCGTTGAGTAGGTCGATACGTCGGTTGGTCTGGATCAGCTCCAGCTGCACCTTGGGGTAGGCCGCGAGAAAACTCACCACCAGCTCAGGCAGTAGGGCGATGCCGCCCGGCGCGCTGACCCGCAGGCGGCCGCGTGGCTCGCTGGTCAGACTGGCCACGGTTTCCTCGGCTTGTTCCGCCTCCTGCAGCATGGCCTGGCAGTGGCGCAGGTAACGCTCGCCGATATCGGTCAGCGCCAGTTTGCGCGTGGTACGTTGCAGCAGGCGCGCGCCCAGACGGTTTTCCAGTTCGGCAATCCGCCTTGACAGACGTGATTTGGGGATGCCGAGGACGCGCCCGGCTGCAGCGAAGCCGCCGGCTTCCACTACTTTGGCAAAGTAAAACAGGTCGTTGAGGTCATGCATGGGCTTATCGTCCTATCAGTGGGACGAACTATCGCATTTACGTGGACTAATCGGCTATTGCATTCATCGATAGTATCTCCAGCATCTTGATCGCCGCGGGGCGATCTCAATTTGGAGATTGTCATGAAACTACTGCACCTCGATTCCAGCATCCTCGGCGACTCGTCCGCTTCCCGCCAACTCAGCCGCGCCGTGGTCGACGCCTGGCTGGCTGCCGAGCCTGAAGCGCAGGTGAGCTATCGCGATCTGGCCAGCGATGCGTTGAGCCATCTGTCCGCCGCCAGTCTGGTCGCCGGCGGTACCCCAGCCGAACTGCGCGATGCGGCGCAAAAGCATGAAGTCGAGCTAGCTGAAGGCACCCTCAATGAGTTTCTCGCCGCCGATGCGATCGTGATTGGTGCGCCGATGTACAACTTCACCGTACCGACCCAGCTCAAGGCCTGGATCGACCGCGTGGCGGTAGCCGGCAAGACCTTCGCTTATGACGAGAACGGTCCCAAGGGCCTGGCGGGCGGTAAGAAGGTGGTGATCGTTTCCACTGCAGGCGGCATTCACGCAGGTCAGCCAAGCGGCCAGGCCCATGAAGAGTATTTGCAGCTCGTGCTGCGCTTCCTTGGCATCACCGACATTGAGATTGTCCGGGCCGAAGGTTTGGCTTACGGCGATGAGCCGCGCGCCAATGCCTTCACGGCAGCGCAGGCGAAAGTTGCGCAGTTGTTCGTCGCCGCCTAATTTACGGCATAAAGCAAAAAGCCCGCTCAATTGAGCGGGCTTTTGCTTGGGCGCAGGTTACTGCCGATTTAGACGATCACGCCCTGGCTGCGCAGGTAGTCATCGTAGGTGCCGCTGAAGTCGGTAATGCCGTTGGCCGACAGCTCGATGATGCGAGTGGCCAGGGAACCGACGAACTCACGGTCGTGGCTGACGAAGATCAGGGTGCCCGGGTAGTTCTCCAGCGCCAGGTTGAGCGCTTCGATAGACTCCATGTCCAAGTGGTTGGTCGGTTCGTCCATCACCAGCACGTTGGGCTTTTGCAGGATCAGCTTGCCGAACAGCATGCGACCTTGCTCACCACCGGAGATGACTTTTACCGATTTAAGGATCTCGTCGTTGGAGAACAACATGCGCCCCAGCGTGCCGCGGATCATCTGCTCGCCGGTGGTCCACTGGCCCATCCAGTCGAACAGGCTGACGTCGTCTTCAAAGTCGTGGGCGTGGTCCTGGGCGTAGTAGCCAAGCTCGGCGCTGTCGGTCCATTTCACCGTACCGGCATCCGGGCTAAGTTCGCCCATCAACGTGCGCAGTAGAGTGGTTTTACCGATACCGTTCGGCCCGATAATGGCCACGCGTTCACCGGCTTCAACCTGGAAGCTGAAATTCTTGAACAGCGTTTTGCCGTCGAAGCCCTTGGCTACTTTGTCGATCATTACCGCCTGGCGGTGCAGCTTCTTGTTCTGCTCGAAGCGGATAAACGGGCTGACACGGCTGGATGGCTTGACCTCGGCCAGTTGGATCTTGTCGATCTGCTTGGCACGGCTGGTGGCCTGCTTGGCTTTCGAGGCGTTGGCCGAGAAGCGGCTGACGAAGCTCTGCAGCTCTGAAATCTGCGCTTTCTTCTTGGCGTTGTCGGCCAGCAATTGCTCGCGCGACTGGGTCGCTGCAGTCATGTACTCATCATAGTTGCCGGGGAACAGGCGCAGCTCACCGTAGTCCAGGTCGGCCATATGGGTGCAGACCGAGTTGAGGAAGTGGCGGTCGTGGGAAATGATGATCATGGTGCTGTTGCGCTGCACCAGGATGTTTTCCAGCCAGCGGATGGTGTTGATATCCAGGTGGTTGGTTGGCTCGTCGAGCAGCAGCACTTCTGGGTCGGAGAACAGCGCCTGGGCCAGCAGCACGCGCAGCTTCCAGCCGGGAGCGACCTCGCTCATCGGGCCGAAATGTTGCTCCAGCGGAATGCCCAGGCCGAGCAGCAACTCGCCGGCACGGGATTCGGCGGTGTAGCCGTCCATCTCGGCAAACTCACCTTCGAGCTCGCCGACCTTCATGCCGTCTTCTTCGCTCATTTCTGCCAGCGAGTAGATGCGGTCGCGCTCGGCTTTGACCTTCCACAGCTCTTCGTGGCCCATGATCACGGTGTCGATCACGTTGAATTCTTCGTAGGCGAACTGATCCTGGCGCAGCTTACCCAGACGTACGTTCGGTTCCAGCATCACCTGGCCGCCGGACGGCTCAAGGTCATCACCAAGAATTTTCATAAAGGTCGACTTGCCGCAGCCGTTGGCCCCGATCAGGCCGTAACGGTTGCCGCCGCCAAACTTGACGGAAACGTTCTCGAACAGCGGCTTGGCGCCGAATTGCATGGTGATATTAGCGGTGGAAATCACGAATCTTGGTCCAGATAAGCCGGCGCACAGGCGCGAAAGGGGCGCGATTGTAGCGGTTTCCAGCTGCGAAGGGCAGCTTATGGACAAGCGGAGATAGGGAGTCGAACAGTTTTAAGCTGGAGCATCAACGGCTGCATTCCCTTCAGAGCGAGGTGCTTAATAAGAAGATGGACAGCGTGTGCTGACAACTTTATTGAACTTGATTATCTGTTCCTAGGATCCAAGTCGTTAGCACGGCTTGGCCCTCAGGCTATTGCGCGTTTGCTTGAATGTACGGGAAACCTAGTTTCCAGGTTTCGGCATTGCAGAGAGCCTGCGACTGTTTGAGTTTTCGGGAGGAGGGTATGGATCAATTCACAGGTGGTTGCCTTTGCGGCGATGTCCGGCTTGTTGCGTCGGGGAAACCTTACCGAGTGGGCGTTTGTCATTGCCTTGATTGTCGCAAGCAGCATGGAGCGATTTTTCATGCATCTGCGATTTTCCCGCAGGCGGCGGTGACGATCTCAGGTGAAACGCGGGACTATCAAGGGCATGTCTTCTGCCCTCGCTGCGGTTCTTCCGTTTACTCGCAGAGTGCCGACGAAATTGAAGTTAACCTGGGGACGCTGGATGCGCCCGATCAACTCATTCCTACGTACGAGCTTTGGACAATCCGCCGTGAGTCGTGGTTACCGCCGTTTCCGCTGACGAGACATTACGAGCGTGATCGTGATGCTTTCAGCCGTTTTGAGGAGTAGTGCACGTAGGGACTGCCGGCAGTTCGTCTTGTTCGGTGGTACGGCACTCGAACTTCTGCCGGCTAACCTTGCAAATTGCAATGTTGTTTATAGGGGTTCATGCAGTTTGCATTCATGGCTGGTGCTTTATGTAGGGAATATTTTAGATAAAACAAGCGGTTAAATATTTTTTGGATTTGGCATGCATAGTGCTCAAGTAATCTGGCTCAAACACGGAGGGTCAGAGATGAGCATGATCAATGAAGCTTGTAAGTCTTTGCCAGAGTATACCGCTACGCTCACGCAACGACCCGATGGCAACGTTCTGCTAACGCTGCGCATAGATGAAAGTCTTGCATTACGTAAGGTTATTGACGGGAAGGCTATAAGCTCTGAAACATGTGTGAACGCACTAATACATGACTTGGTAAGAGATGTTAAATTGTCAGGTGGTAATGTTAGATGGAATGGGAAAAAAAATAACTGGGTAAAAGCAAAGTTGCCTACGTTCACGGGAGAGCCAATACAGCTTACAGCCTCCAAATCGTTGTTCTCTAGACGGAAAATAAAAAATCCATCCAGTCAATAGTGTTTCTCTTGCTTGCCTGCTTTGTCAGTTAGCAAGTTTTTAAAGTCTCGATATTGTATATCTGTTTTTGATTTAAGCCGTGCAGGGTTAATCTACCCACGAATACTTTTCAGCATGATGAGATTGTCTGGTTGGTGGAGAAAGTTGCTTGTGCCGTTGATCAAATTAATTGAACGTCTAGCGTCATACTTCGGTCAACCATACAGGCGGTGCGTACAGTACTGTCTATTGCTGGGGAATACCTAGGGCCATATCAAGTAGTGCGTGCGCCGCAGTAGCTTGAATCAAACAGGTAGGTACTACTAGCAACGATCATGTCGACGCTTAGTTCAAGCGCCGACACTTCTGGAGTGCAATCAAACAGCCGGTATGCCGGTAAGGAAAATCACTATGAGCAATGAAAGCTTGGATAAAACCATCAGCGTACTCAATGATCTGATTGAAACGAGTAAGGACGGCGAAGCTGGGTTCCGCACATGCGCAGAGGATGTGAAGAATGTGGAATTGAAGAGTCTATTTACCAGCCGTGCTCGTGAGTGCGCTACGGCTGCTGCAGAGCTGCAAACACTGGTGCTTGGCTTTGGCGGCACTCCAGAGAATGACACCAGCATGGCCGGTGACTTGCACCGCCGTTGGGTAGACCTGAAGTCACTGGTGTCTGGCAAAGATGAGGAGTCCATCCTCAATGAGTGCGAGCGTGGTGAGGACGTCGCTAAAAAGCGCTACGCCGAAGCTCTGAAAAATGAACTGCCGCTAAATGTTCGTGAGTTGGTACAGCGTCAGTACGAAGGCGTATTGCGCAATCACGATCAGATCAAGGCTTTGCGTAACACCGCTAGAGCGCGCAGCTGATTGTTAAAAGGCTCAAGCGTCGTCATATAAAACGGCGCTTGAGCCTTTTTTACAGTGCCGATATAGGCATCCAGATATCCGGGTTTCACGGAGCATTGGCTCCGCCAATAACCAAGCGCCCCGTGACGCCCACCGATCTTAAAACCGAGGAACAGGCCGACAGCCAATTAGTATCCCAGTACCTGTTACCTCGAAAATTTTTACCTCTATTTTGACCGGCCCGCGCTTTATCTTTGCTAAACGCGGACATAGGGTTCGACCTTGACGTATTTACGCAAAAGGCCAAGTCCTGGCTCGCTGCCGCTGTAAAGCTGGGTTGCATCATCTGGAGGTGAATTCTCGCCATAGGATTCATAAGTGGATGCACGCACGCAGTGCAGCTCCGCATCCAGGCTGAAGGCTTCAAGGGCAAAAATTTCAGCGGCGCTGGCGCCACCGATGCGCCAGGACTGTTCAAGTACGCCCGAGCGTTGCTGGCCTAGTGCATCCACTCCTTGAGCCACGTCGTAATTACAGCGTGAGGCTAATAGCCCGAAGCAGTCGAAGGCTGCTTGCTCGTACAGGCGCGCTTGCTCAATGGCCTGCCGAGCCTGGGGGGACATTTCCAGCGTACTCAGCTGCGCGTAGTTTCCGCGCACTACCACCAAATCGGATCCGCCATAGACCTCTGCGCCCACGTTATCTCTGGTCAGCCGTTGGGTGCCGTAATAGCTGGCGGTAATGCCGGCGACCATTACTTGGCCGACGCTGTAGGTGATTACTTCTGAAAGGTTTTCCTCGATTACCAAGCCCCAGGTGGCGACTTCCTCAGGATCCTGGGCTGCGACGCTGTCGAGCAATTGCTGCCGGTCTCTGAGTACTTCCTGGCCACGACCGGCCTTGCCCCGCACGGGTTTCAGGCGCACTGGGCCTTGACGTAATAAGCGTTCACCCGCACGCACGGCATCCTCTCGATCAAACACCGTATAGCCGCGCAAGATGGCGCTACTGGCTTGCTGCGAGAAGTGTTCTGACCAGCCAGGCGGTATCCGTGTCGGCTGTTCATAGAGAGTATGGGTTATGGCTTTGGTTGCCATAAACGGCTGACTCACCGCGCCACCAAAAAAATCCGCTACACCCTGAATGCCTAAAGCATGCCGCGGTGTGTCACCCACCAACGTGTCGTCAGGAATTAAATAGCAACTGCTGCTGTGTTGCTGTGGGTCATAGCTTCCCAGATAGGCTGTGCCCATCAGAGCCGCAATTTTTTGCCCGAGGTGGCGATGCACAGCTTGCTCGTGTTCCGCTACGTCGTTTTGCACATGCAACAGGGCGACTCCTGCCTTGGTGCTCATAGTGCCTTCCATGCACCATCACCGTTCTCACAGTCGATTTTGGCTTGCTGGCTATCTTCTAACGAATAGAAGTAGGTAATGACCTTGGCATCCGCCGGTACGTTGACTTCCGCGGCTTGCTCGTTATCACCGGTGGAACGGTGGTTGGCCAGCGTCGCTTGAGTCAAAGGGGCCGAGCATTGAGCCACGGCGCCACTTTTACATTGCGCCACCTTCTGCTTTTCACTTCCCTGCGGTTGTGTACTTTCATTGCTGCACGACCAGTTGATCGCTTCGGCAGGCATTTCGGTGAACTCGTAACAGCTTTCCAGCGCCACTGCGGGCACCTGCGCACCGGACATATTTTGGCTGACGTGGCAGGCAGCGGCGAAAGCGGATGAGCCCGCCAGGCTGCCGATTAGAAAAAATAAGGTACGAATGACCATGGCAATATCCTTGTGAGAAATGGCTGAGGGCACTGTTTTGGAAATAGATCAGGAGCCCAAAGTTCAGCGTTTCTGATCAGCGGAGCGCGAAGGAAAAGATGGAACTAGTCAGGCGAAGGTGCACCCAACGTTTTAGGGCCGCGCAATTCGATGCCCCTTGATGGCGATAGGGAGGCAAGGGCATGAAGAGAGAGTGGAGTCTGATCAAGGAGTTGCTCCAGCGAATCGAGCGCCTGGAGCTTGGCTATCATTTCGCTCAGCAGGCTCTGGCTGAACATTGCCCTCGTTCAGTGAAAGAACACCTGCGCTTTATGCAAAACGTCGGCCTTATCGAATGCTCCTCGGGTGAGATGGGCAAATGTCGATCCGCAGTGGTCGCACTTAATTTAACGGTAACGGGGCGAGATCTACTGAGCGCGATAAGCGGGAACAATGCTCGCCGGTATTCGCCGCTTAATCACCACGTCACTTTTACTCCAGGAAGCCTTCAGCAAACGGCCTAACGTTATGCGGCTTCCGTATTTGATTTGCGAGGTATCCCATGCCTGCTGAGTCCAAGTCTGAGATTGATGGCGTACAGGCATTTAAAAACAGCATTCTTGGCAAACTTAAATACGCGGTAGGTAGGGACCCAAGCAGTGCTTCTGATCATGACTGGTTTGAGGCGGTAGCCCTGGCCGCTCGCGACCATGTGGTAGACCGGTGGGAGGAGGTGTCGGCTGACGTTGATCGCCAACCACATAAGCGCATTTACTATTTGTCCCTGGAATTTCTCATCGGTCGTCTTCTGGTCGACAACCTGAGTAACCTCGGCCTGCTCGAGACAGCCCGCCATGCATTGGCGGAGCTGAATGTCGACTTGGAACACATTCGGCAATTGGAACCCGATGCCGCTTTGGGTAACGGTGGCCTTGGCCGTCTTGCTGCCTGTTTTATGGAAAGCATGGCTACGTTGGGGCTGTCAGCGCATGGCTATGGCATCCGCTATGAGCATGGTCTGTTTCGACAAGCCATTGCCGATGGCTGGCAGCTTGAGCAAACGGAAACCTGGCTGGATTTCGGTAACCCCTGGGAGTTTGAGCGTTCCGAGGTGAGCTATAGCGTCGGTTTTGGTGGCAGCGTAATCAGCCACCTGGATGAGGACGCTGTATCGCGCCAGCTTTGGCAACCTACGGAAACCATCCGTGCCATCGCCTATGACACACCAATAGTGGGTTGGCGTCGTGCATCGGTGAACACCTTGCGGCTGTGGCGAGCACGCGCTGAGGAAGATCTGCATCTGGACCGCTTCAACGCGGGTGATCACTTTGGCGCCGTGGCCGAAGTGGTACGCGCTGAGAGTATCTCACGGGTACTCTATCCCGCAGACAGCACCGAAGCCGGGCAGGAACTGCGCCTGTGCCAGGAGTTCTTCTTCGTCTCCGCTTCGCTGCAGGATCTGCTGCATCGGCATATGCATGAAAATGGCAGCATCCGTACCCTTGCTGACAAAGTGGCCATCCAGCTTAACGATACCCATCCTGCGATCGCTGTTGCTGAGTTGATGCGGCTACTAGTGGATGTGCATCAGCTGAGTTGGTCCGAGGGATGGCGGCTAACGGTGGCAACCCTTGCTTATACCAACCACACCTTGCTCCCCGAGGCTCTGGAATCCTGGCCCGTGTCGATGATGGAGCGCCTGCTGCCGCGGCATATGCAGATTATCTACCTGATCAATTCCCACCATATCGATGCACTGCGCGCGCAGGATATCCATGATTTCGCGTTATTGCGTTCGGTGTCGCTGATCGAGGAAGACCACGGGCGCCGGGTACGCATGGGCAACTTGGCGTTTCTTGGCGCGCATAGCGTTAACGGCGTATCGGCTCTGCACACTGAGCTTATGCGGCAGACCGTGTTCCGTGACCTCCACGCGTTGTATCCGCAACGAATCAACAACAAAACCAATGGCGTGACATTTCGCCGTTGGTTATTTCAGGTAAACCCGTTATTGACCCAGTTGCTGGTCGATACTTTGGGCAGTGAGGTGCTCGACGCTCCTGGCCTTGTGCTTGGCAAGCTGGCCACGCATGTAGGGGACAAGGCGCTGCGCAAACGCTTCGCCGCTCAGCGCCAACATGGTAAAGAGGCGCTCGCCCATTTGATTCAAGAGCGCCTCGGAATCAACATCGACACTGCCGCGATATTTGATGTACAGGTCAAACGTATTCACGAATACAAACGCCAGTTGCTTAACCTGCTGCATACCGTCGCGTTGTATCAGGCCATTCGCAATGACCCGACCACCAACTGGGCGCCACGGGTGAAAATATTTGCTGGCAAAGCGGCGGCCAGTTATCACCAGGCCAAGCTCATCATCAAATTGACCAATGACCTCAGTCGCACAATCAACGATGACCCAACGGTGCGCGGCCTACTGAAGGTGGTATTCCTGCCCAACTACAATGTCAGCTTGGCTGAGATGATTATTCCCGCAGCGGATCTTTCTGAGCAGATCTCCACGGCTGGCTTGGAAGCCTCGGGCACCAGCAATATGAAATTCGCGCTCAACGGAGCATTGACGATCGGCACGTTGGATGGCGCCAATGTGGAAATGAGCGAGCGGATTGGCCGTGAACACATGTTTATCTTCGGTATGACAGCCAGCCAGGTGAATATGCGCAAGCAAGCGGGCGAGCTGAATATGGGCCACTTGCTTGAAACTTCTGAACGGTTAAGGTTGGCTCTAGAAGCAATCCGCGAGGGCGTCTTTTCACCTGATGATCCAGGCCGATATACCGGGCTTGTCGATGCTTTAGTCGGCGAGGACCGGTTTATGGTTTGTGCTGATTTCGATGAGTATTGGGAGGCCCAGCGGCGTGTTGATCAGCTTTGGCAAAACCCGGATGCCTGGTGGTCCTCGGCGATACTCAATTGCGCGCGAATGGGCTGGTTTTCTTCTGATCGGACCATTCGCGAATATGCCGTGGACATATGGGGCGTGCCGGTTGGCAAGAAGTGAATTGGCTAATATCGAGTGGTTTATTAGAGGTAGCTAGTTCGGACATCGTCGTGCGTTGCGCATCAGGGATTTAACTGTCGCCCAACAGGTGCGCCGTGCTCCGATTTCTTCAGTTCGCTTACCTGTACTTGAGTGATCTGCGCTGGCAGTTTCGCGGTATGCAGCGATTCGATATAGAAGCGCGCCTGCTCCGGCGTTAGAACTTCGGCTTCGCTTTCCACCTCAACGCTGTGCGTCTGCGCATTCAGGCTATAGCGGACCAAAAACATATGTTTCTTGGGCATGAACGCCTCCCGTAATCAGCAATTTTCCAAGTCCATTCTCAGGTAGACCCTGCTTACGCAAGGTTGGTTCCCTATTTCTATCGACCTAAGAAGTGAAACCGCGTACCACAGCTTGCAGTCGAAATTCATAACAGCCTTCCAGTGGTTACGCCGCGTGGAGATCGTTATGACATTCATTTGTTTTATCGGTGGTTGCCTCTGGGCAGAGGCCAGCTCGAACATTTAGGTAATGAAGACGTGCTGCGCCAATGCTGTAGCCGTTGCGGCAGTCGGCGCATCGTCGCCATACAGGACAGATGTGAAGAGGCTGGGGGCCATTGTTAATGGTATCCACCTTCCCTCGGTGGATTGCTCTTCACGCAAAAGTCACCACGAGTGCCGCCGCTAATCATGAAGGCTGATCGTGTGGCTTGAGCATGCCAGAGTGGCGTCGCAGGGCTTTGGCACGTTTCTCCAAGATGAGATACACGGCACAGGCCACCATCAGCGGTAAAAGCAGGTAAATAGCTCGGTAGCCAATCAAGGCAGCGAGGATGCTGCCCTTGCTTACCTCGTGCTGTAACAGGGCTATAAACACCGCTTCCAAGACCCCAAGGCCAGCCGGGATATGGGTGATAACCCCGGCAATACTGCTAATCAGCATGATGCCAATCACCGTGGGGTAAGTAACGCTGTCCGGCAGCAGCAAAAATACCACCAGGCTGGACAGTGACCAGTTGAGCGCAGCCATGCTGATCTGTAGCAGGGCCAGGGGTAACGTGGGTAGAGTGAGTTCGTGTTCGCGAAAGGTCCAGGCGCGCCGCTTGGCAAAGCGACAGGCCAATAGGTAAGTCATGGCCGCGCCCAGCATGACTATGCCGATCAGTTGCAACCCTGTGGTTCCGATTTTCCAGTGTTCCGGCAGGTCCAATAGGCGCAGAGAAAATACGATGCCGCCGATCAGCACATAACCCACCCAGTTGGTCACCAGGCTGAAGCTGAGTACGCGGGTGATGGTTGCCAAGTCCAGTCCCAACCTGGAATACAGGCGATAGCGCAGGGCGATACTGCCAACCCATGAACTGACATTGAGATTGAAGGCATAACAGGCAAATGCCACCGGCAGAATCTGCCTGGCCGGGAGCTTGTGTCCGGTGTAGGCGCGGCCAAGCACATCGTAGCTGCTGAACAACACATAGCTGAGCACTGTGATCATGACGCACAGCAGTAAGGTGCGCGCACTGAACGATTGCAGCGCCTGTTTAACTTCTTGCCAGTCGAGGTTCTTCACCAGCATAAACAGCATGACTGGAACCATGATGAAGAAGAAAAGGGTCAGCAGGCGCTTGCCCCAGAACCACCATAGATTTTTCTTGTTCGCCGAGACTTCGCGCATGGTGTTTATGCATCCCTTTCACTGGGGCGTCCATCCCTTCACCAAGCCTTTCGGCAGGTAGCAGAATGCAAACGCGATAGGTGTTTGTTAACGAGCCTGGCTGTATTGAGTGGCTTAGAAAACATCCCGCAAAGCGGCTATGCGCCAGGCCGTCCATATAAATGGCTGACCCTATGACGTCGCTGAAAGTTCGTCTTATTTCCCGCGGCAGCTGGAGTAATAGGTTGAACTTTGCAAGGCGCGCTGGCTTCCCACTTCTACAAGAATTCCCTCAACTGCAGATAAGGTCTCAGCCCATGCACAGCGTTGAACAGGTGGTGAGTTTTTTAGAGAAATACCAGCTGAAACTGACGACGGCAGAGTCCTGTACGGCTGGATTAATGGCCTCCATGGTGGCGGAGGCAATGGGTGCTGGCGCGGTACTCGAATCCGGTTTTGTGGTGTATTCGCCGCAGGCTAAACATGCCTGTCTTGGGGTTAGCATGCAGACTATCGGCACCTTTGGTTTAACCAGTGAAGAGGTGGCACGGGAGATGGCGGTCGGTGCCATGAAGCTCAGCACGGCCGATATCGTGCTGGCTAATACCGGACTGGCCGAGGCGGATGGCGCAATGGATGGAGTGCAGTGTTTTGCCTGCGCCATGAAGGTTAACGGTCATAGCGGCGTAGTGAGCGAAACCATGAAGTTTGCTGGCGAGCGCAACGAAGTGCGCGCAGCTGCAGCATGCTATGCATTGCTACGGCTGCCTTACTACTACGAGCGTCTACGGTAGGTCTGAGCCGTCATACTGGAGGTTGCCGTTCCGGTTCACTGATCTCGCCTTCAGACGGCAATTCGGCGCGATGTTCTTTCTCAACATCGGGTTTGAGTACGCCGCGCAGTTGCGGCAGGCAATGCGGGTAATTACGGCTTATAAAGTTGATCAGGTTTTCCCGCAGATAGCAGCGCAGGTCCCAATTGCGTGACGAATCTGCGGAGCTGGCGAGTACGCGCAACTGGATACCGCGTTCGCTACTTTCGATCACTTGCAGCACGCTGACACGGCCATCCCACAGCTCGGGGACCTCCTCGCACAGTCGGGCCATTTCACGGCGCAGGGGTTCCAGAGGTGTCGCATAGTCCACCCACAATGTCACCGAGCCGATCAGTGATGAGGTCATCCGCGTCCAGTTCTGGAATGGATTCTCGATAAACCACTGCAGGGGGACGATCAGCCGGCGGTCATCCCAGATGCGGACCACGACATAGGTGCCGGTAATCTCTTCGATACGCCCCCACTCATTCTCCACAATCACCACGTCATCTAGGCGAATAGGTTGGGTGAGGGCAATTTGTAGCCCGGCAATCAAATTGCCCAGTACGGGCTTTGCTGCAAAGCCTACAGCTAAACCCGCCAACCCGGCCGATGCCAGCAAGCTGGTGCCAAATTGGCGAGCAGAAGGGAAGGTCGTCAGCATGGTAGAAAAGCCGAACACAATGACCAGCGTGCTGAGCGTGCGTACGAGCACGCGTGTTTGCGTCTGAATACGCCGGGCGCGCAAGTTGTCACTGATATTGACCGGGTGATGCACGAGAATGATCTGCTGGATTGCATTCACGGCGCGCAGCCCTAGCCAGGTGACGCTGCCGATAATGCCCAGCGAGGTAATGTGGCGTGCTGCGGCGATAAACAGAATGTCATCGGGGCTGGCACTCCAGACCATCTGCACGGCAAGCAATGGCAGTAGTAAACGCAGCGGCGCCTTCGCCTGCAACAGCAGTTCGCGGGCGAAGGTGAACGAGCGGGTTAATCGCAGTAACAGCACCATCAGCCACTTGGTGGCAAGAGCCAGTAAAAATGCGGCCAGTAAAGCCGCGAGCAGAGCTCTTAAATCCGCTGTGGGAATATAGGCCAACCAGTCGGATGTCATGAACTACTCCTCGTGTGAGTAAGAAAAGTGGCGGCCCAGGTCGACCCGTTGATCTCTGCGACAGTGAATTGCGTATAGCTCCTCCTCAGCGTGTTTAACCATGGGCGAAGCAGTGCTTCTTTGGGTTGAGTCATGAAAAGCATGAGATGTTCCCCTTAATTACCTCACGGCTGACCGCACAAAAACGCGGGTGCACCAGGCAGTGGAAAGTTGCCTTGAGGCCGACGGTTAACAAATTTTTGTTGAACGTTTAATAACAGCCATAGCCAAACAACATATGACCAAGAAACTTGAGCGATAAGCCCACACTTATCCGTTGAGTATCAGTAGTCGCTTAATCCGTGCCCTAGCGCTGCGCAATAGGCTGAGTGCGTTCACGTGTAATAGTCGTTCTTTGTTGTCGCTTTTCATCATGACCTTCGCCGTCGATGACCCCTTCATATATATGGAATGGCAGAATGGAACCCGTATCGACTCAGCCAAACCTTCTTTTAGCGGCCTTATCAAGAGATGTTCAAGAACGCCTATTTAGCAGCATGGAGTGGGTGGAGCTGCCGCAGGGAAAGGTCATCTATGAAGCGGGCGATACCGTACGCCACGTCTATTTCCCGACCGATGCAGTTATTGCCACGCTTTGTGTTGTCGAGAGCGGTGCCTCAGTCGCGACTTCGGTTGTAGGCAATGAGGGTATAGCCGGTCTGGCGCTATTTATGAGCGGTGAAAGCATGTCCAACCGTGCGGTCGTACACAGCAGTGGTCACGCCTACCGTTTGTCCGGTCTGCGATTTCTGGATGAGTGCAACCGTCACGGAGAGTTGCAACAGTTGATCTTGCGATACACCCAAGCGCTGATCACCCAGATGTCGCAAACCGCGATCTGTATTCGGCACCACTGTATCGAACAGCAATTGTGCGGCTGGCTACTGGTGTTACTTGACCGTCTGCCCGGTAATGAACTCTCCATGACTCAAGAGTTGATTGCCAACATGCTTGGCGTGCGCCGCGAGGGAATTACTGAAGCCGCAGGAAAGCTACAACGGCAAGGCATTATTGAATACTACCGCGGGCACATCACGGTGTTAGATCGTTTCAGACTCGAGGAGTTGAGCTGCGAATGCTACGCCGTGGTTAAGAAAGAAACGGATCGTCTACTACCCAGTAGGCCCAGTCAGCTGCAGGTGGTTAAGTACCATAGAAACTAAGACTCACCGCTCTTATGCATTGGTGTATATCTTGTCCGCCCCTCTCATTGCCACCTACTGCCGCCAAGAAGAGCACTGACAGTGCTGTTTGCAGGCGGCAGCATTGTTAGGCGTAGCTAGCTCCGCCGCGCGGTGAGTAACCCGAGCACGAAGGCAATTGCTGCGCCGGCCCCCAGGACTGTCCACGGTTTTTCATGAAGGTAATTGTTGGAAGCTTCAGCAGTCTGTTTGGCTCGCTGAGAGATGCTTTCGCCAACTGCCTCTGCGGATACTTTAGCCGCCTCAATACGCGAGCTTAATTTATTTCGAGCCTGGGCCAAGTCGTCGCCCGTTAGGGTGGCCATATCCTTGATGAGGTCTTCAATGTCGATCAAGAACGTATGGAAATCATGGGCAACATTGGCTGAGCCGAGCTTCGTGTCGCCTCGTGCTGCTGGGCCTGCGACGATGGGTCCGGTGCCGTTGCCCAGTGAATTAACACCTTGCTTGCTTACATCATTTGGGTTGTACATGGTGACTCCTCGTGACGAGTATTGAACTCAGGGGGACAGTTGCGCGGCAAGTGCAGCCGCAGTGAGTCCTCACCATGAGTGACGCGCCAGGATAAGTCTGTGCGACAGCGAACGATGTCATTGACCGTCTATCCTACTTTTGTGATTTTTATAATGCTGCCTCGCCTATATATAAGTAATCACATTGGCGTTGGTTCTTATAACGCCGTGATGTGCATTGTGCGCCTACAGACAAGCATTACTGCCTGCTCGTTTCTGAGGATTATTTTCCTGTTGCTCCTAGAGACATGCGCTAACTGTCTTAAGGGACTTGCCGACGAATGGATAATGGAAAAAACTGACTCTTGCTAAGAATGGCGGTCTATAGCTAGGTCAGGGTAGTAACGTGAGACGTTTCAATATTGAGTCTGTGTAGGGATACATGCGTTTGCAGTTTTGGTTTGGCGGTTTGAGCGGTGGGGTTGATATCGTTGATCGCGGTGAGGCAGTTCAGTCGGCCCCGTCAGGGGACGATAATGCGGTTATAGGAGTCGTGACTTTGATGTTAATGGCCCTTTGGGTATCGTTTATCAACTACCACTTTGCATTGTTTTCGTACCTATTGGCCGCTATCAGACTATTTCGATAGGAAATGCACGTTCCGGCATCAGAAACTAAATCAGTATTTAGTGAGATAGGATGGTGTTATGAGGGTGGCTAGAAAAATGACTTTTAGCGATTGGCTTAGATAAGCATGAAGCTACGTGGCGAAATAATATCCTTGAGCAGAGCAGTCGACGGCTATCTGCCATTACACACACTATGGACATATACCTAGTACGGCCCATGAAAAGGGAGAAAGCATGCCAACGTTAGACAAAACCATTGCTCAATTGAATCAAGTGCTCTCCACCTGTCACCGCGGACAGGTGGCTTTCAAATATTGTGAGCAGAACGCTGACGCTGAAGAGTTACGCTCGTTCTTCAGTAACCTAGTCGTAGAATTGCATTTGGCAGGTGATCACCTGCGACGTCAGATAACGCGCTATGGCGGACGACCCGTCCAGCATGTCAGTGCGGCTGGAATGCTTTACTGCGTCTGGCAACGGCTGAAGTTATTGCTCGGTCAAGCCGATGATCAAGTCTTGCTCAAAGAGAGTTCGCAGGCTTTGCTTTCAATCTGTCGGGATTTTGAATCGCTTCTTCAGGAGGAGTTACCTCCTGTGTTTCGAGATCCGCTGGTGGTTCAGTATGACGCGTTGCTTAAGCGCCAGGCACAACTACAGGCGTTGCTAGACGCTCAACGTCTGGCTGATTAAAAGCGAAAATACAGGCAATGCCCTTTTGTTGTTTAGAAAGCCGGTATTCTTTTAATTGACTGAATTACCATATTCTCTAGGCTCACATTGTCAAACTCGCTGGCCGTATCGATAATGGCTTGCCCGCAGGTGAGCGTGGGTTCGTTTATTTCCCATCCCAATTGAAACTGTTGTGTACTCAGGCAGCTATTAGTGCAAGCCGTCTGATCGCTCCCAAGACAATTAATTTTTGTGTAATAAATAGGTGCGTTCTGTTGACCTTCGGTTAAAACATTGTGGGGGAGATAAGCTTTAAAAAAATATATAAGAAAAATAGCTGTAATTGTAATGGCTCCAGCCCGTGAAGGATTAACTTGGGTGCTGTATTTGGCGTAGTATCGGTGATTTAAAATGTCCATTTTTAAGCCCCGTACACATTTTTAATGTGAGAGAGATACGTCTATTTTTCGCGTATCTTCCTTGTGTCCCACAGTCTGGAGCTTTGTGTTCGAAAAACTGGATTTTTTGAGTAAGTGGGTAGTGCAGCGGCGCTGCAGCAATATTTCACGGCATCGCTTAAGTGCTCTTCTCCTGCTTCATAGGCTACATCAAATTTTATTGATCTTACTGTGTCTTTTATATCTGATATTTTTCCCGCAACGCGTTCTATTGATTTTCCATCAGATGAAACAAATTTCAATAAGATACTGCCGTCAGGTCTTTCCGTTACACGTACTGCATAACCTTCAAGATTGGCAACTAGTACGTCCGGTTTCATTTTCTTCTCCTTAAGAAAGGTGCGGCGAAATGAAAAGGTAGCGCGGACTAAACGCAGTGCACTATTGGCGGACGAACGGTATAAAACAATAGTAAATTGATATCATTTAGTTGTGCGAAGATTGCCGATTTTTCTTTGCTGTACAGGTCTTGTACAGGCTTCATTGGTTATATTACCTTTACAGATATCTGACTTTTTCTCTGGCTCTTTTAGAGCGCATTGGTTGCTGTACCTTTTCGGATCGGGCCTTCTCTGCGGCTAGTTACGGCGAGCCTGAATAACCACAAGACGCTTCAGCCATTCATGCAATTACCCCGTTTTTTCAGACCATTCTGCGATAAAAATTCCTTGAACCTAGCTGCGTTCGGACGGGTCAGTTTTTCTACACCCCCCACTTTCGGTGCTATTCAATGATCAAGAAATGTTTGTTTCCCGCCGCCGGCTATGGAACTCGCTTTCTGCCAGCGACCAAATCGATGCCAAAGGAAATGCTGCCGGTGGTTGATACGCCACTTATCCAATATGGCGTAGAAGAGGCGCTGGAAGCCGGTCTGACTGAAATTGCCGTGGTCACAGGCCGTGGCAAACGCTCATTAGAAGATCATTTTGATATTAGCTACGAGCTGGAACATGAAATCTCTAATACCGGCAAAGAGAAGTCCTTGAGCGGTATTCGTCACCTTATCGAGGCGTGCAGTTTTTCCTATACGCGGCAAGTGGAAATGAAAGGGCTCGGCCACGCCATTTTGTGTGGGCGTCCGCTAATTGGCGATGAGGCCTTTGCCGTGGTGCTTGCCGATGACCTGTGTTTGAACGTCGACGGTGATGGTGTGTTGGCTCAGATGGTCAAGCTCTATGAGCAGTTTCGCTGTTCTATCGTTGCGATTCAGGAGGTTCCTCTTGAGGACGTCTCCCGTTATGGCGTGATTGCTGGCGAGGCAATTCGTGATGACATTTACCGGGTTGAACGAATGGTGGAAAAACCTCGACCTGAAGAGGCACCGTCCAATCTGGCAATCATTGGTCGCTATATCCTGACGCCTGACATCTTCGCCCTTATTGAGCAAACAGTACCTGGAAAGAATGGCGAAATTCAGATCACCGATGCATTGCTGAAACAGGCCAAGCAGGGCTGCGTATTGGCGTACAAATTCAAAGGGCAGCGCTTCGATTGCGGCTCTGCGGAAGGCTATGTCGAAGCCACCAATTTTTGTTTTGAAAACATCTACAAGGCCAAGACTGCGCCACAGAGCCGGCGCTTGGAAGCTGTGTAGAACTTCGCGTTGTATTCGACCAAGGCTCCCGCTCGTCCAGCTGACTGGGGCGGCAGTGCCAAACATTGGATCTGCAGCAAGGTCAGCAACGGCGACGCTTTCGACGCGTTGGCGGCATTTTATAAACGAGCCAAGTTGTTTGAACTGTGGAGTTGGTAAACGCAAGAAAACCGATGAGGACGCAGAAATGGACGCCATTACATTACTCAAGAAAGATCATGAAACCGTAAAAGGTTTGCTCAGCCGCTTAAGTGACACCACTGAGCGCGCAGTGCAAACACGCAAGAAGTTGCTGCAAAAGATCGAGCTTGAACTGCAGGTGCATACCACCATTGAGGAACGGATTTTTTATCCTGCGCTCAAGGCTGCGGGCAGCAAAGGTGAAGGCGTGCTGACCGCCGAGGCTAAGGAAGAGCATCGCGCCGTGGATTCGCTTGTATTGCCCGATATCAAGGACACTGTGCCGTCTTCTATCGAGTTCTCGGGGCGCGTGAAGGTGCTCAAGGAGTTGCTGGAGCACCATATCGAAGAGGAGGAAAAGGATATGTTCCCAAAGGCTGCCAAGCTCTTGGGCAAGCAGAAGCTTCTGCAGCTTGGCGATGAAATGGAAGTCATGCAGAAAACCCTGAAAAACGATCTACAGGCCGCCGCGGCCTAAACAGCGACAGGGAGCGGGGCACGTCTGCAAAGGCCTGCTCCCTGGCAATTCAAACCACAGGCGGGCGCGTAAGCCTCAACGCTATACAGGCAATGCGCTCTGCTTGAGCGTAATCGGGCTTTTCCAGTTCCTCACCAAATACATCCGGGTCTATTTCCTCATAACTCCAGTCCCAGCCGAGGTCGTGTAGCGATGGCTGAATGGCGTCGAATAGGCTGTCCTGACCCTCGAATATGGCCACTCCGGTGTAGAGCAGCAAGGTACCGCCTGGTGCCAAGCGTTCCAGTGCGGCATCGAATATCTTCAGTGACAAGCCGGCCCCATGCATGCCGCCGCCATGCCGATAGGTGCGCCGGTCGGGGTCGAGCATATAGGGTGGGTTGGCGATGATCAGGTCAAAGTTACCAGCCACGTCACGCAGCAGATCACTGTGCGCCATTAACAGATTGCCAACCCCAGCCAGCTGCGTGTTGACGGCAGTAAAGGCGAGCGCTTGATCATTGATGTCCAGTGCTAGCACTTCGGCTTGCGGGCGCAGCAAGGCTGCAGTCAACGCGCCGGGCCCTGCACCGCAGCCGATATCGACGATGCGCGCGAGGGGGCGAGTGTCGTGCTGCAGGTAATCGCGCACCAGCCGCGCGAAGCGGTAGGTGTCGGGGCCAAAGAACACGGCGTCGGCGCGGTTGGTTGGAAAGCGTGAATGCACGAAAAGCACATCGCCCAGGCTTGACCACCGCACTCGACTGATCCAGCGCATGCCTTGTGCTTCCAGCACATCGGCCTGGCGCATTAGCTCGAACAGTCGGGCATCCAGGGTTTCGCGGCGAAAGGCCCGGCTCCAGCCGAAGATATCGCGCAGGTTACGTGCTTCTTGATTACCGAGACGCTGGTTGACCCGTTGGTGGGTGGCCGGCGTAGGGGTAGTAAAACGGTAACCACGCTCGCGTAGCGCGGCGCCCAGGTTAACGAGAGCGATGGCGCTGGGTGAAGCGAGGGACGTGAAGTCCTGCATAGGGTTCTCCTGCTTAACCAGCCAATGCGGCAAAGACGCGGGTGGCCGCCAATCCGGCAGAGGTCGGGTGATAGACCGGGGCCAGCAACTCGATGAGCCGCGCTTCGCGTTGCGTGGCATCCATGCGCCGTAATTGCATACGCAGCAGCTGTTGTTCACTGTCCAGTTCGTGGCCTTCGTCCGGCTGCGCGGTGTCCAGCAGTAGGTCCGCGTGTTGGCGATTCTTGCGAAAGCCGCCGCTGTTCAGGCGTCTGGCGGTTTCTGTATCGAGCCAGTCGCCGGCTATCCAGTCATGCACCAGTTGCTGTTCATAATCGCTGAAGACACCGAACATCGCGGCTCCATCGCCGCGCACCAGATTCCAGAAACGGCTGTGGATAGGATCCTGGTGGCGTTTAATCCAGCCCCGGCGTTGCAGTGCGTCGAGGAATCCGCCGATGCCTTCTTGGCAGGCCAGCCATTGGTTGATCGTCCGTCCCTCGATGCGGCAGTAATCGGAGTGCACCTGGCCAGCCACGCCGCGCTTGTGTTCAAGCATTCGGTGCAGCTCCTGCTCCAGGTCGAAGCCTGCAATAACCGCCCGTGAGCTGACGCCTAGATCGTTGAGCCGATAACCCAAGGCAACCCGTTGATAGAACGCCTTGGCGTCACCCAGCAGCGGCAGGTTATCCAGCACGGCACGTACCGCCTTGGCCGCATGGCCGGTGCCGCTGTTGTCGATGGTCACATGCAGCTGAAAGTAATAGGGGTCGATGTTCAGCTCTTCCAACTCGAACGCGCTGATCAGCAGATGCAAGGGCAGCTGTTCATAGCCAAGGTTGTAGCCGATGACCTCGGGTAGATAGTCGCTACCCATGTGACCAAGTGCCAACTGGATCGCGCCTTGCAGGTAAAGGCCATCGTCCAGATTGCTGAGGTCGTCGCAGCCTTGAGCGGCCAGCAGTTTGCGATATATCAGCACATGATTTTGCTGGGGGATGCCATCGCCCAGTTCTTCCAGATAGGTGCGCACCAGCGGTTGCATGCGTACGTCCCGCCAGTGCGGCAACGTGCCGTACAACCAGGCGCCATCGACGAGTTTGGTCGGTGCCACTGCACGCAGGAAAGACAGCGCTTGGGCGCGATGGCTGAAGTATTGGCGTGCAACACCGGCGCGCCGGTCAGCGAGGTAGGCTGCATATTGCTGAGTGACGGCTGCAGCCCCGCGAAGAGACCAGGCGTGTAACTGGTCAGGGCTGTCAGGCAGATCGCAGGGCAAGTCAGCGGCTTCCTCCAGGCGCTCATCGAGAAAGTCGCGCGCAGCCTCGCGTGCGTGCAGAGGCTCGGCCAACAGATGCCGATAGATCGGTTGCCACTGATCTCTGCTGGTAACAGACCGAGCGTGGTCGCTGAAGGAGGTGTCGACAAGGCTGAGGATGGACATTGGCTGGGCCTCCTGGCCGGTTTGGCAACAACCAGAAACAGCCTCGCGACTGATTCTGGGCCTCTCAGTTAGGAGGGCTTTGCGCCAGAATTAATTCCACCTAATTTCCCCCGCAAGCGCCGTGAGCGAACAGGTTGAACCATGCAGGCCGCTGCGTATCAACCACAAGAACCGCTTAAGGAAGGCGCCATGACAGACCGTTCAACCCCCACGTTCGGCATTGAAGAGGAGTATTTCCTCACGGATCTGCTCAGCCGGCGCATTCCCCGCCAGCCCGTGGAAGGCTTCGCTGCAGCCTGCCAGGAGGCCCTGGGTAGCCTGGTCACCCGAGAGATGTTCGCCGCCCAGTTTGAGGTCGTCACCCCGGTTCTGCATAACCTGCAAGATGCCCGTGAATGCCTGAGTAGCGCACGCCGCACCCTGGCGCAGGTGGCCAGGGAGTTTGGCTTTGGCCTGGTGGCCGCTGGTACACAGCCGCTGGCGCAATGGCGGCAGCAGCGGCCTACCGGCGTTGCGCGGTATCAGCAGATATTCGATGACTTCCAGATAATTGCCAGCCGCAGCGTCCTGGCGGGTTTGCACGTGCATGTCGGGGTGCCGGCCGAGCTGGACCGGATTCGCATCATGAACAGCGTCACGCCCTGGCTGCCTCTGCTCTTGGGCTTGAGTGCCTCTTCGCCATTCTGGGACGGTAAGCCCTCTGGGCTGATGAGCTATCGCCAAGCGGTTTGCGATGAGTGGCCGCGCATGGGCATTCCCGATCATTTCGACAGTGACGCCGACTACCAGCGCTACGTGCAGATGCTCTTGGATACCGGCTCGATCCGCAGCTCGGCAGACGTGTGGTGGAACATCCGCCCGGCCGTTCGCTACCCGACTCTGGAGTTGCGCATCGCCGATGCCTGTCCGCGGCTTGACGATGCGCTGTGCATAGCGGCGCTGTTTCGGACCATGGTCAATTACGCCATTAATGCGCCCAGAGCCAGCTGGATTGATGACCCGATAACCCGCGTGATTACCCTGGAGAACCGCTGGCGAGCCAAGCGTTACGGCTTGTGCGGCGCCTTTATCGACCCCGCGACGCAGCGTGCGCTGCCTTTTGCCGAGTGGCTCGGTAGCGTGCTGCAACAGCTGCAGGCGCACATTGTTCCCGGCGATGAACCTGCAGTGCAGCATGCTCAGCGCTTGGTGCGTGATGGCGGCAGCGCGCAGGCACAACTGCGCCAGTACCAGCAGGAGCGAGAGGCGGGACGCCAGCATAGTGAGGCCTTGGTGGCGGTGGTGGACACGCTGATGGCGCAGACTGAGTTACGCGACGTCGAAAGCCGCAGGGTTAGCGGGTCTCCGAGCAGAAGGACGACGACTGTCACAAGGTCATCCTGTGGCCCTGAACCACTCGACCGATAGGCGGAACCTTTGCCTACAGGCCTGCCTTCTAACGCATCAGAACAACCTGCTCGGGCGCAACTGCAGGCTATGTGTGGCTGCCCCGGCAAAATCATTGAGGTGCGATCAGCATCTCGGCCAGGAGGAGGCGATATGTCAACGAGCATTCACAACGTTCAGCGTATTGAACGCGTCATTTCCATTGCTACCGGTGCAGCGGCCATTGCCAGTGGTGTTTACCAAGGCGGGACGAGGGGCCTTATCAAGGCCCTTGGTGGCTTCGCTCTGTTGCAGCGTGGCACCAGTGGGCACTGTTCGCTCAAGGCCCTGATCTCTGACCCGCAAGCCGAACTGGTTTACCTGCGCCAGCGCGTAGCTGACCTGCGAGCGGCCCTGGACAAGCTTGAGGCGAACACTGGAAGTAAGAAGCGGACCCAGGAGATCAAGATGGATAGCGCTCTGGAAGAAACCTTCCCGGCCAGCGATCCGATCTCGCCGTAAACAGTCCAGGCATCTAACTGAAGCAGTGATCGGCGGCTGCGGTCGACCGATCAGCCAACTGATCCGGAGAATCATCATGACGACCCGTAGACCCGCTCCCTATACCCCCGAGATTGCCGACGATATTTTGGATTTCAGCGATGACGAAGACGGCAGTGCCTTGGGCCAACCCCCTGTCGACGAAGTCGAGCAGGCCCCGCGCCAACCCGTGGCTGACCTCGGTCTGACTGGCGCAGCGACGCAGACTGACAGTGCGCACGAAGACAACGTGAGCCTCGACGACCTCAGCCCTGACACCCTGTTCGACCAAAGCGGCGCACGCTCACCGGTCGAACCCGGCGGTGACGGCCCGGCGGATGAAGAGCTGCGTACCGTCAAAGAGTCAGAAATCGGTGGCGGCAGCGGGCTCGACGAAGCCGAACTGGGCCGTTCCGCTCCTCTTGACGGCAAGCCCTGGACCGATGAGGTCGTGCCGACAAGCAAGGAGCGTAAGCGCTGAGTAAAGCCTTGAGGACTATCCTCAGCGCTACGGCCTGATGCTCTCAGCTGCCGTTGCGTAGAGCCTGTAGCAATTCGCTCTTGTCCATGCTTGAGCGGCCCGCCAAGTTGCGCTTGCGGGCCAGGTCCAGTAGCTCGGTCTTGGTCATGGCTTCCAATTTCTCCCCCGGACGGGGCGTGCCTTGGCGGGTCGCCACCGCCCGGCGTGCAGATGATTTACGGGCCGATTGCTTAGTCGCAGCGCTGGTGGTCTGCCCAGAGCCACTTTTCTCGCCGCCACCTGACTGCTTGTTCACCGTAGCCCAGGCGCGGGCTTCGGCTTCCTCTTCCGTTACACCCTTGGCCTTGTAGCTGTCTTCGATGTGCTCAGCCTTGCGCTTCTGCTTCTCGCTGTAACTGTCTTTGCTCCCACGTGGCATGACGGTTCTCCCGGTTCGCCGTGGGGCGGAATTGCCACGCGGCGTCTACCGGGAAGAAGCCTGGAATTATGGGTTGGTTCCCTGTGTCGGATGAGTGGCGTCGGTTCGATTAAGCGAACCTCTGGACACTTTTCACCTCAGAAGTACATGCCCCTCTGCGGAGACCCCGATGGACATAATCGAGCGCATCCTCGCGACCCTGGTGCTGGAATTCTCTGATTTACGTCAGGTGGAACACCTGACTCGCGCCACTCTGCGCCTGTGTCTAGCTACGTTTCTGGGCGGCCTGTTGGGTTATGAGCGCGAAGTTATGGGCAAGGCGGCCGGCGTTCGCACGCACATGCTGGTGAGTTTGGGTGCCGCGATTTTTGTCATGTCCCTGGAGCAGGAAGGGGCCGAGCATGACGCCATGAGCCGGGTTATTCAGGGCATTGCCGCCGGCATCGGTTTTCTTTGTGCGGGCACCATTCTGAAAGGTCAGAGCATCGCCGACGTCAAGGGGCTGACCACCGCCGCCGGTTTGTGGGCGTCTGCCGCCATTGGTGTTGCGGTTGGCCTGGGGCGTGAAGCCACGGCCGTATTGTCGACGGTGCTTGTGCTGATGGTGCTTCACATCATGCCGCTGGTCGTGGATCCGGCCTCGCCCAGCAAAGACAAGGAAGACTGAGCGGCCTTAAAAAGCCTGAACTTTTCCAGCCGCTGTGGCCTCGGACTAGAAGAGGCCGACGTTGTCGCTCCGGCATATTGGCCTCATCGCCGACACCCGTAAAACGTCTACAAGGCGTGACAGGAGCCAGGAACGATGCCGTCCCCCGAATACGCCAACAGCACCATCCGCCGAGCCATCCAGCAACCCCGCCTGGCCATTGAGAATATTCAACCAGTGTTGGAGGGCGGCCGGTTCGCAGTGAAATGCCAGTGCGGCCGTCCTGTGCAGATCAGCGCAATAATCTTCGCCGACGGGCATGATCAGTTGGCTGCCGATGTGTTGTGGCGCGCAGGCCAGCAGGCCGCCTGGCAACGCGTTGCGATGGAAGCGCTGGGCAATGATCACTGGGTCGCCAGCCTGACAATCGAGACCGAGGGGCCGGCCGAATTCGTCATCGAAGCCTGGCACGATGTCTATGCCAGTTTTCGCTCTGAACTGGTCAAGAAGTTTGCGGCCGGCGTATCTGTGAGCATGGAGCTACAAGAAGGCGCTGAGCTGGTACGGCGCATCTGCGCAAGTGCCCCAAACTCGCTTAAAGATCAACTGGCGGACCTGGTGAGCCGCATGGAAGCCGCTCAGTCGACTGAGGAGCGCGTCGCCATCTTGCTCGATCCGGCCATCAGCGAACTGATGCGCCTTGCTGAGTACCGACCACATTTGCTGCGCAGCGCCAACAACCGACTCGATGTCGAGCGCCGCCTGGCGGAGTTCGCCAGTTGGTACGAGCTGTTTCCACGTTCTGAAAGCGCTGAACCCGGCCAGCATGGCACCTTCGCCGATGTGCATCGACGTATCCCGGATATCGCCCGGATGGGCTTTGATGTGCTGTATTTTCCGCCGATTCATCCCATCGGCACGACGCACCGCAAGGGACCAAATAACAGCCTGACAGCCGGACCGAATGACCCTGGCAGCCCTTATGCCATTGGCAGCCCGGATGGCGGCCACGATGCTATCCACCCCCAACTGGGCAGCGTGGATGACTTCCGTGAACTGGTGCGTGTTGCGCGCCAGCATGGCCTTGAGGTAGCGCTGGATTTTGCCGTGCAATGTTCGCCGGATCACCCGTGGCTGCGCGAGCATCCCGGCTGGTTCAGCTGGCGTGCGGACGGCAGTATTCGCCACGCGGAGAACCCGCCGAAGAAATACGAAGACATCGTCAACGTCGAGTTTTACGCGGCCCAGGCTTTACCCGACCTCTGGCTGGCCTTACGTGATGTTGTGTTGGGTTGGGTCGAACTCGGCGTGACGTTGTTCCGTGTAGACAACCCGCACACCAAGCCGATGCCGTTTTGGGAATGGCTGATTGCTGAGGTGCGCGAGCGTCATCCGCAGGTGATCTTTCTCTCCGAGGCCTTCACTCGGCCCGCCATGATGGCGCGCCTGGGCAAGCTCGGCTTCAGTCAGAGCTACACCTACTTCACCTGGCGTAACACCAAGGCCGAGCTGCAGGAGTATTTCAGCGAGCTCAATCAGCCTCCATGGCGTGACTGTTATCGGCCGAATTTTTTCGTCAACACACCGGACATCAATCCGTTCTTCCTGCAGCGCTCTGGCCGGCCTGGTTTTCTTATCCGTGCCGCGCTGGCGACCATGGGTTCGGGCTTGTGGGGCATGTATTCCGGTTTCGAACTGTGCGAGGCAGCGCCAGTGCCGGGTAAGGAGGAGTACTTCGACTCGGAGAAGTACCAGCTGCGCCAGCGGGACTACCAGGCACTCGGCAATATCTCTGCGGAAATTGGCCGGCTTAATCAGATCCGCCGTGAGAACCCGGCGTTGCAGACCCATCTCGGTTTCCAGGCTTACACCGCCTGGAACGACAACATCCTCTACTTCGGCAAGCGCACTGCGGACCGCTCCAACTTCATCCTTATCGCCATTAGCCTGGATCCGAACAACGTTCAGGAGGCGAATTTCGAATTGCCGCTGTGGGAGTTGGGACTGCCCGACGATGCCGACCTGGAAGGGCAAGACCTGATGAACGGCCACCGCTGGACCTGGCACGGCAAGGTGCAGTGGATGCGCATTGATCCCGCCCATCTGCCTTTCGGTATCTGGCGTATCCAATCCGTTCGCTGAAAACAGGAGTACCCAGACGATGGTCAAGCGCAGCGATGCCAACACATTTCTCAACGATCCTCATTGGTACAAGGATGCGGTGATCTACCAGGTCCATGTGAAATCGTTTTTCGACGCCAACAATGACGGTATCGGTGACTTCCAGGGCCTGATCAACAAGCTCGACTACATTGCCGATCTGGGGGTCAATACCCTGTGGTTGCTGCCGTTCTATCCCTCGCCGCGGCGTGATGATGGTTATGACATTGCCAAGTACCGCGGCGTACATCCGGACTATGGCAGCCTTGCCGATGCCCGCCGGTTTATCGCCGAAGCCCATCGCCGTGGCCTGCGCGTCATCACCGAACTGGTGATCAACCACACCTCCGATCAGCACCCTTGGTTCCAGCGCGCGCGCCACGCGAAAAAGGGTTCCAAGGCGCGCAATTACTATGTGTGGTCCGACAGCGACGAGAAATACGACGGCACCCGGATCATCTTTATCGACAGCGAAAAATCCAACTGGACCTGGGACGCCGTGGCCGGTCAGTACTTCTGGCACCGGTTCTATTCGCACCAGCCGGATCTCAACTTCGACAACCCCATGGTGCTTAACGCCGTGCTCGGGGTGATGCGCTTCTGGCTCGATATGGGCGTTGACGGCCTGCGTCTGGATGCAATTCCCTATTTGATCGAACGCGACGGCACCAACAACGAGAACCTGCCTGAGACCCATGCGGTACTCAAACGCATCCGTGCCGAACTGGACAGTCGTTATCCCGACCGCCTGTTGTTGGCCGAGGCCAATCAGTGGCCAGAGGATACGCGGCCCTATTTTGGAGGTGAGGAAGGCGGCGAGGGCGACGAATGCCACATGGCTTTTCACTTCCCGCTGATGC
Source organism: Pseudomonas sp. EA_35y_Pfl2_R5 (assembly GCF_963970805.1). NCBI lineage: Bacteria > Pseudomonadati > Pseudomonadota > Gammaproteobacteria > Pseudomonadales > Pseudomonadaceae > Pseudomonas > Pseudomonas sp. EA_35y_Pfl2_R5. Next base: position 568,722 of record NZ_CAXAOW010000003.1, on the reverse strand, counting down.
CGCGCATGTACATGGCCATCGCCCAGGAAGACCGCTTTCCGATTACCGACATCCTGCGTCAAACGCCCGAAATTCCGCCTAACTGCCAGTGGGCGATCTTCCTGCGTAACCACGATGAACTGACGTTGGAAATGGTCACCGATGATGAGCGTGACTACCTCTGGAACTACTACGCCGCTGACAGCCGCGCGCGGATCAACCTGGGTATTCGGCGCCGGCTGGCACCCTTGGTCTCCAGAGACCGTCGGCGCATCGAACTGCTCAATAGCCTGCTGTTGTCGATGCCCGGCACGCCAACGTTGTACTACGGCGATGAGATCGGCATGGGCGACAACATCTATCTAGGCGACCGCGATGGGGTACGCACACCAATGCAATGGTCAGTTGATCGCAATGGTGGTTTCTCCCGGGCCGATCCAGCCAGCCTGGTCCTGCCGCCGATCATGGACCCGCTTTACGGCTATCAGACCATCAACGTCGAGGCGCAGGCGCGTGATCCACACTCGTTGCTCAACTGGATGCGGCGCATGCTCAATATCCGCAGCCAATCCAAGGCGTTCGGCCGTGGCACCCTGAAGATGCTGGCGCCGAGCAACCGGCGGATTCTTTCCTACCTGCGCGCGCACACCAACGAGCAAGGGCATGAAGAGCACATTCTCTGCGTAGCCAACCTGTCCAGCGCTGCCCAGGCGGTGGAGCTGGAGCTTGCCGACTACTGCGATCGGGTCCCGGTGGAAATGATCGGCGGCGCTTCTTTCCCGCCAATCGGCCAGCTCACCTATTTGCTGACGTTGCCCCCTTACGGCTTTTACTGGTTCTACCTGGCCGACGCCTCGCAGATGCCCAGCTGGCACCAGCAACCGGTAGAACGCATGCCTGAGCTGCAGACCCTGGTTCTCGCCCGCGCCTTGAGCGAGGTTATGAACGACAGGCCGCGGCGTACCCTTGAGCTGGAATCGCTACCGCTGTATTTGCCCAAGCGCCGCTGGTTTGCCAGCGAGCAACAACCTGGCGGCGAGGTGCGCCTGTTGTATGTCACCCCGCTGGGGCAGGGCGCGGATGCGTCCTTGTTGGCCGAGGTGGCGGTGTCGGGCGAGCAGGGCGTGGAGCACTACCGGCTGCCGCTTGCTGCCGTCGCGGAACGGGCCACTGGTAGCGATTTGCCGCAGCAATTGGCGCTGGCCCGACTGCGGCGTGGCCGACATGTTGAGCTGCTTACCGATGCCTTCAGCCTGCCGAGTTTCAGCCTGGATATGCTGCGCCTGCTACGCAGCGGTGCGGTACTGCACAGTGAGGCGGGAGACATCCAGTTTCATCCAGAGGCGGCATTGCTGGAGTTTGCTGACGCCGATGAGACGCAAGTCAAACTGTTGTCGACTGAACAATCCAACAGTTCCACGTTGGTCGGCGATCAGCTGATGCTGAAGCTGTTACGTCGCGGCTTTTCGGGCATTCACCCCGAGGCCGAGATGGGCCGTTTTCTGACCGCGCAGGGTTATTCGAATGTGGCGCCATTTCTTGGGGAGGTGGTGCGGATTGATGAGAACGGTGTCCCCCATACCTTGATGGTGGTGCAGAAGTACCTCAACAATCAGGGCGATGCCTGGCTCTGGACCCTCAATACCCTTGATCGCGCCATACGTGACGAGCTGTTGGGCGGTACGAACAGTCCCGGCCTAGATGCGCTGGCCGAGCTTGAGGCTTTTTCCGCTGTGCTGGGTAAGCGTGTAGGGGAAATGCATGCGGTACTGGCACGGGCTGTGGAAAACCCTGATTTCGGCTATCAGCTGAGCGATGAGCGCGACAGCACAGAGTGGGCGACGTCGATTGGCGAGCAGCTACGCGAGGCGCTGAGTGTGCTTAGCAAAAACCGCGAGAGCGTGCCTTTGGCGCTTTGGCCGCAGGTGGAGTGGTTGCTCGATGAGGAACACTCGTTGCAGCAAGCCGTGAGCCATCTGGCCACACTGGTTGCCGGTGGCTTGCGTATTCGTGTGCATGGTGATTTGCACCTCGGCCAAGTGCTGGTGGTGCAGGGCGATGCCTACATCATCGATTTTGAGGGCGAACCCAATCGCTCGCTGGAGCAACGCCGGCAACGTCACAGCCCGCTCAAGGATGTCGCCGGCATGCTGCGTTCATTCGATTACGCAGCCGCCCTGGCGCAGCGCAATGCTGCCGGGATGGATGCCGCCAGCGATGCACAGCAGGCGGCGATCAATCGCATCATCGCCCATTACCGCAGCACCTCTGACAGCGCCTTTATGCAGGCCTACCGCCTGGCCGCAGGCGGATTGCCCCATGAATGGCAGGCCAGGGACGGTGAGGGGGCGGCCCTGGACCTGTTCTGCTTGGAAAAAGCGGCTTATGAAATCGTCTATGAATGCGGACATCGCCCCGACTGGATCGATGTACCGCTGCAGGGTCTGACCGATCTGGCCCGTAAACTTCTGGGAGTGCACACGTGAAGCAAGACAGAGTGGCGAGCCTGCTGCGGGCCGAGGACGGCGATCCGTTCAGTTTTCTCGGCCCTCATCCGCAGGCCAACGGTACCCTGGTACGGGTCTGGATGCCCGGTGCCGAAGGTGTGGAGCTATTGGCAACTGATGGCCGTTCCCTAGGCACCATGCAATGCACCGATGCGCAGGGGCTCTTCGAGCTGTCCATGGACCAAGCCCAAAGCTACCGCTTGCGTATCCACTGGCCAGATGGACAGCAGGAAACTGAAGACCCCTATGCCTTTGGTCCCTTGCTGGGTGAGTTGGACCTGTATCTGTTTGCCGAGGGTAACCACCGCGTACTGTGGCGCTGCCTGGGCGCCCAGCACGAGACCCGTGAGGGCATCGAGGGGGTGCGCTTTGCGGTCTGGGCACCCAATGCGCAACGGGTGTCGGTGGTGGGCCACTTCAACAGCTGGGATGGCCGGCGTCATCCCATGCGGCTGCGTTATCCGGCGGGGGTCTGGGAGCTGTTTATCCCGCGCCTGCAAGCGGGTGAGTGTTACAAATACGAGATATTGACCGCAGGCCGCGTACTACCGCTCAAGGCTGACCCCCTGGCTCAGGCGACCGAAGTACCCCCAGCTACGGGGTCACGGGTGCCACAGCCTGCAGCGTTCGACTGGCAGGATCAGCAATGGATGGAGCAGCGGCAACAGGTTCAAGGCCGGCACGCGCCATTATCGATCTACGAGCTGCATGCTACGTCCTGGCAATGGCACGATGACCGTCCTCCTTGCTGGGATGAGTTGGCGGACAAGCTGATTCCCTATGTGCAGAGCCTTGGCTTTAGCCATATCGAATTGATGCCCATCATGGAGCATCCTTTCGGCGGGTCGTGGGGTTACCAGCCACTCTCGATGTTCGCCCCTACGGCGCGCCTGGGTGACCCGCAGCGGTTTGCCGCGTTTGTTGACCGCTGCCACCGTGCCGGCATCGGGGTCATTCTCGACTGGGTGCCGGGCCACTTTCCCAATGACGCGCACGGCCTGGCCGAGTTCGACGGTACGGCGCTCTATGAGTACGCCCATCCATTCGAAGGCTTTCATCCGGATTGGAATACCTGCATCTACAACCTGGGCCGTACCGAGGTGCACGGCTTTATGCTCGCCAGCGCGCTGTACTGGTTGCGTGAGTACCACATCGACGGTTTACGCGTAGATGCGGTGGCCTCGATGCTCTATCGGGACTATTCGCGTGAAGAGGGCGAGTGGATACCCAACCGTCACGGTGGCCGGGAAAACCTTGAGGCCATCGAGTTTCTCCGCCATCTCAATGAGGTGATCAGCAGTGAGGTGCCGGGGGCTTTGGTGATCGCCGAAGAGTCCACCGCCTGGCCGGGGGTCAGCCGGCCTGTGCAGGAGGGCGGCCTGGGTTTCTCCCATAAGTGGAATATGGGTTGGATGAACGACAGCCTGAGCTATGTGCAGAATGACCCGATTTACCGGATGCATCATCACCACCAAATCACATTCGGGCTGCATTACGCCTTTTCCGAGCGGTTTATCCTGCCGATTTCCCATGATGAGGTGGTGCACGGCAAGCATTCATTGCTGGGGCGCATGCCGGGTGATCGTTGGCAACAGTTCGCCAACCTGCGCCTGTACTTTGCCTTTATGTGGACTCACCCCGGCAAGAAGTTGCTATTTATGGGCTGTGAATTTGGCCAGTGGCGCGAATGGAACCATGACCAGCAACTCGACTGGTACCTGCTGCAATACCCAGAGCATGTGGCGGTTCAGTCGCTGCTAGGTGAGCTGAATCAGCTGTACCGGCGCGAGCCAGCTTTGCACGGGCAGGATGAGTGCGAAGCAAGCTTTCAATGGCTGATTGGTGATGATGCGCGAAATAGTGTGTTTGCCTGGATCCGCCATGCGCCTGACAGTCAGCCTCTGTTGATCGTGCATAACTTCACGCCTCAGAAACATACCGCCTACAGGGTAGGGGTCACTTGCGCAGGGACTTGGGAGGTCATGCTTAACACCGATGAGAACCGCTGGAGTGGTTCGGGTGCGGGCTGCACGGGCAACTTGGCCAGTGAGGCAATTGCAGCCCATGGGCAAAGCCATTCGTTGTTGCTTGAGCTGCCGCCGCTGGGCAGTTTGATTCTGCGCCCGCTGCCGTAGAGCAGCAGCCTGAAGGAGCCCGTGGCTCCTCTCAGGTCTTCGCTTGCTGATGGCTCAGTGAGCGCGTGCTACGCCCTGCAGCACGGTGGCGCTTGCGCGCTCATTGCGGCTGGCGGCAATGTTGCCCAACGAAACCACGCCGACTAAGCGTTTTTCTCGATTGAGTACCGGCAGGCGGCGCATTTGGATATCGGCCATGTTCTTGGCCACGTGTTCAACATCCTCATCATCGAAGCAGTAACAGATCTCGCTGCTCATTACCTGGCGTACTGGGGTGTCGTTTGTGAGCCCGGCAGCTACGCCGCGAATCGCAATATCTCGATCGGTGACCATGCCGATCAGACGGTCGCCGTCATTGACCAACAGCGCACCGCTATCGATGTCTGCCATGAGCGTTGCAACGTCACGCAGGCTGCGCTCGGGATTGGTGGTTTGTACATTACGGGTCATGATTTCGCTGATTTTCATCGTTATCTCCTTTGATAATGAAAGCCTAGAATCAAGGCCTTCTGTAAATTCCGACCAGCATCACCTGGGGTTGTTCAGGTTGATTCGGTAGGCGTTTTTTCAGCTTTTAGGAGTAACGCATCAAGTGGTACGGGTAGTCGCCAACACGCGCGCCTACCACCATTTCGCTGATCCAACTGATAAGAATCCGGGTATAGGCTTGCTGATCACTGTCTTGGCTGAGCCCATGGTCAGCACCGTCGATAATGCGATGGGTCAGCGAGTGGGCTTTCTCGAAGGCTGCGCGGTAGCTCATCAGCGTGGTGTGTGGCACAAAGTCATCGTGCTCCGATTCCACCAGCAGCACATCGCCCGTGAAATTGGCACAGGCCGCGAGCGCCTGGTTCTCCTGAGCATTCCAGAGATGCCGGCGGTACTGCGCCAGTCGCACAACATCCAATTGGCGTTTGGGCACGTGCCAGTCTTCATCCCAATACAACGCCGGCACGCGCAAGGCTAACCATTTCACGGCACGCCGGGCACTCAGGTAGGTGGACAGATAGCCGCCGTAACTGCTGCCAATTACGGCAATGCAGTCCGGGTCGACGGAGGGGTGGCTCACCAGCCGGTCATACGCGGCAATGATGTCGGCGAGGTTGTGCTCACGCGTGACGCTTTCCTTTGCCGCTACGGTTTTTTCATGACCGCGCAGATCGAAGGTCAAACATACGCAACCCAAGCCGGCAATGCCTTTGGCGCGCGCCAGATCGCGTTGTTGACTACCGCCCCAACCATGCACGAACAACACGCCGGGTACTTTGCTTTCAGGTGAGAGAACGGTGCCGACTATGGATTCGTTTTCCACAATGATGTCAATCGTTTCACTTTGTGCAGTCATGCGTGGTTTACCTTGACGTATTTAGGTGGTCTCCACAGTTAGGTTTCATGCCTTCAACCTAGGCCTATGACATTGGCGCACGCCACTACGCCTATGGATTGGGACCGGCAGCATTGCGGGCTCTGGTTGGCGTCGTTGCCAGGCCTAGCCTTGAGCGTGGCGACTTGCCGGCGTGCGGTCTTGCTGGGCGATAGGCTTTACCTGCACATCGGTAATTTCATTTGGCCACTCAAAGGTGTGGATCGAATTGAGGCGTAAGCGCGCCTGATCTAGCGTTAGCTCTGCGCTTTCGGCTTCAACTTCCACCGCATGGGAATGGTTGTGCAGGTTGTAACTGATCACGTGTGTGGCTTTGGACATAACAGGCCTCCAGGTTGTATGAACATCAGATTGTGTAAACAACAGGGTGATAGACCCCTGAAATTGCCACCCAAGTTCCACCTTTCCGCTCAATGGCCAATGAGTGTTTGGCGATCGTTTAGGGCTTGCATGAGGCCGGCCGATTGGCGTCTTCATGCTGACTGCGAAGATGCTTGGCGCGCTTCTCCAGAATCAGATAGGCGATGCACGCGATTAACAGTGGCAGCAAGAAGTAGAGCGCTCGATAACCGAGCAGGGCTGCCACCAGGCTGCTTTGGCTGAATTGATGCTGCAGCAGCGCGAGGAATACCGCTTCGAGCACGCCCAGGCCGGCTGGAATATGGGTGATGGCGCCCGCCACACAGCTGATCAGCAGCACGCCGAGGATTGATGGATAAAAGGCGTTGCTCGGCAGTAACAGATAGATCAGCGCAGCCATTAGCGCCCAGTTGCTTGCTCCCAGGCAGAGCTGCAGCAAGGCCAGGCGAAACGACGGCAGCGTAATGCTGTGGTCACGCCAGGCCCAGACGCGTTGCTTGGATAGCGCGCAAATGGCGAGGTAAGTAGCAACTACAGCTAACAGGAGAAAGCCGGTCAATTGCAGGCCTGTCATGCCCAGGCCCCAACTCTCTGGCAGTCGGATCAGGCGCAGGGAGAAGATTACCCCTGCCAGGGCCATGTAACCGGTCCAGTTGGTCAGCAATCCCAGGCTGATAATGCGCGTCACTGTGGCGGCTTTCAGTCCCAGGCGGGTGTACAGGCGATAGCGCAGTGCAACCCCGCCGACCCAGGTGGTGAAATTAAGGTTGAAGGCGTAACACACCATCGCCACGGGCATTACCTGGCGTGCCGGGAGTTTGTGCCGGGTGTAATAGCGCCCCAAGATATCGTAAAGGCTGAAAACTACGTAACTGCACAGTACCAACACCACGCCGAGCGCAAGCGTCTTTGCGCTGTAGCCCGTGATGGCCTCGCGCACTTCATCCCAATCGAGATTTTTTGCGAGCAGGTACAGCAAGGTCGGAATCAGAAGCAGAAAGAACACCGTCAGCAGACGCTTGCCCCAGATCACCATCTTGCTTTGCTGGGCAGTGCTCATCCGGTTTTTTCCTCTTTGCAGTAACAGGGTGCAGCTTCTGTTGGCTCGACTGGCATTGCTTCGATGGGCGAGGGGTCGAGGGGCTTCAGTTTTTTCCGGTGGGCCGGCAACCACCCTGCAATGGCCGGGAACAGGCGCATAAAGTGGAAACACATAAAGACCAGCGGGGCGCGCCACCAATAGCCGCGCAACATGCGCTCCAGCTGAATGCGCGTGCAGTGCTCGGCGGAGAGTTTTTGCAGGTGCTCATGCAACTGCTGGTTGAAGGTGCGATCGTCGATAAACAGATTGGCCTCAAGATTCAGGGCCAGGCTCAAGGGGTCAAGGTTGCTTGAGCCCACGGTTGACCATTGCTGATCAACCAGTGCCACTTTGCCGTGCAGCGGGCGCTTGCAGTATTCATAGATGGTCACTCCATCACGCAGCAGGTAGTTGTAGAGCAACCGGGAGAAGGCCTGAACCCAGAGCATGTCCGGTTGCCCCTGGAGAATCAGTGTGACCTTTACGCCGCGACGAGCGGCATTGCGCAATGCGCGCAGCACTCTGTAGCTGGGGAAGAAGTAGGCATTGGCCACGATTATCCGCTCCTTGGCGGCGCGCAAGGCGGCCAGGTATTGCTGTTCGATATCCGTGGTGTGGCGGTTGTTGTCACGCTCCAGCAGCATGATGCGCACGTCGCCCACAGGCTTGACCGAGGGTTGCGCCGGGCTGGGCTCGCTGAGTGCCGGCCGTAAAAACCGCAGCGTGCAATTGTGCAAGTCGCGCACGATAGGGCCGCTGACTTCGACGGCATAGTCCTGCTTGGCCATATCGCCGAAATCCCCGAGGTGGTCGGCCGAGTAGTTAATGCCACCGACGAATGCCCGTTCACCATCGACCACCACGATTTTGCGATGCAAGCGCCGGAACAGGTTGGTGCGCATGCCGAGACGCCGCGGGCTGGGATCGAAGACGTGTACCTTGATCCCTTCACGGGTCATGGCAGAGACGTATTCGTTGCCCAGGTCGGCCGTGCCATAGCCATCCACTGCAAGGACCACCCGCACGCCACGCCGAGCGGCCTCGATCAGCACCTCCTGCAATTCAAAACCAACCTTGTCCTCCATGATGATAAAGGTCTCCAGCAGCACTTCCTCGCGGGCTGCGCGGATGCACTCGAACGCGCGCGGATAAAACTCTTCACCATTGATCAGCAACTGGATCTGGTTACCGTCGCGCCATAAACCACTCATAGAAGGATCTCCGCTGTTAAGGGGGCATGATCCGAGAGATGCGACCAGGGTCTGGTCGAGAGCACCAACGGGGCACGCGCCGTGGCGTTACGCACGTAAATGCGGTCCAAGCGCAGCAAGGGGAAGCGCGCTGGAAAGCTTTTTGCCGGGGCGCCGTAGGTCTCGCGAAATATCTCGGTCAACGACTGTTCGGCCAGCTGCGCATCGGCTCGCAGGCTCCAATCATTGAAGTCTCCGGCGACTATGACGGGGGCCCTGGGATTGATGCTGGCAAGCAAATCGAGGAGCAGGCTGATCTGTTTACGACGATGGGACTCACGCAAGCCGAGGTGTACGCAAATCGCATGGACCTCGGCGTGCCCGGGTACGTCTAGTTGGCAGTGAAGCAGGCCGCGTTGCTCATTGCCCTTGACCGTCACATCAAGGTTGTCGTGCCGCACGATGGGGAATTTCGACAGCAAGGCATTGCCGTGATGGCCGTCGGGGTAAATAGCGTTCTGGCCGTAAGCGAACTGCGGCCACATGCTGTCGGCGAGAAATTCATACTGCGGGATATCGGGCCAATCGCTAAAACGTTTGGCATGCAAAGCGTGGCTGCCCAACACTTCCTGCAGAAAAACCAAATCTGTACTGGTGGCTTGTACCGCGCTACGAAGCTCCGGCAGGATGAAACGCCGGTTGAGGGCTGTGAACCCTTTATGCGTATTGATCGTCATCACCTGCAGGCTTTGCACGGTGGTGATTCGGTCAATGACAAGCTCGGGTTTGGGGATAGTGGTATTCACGCCATCACGCTCCTTGCCGACTTTCTTGCTAATCCGGGCTCCTCAGGCCGATCCGACAGAGGAGATGACCCGGTAGATTGGGCGCTCAGAGACGTCCTGGTTTCTCTGAACGTGCTTCGTGGTAGGGCGAAGCCTCGGCGATCACACGGTCCAGTGCGGCATCGCTGAGCACCTGTTCTTCACTGCCGCTGCCGCTGTGTTTGGCGGGGCGCAATTCAACCTTGATCCAGCCACTCTCACGGCGGTCGAATGCCTTAAAGGCTTCGATGGCGTCAGTCATGGGTTTGATCTGCGTGAGGATTTTTGCCGGGTCGATACGCCCGGCTTGAATCATCTCGATCAAGCGCGGGATATAGCGCCGGTGATTGCAGTTGCCCATATTGATCGTCAGGTTCTTGTTCATCGCCATGCCGATCGGAAAGTGCTCTGCCTGCTGCGGATAGACGCCGATGATGCCCAGCGTACCGGCCTTGGCCAGCGCCTCGACCGCCCATTGCAACGCTTGGCTGGGGGCGTTTCCTGGCTGCCAGTTGTGCTCACGATTAGCCTTCGCGCTATCGGTAGGGTCCGCGTCGTGGTGACCATGTGCTGGGCACTCGGCATCCACGCCTACCGCGTCAATAGCGCGGTCGACGCCAATGCCATTGGTCAAACGGCGCAGCGTCTCTACGGGGTCTTCCTGATCGAAGTTGATCACTTCAGCCCCTTGCTGGCGGGCCATCTGCAAGCGGTCATCAAAGCGGTCGATAGCGAACACCCGTGATGCGCCGAGCAACTTGGCGCTGGCGATGGCGAACTGGCCCACCGGGCCACAACCGAATACGGCCACGGTGTCGCCGCTGCTGACTTCGGCTAACCGGGCACCGAAATAGCCAGTTGGGAAAATGTCTGAGAGCAGGATCGCCTGGTCATCGCTGATCTCGCAGGGCAGCTTGATCAGGCCGATATTGGCAAAGGGTATGCGCGCCCGCTCTGCCTGCAAGCCATGAAATGCACCTGTGGCTGCCGGGCCACCGTAGAACGCCGTACCCGCTTCTTTGCCGTTGGGGTTGGCTTCATCGCATTGAGCGTAGTAACCGGCTCGGCAATAGGTGCAGTTACCGCAGGCAATAGTCGACGGCACGACCACCCGATCACCGATGCTCAAATTACGCACATCACTACCTAGTGCTTCAACAATCCCCACGCCCTCATGCCCAAGGATGGTGCCCGCGACCATGCCGCCTACTGTGCCTCGCACAAAGTGCAGGTCGGTGCCGCAAATGGCCGACGCGGTCAGGCGAATGATGGCGTCGGTGGGGGCCTGGATGGTCGGTTCGGGTACCTCGTCAAGGCGTATATCGCCGATGCCGTGAAAAACCACTGCTTTCATGTTTGCCTCCCAATCCCGGGTTTTCCGGTGGTGCAAATGAATGTTGCCGTCGAGGGTCGGCCCATGTTTTTTCGAGTGGTTCAGCCTGCAGGGGTTCAGGTTATTTGTCGGACAGGGCACGCCTCACGCGGTCAGCGCATACAGCGATGCCGCGTTAGCGTTGCAGCTCAAGCAGTTGCAGGGATCGCCCTGCCAGATTCAGGGTGTCGCTGTGCAACGGCTGAGGGGTGGCTTGTGCCACGGGGCGGTGGGTGTCGATCAGGCAGGTCCAGCGCTTACCACCGGCGACTTCAGGCAGCACAAAGGTGCGACTCTCATGGTGGGCGTTGAGCAGTAGCAGGAGCGTTGCGTCAGCGCCGCTGCGTTTGACGCCGGTGGGTTGAGCGCGCCCGTCCATCAGCATGCCCATGCAGCGCGCTTGATTATCGTGCCAGTGCGCTTCGGTCATTTCCTCGCCGTCGGGGGTTAACCAGGTGACGTCCTTGACCCCTAGCTCCTCGTTGTAATGCCCCACCAGAAAACGCCGCCGACGCAAAATGGGGTGGCTGCGACGCAGGTCGATTAGGCGCTGGCAGAAGGCGATTAGTGCGTGACCTTCTTCGTCGATATTCCAGTCCACCCAGCTGAGTTCGTTGTCCTGACAATAAGCATTGTTGTTGCCGTGCTGGGTTCGGCCGAACTCGTCACCGGCCAATAGCATCGGCGTACCCTGGGCGAAGAGCAGGGTGGCCAGCAGATTGCGCATTTGTTGCAGGCGCAGCTGGCGAATGCCCGGGTCATGCGTCTCACCTTCGCAGCCATGGTTCCATGAACGATTGTGATCCGTGCCGTCCTGGTTGTTCTCGTTGTTGTCTTCGTTGTGTTTGTGGTCATAGGAGACCACATCGCGCAGGGTGAAACCGTCATGGGCGGTAATGAAGTTGACTGAGGCAAACGGGCGACGCCCCCGCTGGTTGTAGTGATCGCCCGACGCTGTCAGGCGGCTGGCCAGTTCAGCCAGCTCGCCTTCATCGCCTTTCCAGAACGCCCGCACATTGTCGCGGAATTTATCGTTCCACTCCGCCCAGCCCGGTGGAAATCTGCCGACCTGATAGCCACCGGGTCCGCAGTCCCAGGGCTCGGCAATCAATTTGACCTTGCTCAGTACGGGGTCCTGGCGGCAGGCAACAAGAAAGCCATGACGCTCGTCGAAGCCATGGGGGTGACGGCCGAGAATGGTCGCAAGGTCGAAGCGAAAGCCATCGACACGCATTTCACTGGCCCAGTAACGCAGCGAATCGGTGACCATCTGCAACACACAGGGGTGACTCAGGTCCAGGGTATTGCCGGTGCCGGAATCGTTGATGTAGTAACGCCGATCTTCCGGCAGCAGGCGGTAATAGCTGGCGTTGTCGATGCCGCGCATGCACAGCGTCGGGCCGCGCTCGTTGCCCTCGGCGGTGTGGTTGTAAACCACATCAAGGATCAGCTCCAGGCCAGCGGCATGCAGGTGGGCAACCATTTCCTTGAACTCGCTGACCTTTCCGCTGGCGAGATAAGCGGGGTGAGGGGCAAAAAAGCCGATGCTGTTGTAGCCCCAGTAGTTGTTCATACCGTTTTCCAGCAGGTGCTGGTCGTTGACGAAGGCGTGCACGGGAAGCAGCTCCAGGCTCGAAACCCCAAGCTCGCGAATGTGTCGCAGCAGCTCTGGATTGGTCAGCCCTGCGCACGTGCCACGCAGGGCATCAGGAACGGCGGGGTGACGCATGCTGATGCCGCGTAAGTGCGCTTCATAGAGCAGCGTGCTGTCCCAGGGCACGCGAATAGGCGGCTGTTCGCCCCAAGTGAAGGCCGGGTCGATCACCTTGCATTTGGGTACGAACGTGGCGCTGTCGCGCTCATCGAAACTCAGGTCGCCGTCTGGCGAGTCAATGGTGTAACCGAACAAGGCTTCGGACCATTGCAGCTTCCCCACCAGTTGCTTGGCATAGGGATCAAGCAGCAGTTTGTGGTGGTTGAAACGATGCCCGGCTGCGGGGTCATAGGGACCATACACGCGGTATCCGTAGATCTGCCCTGGGCGAGCATCCGGCAGGTAACCATGCCAAATCTCGTCGGTGTATTCAGGCAGCTCGATACGCTCGATTTCTTCTTTGCCCTGATCATCGAACAGGCACAGTTCCACGCGTGTTGCATGCGCTGAGAACAACGCGAAATTGACCCCGAGCCCGTCCCACGTGGCCCCCAGCGGGAAAGGGTTGCCCTCGGTCACTCGCGAGTGCTGACGGTTGTGCGCCGTGCTCATGGTCATTCCTCAAGGCTTTGGGTTTTTTGTCGCGGTGCTGCGCGGTGTGCGCGGTTTTTTCAGTAAGGCAGGCTGTTCGACCTCGGTAAGGGGAACTGTCTTGGGCTTGCTGATCCGGCGTGGTTTTGCCGGCGGTGTCAGTTGTTTCTCACCACTGGCCTCGGCTTCGGCGAGCTTGCAGGCCATCATCCAGTGGCGTTCCGCTTGGCCGGCGGGTTTGCCCTCCGACTCCCATATCTGAAAGGCAAATTCACGTATGCGTTGTTCATCGATGTTCATGGTGACGCTCCTATGGGTGCTGGGGGCTGCAAAGGACATTGGCGGAAAACTCGGTGAGTAGCTGCGCGACGGGCAGTTGCGCGGCGCCGATGATCTGACAGGGGGATAGGGTGCCCATCAGCGTGCAACCAGAGAGGTCCGGGGGCAGAAGCAGATGGGTGTCGCCCCAACGTTGCGCCGGAATAAGCGGTATTGGGCTGTTGTCCAGCAAGCCTGCCGACAAACGCGGAACCACCACCAGCATGTGCTCTTGCCCGTGGCTGCGGATAAAGGCCAGTACTCGCTCAATATGCTCGCCTTGCACGGCCACTGGCCTGTAGTCACCTCGGCTGAACAGCGCTGGACGATTCTGGCGCAGGCGTAGCAGGCGTTGAATCAGCCACTGCTTGATGCGCCCATCGCGCCAGTGTTCCAGCAGTACGGAGAGGGGCTGAGCGTCGTCCAGCGTGTGCATGCGTGCGGCAAAATCAACCGGACGGCGATTGTCTGGATCGACCAGGCTGAAATCCCAGTATTCACAGCCTTGGTACAGATCAGGCACCCCTGGAGTGGTCAGCCGCAACAGGCACTGCACGAGGCTGTTCAGGGCGCCGCTAGGGGCGATGCTGTTCAGTGTGTCGACTAGGGCGTGGCGCAGTTCGCGTGCCTTGGGGGAGGTCAACAGGCATTCAAGAAAGTCCCGACAGGCGCTTTCGTGCAGCTCATTGGGCGCACTCCAGGCGGTGCTGAGCTTCGCCTCGCGCAAGGCTTTTTCCTGCCATGCGCTCATACGCTGCAGGTAGTTGTGCAGCCCAGGTTCGTCATTAGCCGCCAAGTCGAGGGGCCAACTGCCCAGCAGCGCCTGGTAGAGAATCAGTTCTTCACCTCGGATCGGCACCTCTTGCGCGTCAGCGGGGCGTAGCGACAAAGACAGCTCGCTCCACTGACGAACGCGCTCGCGGTACCAGGGCGCCCGCTCACTGAGCACCGCCAACCGGGCGCGGCTGTCTTCACCGCGCTTGTGGTCATGAGTGGCGGTGCTTAGCAGGTTGTGCGGATGATGTTTGGCGCGCTCAACACAGCTTTGGTGAAAATCGGCGGGTGGGCGGCTGAAGTGCTCGGCGTCAAAGCCGACGTCATAACGCGACAGCAGCACACCGGTGCGGTAAAACGCCGTGTCTTCAACCGCTTTGGCCGCGGCGGGTGAGGTTAACTGCTGAAAGCGCGTGAGCACCTGTGCCCGCAGGGTGCGTCGGCGTCCCGGTGGTAATTCGTACAGTGGCTCGCCGCCAAGCCAGCGTTCCAGATGCTCCAGCAGCGGCCAGTCGGCTTCGGGCAAGGTGGTGCGAGCTTCGCTCTGCGCGCGGCAGAAAATCTGTTGGTCCTGTTCTGAACGCCCGCAGGCCTGGGCATAGGTGCGGTACACCGGGAAGTGCACGATCAACTCGAGCAGGGCCCGGCGTATTGAGCCCAGGGTCAGGTCGCGGGTAGCGATGTCGTTGCGGGCAACCTGGAGCAGGCGCTGCGCCACTTCTTCCAGGTCACCGGCCAGCGAGCCGGTCAAGACCAGACGGCGCGCCTGCAGCACTTCCTCTTGGAATAACCCCGGACGGTTGCTGAGTGCTTGCCACAGTTCGCGTAGCGGTTGTTCGCCGCGTGGGTCGTGTTGCAGCAGTGACACCTGATTCATGAACTCATAGCCGGTGGTGCCAGCCACAGCCCAGTTCAGTGGCAGATGCTCGTCATGGCCGAGGATCTTCTCTACATAGATCGGAAAGAGGCTGCTGGCGCGGTTTGTGCGCAGTTGTTGGATGCGTCGTTGCAGGCGTTTGCAGTAGGTTCGCGGGTTCGCCAGCCCATCAATGTGATCGATGCGCAGGCCATCGATCAGGCCGCGCTCAATCAGCTCAAAAATTTTCGCGTGGGTCTTCTCGAATACCTGTGGGCGTTCCACGCGCAGTCCGGCCAGCTCGTTGATATCGAAGAACCGCCGCCAGTTGATGTCATCGGCGGCGGTGCGCCAGCTGGCGACGCGGTAATGCTGGCGCTCCAGCAGGCGGTGTAGACGTTGCAGGGCTGGATTGTCGCGCAGCCTGTAACGCTCCAGCAGCGCTTCCAATTGGGCACGATGTGCGGGTGTTTGCGCCCATTCAGCGAGTTCGGCGCACAGCGCCTTGGCGCGCTCGCGGGTGCTTGTGTCATTACCGAGCGCGGCAAAGCGCTGCGCCATGCGGGTTAATGCCGGGTTCTCGCTGGCCCCCAGAATGTCGCCATAACTGGGTGGGGTGATGGGCAGGCGATGCTCGAAATGTTCGACATAGAAGCTGCCGCATTGCTCGTCGAAGTGCAGGACAAGGGTTGCGTTGCTCAGTGCCTCGCCATAATCGCTGCGTAGAAACGGCACCAACAGCTGGCCTTCGAGCAGAGGGTCATGGGAGTTCCATTGAATATCGAAGAAGCCGGCGAAGGGGCTGTTTCTGCCCCATTCCAGCACATCCAGCCACCAAGGATTGGCATCACCGCCGACGGCCATATGGTTGGAGACGATATCCAGAATCAGACCCATGCCGTGCTCATGCAGGGCGTCTGCCAACGCAACGAGAGCCGCTTCGCCGCCCAATTCAGGGTTGATCTGGCTCGGGTCGATTACGTCATAACCATGCATCGAGCCGGGGCGAGCGGTGAGCAACGGTGAGGCGTACAGGTGGCTGACGCCCAGTTGTTCGAAGTAGGGAATCAGGCGCTTGGCATCATGCAGGGTGAAGCCCTTGTGAAATTGCAGGCGTAACGTGCTGAGCAGCTCAGTCATCGCTTAATCCCCGACGAGCCGCCGCAAGACGTTCCAGGCGCTGACGGACCAACGGCTGCTCCAGCATTTCGCGTACGGGGAGCGTGTAGCGCCTGCGCCAATTCGGATGCTCGTTGCCGGGCCCCGGCAAATTGGGCTGCTGTTCGGCACCGCAGGCATCCTCCAGCGGTAATAGGGTCAGCACGGCGGGGGTGCTGCCGATGTAACCGATGCTGGCTTGCAAGCAGGCTTCGGTATCATCGCGGTTACCCTGCAGCTGTCCGTTCTCGTCTAGCGCATCGACCAAGGCCGAACGCTCACGGTTGCGTTCGGCGTGATCGCTGTCGAGTTGAGCAGCCTGGCTATGCCCGGCACGTACGCGCCAGTCAATATCGTGTCCGGCAAACCAGCCGTTGATGCTAGGCAAATCATGGGTGGTGGTGGTTGCCAACGCATCGCGTGGCCATCGCTCGGGCGGCACAAAACGTCCCTCATGCTGTTCAAAGAGCAGCACCCGGGTGCCAAGAATGTTGCGTGCGGCCAAGTTTTCGCGCAGCCCATGGGGCACAGTGCCGAGGTCTTCGCCGATGACCAGCGCACGATGACGGTGCGACTCCAGCGCCAGCAGGCGCAGCAAATCATTCAGTGGGTAACGCAGATAGGCGCCATCCTGCGGCTCACCTCCTTGGGGGATAACCCAGAGCCGCTGTAACCCCATGACGTGGTCGATGCGAATGCCACCGGCATGGGCCAGATTGGCTTGAAGCATTTCTATATAGGCACGAAAGCCATGCTGACGTAGTCCGCCGGGAGAAAAGGCGTTCACGCCCCAGTTCTGTCCGTTGCGGTTGAGAACATCTGGAGGTGCGCCCACGGTTACCTGGGGCAGCAGCTCATCTTGCCGAGACCAGGCTTGGCTGCCTGAGCAGTCAGCTCCAACAGCTAGGTCCGCGATCAGGCCGATTTTCATCCCTGCGCCGCAAGCACTTGCCTGAGCCGCTTCCAGGCCATGGGCAACCAGCCATTGGGCGAAGGCGTGAAATTCCACGCACTCGGCATGCTCCGCGGCAAACTGGCTCACGGCTGCCTGCTCGGGAGAGCGCAAATCAGCCGGCCAGGTGCGCCAGTCGGTGCTCTCACCGTTCTGCATTCTGTGTTGATGGATGGCTTCGAAGCGGCAATGCTGCAGGAGAGCATCACCGCCTGCCGCGCAGAACCGCTGGAAGCTATTCAGCAACTCCCCTGGGTTTTGCTTGAAGTCTCTGTACAACTGGCGCAGTAGCCGTTGACGAACTTCGGCAACGGCCGGCCAATTGATCAGGTCTTGGCTTTCCAAGTGATTCAACTCGGCTTGGATACCGCATGCCAACACCGCACGTTGCACCCGCTCGCGGCCCAGTAAACCGCTTGGAGCTGCATGCAAGGCATTGAAGAACAGCCGACTCGACGGCGAGTAGGGGCTGTAGTGCTCATGGTTCGCGCTGAACAGCGCATGCAGCGGGCTCAATGCCAAGGCATCAGCACCCTGGTTGGCAGCATGACGCGCCAGGTCGGCCACGGCCTGGGTATCCCCCAAACCGCCATCGCCGGGCCGGCGCAGGCCATAAACCTGCGCGGTAAGCCCCCATATATGGCGCTTGGCGCATAGCTGCTCAACCGAAAGACAGGCTGCCGGAGCAACCGCGAGGCGATGTTGGTTATCGCCTATTTGCAACTGGTAATAGCCGGGTTGGTCGAGGGCGGGTAGGCGAGCATCGTGATCAAGCTGCCCAGAGCGCATATCCCCCTGCTCATTGGTGAGTAGGTAGGACGTATGGGCGGCAAAGCCATTGAGTGGCAGCGGCTGTCCCAGGTCCTGGATCAACAAGCCGTCAGCAGCCCGTTCGTGGTTCTGCTGAGCCAGTGCAGAGAGGCTGGCGCGAATCTGCTCCGGCGTTTGCGCTTGGTAACCCAGTGCCTCCAGAAGACTGCGCTGTACCTGTGGGCTAACGACGTGGTCGTGGCCAAAAGCATCTGTCCAATCGATGCACAGATTGGCCGATTTCGCCAGCTCGGCAAGCAGCGCATCGCTCATGGCATAAGCTCCAACGTCACCAGCGCGCTGGAACTTGGCAGCAGCCCTTGGCGGTACTCATCATCGTTGGCGCGGTGGGCATACAACCGTTCGACGAGGGGCGGCAGGGGGCCCAGGCGCACTGCCTCATAACCAAAATTCACCGCTATACGCAGTATTTTGCTGTTGCCAATCCGCCAGCTGGCAAGCACCGCGCCATCGCCAAGCACCTGTGTCCCGAGCGTTGAGGCATGTTCCAGCTCTGGCACTATGCGGGTGCGACGAACGTGAAGCAGGCCTTTATAGAACGCGAGCCATTCTTGCTGTCGCGGACGCAGGGCTGGCGCGAAGTCGGGTTGTGACCTGGCGAATGTTGAGTAGGCATTGGGGTCAGGAATTCGTTGCCGCGTCTGCGGGTGAGCAAACTGAGAGAATTCAGCAAACTCGTTGCGTCGCCCATCACATACAGCATTGGCCAGATCGGCGCGGTAATCGGAGAAGAACAGGAACGGACGTCTTGAACCCCATTCCTCACCCATGAACAGCAGCGGCACCATGGGGCACAGCAGTAAGAGCACTGTGGCGGCCTTCAGCGCGTCTGTGTCGGTAATATTGACCAGGCGTTCGCCGAAGGCACGGTTGCCGATTTGGTCGTGGTTCTGCAGGAACAAGACGAAGGCATGCGGCGGTAGGTGCCCGCTGGGCTCACCGCGCGGATGGCCATGCCGGTTGGATTGCCCTTGGTAGACAAAGCCCTGTTCCAGGCAAGTCGCCAGCTTCTGCGTAGGGGTTACCGCGTAGTCGGCGTAATAGCTTTCCTGTTCATCTGTCAGAAGGTGGTGCAGGGTGTTATGCCCATCGTCATTCCATTGCGCAGTGAAACCGTTGCTCAACAGGCTGGCGCTGTTGTTCTCGTTTTCCAGCACCAGATGCACGTGGCGCGATTTGGGTACGGTACGACGAACGCGTGCCGCTAGCTCCAGCAGAAACTCATCATCGTCAATGGCATGGACCGCATCCAGGCGCAAACCATCGATGCGATAGTCCAATAGCCACATCAAGGCATTTTCATAGAAGAACTCCCGCACTGGCGCTTGGCGAAAGTCGATGGCCGCCCCCCAAGGCGTTACGCGGTCCTCGCGGAAAAAACTGTTGGCATATGAACCGAGGTAATTACCCTCCGGGCCGAAGTGGTTATAAACCACGTCGAGAAATACCATCAGCCCGAAATCGTGCGCCTTGTCGATAAGGTGCTTGAGCTGCTCGGGGGTGCCATAGCTGGAGGCCGGGGCAAAAGGCAGGACGCCGTCATAACCCCAATTGCGCTGACCTGGGAATGCTCCAATAGGCATCATCTGCAATACCGTGACACCCAGTTCGGCGAGGTGCGGAAGATGTGCTTCGACCTGCTGAAAGCCCCCGAACAGACCCACATGCAGCTCGTAGATCACCGCTTCACGCCAGGGCCTGCCCTGCCAGTTAGACTGACGCCAGGTGTATGCCGCATGGTCCACCACGCGACTGAAGCCATTCACATCGCCTGCCTGTTGGCGCGAGGCGGGATCGGGTACACGCAGGTGGTCATTGATTACGAAGCGGTAGCAAGTGCCAGGCGGGCAGGCCAGATCGAGGCTGTACCAGCCGTTTTCCTTGGCCTGCATAGGCTGCGGTGCCCGTCCCTGGAGCTCCACTGCTACGCGACTACATGAGGGAGCCCATAGGGTGAAGCGGGTATGCGCATCGTCTAGCCGCTGGGCTCCGTGACTGTACATCAAGGTAATTCCGCCGCGGCGTGGACCTCGTTCAGCAATTGCCGATAGAGGCGGTCATAGGGCTTCACCGACTGTTGCCATAACAAGGGGGCACGCATCGCCCGGCAGCGCATGGCATTAAGCAGCTCGGGGTGTTGATAAATGCTGAGTGCACGGCGTATGGCACCTTGATAGCTATCCACACTGGCCTCGTTAAATAGAAAACCGGTCACGCCATCTTCGATGGTGTCGGCCAAGCCGCCGGTACGTCGGGCAATAGGTAACGAAGCGAAACGCTGGGCATACATCTGGCTGAGGCCGCACGGTTCGAAACGTGAAGGCATCAGTAGAAAGTCGCTGCCCGCGAATATCCGTCGGGCATCTGTTTCGTTAAATCCGATATGCACGCCCACACGGCCCGGATAACGCATAGCCAGTTCTTCCATGGCCGTTTCCAGCTCCGCCTCACCGCGCCCGATTACCGCTAGACGGCCGCCGTTGTTAACGATCTGATCGGCAATCTGTAATGTCAGGTCTATGCCTTTCTGCTGGACCAGGCGGGAAACCACGCCAAACAGCGGGCCGTCTGACGCTAAGCCAAAAAGCTGTTCGACATAGGCTGCGTTGGCCTGTTTGCCCTGCCATTGGTCCATGCTGAAACCTTGAACCAGGTGAGGGTCGCTGGCGGGCTCCCAGGTCGCGTCGATACCGTTAATGATGCCGCTGAGCTGACCTGCCTTCACCTTCGCCTGGAGCATGCCTTCCAGTCCGCAGCCGAAGTCTGCGGTGGTGATTTCCTGAGCATAGGTATGGCTTACCGTCGTGACATGGTTGGCATAGCAGATGCCGGCCTTGAGAAACGACAATTTTCCGTAAAACTCCATCCCCTCCATGCCGCAGGCATCGGCCGGAATGGCTAACTCAGCGCTGCACTGCATGTCACAAATACCTTGATAGGCCAGGTTGTGAATGGTTAGCAGGCTGGGGACTTTGGCTTTGCGCCACGTCATGTAAGCGGGGGCCATGGCGGCCGGCCAGTCATTGGCGTGAACCAGCTCGGGGCGCCAATGTATACCGGCTTGCCCCATCGCTATCTCCGCAGCAGCCAGGCCGAGACTTGCGAAACGGATATGGTTATCCGGCCAGTCGTGGCCCTGTGGATCGCCATAAGGTGACCCCGTACGGTCAAAGAGTGCGGGGTGAAGAAGAACGTAGACAATCAAACCATCGGCAAGGTCGAGACGACCAATCTTGCAAGCAGGCAGCGCAGCAAGGCCTTTTATGTGGCCAACAATTCGCAGGGTGCGGCCGCTTTCAAGGACTTGGCGGTATCCGGGGATCAGCACGCGAATATCATGTTGCGCCGACAGCGCACGTGGTAAAGCGGCCGAAACGTCGCCCAGGCCACCCACCTTGATGAGGTCGGCAAATTCCGAGGTTACGAAAAGAATCCGTCTCTTCGGTGGCTGCAGACTCTCTAAATGCAAAGTTGGCTGAACTGAGGCTGGGATCATGGCATGAAAATGAGTTCTGGCGATTGCTGCAGCATTTCCCATGTCTATCTCCAGTAGTCCGTTGTATTGAAACGTTGCTCTGCCGTTGACCGGCCCTCGCTGAGCAAGGGGAATTGCCACATCGCTATGCTCGGGCGCAATCGCGGTGTTAGAAGTTCACCCCCACCTTATTGATGACGGGGTGCTTGGCAAAAAAGTTCGACTTATTTGTATCGGCGACGAGCGGTTTTGCTGAGTAGGTTTTCATTGATGGAGAGCCGGCCAGCAGCCTGCCCTGACAGGAGCGGCAAGGCCTCTATGTAGCGGGCTGCCGACTCCACTTCGGGCAGGTACTGCCCACCTAGATCAGTCGTTGGGAGTTTGCGCCTCCGGATTAATCCGCCGAATGGGCGGCCTTAGCCAGACAGAATGCGAAAGCCGCAATCGCCAACAGTGACAGCTACCTGAATGGGATGGTGAATCCTGCGGGGGCTGCAGAGAAAATTCAGTTCGAACTTAGCGCAAAGGCGAGTTCTCCAAATTTGCAGTGTGCTGTGACGCGCTCTGCAGAGAACAAGGAGCTGCCCTGATGAAAGACAAATCTGTGCAAGACACTTCCACCAGCCAACTGGCGGGAACCGACACCCTTGATCGCGGTAATCGCAATGCCAAGCTCGATCAGCTAGACGCCTTCCGTGAAGATGCGACTGGCCAGGCGCTGACAACCAATACTGGCACCCGTATTGCGGATAACCAGAACAGCCTGCGGGCGGGGGAGCGTGGCCCCTCGTTGCTGGAAGATTTCATCCTGCGGGAAAAAATTACGCATTTTGACCATGAGCGAATCCCTGAGCGTGTAGTGCATGCGCGCGGCGCTGCTGCTCATGGTTATTTTGAAGTGACTGATCCTGTCGAGGACCTCAGCTGCGCCTCTTTTTTACGTGAGGCAGGTAAACGCACCCCGGTTTTCGTGCGCTTTTCCACCGTGCAGGGACCCAGAGGCTCTGCAGACACAGTCCGTGATGTGCGCGGGTTCGCCGTAAAGTTTTATACCGATGAGGGCAACTTCGATCTGGTCGGTAATAACATGCCAGTGTTCTTCATCCAGGACGCCATCAAGTTCCCGGACTTCGTTCATGCCGTCAAACCTGAACCACACAATGAAATCCCTACCGGGGCCTCCGCTCACGATACCTTCTGGGATTTTGTTTCCCTGACCCCTGAGTCGGCGCACATGGTGCTCTGGACCATGTCTGATCGGGCGATTCCAATTGCCTATCGCGCGATGCAGGGCTTCGGTGTGCACAGCTTCCGGTTAGTCAATGCTGAAGGCGAGAGCCACCTGGTGAAATTCCACTGGCGGCCCAAGGCCGGGGTCTGTTCCCTGGTATGGGATGAAGCGCAAAAACTGGCAGGCAAGGACCCGGACTTCCATCGGCGTGGTTTGTGGGAAGACATCGAAAACGGCAACTATCCGGAGTGGGAGTTGGGGCTTCAGGTGATGGATGAAGCAGACCAGCAGCGCCTCGGCTTCGATCTGCTCGACCCGACCAAGCTGGTGCCCGAGGAGTTGGTGCCGGTGCGCATCGTGGGGCGCTTGGTACTTAACCGTAACCCGGATAATTTTTTTGCCGAGACCGAGCAGGCGGCGTTCCATGTGGGCAATATCGTGCCGGGCATCGACTTCAGTAATGATCCATTGATGCAGGGGCGCTTATTTTCTTACACCGACACGCAGCTGTTGCGCCTCGGTGGGCCGAATTTCAACGAGTTGCCGATCAACCGACCACTTTGCCCCTTTCACAACAATCAACGTGATGCGCCACACCGCCAGCAAGTCAGCCGGGGCAGGGCGTCTTACGAGCCAAACTCGATTGATGGCAATTGGCCGCGCGAAACACCGCCTGCGGCGCAGCAAGGTGGTTTCAGTTCATACCCCGAGCCGACGCAGGGCAACAAGGTACGTGTGCGCTCGGCCAGCTTCGCTGACCACTTTTCTCAGGCCACGCTGTTCTGGCGCAGCATGAGCCCCCCGGAGCAGGAGCACATCATCGCCGCCTATAGCTTCGAACTGTCGAAAGTGGAGCGTCCCCATATCCGCGAACGTCAGGTAAAGGACATCCTGCAGAATATTGATCCGATTCTGGCCAGCCGTGTTGCTGAAAACCTCGGCCTAGAGCTACCCGCTGGCACGTCAAACGCCCCCCAGCAAAGCTCGCCAGCACTGAGTCAGTCCAATCTATTGCCCGACGATATTGCAGGGCGTCGCGTGGCCATTGTGCTTGCGCCGGGCTGCGATGCCGATGAGGTCGCGAGCCTAATGCATGCCCTGAAAAGCGCGGGAGCGTTTGCCAAACTGATAGGGCCGTCCCTGGCCCCGGTTAAAGCGAGCAATGGCATGCCCTTGCAACCTAACGGCACTTTCGCCACCGACCCCTCGATTACCGTGGATGCTGTTTTCGTAACTCGGGGGGCAGAGGTCGTACACGTACTGCAGCAGAACGGAACTGCTACCCACTACCTGCTGGAAGCTTACAAACACTTGAAGCCACTTGCCTTTAGCGGGGAGTCAGCAGGCCTGGCCTCCGCTCTGGGGCTTAAGGAAGATGCGGGGCTCGTGGTCGGTGATCGTTTTGATCCACTGTTCGCCAGTTTTGAAGCTGCACTCAGGCAGCATCGGATCTGGGCACGAGAGAAGCTTGCCGAGCAGATTCCAGCCTGAGCACAGCAAATCAATAGTGCAACTGCCCGCTCCAGTCCGGGTAATGCGCATGGCGCTTGAAGAGCACGCGGAACTGTTCGGCGTTGGCCGCTGAACTGCTCCAGAGGTACAGGTGCTCTTTCCAACTGCCGGAGGCCCAGTTCTGCAGGTAGTAGTCACTGCCGCGCACGGTGTCGCGGTCGCGCAGGCGAATGGTGTTGCCATCCTTGAGGCAGCCGCTGTTGTTGGGCAGTTCAATGCGCAGCTGGTTGGATGAGTCACCTGCCTTCATGTAATAGGCGTAGTTACCGCCGCCACCGCCCAGCCACCAGTTGAGCCAATAGCCGGGGTGGCGACGTGATTCGACTTCAATGTAGTCGCCACTGCGAATGCAGAAACTCTCCGGGTGGTACCAGTTGCGCAGGCTGAACAGGCTTTCCGGCTCCAGGCCGTTACCGTTGATCTTCACCCAGTCGTTGGCCTTGCTGCTGCCGGCGCGCAGGGTTTTGCCGGTGGTGGTGCTTTGCAAGACCACCTCGCCATAGAGGTTCTGTTGCGGTTTGCTGGCGCGGGTTGGCGTTGTGCTGTCAGCATGGGTAAAGCCGGCCACCGGCGAGTGATCGGAGTAGTCCTGAAATTGCCAGGTCGCACCCGCCAGGTTGACTGTCCAGCGCGGCGCAGGGGTATCCAAGGCCTGGTTATGCCAGAACGGCAGTTGCCGGTGGTTGCGCGAGACGAAGATGTAATCCAGGTATTCCGGGGCATGGTTGGGGTATTGGTAGTTGGCGATGCCGTTGCGCTGGGTATCAAAAGTGGTGTCGCTGCCGGCATAGCTGTCAGGGGCGTTGACCTGCAGACGCGCGAGCATGTCGTGGTACTCGCTACTGTCCTTGATGACGTTGAAGTCGCCGCCAATAAACACCAGCTCATCGAGGCTAATGCCTCGCGCGTTGATGAAGTTTTGCAGCTCATCAAACTGGCTGGCACGTACCGCTGTGCCTTTGCCATCCGGGCAGCCGGTATCTGCCGCCTGTGCATGGGTGCCGATGATATGCACGGCCTGGCCATTGCGATTGAGTTTGACGTAGACGAAGCCTTTGTTGGACAGGTAATCCGCCCCACAACCCTGGCTGTAGACATATTGCACGCGTTGTTCGATGGGCCAGCGGCTGACGATGGCTACGCCGCCGTCTTCCGGTGTGGTGTCCGAGTAGGCGCCTAGGGTCGCATCCCAGCCTGTGCGGCTGCGACCGAGCACGGGGGTCTGGAACGGGTACTGGCTCTGCAAACCATTGAGCAGAATATTCGACGCCGGGTTATCGAACAGCTCGTTGAGAATGACGGCATCCTGGCCCTGGATATACGCCGCCTCAGCGATTAACGCCGCGCGCTGTTGTTGGCCCCAACCCGGTTTTATCGTGCTGGGCAGCAGGAACACGTTATGTGCTAGCAGTTTGAACTGCTCATCCGGGCTTGCCTGGGCAAAGGTCGGGGCGGATAGGGCAAGCGTACTGAAACACAGCAGTGGCAACAGGCATCGATGCATGGGGTGGCCTCCGGGTAGGGGAATGGCCAGTCTTCCAGTCACCGTTAACCGCGAAAATGATCGAAAGGTGGGTGGGCTAGACCAGCGCCAGCGCAGTCTGCATTGAGCGGGTTACAGCGGCATGACGCGGCTGTTACGAATCCGCTGCTGGCGGGTCGAGCAGCAGGGCCAGCTTAAGGCGTTTGGGCAGTTTGGCCACAACCAGCTGATGGGAGCGCGTCAACAGCTCGCGCAGTTCGCCATCGCCCAGCGGGTAAGGCGCGGCCATGCTGATCCAGCGTGCACGGGCCAGATAAGGGGCCGGGCGGATGCCTGGGCGATCGCAATAGCCGAGGAACAAGTCAGCATCAACCTTGAAGGCCAAGCCGTCATGGCTACCGAGGTGGAACAAGGCAAACATCTTGCTTTCGGCCACCGAGAACACCCGCACGCCGCCCCATTTGCTGTCCTCACGGACACCCGGCAGGCTTAGGCAGAACGCGGCAATTTGCTCGAGGGTCATACCCGATAAACTCCTGTTTTATTCGCGGTAGAAAACCTGCACCAGATGGTAGCCAAACTGGCTTTTCACTGGGCCGTGGACTTCACGTACCGGCTTTTTGAAAATTACCTGATCAATGGCGCGCACCATCTGGCCAGGGCGCACCTCACCCAGATCGCCGCCTTTCTTGCCGGAGGGACAGGTCGAGTACTTGCGCGCCAGCACGTCAAACGCCTCGCCGGCGGCTATACGTTTTTTCAGCGCGGCGGCTTCTGCTTCGGTTTTCACCAGAATATGGCGGGCCATTGCCTTCGGCATGACAGGTTCCTCGGAATTCAATCGGCATATTGTGCCAGTATTTTCAGCCGCTTAGCGCTTGAGCCGGGCAAGCTCCGATTTTCTCGGGAGTGATGCGTAATCTTGGCCTAACGTAATAAATCCAACTCGCGGGAAATCTCGTTATGGACCTCAATGCCATGCTGAAAATCCTGTCCAGCCAGGACGGGTCCGACCTTTATCTTTCTACCGGTGCGCCGCCCTGTGCCAAGTTCAATGGCGTGCTCAAGGCGCTCAGCGCTGACCCGCTCAAGGCCGGGGAAGTGGCAGCCATTGCTGATTCGGTGATGGACAGCGCGCAACGGGAGGAATTCGAACGTGAGCTGGAGATGAACCTGGCGATTTCCATTCCCAGCGTCGGGCGTTTTCGCATCAACATCTTCAAGCAGCGCAACGAAGTGTCGATCGTTGCGCGCAATATCAAGATGGATATTCCCAAGTTTGAAGACCTCAAACTGCCGGAAGTACTGCTCAAGACGGTGATGGAAAAACGCGGGCTGGTGCTGTTTGTCGGTGGTACCGGCTCTGGCAAGTCGACTTCCCTGGCGGCGCTGATCGATTACCGCAACCGCAACAGCGGCGGCCATATCATCACCATCGAAGACCCGGTGGAATATGTGCACAAGCACAAGAAGTCGATCATCAATCAGCGTGAGGTCGGTGTGGATACCCGCAGCTTTCACGCTGCGCTGAAAAACACCCTGCGCCAGGCCCCGGACGTGATTCTGATCGGCGAGATCCGCGACCGCGAGACTATGGAGCATGCCCTGGCCTTTGCTGACACCGGTCACCTGGCAATCTCCACGCTGCATGCGAACAACGCCAACCAGGCGCTGGATCGCATCATCAATTTCTTCCCGGAAGACCGCCGCCCGCAACTGCTCAATGACCTGGGCAACAACCTCAAGGCGTTCGTTTCGCAGCGCCTGGTCAAGACCATCGACGGCAAGCGCCGGGCGGCAGTGGAAGTGCTATTGGGTACGCCAACCATCCGTGATTTGATCAAGCGTAACGAGCTTCACGAGATCAAAGAGATCATGGAAAAGTCGAAAAACCTTGGCATGCAGACCTTCGATCAAGCACTGATCGACCTGGTAAACGATGGTTCGATTGATGAAGAAGAAGCGGTGAAAAACGCCGATTCGGCGAACAACGTGCGGCTCAAGCTAAAACTTTATCGCGAGAGCCCAGCCGCCCCGGTGCAGGCCGCAGCGGCGCCAACACCGGCGCCCGTTGCTGCCGCTCCGCGCCCGGCAGCGCCTGCTGCTTCGGCCGGTGAATGGGGGTTGGAGTTGAAGCTGGAAGATATTGAAGAAGAGCAGTTGCCAGAGGACCCAGGGCGCAAAGGCATTTGATCACTAGCACCAACAAGTTTGTGCGCGGGGCGGCGGGTTTGGTTGCTTTAATTCCGTAATTCGGCCAGGTTGCGATACAGCTCCAGCGCCTGCGGATTGGCCAGGGCGTCGGTGTTTTTCACCGGCTTGCCGTGCACCACGTTGCGCACCGCCAATTCGACGATCTTGCCGCTGATGGTGCGCGGGATATCCGCCACGGCGATGATCTTCGCTGGTACATGGCGCGGTGTGGTGTTGGCGCGGATCACCTGGCGAATCTGCGTTTGCAGTTCGTCGGTCAGTTCGACGCCCTCGCGCAGGCGTACAAATAGCACCACCCGCACATCGTCGTCCCACTCCTGGCCGATGGCGATGGACTCCAGCACGGCTTCGACCTTTTCCACCTGGCGGTAGATCTCGGCGGTGCCGATACGCACGCCGCCGGGGTTGAGCACCGCGTCCGAGCGGCCATGAATCACCAGGCCGCCGTGGGCGGTGACCTCGGCGTAATCGCCGTGGGCCCAGATGCCGGGGAAGGTCTCGAAATAAGCTGCCTGGAACTTGCTGCCATCGGCATCCTTCCAGAAGCCAATCGGCATTGACGGGAAATGCTGCGCACAGACCAGTTCGCCTTTCTCACCTGTTACCGGGTTGCCTGCGTCATTCCACACCTGCACGTCCATACCTAAACCCTTGCACTGCAGTTCGCCGCGCCACACCGGTAGCACCGGGTTACCCAGGGCAAAGCAGGAAACGATATCGGTGCCGCCAGAGATCGACGACAGACAGACATCGGCTTTGATCTCGCGGTAGACATACTCGAAGCTTTCATGGGACAGCGGTGAACCGGTCGATAAAATCGCTTTGAGTCTTTGCAACTGGTGGGTTTGCCCTGGTTTGGCCCCGGCCTTCTCCAGCGCCGCAAGAAACTTGGCGCTGGTGCCGAATATGCTGATGTTCTCCGCGTCGATCAGGTCGATCAGGCGCTCGGCACCCGGATGGAAGGGCGAGCCGTCAAATAGTACCAGTGTGGTACCCAGGGCCAAGCCGGAAACCAGCCAATTCCACATCATCCAGCCGCAGGTGGTGTAGTAGAACAGGGTGTCGTCGGCATGCAAATCGGTGTGCAGACCGAGTTCCTTGACGTGCTGTAACAGGGTGCCGCCAGTGCCATGCACGATGCACTTGGGCACGCCGGTGGTGCCGCTGGAATAGAGGATATACAGCGGGTGATCGAACGGCACCTGGGTGAATTCCGGCTCGTCGCCAGCCTGGTAGAAGTCCTGCCATAGCGCGATCTTGGCCGCCGAATGGAAGTCGGCGGCTTTGGCCTGGGCATTGGAGTAGGGCACCACAATCAGCTGTTCGAGCGAGGGCAGACGTTCGAGGATTTCATTGAGCTTGGCGGTCAAGTCCAGGTTCTTGCCCGCATAGCGGTAACCGGCGGCGGCGATCAGCACCTTGGGTTCGATCTGGCCGAAGCGGTCGATCACGCCCTGGGTGCCGAAGTCCGGCGAGCAGCTCGACCAGGTCGCGCCCAGGCTGCTGGCGGCGAGCATGCCGACCAGGGTTTGCCAGGTATTGGGCATAAAGGCCGCCACCCGGTCGCCGCTGGCCACGCCGGCATCACGCAGGCTTTTCTGCAAGCCGGCAACATGGGAGGCCAGTTCGGCATAGCTCAGTTGCTCGCGCGAACCGTCCTCGCCAATGGCCACCAGGGCAGGGTGGTTATCGCGGCGGCGCAACAAGTGTTCGGCAAAGTTCAGCGTTGCACCGGGAAACCAGTGGGCGCTGGGCATGGCGCTGGCTTCCTGCAGCGTTGCTTCGGGCTGCACGCTAAAGCGCACGTCGAAGAACTCGACAATCGCCTGCCAGAAGGCCTCACGCTGCGCCACGCTCCAGGCGTGCAGGGCGGGGTAGTCGGCCAGTTGCAGGCTGTGGCGCTGATTGACGAAGCGGCGGAAGCTGTCCATCCGCGTTGCCGCGATACGTTCGGCAGAAGGCGTCCACAGGGGCTGTCGCATGTTGGTTCCTCGAATTCTTGTAATGCCAGAGCGAGTGGCTGGCTTATTCCGGCAAGCCTACTGACTGGATGCAGGTTTGCGGCGGCGTACTGAGAGATAGTCCTGACCGACAACGGCTGCGGCTGTAGCCGTTGTGCACCGCCACCAGGCAGTGGGCCGCGGGCCTGAATGCGGCACTTTACAGTGCGTAAATAAAACTATACGCACGACCTGCAACTAGGTGCTGGCTAGCCTGGCCCGTGCCACCCGCGAACCATTAGGCTTGCCCAATACCGCACAAATACGCTGGCCGGCAGCGATCAGCCGGTCCATATCGATGCCAGTTTCAATGCCCAGGCCGCTAAGCAGATACAGCACGTCTTCGGTTGCGACATTGCCGGTTGCGCCTTTGGCATACGGGCAGCCACCCAGTCCAGCGACCGAGCTGTCGAATACGCTGATGCCTTCTAAGAGGCTGGCGTAGATATTGGCCAAAGCTTGGCCGTAGGTATCGTGGAAGTGTCCAGCCAGCAGGTTGCGTGGTACCTCGCGGCCAACCACGTTAAATAAGTGCCGGGTTGCGCCAGCGGTGCCGGCACCGATGGTGTCACCCAACGACACTTCATAGCAGCCCATGGCGTACAGCTCGCGGGCTACGCTGGCGACCTGCTCGGGCGGCACAGAACCGTCATAGGGGCAGCCCAGTACGCAGGAGACATAGCCGCGTACGCGCACATCATGCTGCTTGGCGGCGGCCATCAATGGCACAAAGCGCTCAAGGCTTTCGCCGATCGAGCAGTTGATATTCTTCTGCGAGAAGGCCTCGCTGGCTGCGGCAAACACTGCGACTTCCTTGACTCCGGCTGACAGCGCGTCTTCGAAACCTTTCAGGTTGGGCGCCAGGGCCGCGTAGGTGATGCCCGGCAGCTGCTGGATCTGCGCAAACACCTCCGCACTGCCCGCCATTTGCGGCACCCACTTGGGCGAGACAAAGCTGCCCACCTCGATATAGCCCAAGCCGGCAGCAGACAGGTCATCGACCAGGCGCACCTTGTCGGCCACGCTGATCGGCTGCTTCTCATTCTGCAAACCGTCACGCGGACCGACTTCGACCAGGCGGACTTGTTTGGGTAGGTTCATCGTTGCCTCGTTGTTTATTTCGATGGGTATCGTGCTGCTCAACCCATCCTACGTTGCTTGAGATTCGGGTAGTTGTAGGGTGGATGTCGCTTTATACATCCACCATGGCCATTCGCTGTGAATGCCTTGGTGGACATTAAAGGCGATGTCCACCCTACGCGTTGTCTGTAGGAGGGGCCTTGGCCGCGAGCCTTTAACGCGCGTCGCGGCTAAACCCCTCCCACGGGTGTCATTAACATGCATCGTCGTTTATTCGTTGGCTTCGGTGAGCTCTACCAATACGGCCCCTTCGCTGACCATCTCACCTTCAGCGCAGTACAGCGCCTTGACCGTACCGGCATGGGCCGCGCGGATACTGTGTTCCATCTTCATCGCTTCTAGCACCACCAGCGCAGTGCCGGCTTCGATCTGCTGGCCGACCTCGACCAGCACGCGCACGATACTGCCGTTCATCGGTGCCGTCAGGCCGCCGTGATGCTGATGGCTGGCTTCGACTTCGGCAATCGGGTCGACGCGCTGGATGCTGCGCAGATCGCCTGCGTAGTGCAGATAGAGGCTGTTACCTCGGCGAATAGCCAGATGCTGCTGACGCAGGCCGTCGTTCTCTACCTGCAGAACCTCGCCTTGCAGTTGTACGGTAGAAACCGAGGCATGGCGTAGGCGTACCACTTGACGCTCGTTTTGGCAGGTCAGATGCAGGTCAGTTTCCGCCGGCAGCCCCAGACGCAGGCCGTTATTGCGCGACCAGGGTGAATGGTAATCGTCGTGGCGCTGCAGTGGCGCTTCGCTCTGCGCAAAGGCTTCGGCGGCCAATTGCCAGAATTCGGCGGGCAATTCACTCACTGGCGGCAGCAGTTGCGCTTCGTGGCGGGGAATAAAACCGGTATCCAGTTCCGCATTGGCAAAGGCTGGATGGGCCAGTACGCGGGTAAGAAAGGCCAGGTTGGTTCTAACCCCGCCGACGCATGTTTCCTTGAGCATGGCCAGCAGGCGCAGGCGCGCCTCTTCGCGGTTTTCGCCCCAGGCGATCAGCTTGCCGAGCATGGGGTCATAGAAGGGCGAGACTTCATCGCCTTCGCTGACGCCGCTATCGACACGGCGACCTGCGCCGGCGTTGGCTTCGCGGTACAGCGCCAAGGTGCCGGTGGCAGGCAGAAAGTCATTGTCCGGGTCTTCGGCATACAGCCGCACTTCAATGGCGTGGCCAATCAGCGGCACCTGCTCCTGAGTGATCGGCAGCGCTTCACCACGGGCCACGCGGATCTGCCAGGCCACCAGATCGAGACCAGTGATCAGCTCGGTAACCGGGTGTTCGACCTGCAGGCGGGTGTTCATCTCCATAAAGAAGAAGTCGCCGCGCTCATCCAGCAAAAACTCCACGGTGCCGGCGCCGACATAACCGATAGCCTGGGCGGCCTTGACTGCAGCCTCGCCCATGGCGCGGCGCAGCCCGGCTGACAGGCCGGGAGCAGGGGCTTCTTCGACGACCTTCTGGTGCCGACGCTGGATCGAGCAGTCGCGCTCATTCAGGTACAGGCAGTTGCCGTGCGAGTCGGCGAATACCTGGATTTCTACATGGCGCGGCTTGAGTACGTATTTTTCCACCAGCATGCGCGAGTCACCGAACGATGACTGTGCTTCGCGCTGGGCGCTGGCCAGGGCCTCGACCAGCTCGCTTTCGCGCTCGACCACTTTCATGCCCTTGCCGCCACCGCCGGCCGCCGCCTTGAGCAGCACCGGGTAGCCGATTGTGTTTGAGGCGCTGCGGAAGGTTTCCACATCCTGTGCTTCGCCGTGATAACCCGGCACCAGCGGCACGCCGGCGGCCTCCATCAGTGCCTTGGCTGCGGACTTGCTGCCCATGGCGTCGATGGCTGAGGCGGGCGGACCGAGAAAGATCAAACCGGCGGTTTCGATGGCACGGGCAAAGCCGGCGTTTTCCGACAGAAAGCCATAACCAGGATGGATCGCCTGGGCTCCGCTGGCCTTGGCCGCAGCGATCAGTGCGTCGATCCGCAGGTAGCTGTCTGCCGGCTTGGCGCCGCCCAGATTCACCGCCAGATCGGCTTCGCGTACATGGCGCGCGTTGGCGTCGATGGCGCTGTGCACCGCCACGGTCTTGATGCCCATGGCTTTGGCCGTGCGCATCACCCGGCAGGCGATTTCACCACGGTTGGCCACCAGCAGGGTGTCGATAGGCTTAAGGCTCATGCTTGTGGCTCCTGCCAGGCGGGCGGACGTTTATCCAGAAAGGCACGTAGACCTTCCTGACCTTCGGGGCTAACGCGGATACGGGCAATCGCGTTCTCGGTATAACGGCGCAGCGCCGGAGTCAGCACGCCGCTGCCGACTTCGCGCAGCAGATCCTTGCTGGCGAGCATCGCCTGCGGGCTATTGAGCAGCAGGTTGTCGACCCAGGTGTTTACCGCGTCATCGAGTTGGTCTGCCGGGTAGCATTCGGCAAACAGCTCCAGCTCCTGGGCCTGCTGACCGCTAAAGCGCTCGGCAGTCAGGGCATAACGACGGGCCGCGCGTTCACCAATCGCTTGTACGACGAAAGGGCTGATCACCGCCGGGGCCAGGCCGATGCGCACTTCGGACAGGCACAGCTGGGCGTCAACGCTGCCGATGGCCATATCGCAGCAGCTGATCAAACCCAGCGCGCCGCCAAAGGCCGCGCCTTGCACCACGGCCAGGGTGGGGATCTTCAGCTGATACAGGTTATGCATCAGCTCGGCCAATTCGCGTGAGTCGGCGAGGTTAGCGTTGTAGTCCAGGGTCGCCGCGTGCTGCATCCAGGCCAGGTCGGCGCCGGCGGAGAAGTGCTTGCCACGGCCGCGCAGCAGCAGGAAGCGCAGGGTTTTGTCGGCCATCACCGCGTCGAGAGCGAGAATCAGCTCGCGAATCATCTCAGCGTTAAAGGCGTTGTTTTTGTCGGCGCGATTGAGCCAAAGCGTAGCGAAACCGCGTGGGTCTTTTGCTAGTTCGATGGTGCTGAAATCAGTCATCACTCGGTCCTGGGGTAGGGTGGAAGACGCTTTTCTCTTCCACCATCAGCGGCGAATTGGGTGGATGGATAAAACGCCAGCTACGCGCCCCGATCCACCCTACGGTCACATACGAAATACGCCGAACTGGGTCGGCTCGATCGGCGCGTTAAGGCTGGCGGACAACGCCAGACCTAATATT
This sequence comes from Pseudomonas sp. EA_35y_Pfl2_R5, assembly GCF_963970805.1. Lineage (NCBI taxonomy): Bacteria > Pseudomonadati > Pseudomonadota > Gammaproteobacteria > Pseudomonadales > Pseudomonadaceae > Pseudomonas > Pseudomonas sp. EA_35y_Pfl2_R5. The sequence goes on along the minus strand of NZ_CAXAOW010000003.1, from coordinate 534,551 downwards.
TCGCGGGTTTGCGCCGGGTCAATCACACCGTCGTCCCACAGCCGCGCACTGGAGTAGTAGGGGTGACCCTGGCGCTCGTACTGCTCGAAGATCGGCTGTTTGAGCGCTGCTTCATCCTCAGCGGAGAAGTTTTGCCCGACGCGGGCAGCCTGTTCGTGTTTGACCTGCACCAGCACGCCGGCGGCCTGTTCGGCGCCCATCACGCCGATCCGTGCATTCGGCCACATCCACAGAAAGCGTGGATCATAGGCGCGGCCGCACATGCCGTAGTTACCGGCACCGAAGCTGCCGCCGATGATCACGGTGAACTTCGGCACTTTGGCGCAGGCCACCGCGTTGACCAGCTTGGCCCCGTGCTTGGCGATGCCGCCGGCTTCGTATTTCTGCCCGACCATAAAGCCGGTGATGTTCTGCAAAAACACCAGGGGAATACCGCGCTGGCAGGCCAACTCGATAAAGTGCGCGCCTTTCTGGGCAGACTCCGCGAACAAGATCCCGTTATTGGCGAGAATCGCCACTGGATAGCCGTGGATATGCGCAAAACCGCATACCAGGGTTGCGCCAAACAGCGCCTTGAATTCATCAAATACGCTGCCATCGACGGTGCGGGCGATCACTTCACGCACATCAAAGGGCTGCTTGGCGTCCGCCGGAATCACCCCGTACAGCTCTTCGCTGCTGTACAGCGGGTTGATCGGCGTGCGGTTGTTAAGTACGCCGAGCTTGCGCCAGTTGAGATTGCTGATGCTGCGCCGGGCCAGAGCCAGAGCATGCTCATCGTTGTCGGCGTAATGGTCAGCCACGCCGCTGGTCTTGCAGTGCACGTCGGCACCGCCGAGGTCTTCGGCGCTGACCACTTCACCAGTGGCGGCTTTTACCAGCGGCGGGCCGGCGAGAAAGATGGTCGCCTGATTGCGCACCATGATGGCTTCATCGGCCATGGCCGGCACATAGGCGCCGCCAGCGGTACAGGAACCCATGACCACGGCAATCTGCGGGATGCCCATGGCCGACATATTGGCCTGATTAAAGAAGATTCGGCCGAAGTGCTCGCGGTCCGGGAATACCTCATCCTGTCGCGGCAGGTTGGCGCCGCCGGAGTCCACCAGGTAGATGCAGGGCAGGCGGTTCTGCTGGGCGATGGTTTGCGCGCGCAAGTGCTTTTTCACCGTTAGCGGGTAGTAGCTGCCGCCTTTTACCGTGGCGTCGTTGGCCACGATCATGCATTCCACGCCCTCGACCCGGCCGATACCGGCCACTACCCCAGCCGCTGGCACCTCTTCGCCATACACCTCATGGGCGGCCAGTTGGCCGATTTCGAGGAAGGGCGAGCCGATATCCAGCAGGCGGTTGATCCGTTCCCGTGGCAGCAGCTTGCCGCGCGAGGTGTGACGCTCCTGCGCCTTGGCGCCGCCGCCTTCGTGAACGCGGGCGAGCAGGGCGCGTAGGTCGTTGACTTGGGCAAGCATTGCCGCGCTATTGGCGGCAAACTCCGGCGAACGGGTGTTGATCTGGGTGTGCAGGATGGCCATCAATGACTCCGATACCGTAATCCGTAGGGTGGATGACGCTTTTTCATCCACCGACTTTGGTGGAAAACGCTTCGCGTTTTTCCACCCTACGCTGGCAAACGTCTTACTTTGTTTCGTTAAACAGCTCGCGACCGATCAGCATGCGGCGGATTTCACTGGTACCCGCGCCGATCTCGTAGAGCTTGGCGTCGCGCAGCAGGCGACCGGCCGGGTATTCGTTGGTGTAGCCGTTACCACCGAGCAGCTGGATGGTATCCAGGGCCATCTTGGTGGCCATTTCAGCGGTGTAGAGGATCACTGCGGCGGCGTCTTTGCGCGATTCCTCGCCACGGTCGCAGGCCTTGGCGACGTTGTAGAGGTAGGACTTGGAGGCGTTCATGCCGGCGTACATATCGGCCAGCTTGCCCTGCACCAGTTGGAACTCGCCGATCGACTGCTTGAACTGCTGGCGTTCGTGCACGTAGGGCAGTACCACGTCCATGCAGGCAGTCATTATTCCGGTCGGGCCGCCGGAGAGCACGGTGCGCTCGTAATCCAGCCCACTCATCAGCACGCGTACGCCACCGCCTTCCGCGCCGAGGATGTTCTCCTCCGGCACTTCGCAGTCCTCGAACACCAGTTCGCAGGTGTTGGAGCCGCGCATGCCCAGCTTGTCCAGCTTCTGGTGGCGGGAGAAGCCCTTGTAGTCGCGCTCGACGATAAAGGCGGTCATGCCGCGCGAGCCGGCGCTGATGTCGGTCTTGGCGTAAATCACGTAGGTGTTGGCATCCGGGCCGTTGGTGATCCACATCTTGTTGCCGTTGAGCACGTAGCGGTCACCGCGCTTCTCGGCGCGCAGCTTCATCGACACCACGTCGGAGCCGGCGTTTGGCTCGCTCATGGCCAAGGCACCGACGTGTTCGCCGGAGCACAGCTTGGGCAGGTACTTGGCCTTCTGCTCGTGGGTGCCGTTTTTGCGGATCTGGTTCAGGCACAAGTTCGAATGCGCGCCGTAGGACAGGCCGACCGAGGCCGAGGCGCGGCTGATCTCTTCCATCGCTACCACATGCGCGAGGTAACCCATGTTGGTGCCGCCGTATTCCTCTTCCACGGTCATGCCGAGCAGGCCCATGTCGCCGAACTTGCGCCACATGTCGATAGGAAACTCGTTGTCGCGGTCGATCTGCGCGGCGCGCGGTGCCAGTTCGGCCTGTGAGAACTGATACACCGAGTCGCGCAGCATATCGATGGTCTCGCCGAGACCGAAGTTGAGGGACGGATAGCTCATGGTTCCACCTGTAATTGTTCGAATTAAGTTCAGGAGATAACAGTTTGTTTTTTATCGGTTTCGGCTAGGGCTGCTAGGCAACGCTCTTCGGCGGTATCCAGCTCAAGCTGCATCTGCTCAATGTCCAGCAATTGCTGCTGCAGCTGAGCGCGGCGCTCGGCGATCTTGGCCATAAAGGTGTGTAGCTGCTTGTGATTGCCGTGCACCGGGTCATACAGCTCGATCAGCTCCTTGCACTCGGCGAGGGAGAAGCCGATGCGCTTACCGCGCAGGATCAGCTTGAGGGTGACCTTGTCCTTGGCGGTATAGATGCGTTCCTGGCCGCGGCGCTCGGGGCTGAGCATCTGCTGCTCTTCGTAGAAGCGAATGGCGCGGGTGGTGATATCCAGCTCGCGGGCCAGTTCGGAAATGGAGTAGGTGGTGGCGGACATACGGCAGCGCTCTTGTTTACCTTTACGTTAACGTAAGACTGCGTCGGTATTTAGTCAACAACCTTGAGCGGGCGCCTAGTTAATGTGTTTTATAGGTTCGTTGGATAGTATTTAAAACAATGGCTTAGGACGGATAGCTAAGGATTGCATGAGGAATTTATGTCACTTCGAAGACGCTAGCGAACGGATGCGCGCCTCGCCGGCTAAGCGGCGAGGTAGATCGGGGGATCTAGCGTGGCGGCAAAAAGCGCTGCACCTTGGTGTTCAGCAGTGCTATCAGGGCGGGGTCCATAAACTCGTAGTCGTCCGGGATATCCAGACAAACCACGCGTTTGTTGCTCAGCTGAGCTTTGAACTTGCGGGTGAGTTTGCTGCGATGTACTCGCTGCATCACCAGAACCAGATCGGCCCAGGCCAGCAGCTCGGGGCAGACTGGCGTGTCGGCGTCGTGGTTGATGCCGGCCGATGCGGTTTCCACGCCAGGCCAGTCAGCGAACAGTTGTTCGGCGGTTGGGCTGCGCAGGCGGTTCTTGGCGCAGATAAACAGCAGTTTAAGTGGCAAACAATCGTCCCTGCTCGGCGCCGAGCTAAGCGCTATGGATAAATGGAAGGCTTACGGCTTTCTACCGGCAAAGCCAAACAGCAAACCGCCCGCAATGATGGCGCCGATGCCTGCCCAAACCGGCACGTTGACTCTTTCCTTCTCCTGCACAGAAAGCTCGATTGGGCCGAGTTTCACTGCGGTGGTGTCCTTGGTGTAGCTGAAACCGCCATACAGCAGCCCCAACAGGCCCGCCACGATCAGAGCGATGGAGATAATCCGGATTGAATTCATGTTGTGATCCTCGTGCAGCGCCTGAGCTAATCACCAGCGGTTTCAAGTAGGCCATTGAAGCACAGTGCTGGCGCCAGCTAGGCGATTTCCTTGATCTCGAACACATTGACGATTTGTTGCAGCTTGCCGTCCCACACATAACGAAAATGCACGCCTTGTTGTGGAATGCTCGCCGCAGGTGGACGAAACAGCGCGGCGCATTCGCCGCCAAGGTGGCGCACGCTGCGATACAGCACCCCCCAGGATTGCTGCTTGCGCAGTTCGGCGGCGAACCGCTGAGTGGCGGGGTAAGTCGTTAAATCGGGGTCATGCAGCTGGTCGTGATCCGCACGAATGTCGTGCAGTGGTTTGACGATACGGCAGACATAACTGCGCAGGGTCAGCTCCAGATTAGGCTCGGCAGTGGCGCGTAGAAAACGTTCGCGGTGAAAACGGGTTTCCGCCACCGCTGCCTGCAAGCTGTCGGCGCAGTAGTACACGCCGTACTGACCTGCGCTGAAACGGCTGGCTGCGCCGACATGGGTGAAGGCCGCCATCAGCGGCGATGAACCTGGGCCACTGATACGATCCTCGGTCGCCACGTGAGACAACAGGCCGGCTTGTTCGCGCAGGCGATCATTGGTCAGGCCTTCGATCAGGTAGGCCTGTTCCAGGTCGGCGGGATCGAGCACATCTTCAAATATGGAAATCGGCGGGAACGAACTGGAGACCAGACGATAGGCCCGTCGCCAATCTGGCAGGGTCATCAAGGCTGGCGGCACAGTCAACCTCTTACACCGTCGAGATAGCGGCGCACATCGGCCAGATCGACCACGCCCCCCGCGAGCATTACCTGCAGGGCGCTGTTGCCATTGAACGGCGCCTCACTATTGGCTTTTTTGATCCATTCATAGGTCGAGGGTTTGTCGCCGAAGAGAATCCGCAGGGATTTGTGAATACCCATCAGATAGGACACGCGCTCCATCGTGTCGCGAGGCAGGCGTACCTCGGGAAGCTGGCGGTACTTGTACAGGGTGCTACGGCCGATTGAGCCCAGCAGGACCATCTGCTGTTCCACTGTGCAGTCCCATTTCTCCATCAAGTTGAAGAAAAACTTCAGCGCAACCTGGCCAGCCTTGGTCGAATCGAGATCAAGGGCTAAGTCATTTTGCTGCAGAGCGATGGACATAATATTTATCCCTATATGGAATTTATATAAATATTAGTCCACATAGAGATATCCAGCAATGAGTTGCAGGCGCTGCGATCAGGCCCAGACGGTTTAAACCGCTCATGCCTCTAGGCTTCTCTTTCTTGAGCCGTGGCCTGTTGAGAAATCTCGATAATCTGCTCGCGCATCCAGCGGTTGGCCGGGTCTTGATCGGTGCTTTCGTGCCAGTAGATGTGGGTCTCCAGCGGGGTCATGTCCTTGATTGGCAGCTCGACAAAGTGCAGGTCGTTACGCCGGGCGAAGCGCTCCGGCACGGTCATGGCCATGTCGGTGCCTTGCAACACGGTGGTGGCCATCAGGTAGTGTTGCGAGCGTAGGGCAATCTTGCGCTGGATGCCCATGCGACCAAGGGCCAGGTCGACGTGGCCAAGGCCGCTGCGGCGGCTGGAGATATGGATATGGGTCATGCCCATGTATTCGTCGAGGGTGATTTTCTCTTTGGCCAGCGGATGGCCACGGCGCATGGCGCAAACGTAGCGGTCTTCCATCAATTTGACGTGGCGTACCTGAGGGTCGGTGTTGAGCGGGGCATCCACTGCGAAATCCAGGCGGCCGGCGGCCAGTTCCTTGGTGGTTTCACGGCGGCGCGCCAGCATGCTCTCGATATTCACATTGGGCGCCATACGGCGCAGGCGCTGAAACAGCGGCGGCAGGACGATGGCCTCGGTAAGGTCGGTCATGCTGATGCGGAAAGTCTTGTTGGCCTGGGCCGGGTTGAAGATGCGACTTTCCTGCACGGAGATGCGCAGCTGCTGCAGCGCATTGCGCACTGGACCGATGATGTTCTGTGCCATGGGCGTGGGCACCATGCCCTGGGCGGTACGCACGAACAGCGGGTCATTGAAGGTCTCGCGCAAGCGTGCCAGGGCGTTGGACACTGCCGGCTGGGTAATGCCGACGATCTGCCCGGCGCGGGTCAGATTGGCCTCGGTGTAAATGGCGTCGAAGACGACAAAGAGGTTGAGGTCGACCTTGTTCAGATTCATTGCACGCTCACTCCGAGTGATGATCGCTATCAGTGGAACATATATCGGTGATGAATGTTAATACACGGTGAGAATAGATTAGATAAATCTTAACCGCTGTTCTAGCATCATTTCCACCTCACCGAACTTCCCAAAAATCAGCGTCAGAAGGTAGCTATCCATGGATTTCGCCTACTCCCCCAAGGTTCAGCAGCTGCGTGAGCGCGTCACCGCGTTTATGGAGAGCCATGTCTATCCAGCCGAGGCCGTGTTTGAGCAACAGGTCAATGAAGGCGACCGCTGGCAGCCCACCGCGATCATGGAAGAGTTGAAAGCCAAGGCTAAAGCCGAAGGCCTGTGGAATCTGTTTCTGCCGGACTCCGAGTTGGGTGCCGGCCTGACTAACACCGAATACGCGCCGCTGGCGGAAATCATGGGCAGCTCCTTGATCGGCGCCGAGCCGTTCAACTGCGCCGCACCAGACACCGGCAATATGGAAGTACTGGTGCGCTACGCCAACGAAGCGCAGAAAGAGCAGTGGCTCAAGCCGCTGCTGGATGGCACCATCCGTTCCGCCTTCGCCATGACTGAGCCAGGCGTGGCGTCTTCCGATGCCACCAATATGCAGGCCAGCGCCGTGCGCCAGGGCGATGAGTGGGTGATCAACGGCCGCAAGTGGTGGACGTCGGGCGCCTGCGATCCGCGCTGCAAAATCATGATCTTTATGGGCCTGACCAACCCGGATGGCCCGCGCCATGCGCAACACTCGATGATCCTGGTGCCAATGGATGCTCCGGGCGTGAAAGTACTGCGCCCGCTGCCGGTATTCGGCTACGACGACGCGCCGCACGGACACGCCGAAGTGCTATTTGAGAACGTGCGCGTGCCTTACGAAAACGTGTTGCTGGGCGAGGGTCGAGGTTTCGAGATCGCCCAGGGCCGTCTTGGCCCAGGCCGTATTCACCACTGCATGCGTTCCATCGGCATGGCTGAGCGCGCACTCAAGCTGATGTGCGAGCGTTCGATCAACCGTACTGCCTTCGGCAAGCCGCTGGCGCGCCTGGGCGGCAATATCGATCACATCGCCGATTCGCGCATGGAAATCAATATGGCCCGCCTGCTGACGCTGAACGCGGCTTATATGATGGACACCGTGGGTAACAAGATTGCCGCCAGCGAAATCGCCCAGATCAAGGTGGTCGCACCGAACGTGGCGCTGAAGGTGATCGACCGCGCCATCCAGATCCACGGCGGCGCCGGGGTTTCCAATGACTTCCCCCTGGCTTACTGGTACGCCATGCAGCGCACCTTGCGTCTGGCCGACGGCCCGGACGAAGTGCACCGCGCGGCCATTGGCAAATTCGAGATTGGCAAATACGTGTCGAAAGAAGTGATGAACGCCAGCCGCTAAAACGCGCCACTGGAAACGCACAAGGCCCGCATCTGCGGGCCTTGTGCGTTGTGGCGAGTGTGGTGTTTCTGGTGAGGCAAACTAGTCGTCTGAACTCGCGCCTTGTTGCAGCCAGAGGTGGCGCATATGCAATTGCGCGGCGAAGGCGCGGGCGGCTTGCTCCTGTTGAAAAATCAGGCTGCGCCTGCCCATACGCACTTGCCAATACAACTTGCCACGCTGTAACAGCGGTTCAATAACAATACTCGGTGAACTCAAACGATCAGTGCTCCTGAAACAATGGCCAACACAGATATGGCCTAAGCATTAGGCTCTAACGGGAAACTTGGCAAGCGCAGAAACAGGAAGTCAGTTGCTGTACTGGTAGATGATCGGGGCAAAAATGCCCGTGTCATGGCCGTTCTCCAGGCACTGATTGAACTGCTCTAGGAACCAGCCCATCTTCAGCGTTTTGGCGATGCCCATGTGCTTACTGTCACTCTTGAACGGCACCGGCAAAGTGGTGAAGGCATCTGGCTGCAAGCCTGGCCAGCTCTGGGCAAGCCTACGAATATCGATGCTGGAACCGAGTAGGATCGCATCGATGCGACCACGCTGTAGCATGCCCAGACCGCTGCGGGTGTCGTTGAAGCCAACGATGGTCAGGCTGCCGTTGGTCACGGCTTCGTCATACACAGTGCCATAGCTGGTGCCGATGGTGACGCCGATCAGTTTGTCCTTTAGGTCCGTGACGTCCTGGTAGGCAAACTCACGGCCTTTCTGCACCACCAGCACAATATGTTCAGTGAAGATCGGCTCGGAAAAATCGAACAGGGCCAGGCGTTCATCACTGATCGACAAACCGATCACGCCGCCTTCACCGCGTTCTGCCATGGCGTAAGCACGTTTCCACGGCAGTAACTGGATCTGGTAGGGCACTTGTATGTGGCTTAGGCAGTGCTTGCTAATGTCCACTACGATGCCTTTGGCCTCGCCATCCTCCTCAAAATATTTGGGGAAGCCATCGTGGCTGCCAAACACCCGGAACACCTCGGCCTGGGTGGTTTGTACAAGTGGCAGCGCCAGCAGCACGAGTAGCCATAGAGAGTGATGCACATGCACGGCAGACTCCGAGTGATGATTAAGGCTGTTTGTTCAGCTTAGTCACTTGGCGTGGTGAATTAATGCCTGATACAGCACGATCTGCAAAACGGCCGTATCCACCGTTTAGTAAACCCAGACCTCCACCCGACGATTCTTGATCCGTCCTTCGTCGCCGCTGTTGGCCGCCACAGGCAGTTCATCGCCAAGGCCGATGATGTCACGGAAAATTACACCGCCCTTGTTCAGCTCGCGGCGTACCGCCATGGCACGCAGTTTGGACAGCAATTCGGCGCGTGCGGTGTCGGCCTTGGCATCGCCGAAGCCCACCAGCACCACCTTATCGCGCAGCTTGTCCTGCTCGCGCAGGTAGGCCATCAGCCGGTTTAGGTCGCGCAAGGCCTTGTTGTCGAGGTTGGCGCTGCCTTCCTGAAAGCGGAAGTTCACCGACAAACGCTGGGCATTCTGCGCCAAGGCCTGGTAGTCCACGGGCATTTGCGCGTTGGCGGGAATTTTCACCGCCTGCACGGTCTGCGCAATAAAGCCGTTCTGGTCGACAATCGCCTGGCCACGTGTGCTGTGGGCGAACTGCACCAGGGCACGGCCCCAGGGGTTGCTTAGCTCCGGCTGGTTATACAGAAACAGCCGGCGCGACAGCGGGTAATCCTCGGTGGCGATCAGGGTCAGGCTTGGCAGCATCGGTTGCGAGTCGCCGGCGGCAATCGCTACGGCCTTGGCCTGACGGATATAGGGCAGGCCAATAAAGCCAATGCCGTTAGGGTCCTGGCTGACCGAATCGGACAGCTTTTCGCTGGACTCGTAGCGTTTGGCATTGGCAGCCAGGGCTTTGCCGTTGGCACTGAGCACCAGCTCCTTGAACGTATCGAAGGTGCCGGACTTGTCATCGCGGGCGTACAGGGTAATGGCTCCGGCTGGTGCGCCGAGCTGCGCCCAGTTGCTGATCTCGCCGGCAAATATCTGCGCCAATTGTGCGGTGTTCAGCGCGCTGAGCGGGTTGCTCGGATGCAGAATAATGGCCAGCCCATCGAGGGCAATGATCTGCTCGGCGCTAGCGCTTTTCAGATCGCCCAGGTTTTGCAGGCTGGTGGCCTCGCTGTCCTTGATCGGCCGGGATGAGGCAGCCAGCTCGGCGCTGCCATCGGCCAGTGAGGTGAAACCAGTGCCCGAACCGTGGGCAGCCACCTCAATGTTGACACTGCGGCCATCGGCGGTTTTACCGGTGATCGTCTGCTCGTTTTCTACGCTGCCTGCTTCGATGCGAATGGCGTTCAGGCCCTGTTCTTCCAGCAGTCCCTTGACCAGTGCCGGGCCAAGCCGCGCGCCGATAGTATTGGACCCCTGAATGCGCAGCACACTGCTGTTGTCGCTGGGGATGGGTAGGGCGGCAAATACCGACCAGGGCAGGGCGTAGCAGATGGAGCCGAGCAGCAAAAAGCTGACGGTGCGAATCCAGGTATCACGTTCGAAGGCAGCGGAGGCGCGCGACATGCGGCAAACACCTTATATGGGTGAGTGAAAGTGTCGCGACGATAAGACAAAAAAGTGACTGTAATATGACAGTCACTCATCGACTAAAGGCTCTGCCACAAGCCTCTCAGCTCAACTCCAACCAGATCGGTGCGTGGTCGGAAGGCTTTTCCAGGCCGCGCAGGTCATAGTCGACGCCGGCATCCTTGATTCGCCCTTGCAGCGCCTGGGAAGCGAGAATCACGTCGATGCGCAGACCACGCTTGGGCTCGTCCTCGAAACCGCGGCTGCGGTAATCGAACCAGCTGAAACGGTCATTCACTGCCGGGTTAAGGTGGCGGAAGCTATCGATCAGGCCCCAGTTCTTTAGGGTGGCCAGCCACTCACGTTCCTCGGGCAGAAAGCTGCATTTGCCGGTTTTCAGCCAACGCAGGCGGTTCGGCTCGCCGATACCGATGTCGCAGTCTTCCGGCGAGATATTGATGTCACCCATCACCACCAGCGCCTGTTCGGGGCTGAACTGGCTGAGCAGCAGGTTCTGCAAGTCCGCATAGAAGCGCTGCTTAGCCGGAAACTTCGTGGGGTGATCGCGGCTTTCGCCCTGGGGGAAGTAGCCGTTCATTACCGTGACCGGGTTGCCCTGGGCATCGGCAAAGGTGCCATAGATAAAGCGCCGCTGGGCGTCCTCGGCATCACCGGGAAAGCCCTTGTGCAGGCTTAGCGGTTCCTGGCGCGAGAGCAGGGCGACGCCGTAGTGACCTTTCTGGCCGTGGTAATGCACGTGGTAACCGAGCTGGCGAATTTCCGCCTCAGGGAACTGCTCGTCGGCGACTTTGGTTTCCTGCAGGCCGATAACATCCGGCTGGTGTTTGTCGATCAATGCGGCCAGTTGATGCGGGCGTGCACGCAGGCCATTGATATTGAAGGAGACGATCTTCATGGGCGGCAGTCCTGGCTGTGGCTCTGGAAAGCCCGCGATGCTAGCCGATTAGCAGTACTGCCGGCCAGCCTGTGGCGACGCTGGGTGCAGGGTGCTAACGTGGCTGCAGGCCCAGTAAATCAAGAACAACAGAGGTCAAGTAGATGCCTAACAGTCTCGCCGAAGTACGTATGCTCGATAGTGGCTATGCCCGCGAAGCACGCTCGTTGCTGTACCACGCTTACCGTCACGACCCCACCTTTGCCTACCTGTTTGAAGCCGAACGGCCAGGCTATGACCAGCGTGTACGCGCCACAGTGCGCGAGTTGGTGCAGCAGCATTTTAGTGAGGACCTGCCAGCTATTGGCTTGCTGATCGACGACCGCCTGATTGGTATGGCGCTGATCGCCCCACCGCAGCGGCGCATGGATATCACCGAAAGCTGGGGCTGGCGCATGCGCATGCTGCTGACCACCGGTTTCCGCTGTACCAAGCGCTATCTGGAATACCACGACGCGGTGATCGCCTGCCTGCCGCCGGGGCCGTACCACGTGTTGCCGCTGCTGGGCATTCACCCGGAGTACCAGGGCAAGCACCTCGGTGAGCAACTGCTTGAGGCGCTGCACAACTGGTGCGCCGAAGACGCCAGTTCCCAGGGTGTGGTGCTGGATACCGGCAATGGGCATTACCTGGATTTCTATAAACGTCAGGGTTACGAGGAAATTGGCGAGGTGGCCATAGGCCCGATTATCGAGCACGTGTTCTTCCATCCCAGCCCTCAAGTGGCAGTCAAAGCCAGTGCCTGACAACGGCCTGCTCGGTGTGTCTGCCGGCACATCGAGTCGCAACTATTTAGCCGTACTGCGGCTCTAAGTCGGCCCTGAGCTCGTGCTAGCATCGCCCCCATGTCTGTTTTCCCCAACCTTCTTGCAGGGTTATTTCTTCTCCTACTGAGCGCAACGGCCCTGGCCGAGGCACCGTTACGCGTGCGGGTTGATCCGGCCAATAGCGCGCTGAAAAGCAATATCGAGGGCTATATCGGTAGCCTAGGCGATCGCGATGCCGACGCTCTGCAACGCTTTCGCCGGGTGGCCCAGAGCCAGGCCGAAAAAGCTGCACAAGCCCTGGGTTACTACCAGGCGCAGATCACGACCGAGATAAGCGAGAGCGCACCACCTCGGTTGACCGTGCGCATTCAGCCGGGTGAGCCGGTGCGTTTGCGTGATGTGGTGGTGCGCGTCGAAGGTCCTGCCGCGCAGCTGCGCAATTTCCGTACGCCCCATGACCCGCAGCTGCGCAGCGGTGCCCAGCTTAACCACGGTCATTACGATGCGGCCAAGCGCGAAATTCAGAATCAGGCCTCGCGTTATGGCTTCTTTGCCGGACGTTTTAGCAGTCAGCGACTGACGATTGACCCCGAGGCAGGGGTTGCCGATATCGAGCTGATCTACCTCAGCGGGCCGCGCTACCAGTTAGGCGAAGTGAGTTTTGTCGGCGATGCGCCCTTCGATGAGCAATTGCTGCAGCGCATGGTGCCGTTCCCGGCTGATACGCCCTATGACTCGGCGTTGATTGCCGAGCTGTATCAGGCCCTGCGCTCAAGTGGCTATTTCGAGTCGGTGCAGGTGGATGCCAACCCCGCCAGTGCTACCGCCGAACAGATCCCGGTGCAGGTTCAATTGCAGGCGCGCAAGCCGCGCAGCATGGGCCTTGGCTTGGGGTTTTCCACCGATGTTGGTCCGCGTGGTCGGGCCGACTGGACGCGGCACTGGGCCAACCCGCAGGGGCATAGTTATGGCGCGGAGTTCGAGCTGTCAGCGCCGCGGCAGAATGTCGGCCTGTGGTACGACGTGCCGCTTGATCCGCCGCTGACCGACAAACTGCGCGTGGCTGGCGGCTATCAGGCCGAAGACCTGGCCAACACCGACAGCAGCAGCCGCTTGCTGACCGTCGGCCCGGAATGGCACAGCAAACTCGACAGCGGCTGGCAGCGCGTACTGTCGTTGAAGTGGCAGCATGAGGAGTACGAGCTTGGCGATGACTCTGGCGTCAGTACGCTACTGATGCCAGGCGTTAGTTATTCCTACTTGCAGAGTGACAACCAGATTGATCCCAACCACGGCTACCGCCTGCAACTCGACCTGTCCGGCGCGGCCGAGGGACTGCTGTCCGATGCCAATGTGTTGCACGGTAATGTCCAACTCAAAGGCTTGACCACGCTATTTACCCGACACCGGTTGCTCGGCCGGGTGCAAGTGGGCGGCACTGAGTCCGATGGCTTTGCCAAGGTGCCGCCGTCGCTGCGCTTCTTTGCCGGTGGCGATCAGAGCGTGCGCGGTTATGACTACCAGAGTCTGTCACCGGAAAACCGCGCCGGCGACAAGGTTGGCGGTCGCTATCTGTTTGCCGCCAGCCTGGAATACCAATACAGCCTGACCGAGCGCTGGCGCCTGGCGAGCTTCGTCGATCAGGGCAACACCTTCGACTCGCTGGAGATTCCATCGCTGAAAAGCGCCGTGGGCATAGGCGTGCGCTGGGTGTCGCCACTGGGGCCGTTGCGCCTCGACCTAGCGCACCCGCTGGATGACCAGGGCGGCGTGCGCCTGCATTTCTCCATGGGCCCGGAGCTATGAAGCGTCGCCTGCGCCAGGGCTTACTCGGCCTACTCGGATTGCTGCTTGTGCTGGCTATCAGCCTTAGCCTGCTGCTGGGCAGCCAGAGCGGCAGTCGCTGGTTATTGGCGCAGGTGCCGGGCTTGCAGGTGGACGACTTCAACGGCCGTCTGGGTGGCAGCTGGACGGCGGCACAGCTGCGCTGGCAGCAGGGCGATGACAGTGTGCGAGTGATGGCGCCTAGCCTGGATTGGTCACCAGCCTGTCTGCTGCGTCTGACTCTGTGTATCGAGCAGCTGCACAGCGAGCGGATCAACCTGGTGTTCCCAGATGATGAGCAGCCCAGCAGCGAGCCATTTAACCTGCCGGACCTGAGCCTGCCACTGGCACTGCAACTGGGTCAGGTGCAGATCGACAGCCTGCAGCTTAATGGCGTCGAACAGTTGCAAGGCTTGCAGCTGACCGCGCGCTGGACTGCGCAGGGCATTCAGATCGATACCCTCGGCCTGCGCACTGCCGATCTGCAGCTCGCGCTACAAGGCCAGGTGCAAACCTCCGGCAACTGGCCGTTGCAGCTAAACGGACAACTGCAACTCCCCGCGCCCGAACAGCAGGCCTGGCCGGTGACGCTGCAGCTCAAAGGGGAATTGCGCGAGCGGGTGCAACTGACAGCCAATAGCAGCGGCTATCTGCAAGGCGAACTGACGGGCTGGCTGCAGCCGTTGGCAGAGCATTTGCCAGCGCAACTGCGTTTGCAGGTTGCGGCCTTCAAGGCCAGCGCTGAACTACCGGATAGCCTGGCTCTTGAGCAGGTGGAGCTAAATGCGCAGGGCGATCTGCAGGATGGCTATCAGGTCGTCGGCAGTGCCAGTTTGCCGGCAGCCGAGGAACCGATCGCCTTGGCGTTGGTGGGGCTGCTTAAGGCTGACGGCGCGACCGTCAGTAATCTGAGCCTCACGGCAAAACCCGGTCAGCAGGTACAGCTTAGTGGCGAGTTGAACTGGCAGCAGGGTCTGAGCCTGGACAGCCGCTTCAGCTGGCAGAACTTTCCCTGGCAGCGTCTTTATCCCCTGGAGGACGAGCTACCGGTGGCGTTGCAAACGCTCAAGGGAGAGCTGGCCTATCAGGATGGCAACTACCTCGGCCATTTCGCCGCCGAGCTGGATGGCCCGGCCGGCGCCTTTAGCTTGCAAAGCCCGTTGAGCGGCGACCTGCAAAAGCTGTATCTGCCCGAGCTGCGTTTACAGGCAGGCCAGGGCCGCGCGGAAGGCCAGGTCAGCCTGGGGTTTGCCGAGCAGCTGAGCTGGGATGTGCGCCTGCAGTTGAGTCAGCTTGATCCGGCCTACTGGCTGGCTGAGTTGCCCGGCACGCTTGCCGGCCCCTTGAACAGCTCCGGCAGCCTGATCAATCAGCAGCTCAATCTCAATGCCGATATCGATCTCACTGGTCGTTTGCGCGGCCAGCCGGCCACGTTGCTGGCGAAGTTTACCGGCGGCCTGGAGCAGGGCGAGTTGAATGCCCTGGATATCCGCCTGGGCGATAACCGCATCAGTGGCAAGGTCGCCTTGCAGCAACAGCTGAGTGGCCAGTTGCTGCTGGCAATGCCGCGACTGGGTCAGCTTTGGCCCGGTTTGCAGGGCCAACTCAATGGCCAGCTGGAACTGGCCGGCAATCTGCAAGCGCCACAAGGCCAGTTTCAGCTGCAAGGCCAGCGCCTGGCCTTTGAAGACCAACGCCTGCAACAGCTCACGCTCGACGCCAGCCTGGATAACGCCCAGCGTGGTCGAATCACGCTGGAGGCGCTGGGTATTCAGCTGGGCGAAACGGAGCTGGGTCGCCTGGATGCCACTGCCGCTGGTGATAAGTACCAGCAGAGCCTTGAAATGCAGCTGCAAGGCCCGCTGCTGAATAGCCAACTGGCCCTGGCCGGCAAGCTGGACAAGGGCACTTGGCGCGGCAGCCTGAGCCGTGGCGAGGTGCAAAGCGGCGGCCAGGATTGGCGTTTGCAACAGCCGGCCACGCTGGTGCGCCTGGCCAATGGGCAGCTCAGCCTGGGTGCGCATTGCTGGCGTTCTGGCGATGCCAGCCTGTGTGGCACGCAGCAGCGTCTGCTGCCGCAGCCCAAGCTGAACTATCAGCTGAGCAACTTCCCCATGGACAGCCTGACTGCCCTGTGGCCCGAGGATTTCGCCTGGCAGGGCCAGCTCAACGGTCAGCTGCAACTGGACCTGCCGGCCAGCGGACCGAATGGCAGCCTGGAACTGAATGCCGGCAGTGGCATCTGGCGCGTGCGTGATCAGCAGCAATGGCTGGACTTTACCTACGACAGCCTGCGCCTGAGCGCGCAATTGCGCCCGCAGGGCATCGACAGCCTGCTGGAATTGCGTGGCCCGGCCATTGGTGAGCTGTCGCTGCAGGCTCAGCTCGATCCGCGCCCGGCGAGCAAGCCGCTGTCCGGAAGCTTTCGCTTGAACGGCCTGGACCTGGCTCTGGCGCGTCCGTTTGTACCGATGGTCGAGCGTATTGCCGGACAACTAAGCGGCACGGGCACCTTGGCAGGCGGGCTACTGGCGCCGCAGATCAACGGCAGCTTGCGCGTGCAAGGTGGTGAAATAAGCGGCGGCGAGCTGCCGATGAATATCGAACAATTGCAACTGCAAGCCCGCATCGAGGGTGAGCGGCTGCAGCTGGAGGGTGATTGGCGCAGTGGCGAGCACGGCCAGGGCAGCCTGAATGGCGAGTTGAGCTGGGCCGGTGGATTGCTTGCGGATATGCAGCTGCGCGGTAGCCGGCTGCCGGTGACGGTGGAGCCTTACGCGGCGCTGGAGGTTGAGCCGGATCTGCGTATGAGCCTGCGCGATGAGCAGCTGTCGGTGGCCGGTAAAGTGCTGATCCCCAGTGGCAAGATTGAAGTGCGCGAGCTGCCACCCTCAACGGTGCAGGTTTCCAATGATGCTCAGGTGGTTGGCCGCGAGAGTACACAACGACAGGCTACGGCGATTGCCATGGATATTGATGTTGAAGTCGGCCAGCAGCGTCTGACCTTCAGCGGCTTTGGCCTGGACGCTGAACTGCTTGGCCGTGTGCATATTGGTAATGACCTAGATACCCGTGGCGAGCTAAGCCTGAACAAAGGCCGATTCCGCGCTTATGGTCAGCGCCTCAATGTGCGCCGTGCGCGCTTGCTGTTTGCCGGGCCGATTGACCAGCCATTTCTCGATATCGAAGCGGTGCGCCAGGTCGATGACGTCACCGCCGGCCTGCGGCTGAGTGGCAATGCCGCACAGCCCACCACTGAGGTGTTCTCCGAACCGGCCATGAGCCAGGAGCAGGCGCTGTCCTACCTGGTCATGGGGCGGCCGCTGGGGCAGGGCGGTGGTGACAACAATATGCTGGCCCAGGCTGCGCTGGCCCTCGGCATGGCGGGCAGCGCGCCGCTGGTCAATACCTTGGCGCAGGGCCTGGGTATCAGTGATTTCCAGCTCGACACCCAAGGTTCGGGGGTGACCACCAGCGTGGTGGCCAGCGGCAACCTGTCAGAGCGTTTGAGTTTGCGTTACGGCGTGGGTGTATTTGAGCCGGCGAATACCATCGCCCTGCGTTATGAGCTGAGCAAACGGCTCTACCTCGAGGCTGCCAGCGGGCTGGCCAGTTCTCTGGATTTATTCTATCGGCGTGATTTTTAGGGGCTGTTTGTGCGGGTTAATGCTGGATTAAGCCATTAAATTCGCGTTTAAATTGCGCCCCTCGCTCAAAACGTCTGAGCGTTGAAATCTAAACAGTGAAAACCACTATCGCAGTCTTCATATACTGACCGCCGCTGATCACTGGGCAGTCGTTGTGCTGACTGGGATAGCCCGATCCGTTGTTCGCAGGCGCGCCAACCCGGCTCGCGTTCTGTGTAACAGCATGGCCTACCCGGCAATCGGACAAGCGAAGGCTACCCACCTCGCGTTCACTACAAGAATAAGGAAATGAGCATGGAATTCGTCAACACCCTGGTCAATCAACTCAATGGTGTGGTCTGGGGCCCACCCATGCTGGTGCTAATTCTCGGCACCGGTCTGTTCCTCATGTTGCGCCTGAAGTTCATGCCGTTGAGCAAGATCGGCGCAGGCTTCAAGCTGATGTGGCAAGGCCGTCAGAAAGGCGATGCCGAGAGTGGCGAGATCAGCCCGTTCCAGGCGCTGATGACCTGTCTGGCAGCCACTGTGGGTACCGGCAATATCGCCGGTGTGGCCACCGCGATCTTCCTTGGCGGCCCAGGCGCGTTGTTCTGGATGTGGTGTACCGCACTGGTCGGCATGGCCACCAAATACTGCGAAGTGGTACTGGCGGTGCATTACCGCGAGAAGGACGAGCGCGGGGAGCATGTCGGCGGCCCGATGTACGCGATCAAGAACGGCCTGGGTAAGAAGTGGCTGTGGCTGGGCACCGCGTTCGCCATCTTTGGCGGCTTTGCCGGTTTTGGCATCGGCAACATGGTGCAGGTCAATAGCATGGCCGCCGCTCTGCAAACCACCTTCAACGTGCCACTGTGGGTCACCGGCGTGGTGACCATGGTCTTCGTCGGCATGGTGATCCTCGGCGGTATCAAGCGCATTGGTAAAGTAGCCGCGACATTGGTGCCGTTTATGTGTGTGGCCTACATCATCGCCGCGTTCGTGGTGCTGGTGGTCAACGCATCGGAAATCCCGGCAGCCTTTGAAATGATCTTCACCTATGCCTTCACCCCGATTGCGGCTACCGGTGGCTTTGCGGGTGCGGCGGTGATGGCGGCGATTCGCTTTGGTGTGGCGCGCGGGATCTTTTCCAACGAAGCCGGTCTGGGTACTGCGGGTATCGCTCAGGCGGCCGGCACCACTAACAGCCCGGTGCGTTCGGGGATGATTGGCATGCTCGGGACCTTTATCGACACCATCATCATCTGCTCGATGACTGGCCTGGCGATCATCACTTCCGGCGTGTGGACCAGCGGCGTCAGCGGTGCGGCGTTGTCTGCTGCGGCCTTTGAACAGGCCATGCCGGGCGTCGGTGGTTATATTCTGACCATTGCCCTGGTGGTGTTTGCCTTTACCACTATCCTCGGCTGGAGCTACTTCGGCGAGAAGTGCTGGGAATACATGGTCGGCACCAAGTCGATCCTGCCGTTCCGCATTCTCTGGGTCGTGGCCGTGCCGTTTGGCGCGATTGCCCAGCTGGACTTTGCCTGGCTGGTGGCGGACACCCTCAACGGCTTGATGGCTATTCCTAACTTGCTGTCGCTGCTGTTGCTAAGCCCGATCGTGGTCAAGCTGACCAAGGATCACTTCGCAAAAAATTGATGTGTCGCTTAGACGGGAAGGGTAGTCTGACTCATTGGTCAACTATGCTTGCCCGCTCTGGCAAGCCGTTGCAAAACTACCTGCGTTGGCAGTACCGCGTTAAAAACAGGCTCGGAATGCTCATTTACAAACCCGTAAAATCCGCTTCCTCGCCTGTTTTTGCCTTGTCCTGCCTGCCTCGCCTACGTTTTTCAACGGTTTGCTTCAAGAGGGCGCGAGCTTGCCATTTGGTTTGTTCGCGCCCTTACTTGTTTTCCGCCCGTTAATTCCAATGATAAGGATCGTTCCCATGGCACAAGTCACCCTCAAAGGCTCCCCGGTTGAAGTCACCGGTCAACTGCCACAGATTGGTCAGCAAGCGCCGGCGTTTAGCCTGGTTGCCGGTGACCTGAGCGATGTGAGCCTGGCCAGCCTGGCCGGCAAGCGCAAAGTTCTGAACATTTTCCCAAGCGTCGACACCCCGACCTGCGCCACCTCCGTGCGTACCTTCAACACCAGTGCTAGCCAGCTGGCCAATACCGTGGTGCTGTGCATTTCCACTGACCTGCCGTTCGCCCAGGCGCGTTTCTGTGGTGCCGAAGGTCTGCAGAACGTGATCAACCTGTCGACCATGCGTGGCGCCGACTTCCTGCAGAACTACGGCGTGGCGATTGCCAGCGGCCCGCTGGTCGGTGTTGCCGCCCGTGCCGTGGTGGTGCTGGACGAGCACGACAAGGTGCTGCACAGCGAGATGGTCAGTGAAATTGCTGATGAGCCGAACTACGAGGCAGCCCTGGCTGTACTCAAGTAACAGTTGTTGATCGCTGTACCTACGGCCTGCTTTGCAGGCCGTTTTCATTTGTGGCTCGCCATCCCTGCGGCCCGACGTTACGCGACATTGAACACTGCCCCGACAATTTTCTATTCGCATCAGATATTTAGTTACGTAAGGAAAAGGTAAATAGGCGGTAAAGAGGCTTTGCAGGCCGGCTGATAGTGCATATCGTTCACGCTCCCCAAGGAAGTGATCGTTGCCATGCCTGATTCACAGTTCACCACCCGTCCTCGCAACCTGTCGCGGCAATGGCTGCTCGGCTCGCTCGCGCTGGTTGCTCTTGCCTTGCTGCTATGGTGGTTCTGGCCCAGCTCGCCGGAAGCGCCCACGCGTGGCGGCCCTTGGCGTGATGGTGGGCCGGTGCCGGTGCGCGTTGCTAGTGTCAGCCAGGGCGACTTCCCGGTTGAGCTCAAGGCCTTGGGCACTGTCACCGCCTACAACACGGTCAATGTGCGCGGCCGAGTGGATGGCGAACTGGTCAAGCTGTTGTTCAAGGACGGCCAACAGGTCAAGGCCGGTGATCTGCTGGCGGTGATTGACCCACGCGCCTATGAAATTGCTCTGCAGCAAGCCCAGGGCGCGCTACAGGAGAGCCAGGCGCAGCTGCGCAATGCCGAGCTGGACCTGGCGCGCTACCGAGGCCTGTATGCCGAAGACTCGATTGCCAAGCAGACCCTCGACACCCAGGAAGCGCTGGTCAACCAATACCGCGGCAGCCTCAAGAGCCTGCAGGCGGATGTCGCCACCGCGCGGCTGAACCTCGACTTCACCCAGATTCGCGCACCTATCAGCGGTCGCCTGGGCATTCGTCAGGCTGATGTCGGCAATCTGCTCAGCAGTGGCGATACGCTGCCGCTGGTGGTTATTACCCAGAATCTGCCGATTGCCGTGATGTTTACCCTGCCAGAAGCCGAGCTGCCGGCAGTGGTGCAGCAATTGCGCAGTGGCGCGACCCTGACCGTCGAGGCCTGGGATCGCAGTGAAAAACTCCTGCTGGCCGAAGGCGAGCTGGAAAGCATCGACAATTTGATCGACACCGCCACCGGCACGGTCAAGCTCAAAGCGCGTTTCGCCAACGCCGAAGAACTGCTCTTTCCCAACCAGTTCGTCAACGTGCGCCTGCGGGTGAAAACCCTGCAGAACGTCACCCTGATGCCAACGGCAGCGTTGCAGTTTGGTGCCAGCGGTACTTTCGCTTATGTGGTCGACGCTGAAGACAACGTACAGCTGACGCCCATCAACGTCGGCGCCAGCGATGGCCAGCTTAACGTCGTCGAGCAGGGCCTCAAGCCGGGCGATCGCCTGGTTCTGGAAGGTACTGATCGCCTGCGTTCGGGTAATCAGGTTGAGGTGATCGACGACACGCCTGTCGCCGCCCAGACCAAAGCGGCCGCCCCTGAAGGCAGCCGAGCGCCGCGCGCCCAATGAACGCCTCTCGCCTGTTTATCCTGCGCCCGGTCGCCACCACGCTGATCATGCTGGCGATCTTCCTCAGCGGGCTGATCGCTTATCGGCTGCTGCCCGTGTCGGCGTTGCCGGAAGTGGATTACCCGACTATCCGGGTGATGACCCTGTATCCAGGCGCCAGCCCGGACGTGATGACCAGTGCGGTCACCGCGCCACTGGAGCGCCAGTTCGGGCAGATGGCCGGGCTGAAACAGATGTCCTCTACCAGCTCGGGCGGCGCGTCGGTGATTACCCTGCGTTTCAACCTGGAGGTGCAGTTGGATGTCGCCGAGCAGGAAGTGCAGGCCGCGATCAACGGTGCGAGCAACCTGCTGCCCGACGATTTACCTGCACCGCCGGTGTACAACAAGGTCAACCCGGCTGACACCCCGATACTGACCCTGGCCATCAGCTCGAAAACCTTGCCGTTGCCGCAGGTATTTGATCTGGTCGATACCCGCCTGGCGCAAAAACTCGCGCAAACCAGCGGCGTTGGTCTGGTCAGCCTGGCCGGCGGCCAACGCCCGGCTGTGCGTTTGCGGGTCAACCCGGAAGCCTTGGCCTCCTATGGTTTGAACCTCAGCGATGTGCGTACTCTGATCACCGCCAGCAACGTCAACCAGCCCAAAGGCAACTTTGACGGGCCGACCCGGGTATCGCAACTGGATGCCAACGATCAGCTGAAGTCCGTAGACGAATACCGCGAGCTGATCCTCGCCTACAAGGACGGCGCCACCCTGCGCCTGAAGGATGTTGCCAGCATCATCGACGGTGCCGAAAATCAGCGCCTGGCCGCCTGGGCCAACCGTAACGAGGCGGTGCTGGTCAATGTGCAGCGCCAACCCGGGGCCAACGTGATCGATGTAGTCGACCGCATCCAGACCCTGTTGCCAAATTTGACTCAAGGCCTGCCGGCCAGCGTTGAGGTCAGCGTGCTGACCGATCGCACCGAAACCATCCGGGCGGCGGTCAAGGGCGTGCAACATGAGCTGCTGCTGGCCATCGCCCTAGTGGTGCTGGTGACCTTCCTGTTTCTGCGCAAGGTGTCGGCGACCATCATTCCATCCATCGTCGTGCCGCTGTCGCTGATTGGCACCTTCGGCGTGATGTACCTGGCCGGCTTCACCATCAATAACCTGACGCTGATGGCGCTGACCATTGCCACCGGCTTTGTGGTGGACGATGCCATCGTCATGCTGGAGAACATCGCGCGGCATCTGGAGGAGGGCGAAACCCCGCTGAATGCCGCGCTTAAAGGTGCTAAGCAGATCGGCTTTACCCTGGTCTCTTTGACCATCTCGCTGATCGCCGTGCTGATTCCACTGCTGTTTATGGCCGATGTGGTCGGGCGGCTGTTTCGCGAATTCGCCATTACCCTGGCGGTGGCCATCCTGATTTCACTGGTGGTATCGCTAACCCTCACGCCGATGATGTGCGCACGCCTACTCAAGGCAGAAAAACCAGAGGAAGAAGGGCGCTTCTACCGCGCCGCCGGCGCGGTGATCGACGCCATGATTGCCCGTTACGGCGTGTGGCTGACCTGGGTACTCAAGCACCAGCCGCTGACCCTGCTGGTGGCCATCGGCACGATGGCATTGACCGTAGTGCTTTACCTGGCCGTGCCCAAGGGCTTCTTCCCGGTGCAGGACACCGGAGTGATCCAGGGCATTTCCGAAGCGCCGCAGTCTATTTCCTTCCGCGCCATGAGCGAGCGCCAGCAGCGTTTGGCCGAGGTGGTTTTGCAGGACCCGGCCGTTGCCAGCCTGTCGTCCTATATCGGTGTGGATGGCGACAACCCGACGCTGAACAGTGGCCGCCTGCTGATCAACCTGACGCCACGGGCCGAGCGCGATGTCAGCGCCAGCCAGATCATCGAACGCCTGCGTCCGGAGTTGGCGCGGATTCCTGGGATCGAACTGTACCTGCAGCCGGTGCAGGATTTGTCCATCGAGGATCGAGTCAGCCGCACGCAGTTCCAGTTCAGCATGGAATCGCCGGATATCAGCCTGCTGGAAGAGTGGGTACCCAAACTGGTCAGCGCGCTACGCGAGCAGCCGGAGCTGACTGACGTGGCCAGCGACCTGCAAAACCGTGGTCTGCAGGTGTTTCTGCAGATCGACCGCGACATGGCCGGGCGCCTCGGCGTAAGCATTGCCGATATCGATAACGCGCTGTACGACGCCTTTGGTCAGCGGCAGATTTCCACCATCTACACCCAGGCCAGCCAGTACCGCGTGGTGCTGGAAAGCGAGAACGCCGGCAGCATCGGCCCGGCGGCGCTGCGGCAGATTCACGTCAAGGCCGCCGATGGCCAACAGGTCGCACTGTCGACCCTGGCCCAGGTCGAGGAGCGCGCCGCCAGCCTGCTGATCAACCATATCGGCCAATTCCCGGCCGCCACGCTGTCATTCAACCTGGCCAGCGGCGTATCGCTGGGCGAGGCGGTGGAGGTGATTGAACGGATTGAGCAGGAGATCGGTATTCCTCCGGCGGTGCAGACGCGCTTCCAGGGCGCGGCAGAAGCCTTCCGCGCGTCGCTGTCGAGCACCTTGCTGCTGATTCTCGCGGCCATCGTCACCATGTACATCGTGCTTGGCGTGCTCTACGAGAGTTATATCCACCCGATCACCATTCTCTCCACCTTGCCCTCGGCGGGGGTTGGCGCGCTGCTGGCGTTGCTGATCAGCGGCAACGAGCTGGGGCTGATTGCGATCATCGGCATCATCTTGCTGATCGGCATCGTCAAGAAGAACGCGATCATGATGATCGACTTCGCCCTCGACGCCGAACGCAACCAGGGCATGCAGCCGGAAGCGGCGATCTACCAGGCGGCGCTTTTGCGCTTTCGGCCGATTCTGATGACCACCCTGGCCGCGCTGTTTGGCGCGATTCCACTGATGCTGGCCACCGGCTCCGGCGCTGAGCTGCGTCAACCGCTTGGGCTGGTGATGGTCGGCGGGCTGCTGCTGAGCCAGATCCTCACCCTGTTCACTACGCCAGTGATCTACCTGTACTTCGATCGCCTGTCGCGGCGCATCAGTGGCCGTAGCGCGGCCGGGCTTGTGGTCAACCCATGAACCTCTCCGGCCCCTTTATCCGCCGGCCGGTGGCCACCCTGCTGCTGAGCCTGGCAATTTTGCTGCTCGGCGGCGTCAGCTTCGGCCTGCTGCCGGTGGCGCCGCTGCCACAGATGGATTTCCCTACGATCACCGTGCAGGCCAGCCTGCCGGGGGCCAGCCCGCAGATCATGGCGTCCAGCGTAGCGACGCCGCTGGAGCGCTCGCTCGGTACCATCGCCGGCATCAGCCAGATGAATAGCCGCAGCAGCCAGGGCAACACGCGGATCATGATCCAGTTCGACCTGGACCGAGACATCAATGCCGCTGCCCGCGAGGTGCAGGCGGCGATCAATGCCTCACGCGAGCTGCTGCCCAGCGGTATGCGCAGCATGCCGACCTACGCCAAGGTCAACCCGTCGCAGGCGCCGATCATGGTGCTGTCGCTTACCAGCGATGTACTCAACAAGGGCCAGCTGTACGACGTGGCCTCGACCATCCTGGCGCAGAAACTCGCCCAGGTAACCGGCGTTGGTGAAGTGCAGATTGGCGGCAGCTCCTTGCCCGCCGTGCGAGTGGCCCTGGAGCCGCGCCTGCTCGATCAGTACGGCATCGCCCTGGATGAAGTGCGCCAGAGCATCAGTGCCGCCAACGCCAAGCGGCCGAAAGGCGCGGTGGAAGATGCCGAGCGGCACTGGCAGGTACAGGCCAGCGATCAACTGGAAAAAGCCGCCGATTACCTACCGATGATCATTCGCTACCAGAACGGCGCAGCCGTGCGCCTGGGCGATGTGGCGAGCGTTACCGATGGCGTCGAGGACCGCTACAACAGCGGTTTTTTCAACGATGAGCAGGCGGTGCTGCTGGTGATCAACCGGCAGACCGGGGCCAATATCATCGAAACCATCGCCGGTATTCGCGAGCAACTGCCGGCCTTGCGGGCGGTGATTCCCGCCAGCATCGAGCTGGAAGTGGCGATGGACCGCTCGCCAGTAATCCGCGCCACCCTGCATGAGGCCGAGCAAACTCTGCTGATCGCCGTGGTGCTGGTGATTCTGGTGGTGTTCGCCTTCCTCGGCCGTTGGCGCGCGGCGCTGATTCCGGCCCTGGCCGTACCGGTGTCGCTGGTCGGCACCTTTGCGGTGATGTACCTGCTGGATTTCTCCCTGAACAACCTGTCGCTGATGGCGCTGATCATTGCCACCGGCCTGGTGGTGGACGATGCCATCGTCGTTTTGGAAAACATTTCGCGGCATATCGAGGCCGGCGAAACGCCCATGGCGGCGGCGTTCAAGGGCGCGCGCGAGGTGGGCTTCACCTTGCTGGCGATGAACCTGTCGCTGGTCGCGGTGTTTATCTCGATTCTGTTTATGGGCGGCATCGTCGAGCGGCTATTCCGCGAGTTTTCCATCACCCTGGCCGTGGCCATCGTGATTTCCCTGCTGGTGTCGCTGACCCTCACTCCGATGCTCTGCGCGCGCTGGCTCAAGGCCGAAACCGCCGAGCACCAGCCCAGCGCCATGCAGCGTTGGGGCGGGGCCGTGCAGACGCGCGTGCTGGCGTTTTACGCGCGCGGTTTGGACTGGGCGCTAAAACACTCCTTGCTGATGCTGTTTAGCCTGCTGGCGACCATCGCGCTGAACATCTTCCTGTTTGTCAGCGTGCCGAAAACCTTTATGCCGCAGCAGGACACCGGCCAGCTGATGGGCATGATCCGCGGCGATGACGGTCTGTCGTTTCAGGTGATGCAGCCGAAGATGGAAATCTTCCGCCGCGCCGTGCTGGCTGACCCAGCGGTAGACAGCGTGGCCGGGTTTATCGGCGGCAGCGGCGGGATCAACAACGCTTTTATGATCGTGCGCCTCAAGCCTATCACCGAGCGCAATGCCAGCGCCCAGGACGTGATCAACCGCCTGCGCCAATCGGTGCCGAAAGTGCCCGGCGGGCGGATGTTTCTGATGCCTGATCAGGACCTGCAGATCGGCGGGCGAGAAGGGCGCAGCTCGGAAAACGAATACATGCTGCTGTCCGGCGATCTCGACGAACTGCGCAAATGGCTGCCACCGGTACGCGAAGCGCTGCGCGCGCTGCCGGAGCTGACCGATATCGACGCCAAGGAGGCCGAAGGCACCCAACAGATCCGCCTGGTGGTCGACCGCGACATGGCCAAACGCCTGGGTGTGGACATGAATATGATCACCGCTGTGCTGAATAACGCGTTCAGCCAGCGTCAGGTGTCGACCATCTACGACAGCCTCAATCAGTACAGCGTGGTGATGGAGATCAACCCGCAGTTCGCCCAGTACCCGGAAACCCTCGACCAGATTCAACTGATCACCACCGAGGGCGCGCGGGTGCCGTTATCCAGTTTCGCGCGCTGGGAGCGCAGCCTGGAAGAAGACCGGGTGCATCACCAGGGCCAGTTCGCTGCGGAAAATATCGGCTTCGCCCTGGCCGAAGGCATCAGCCTGGATCAGGCTAGCGCGGCGATCAACAACGCGGTTGCACGGGTCGGTTTGCCCACCGAAGTGCAGGGCATGCTCGGCGGCACTGGCGGCGCCTTCCAGAAAACCCAGCAGAATCAGCCGTGGATGATTTTGCTGGCGTTGGTGGTGGTGTATATCGTTCTCGGTGTGCTCTACGAGAGCTATATCCACCCGCTGACCATTCTCTCCACCTTACCCTCGGCCGGGGTCGGCGCGCTGCTTGCTTTGCAGCTGATGAGCATCGAATTCAGCCTGATTTCACTGCTCGGTCTGTTTTTGCTGATCGGCATCGTCAAGAAGAACGCGATTCTGATGATCGACCTGGCCCTGCAGCTGGAACGCCAGCAGCACCTGAGTCCGGAGGAGTCGATCCGCCAGGCCTGTCTGCTGCGTTTTAGGCCAATCATGATGACTACCCTGGCGGCGATTCTCGGCGCGCTGCCGCTGATGCTCAGCAGCGCCGAAGGCTCGGAAATGCGCCAGCCGCTAGGCATCACCATTGTCGGTGGGCTGGTACTGAGCCAGTTGCTGACTCTCTACACCACCCCGGTGATCTACCTGTATTTCGACCGCCTGCGCCACCGGGTTAACCGCTGGCGCGGTGTGCGCACTGACGCTGCTCTGGAAACTCCGTTATGACTCTGCTGCCAACACCCGTAGGAGCGAGCCATGCTCGCGAAACCTTTTCCGTTGCCAAGCCATTCGCGGGCGTGGTCCGCTCCTACATGGGGCTGCTTACACTCAGCCTGCTGTTAGGCGGCTGCGCCATTGGCCCGGACTATCAGCGCCCGCAGCTGCAAACCCCGGCGCAGTTCAAACAGATCGAAGGCTGGACCCAGGCCAAGCCCGGCGATGTGCTAGAGCGCGGCAGCTGGTGGCAGTTGTATGGCGATGCTGAGCTGAATGCCCTGGTCGAGCGGCTGAATATCTCCAACCAGAGTCTGGCTGCCAGCGAGGCGCAGTATCGCCAGGCGCGCGCGTTGGTTCGCGGTGCGCGAGCGGCGTTTTACCCCAGTTTGTCGAGCAGCGCCGGTGCCACTCGCAGCAGCCAGGGCAGTGGTTCCAATAACAACACTGGCAGCACCACAGCCAGCACCGGCGATATCAGCAGGAGCTATGAGCTGGGTCTGAATGCCACCTGGGAACTGGATATCTGGGGCAAGCTGCGCCGCTCGCTGGAATCCAGCCGCGCGGGTTTCGAGGCCAGCGCCGCCGACCTGGCCGCGCTAAAGCTCAGCCTGCAGGCGGAGCTGGTGCAGGACTACCTGCAACTGCGTGTGCTGGATGATCAGCAGCGCCTGCTCGATGCCACAGTCGCGGCCTATGCGCGTTCACTGAAACTCACGGAAAATCAGTACAACGCCGGCATCGTGCCGAAATCTGATGTCAGTCAGGCGCTGACCCAGCTGAAAAGCTCCCAGGCCCAGGCTATCGATCTGCAATGGCAGCGCGCGCAGCTGGAACATGCGATTGCCGTGCTGGTCGGTGTACCGCCTAGCGAGCTGAGCATCGCTGTGCGCGAGAAATTGCCAGCATTGCCGGAAATTCCTGTGGCGCTGCCATCGCAATTGCTGGAGCGTCGCCCTGATGTGGCCGCCGCCGAACGCAGGGTAATAGCCGCCAACGCCGAAATCGGCGTGGCAGAAGCCGCCTGGTATCCGGACCTGACTATCTCCGCCAGCGGCGGCTACCGTGGCAGCAGCTTTGCCGACTGGATCGACCTGCCTAACCGTTTCTGGTCCCTCGGCCCGCAGCTGGCCCTGACCCTGTTCGATGGTGGCGCGCGCAGCGCCGAACTGGAACGCAGTGAAGCGGCCTACGACCAGACCGTGGCGCAATACCGCCAGTCGGTGCTCGACAGCTTCCGTGAGGTGGAGGACACCCTGGTGCAACTGCGCGTGCTGCAGGAGGAAGCCGTGATCCAGCAAGAAGCACTGGACGCCGCCCGCGAATCCCTGCGCCTGATCGAGAACCAGTACCGTGCCGGCACTGTGGACTTCAACAGCGTGGTCAATGTGCAGGCCACAGCGCTGAACAACGAACGCACCAACCTCAGCCTGCTGGGCAGTCGTTTGACCGCCAGCGTGCAGCTGATCGCTGCGTTGGGTGGTGGTTGGCAGGGTGATTTAGAGGTGCAAGACTCAGCAGGCCGCTAAGCGATCTCAAGCGTCAGCACGGATAACCGCCGTTTTGACGCTTGAGGCTTTGGGGAGCGATTAGTCGCGGGATTTGCGGTTTACCGTTTGCGCAGCCTTGAGTATGTCTGCGCCGATCTCGGCTTCAAACTGCTGCCAAACCGGTTGCATGGCGGTGCGCCAGGCAGCGCGTTGTTCGTCAGTGAGGGTGATGATCTGGCTGCTGCCGGACGCTTCGATACGCTGACGGTCTGCACGGTTGGCTTCTTCAGACTGGTGATTCACCGCGAAGCTCACTTCATCAATGATGGCTTCCAGCTCGCTGCGGATCTGGTGCGGAATCGAAAACCAGAAGCGCTGATTACTGACCAGCATGTAGTCGAGCGCACCGTGGTTGGTCTCGGTAATGAACGGCTGCAAGGTGTGCAGCTGCTTGGTGTAGATGTTCGACCAGGCATTCTCGGTGCCCTGTACCTTGCCGCTTTGCAGCGCAGCGAAGACCTCGGCAAAAGGCATCGCCAAGGGCGCCGCACCGATCTGATAGAACTGCGCTTCCAGCACGCTGGAGGGCTGAATACGGAACTTCAAACCCGCCGCATCACTGGGCACTTGCAGCGCTTTAGTCGCTGAGAGCTGCTTCATGCCGTTATGCCAATACGCCAGACCAATGATGTTGTGCGCCTCCATGGAACGCAGCAATTGACGGCCTTTGGCGCGCTTCTGGAAGCGTGTGACGGCTTCTAGGTCGTCGAACAGGAAGGGCAGGTCGAAGACTTGCAACTGTTTGGTGTATTTCTCGAACTTGGCCAGTGAAGGTGCCAGCAGTTGCACCTCGTTGTTAGCCAAGGCCTGCAATTCATTGTCATCGCCAAATAAGCTGGAGGTCGGGTAAACCTCAACGCTGACCTTGCCTGCCAGGCGCTGATCGACCAACTGTTTGAACAGCAACGCCCCCTGACCCTTGGGCGTATGCTCATCGGCAACATGGGCAAACTTGATCAGAATGGGCTTCTGTTCTTGCGCGTTGCAAAGGTTGAATGCACTGAACAGCAGGGTGCCAACAGCTATAACAGCAATCGACTTGAACATAGGGAAGTCCTTGGTTGAGGCAGGCGAGCAGTTTTGAATAGTCGGAGGACAATCAGGCGCTAGACGCAGTTTCAGCGTAGCGGCTTTTGGCCGGCGCCCCGGGTGATTAGCCAGGGGCGAGCAGAAGGGGCTAGTTAGAGCGGCGCGGAGATTACTGCACTTGGCGCGTCAGTGGAGTGCGATGGCGCACGTCTTAGAACCAGCACACGATCTGCTGTGTGTCGGCGCTACTGCGTTAAAAACCGGCTGGTGCGCCAGCCCGGTCGGAAGCCGCTTGCGGCTAACGCGCTTTAGCGTGACCCACAGGGCGAGTGAAACGGGCTGTTACTAACGTAGCGCCTTGCAGGGCTCTAGCTCGCGAGATCGTGAGCAGGCTCTTAACGCTTGTTGCGGTTAACCGTTTGCGCGGCCTTCATTATGTCGGCGCCGATCACGCCTTCGAACTGCTGCCATACCGGCTGCATCGCTTGGCGCCAGGCGTCGCGTTGCTCATCGGTAAGCGCGATAATTTGGGTGCCGGTGGCTGCGGCGATGCGGTCGCGGTCGGCCTGGTTAGCAGCTTCAGCCTGGTGATTCACCTCGTAGGTCACCTCGTCGATGATGCCTTCCAGCTGCATGCGGATCTGATGGGGAATGGCGTACCAGAAGCGTGGGTTACTCACCAGCATGTAGTCGAGCACGCCGTGGTTGGTCTCGGTGATAAACGGCTGCACGCTATGCAATTTCTTGCTGTAGATGTTCGACCAGGGGTTTTCCGCGCCCTGTACCTTACCGCTTTTCAGCGCATCGAAGACTTCGGCAAATGGCATGACCAAAGGCGTAGCGCCGAGCTGGTTGAACTGCGCCTCAAGCACCGAGGACGGTTGGATACGGAACTTCAAACCGGCCGCGTCGCCCGGTACCAACAGCGCCTTGGTGGCCGAAAGCTGCTTCATGCCGTTGTGCCAATAGGCCAGGCCGACGATGTTGTGGTCTTCCATGGAGCGCAGCAGCTGGCGGCCTTTGGCGCGCTTCTGGAAGCGGTTTACCGCGTCCAGGTCATCAAACAGGAAGGGCAGGTCGAACACTTGCAGCTGTTTGGTGTATTTCTCGAACTTGGCCAGCGACGGTGCCAGCAGTTGCACGTCGTTGTTGGCCAGCGCTTCGAGTTCGTTGGCATCACCATACAGGGTGGAGTTGGGGTAGACCTCGACTCTTACCTTGTCACCCAGGCGCTCTTCGGCCAGTTTCTTGAACAGCAATGCGCCTTGGCCTTTGGGGGTGTTGTCTGCCACCACATGGGCGAACTTGATCACGATGGGCCCCTTGTCGGTTGCCGCGTGAAGCGTGGTAGACGCCAGCAGCAGGCTGCCAGCGGCGATAGCGCAGATCGACTTGAACATAGCGTTGTTCCTGATTGTTCTTATGTTGTTGTGTTGACGGCATGCCAGGGTAAGTTTCAGCAGGCTGGTTGGTGCAGGCTGTCAGGTTGACGCGGCAGCACGATGGTTGCCGTGCGCAGTGCACCGGCTGTATCGCAATGCCTATGCCAGAGTAGCAAGAGAGCTACAGGGCCTGGGATGCCGTGAAACAGGCGTGATAGAACGCACAGCGGCTGGCGATAAATCGCCATTTGCGAGTCAGAATAGGCAAAAAATCGCCTATAGAGGGCGGGGGTGGCGTTTTACCGCCACCTGCAGGGCAAGTGCTACCGAGTGATCAGCGGCGCACGGCGCGCCAGGCAGCAAACAGGCACAGGGCAAAGAGCAGGGCGACGCTGAGCAGGGTCCAGTGGGTAAATGACAAACCGAGAATGCTGTAGTCGTTTTGCCCACATACGCCAGCGCTCATAAATACGCTGGGCAGCCAGTCATGCAGCGGCAGATAAAAAGCGTAGAAAGGAAAGGGCGAGCAGCTGGAGCTTTCCAGCACGCCAGTCTCGATCAGCACCAGGTGCGTGTTGTCATACACCGCCATACCCGTCGCAGCCAGTAGCAACGGCCAGAGCGGCAAGCTCAGCCAACGCAGACCGAGGGCTTCCACTGTCAAAATCAGCAGGCTTACAACGCCACCACAGAGCAGCCATAGGCGAATTTGAATGCACAGGGTGCAGGGCTCCCAGCCGCCTAGATGCTGCAGCAGCAAGGCGCCGCCAAGCATGGCAAAACAGGCGAGAGTAATCAGGGTGAGCAACGGCTTGAGTGAACTGGGGCGGGACATCTGAATCTCCGAAAGGGCCTGGCGCGTTGGCTAAGGCAGATACTGTGCCGGCATCTAAGACGTGCGGCGCAGGCTTAAGTTGCAGGCCTGTTTGAGCGATTCGGATACAGGGCCAGCAGCGCAAGGATGATCGCCAGCGAATAGGCAAACAAGCCCAGATTGATGCCCAAGGAGCATTTCTCTGATCTGGTAGAGATCAAACCGGCCGGTGCTCGGTACCTGCACCAGGGGTGAGAAACAGCAATGTCGTGGCTTGCGTGGTTTTGGCGGTATGCCACACGCCCTTTGGCACCAGCACGTAACTGCCAACAGTATCGAGCAGCACTTCGCTCTCGCCGCTGGCCTCTTCAAGTAGCAATAGCGCACTGCCCGATAGCAGCATGACCAACTCCTCACCGGCCGGGTGACGCTCCCAACTGGGCCAGTCTTGCGCAAAGCTGAAGGCCGACATCAATCGGCCCTGGTTCAGCTCCGGTCTTGCACCGCTGACAATATCGCTCCAGAACTGTTCTGTGACGGCGACCGGGCTGGTTTTTCCGCCGTCTTCAACATGCAGATAGGTATGCAGTATTTCCTCGGCACGCTTGGCGATCATCCCGTTCTCCCTGGCGTATCTGGGTTCAATGTTTGAGTAATGCGGAATCCAACTGGTTGAAACACTGCACGATGCGCTCATGGCTGACATCGGCAAAGTTCTTCTGCGTCAGGCTCACCAGCACACTCGGCTTTACCCGGCCCGAAAGCAGTTGGCGCTGCATATAGGCCAGTACATCAGCGTCGCTGGTGGGTGTTGTTTGGCTCGGCTCTTCCACGGTATGTGCGCTCATTGTCGATGGTTTATGGCTGTATTTACGGCTGGTCACGCCTGTATCCGGGCTGCTTGGACGGAAGACTCTATAGTTACTGACTTATATCCCTGGCTACTAATTAAGGTCATACCCAAATCCTATTGGCTCGTTCGCTGCCCAGCTACCACTCTGAGTCCATCTGCCAAGTAGAAAACAACAGGAGTGAGACATGTCAAATGACGCGAAATGCCCGTTTTCGGGTGCAGGAACCAGCCGCATGGCGGGTGGCGCACCGAAGAACGCGGATTGGTGGCCTAACCAGCTCAGCTTGAAGATTCTCCACCAGCATTCCCCAAAGTCCGATCCCATGGGTGCGGGCTTCAATTATGCCGATGAATTCAAAACGCTTGATTTACCTGCGGTGATCAAGGACCTCACCGCACTGATGACCGACTCGCAAGACTGGTGGCCCGCCGATTGGGGCCACTACGGTGGTTTGATGATCCGCATGGCCTGGCACTCCGCGGGTACTTACCGCATCCAGGATGGCCGTGGCGGGGCGGGCAGTGGCAATCAGCGTTTCGCGCCACTTAACAGCTGGCCGGATAACGGCAACCTGGATAAAGCCCGTCGCTTGCTCTGGCCAATCAAACAGAAGTACGGCCGCAAATTGTCCTGGGCGGATCTATTCGTGCTGGCCGGTAACGTCGCACTGGAATCCATGGGCTTCAAGACCTTTGGCTTTGCCGGCGGTCGCCCGGATATCTGGGAGCCGGAAGAAGACACCTACTGGGGTGCCGAAACCGAATGGTTGGCGACTAGCGACAAACCCAACAGCCGTTATTCCGGTGATCGCAATCTGGAAAACCCATTGGCCGCCGTGCAGATGGGCCTGATCTACGTTAACCCCGAAGGACCGGATGGCAACCCAGACCCGCTGGCGTCGGGCCGCGATGTGCGCGAAACCTTCGCGCGCATGGCCATGAACGATGAAGAAACTGTTGCTCTGGTAGCGGGTGGCCACACCTTTGGTAAAGCCCACGGCGCGGGTGATCCGGCCCTGGTTGGCTCCGAACCAGAAGGGGCCGGCATCGAAGAACAAGGCTTGGGTTGGACCAATACGTTCGGTACTGGCAAGGGCGTACACACTACCACCAGCGGCATCGAAGGTGCCTGGAAGCCCAACCCCACCACCTGGGATAACGGCTATTTCAACATGCTGTTCGGCTATGAATGGGAACTGAGCAAGAGCCCGGCTGGCGCTCATCAGTGGACGCCGAAAAACGTCAAACCGGAAGACATGATTCCCGACGCCCATGACCCGTCGAAGAAACACCCGCCGATGATGACCACCGCCGATATGTCCCTGCGCATGGACCCGGCGTACGAGAAAATCTCCCGGCACTTTCACCAGACCCCCCAGGCATTCGCCGATGCCTTCGCCCGCGCCTGGTTCAAACTCACTCACCGTGACATGGGCCCGCGAGCCCGCTACCTCGGCCCGCTGGTGCCGCAAGAGGAACTGATCTGGCAAGACCCAGTTCCAGCGGTCGACCATGCTCTGGTGGATGCGCAGGACATCGCCAGCCTCAAGGCCAAGGTGTTGGCGTCCGGCATGTCGATTGCCCAGTTGGTTAGCACTGCCTGGGCCTCGGCATCCACCTTCCGCGGCAGCGACAAGCGTGGTGGCGCCAATGGTGCGCGCATTCGTCTGGCACCGCAGAAGGACTGGGAGGTTAACCAACCTGCTGAACTGGCCAAGGTGCTAGCGTCGCTGGAAGCCATTCAAAAGAGCTTCAATGCTTCAGCAAGCGGCGGCAAGAAAATCTCCTTGGCCGATTTGATCGTTCTCGCCGGCTCGGCTGCTGTGGAAGCTGCGGCGAAAAAGGGGGGCGTGGAGGTCGTAGTGCCATTCGCACCGGGTCGCACCGACGCTTTGCAGGAGCAAACCGATGTCGAGGCCTTTGCGGTGTTGGAGCCCAAGGCCGATGGCTTTCGCAACTATGCCTGCAAGGGGTATGAAAGCGTTGCCGCCGAGTTGCTGGTAGACAAGGCGCAGCTGCTGGAACTGACCTCGCCGGAGATGACCGTCTTGATCGGTGGCCTGCGTGTGCTCAACGCCAATGCCGGCAAAACACCGCATGGCGTATTCACCAAGCGCCCGGAAACCCTGAGCACTGACTTCTTCGTCAACCTGCTCGATATGGGCACCAAGTGGCAGAAGTCCGCCAGCGAAGGTGTGCTGGAAGGTCGTGACCGCAAAACCGGCGACCTGAAGTGGACCGGCACCCAGGTTGACCTGGTGTTTGGTTCCAACTCCCAGCTGCGGGCGCTGGCCGAGGTCTACGCCACCAACGACGCGCAAGTGAAGTTTGTACAGGACTTCGTCTCCGTGTGGACCAAGGTGATGAACCTGGATCGCTTCGATCTCAAGTGATCCGCATAGAAGCCTGACAAGCCTCAGCTGAAACCACTTCGCCCCGCCATGGTCACTTATGGCGGGGCGAAGTTTTTATAAATACTTGATTAAGTTTGAATTCAGCCCGCGCCGCTAATCTAGCCCTACGTTTTCAATGCCTTTGGAGTTGTTCCTATGTCATCCCGTGCCTTTGTTCCGCTCAAACAGTTTACGGCCGCTTCCGCACTCTGCGCGGCGCTGTTCACCACTGGCGCGATGGCCAACCAGCCGCAGATCTATGGCCTGCATGAGCGTGTTTCTTTGCATGAGCTTGCCCTGGAGCTGCCCGCCAAGCTTGATACCGGAGCCGAAACCGCTTCGCTCAGCGCCAAAAATATTGAAATGTTCAAGCGCGATGGTGGCGAGTGGGTGCGCTTCCAATTGAGTATGGAAGACACCAAACAGTCGCAGATCATTGAAAAGCCGCTGACACGCATGAGCTATATCAAACGCCGCGCGGGTGACCGCAGACCCGGCGACAAGCAGCTGTATACCGAACGTCCGGTGATCGAGATGGACATCTGCGTAGGTGATGAGCTGAAAAATATCGAGGTCAACCTGACCGACCGTAGCGCCTTTGAATTCCCGCTGCTGATCGGCTCGACCGCGCTGAAGGAGTTCAACGCTGCTGTCAGCCCCGGCGTACGCTACTCGGCTGGGCAGCCAAGTTGTATGCAAACCAGCTAATGAAGGCTCCTGAATCTTTGGGTTGTTATGTGGCCCTGAAGCTCCAGACTATCTCCACCACGCGCACGGCCAGAACGAGGTAAAGCAGAAAAAGGATGATCTGCAGTGCGAGGTGATGACGCAGCTTGGCCAACCGGTTCAAACCGTCACTGATATTCAGTAGCAGCAAAATCGCCGACAAAAAGATCAGCCCCCAACCAGCCAGGGTTGAGCCCCAGAGTCCCATGAAGAGTTGATGGTCGCCATGCAACGCATCGGTGCCGGCGGCAAACAGCAGCGCGCAGACCAACAGGTTTTTGATGTTGTCGAAGATTTTTGCGCTTACATCCGCATCCAGTAACGCCAGGTACTTGCTCCAAAAGTTGCGCATAAACGGCACCTGATTAGTAGCAGAGCGATTAATGGTTGGCGTTTCGCAGCTTGGGCCAGAACAGGCTGGCCATGCACAGGGCATACACAACCGCGAATAGGACATAGGCAATCCGCGTGGAAAACAGCTCCGGCGTTTCACCTGGCAAGGGTGAAATACCCAAGCCAAAGAGAATCAGAAATGTCGTCAGCCCGCCGCCAAACACTTTGCCTGTCACGGCCCCCATTACGGCCCGTCCGGCAAACAGCAGGCTGACCAGCAGCAGAATAAGGATGACCCAGAGAAGGTTGGGCCGTAGTTCGATCACGGCAAATGCCAGGGATGCAGCAACCCCGCCGATCAGGTTGATCACAATCAGCGCGACAGCAGTTCGGCTACTCATTCCCAACTCGAACTGGCTGAGCAACGAGGCGACGGTAATCGGGATGACCATCGCCGTGGCCAGGCGCGGGTCAATCAAGCACAACCCAACTATGCCCAGCAGAATCGCGCCACTGGTCATGGCCTGTCGCGTTACGCTGGTTAGTTCAGAACGCTGCAAAGGCGCAGGATCTATCGGCGGTTGGCCGATATCCGGAAATACTGCGTGAGCGCCCCAGGCCAGCAGCAGGCCGATGCTGACCGCCTTGGCCAGAACCAACACAATCGACTCACCGAGGTCACGTTGGAGGATGTCGAGCAGCGGCACCACAATCGCAATCACCAGCATCAACGCCGGCCCAGCGCCACCCACCTGCCGACCCTGGGCGAAAAAGCAGCTGAAGTAGCACAGCCACAGCAACGGCAGCAGCACCAACGGCCGGTCACCAAGCAGGCCGGTGAGGAAGATCAGCAGCGCGCCAACCACAAAAATCAGCAACACAGTGCCCAACCCTTGGCGCAAACCGGGTGGGCTGTAGCTTGCCAACAGAAATTGGGTGGCGAACAACGGTGCGAGAAAGGGCAGCACGCTACCGTTCAGCAGCCCCACGCTGAAGCCCACCGTCACTGCCAGGGCCACACGCAAGCCCTGGCGCTTGGCGCGCGCCAGGTCGATTGGCGGGGAGATGCCGGCCGTGGCCTCAGTTGACATAGGTCAGTAGGGCCACAAGCCGCGCGGTGATTACGCCAAAAATATTCGCCAACGGATTATCCCCGGTGTAAATCACCACCGTGACCTGAGAGCCGTAGCGCAGGCCTTTCGGGTAAGGCTCCAGCACCACCAGGCGCACGGGGAAGCGTTGCGGGTCGCGTATCCAGCCGCTCTGGTTGCGTACCGAGGGCAGGGCAGAAGAACTGCTGCCTTCAGTGGCTACGCCCCAGCCGACACTCTCAACTCGCGCATTGAAAACGCGCCCGGGCAATACATCGAACACCAGCTCGGCCGTATCATCGGCCTGCACATGCTCAAGGCTGTTTTCTTTAAAGGCTGCGGAAATCCACACGGTGCCGGTATCGATAAAGGTCAGCGCTGGTTGACCGGCGCTGACCACTTGGCCAACCGCAAGCTGCAAATTGGTAATAACTCCATCTGCAGGCGCCTTAATCTCCGTACGCACTAGATCAAGCCGGGCCTTCTCCAGTTGCGCGAGTGCCTGCTTAAACTGCGGGTTATCCGTACCGGTGGGCCCCAGCTCCTGACGTGCGCGCTGCAAGTCGGCCTGCGCCTTGACCACAGCAGCCTCGGCGGAATTCAGCGATGCGGTGGCTTCATCCAGCCGGGCCCGCGCGTATACGCCGCGTTCAACCAGCTGCATTACCCGGCGCGTTTGCTCGCGCACATTGTCGCGCTGGGCGCGGGCAGAAACGAGCTGAGCCTGGGCCGCATCCACCGATGCGGTATTGGCCCCCAAGGCCTGGCCTGTTTGCTCAAGGCGTGCCTCGGCTTCGGCAACGGCAATTTGATAGGGCTGCGGATCGATGCGAAAAAGCAGCTGTCCAGCCTCCACTCGCGCATTGTCGAGCACCGCGATTTCCACTACGCGGCCGCCCACCTCAGAGGCCATTTGCACTACGTAACCCTGCACCACAGCCTGCGAGGTAGAAGGGGTGCTGCGCTCCATCAGGATCGACAGCACAAACAGTACGGCGGCAACCAACACCACGATCAACGCAATGCGCCGCAGTGGGTTGGCTGGTGGGGCGGGGGTTTCGGCGGCAACCGGCGTTTCGGTCGGGGGCGTACTGTCAGGTTGCGCTAATGCTTCAGACATATGAATTCCCGTAAGGCAGATGGAGCAAGCGTAAAGATGCGAGGCCGATCACGCAGCGTCTGGACTGCTAACCCGAGCGGTGCGGATAAACAGCGCGCGCAGCTTCTCCCAGAAGTTGCCGCCTAAAACGAAGAAACTGCCAATCAGCAACGCATCGCCAAGCATTTGCAACGCCCAGCTATTGGGGCGCAGACCGGGCGCGATAGCATCGATATAGGGCTCAAGAAAGGATGAAATGAGCGGCAGGCAGAACATCACCACGCCAATACGATGGCGCAGCGGACCGATCTCAGCCTCCGAGCTTGGAACCATCGACGACATATAGCCGTAAATATGCTGCTTCAATTCCTGGAAACCCGCCTTACCCATGATGGCGATAACCAGAAGCAGGAGAACTTTATTGAGAATAAATAGCGCCCCCGAAAGCGCTGCCACCTTGGACCCCGGCACATCCGCGGCCGCCGCCAGCGGCACCAGAAGCCACAAAACCGGAATCAAACAGATAATCGCGATGCCCAACTTAAAGCGCCAATGAGCTGACTTGGGCTGGGCTGTGTTCTGCTCTGTACTCATATGCGCGTACCGTCCCTTGCGATTATTTTTTGGCCTAAGCCCCCCAAAACTATCAGCTAAATATCTAGCACAAAACCAGCGTCTCAGAGATTTATCCGCCTATCTTTGCGTTACGCGCTTTTTTAACGTGACAAGATCGTGTATTAGCGTGGTTGCTAATGCTGTTTTCGTATTGCGCCGGACAGTACGCTGGCAAAGAGGGTTGGAGGCGATACGCTGTTAATTTGGGATTTTTAAAAGGAAAAATCGACGGTACGACAGATCGCGGTTTGCTGAGCTAGTTTAGATGGTCATTAAAAATTTCTCGCTTTGCCCACGCCAAGTTTTCAAAGCCAGTTTCAATAAAAAACATACCGTGCTAAACGGAATGTAACCCAGCCAAGGAACGGTGATATCTATGCATGCAATTCAATGTCAATGCGGTGCTGTTAAAGCGGTACTCGACAGCATTGGTATCAGCAATCGGCTTATCTGCTATTGCACGGATTGTCGGGCGTTCGCTCATTTTCTCGGTAAAGCGTCTTATGTGTTGGATAACCGCGGCGGAACCGAGATCGTCCAAGTAGCTCAGCAACATCTGCGCATCTGCCAAGGCGAAAAATTTCTGGCGGCCGTACGCCTTAGTGAAAAAGGCATGATTCGCTGGTATGCCACATGCTGCGCAACGCCGATTGGCAATACGCCGGCCAGCCGTAAAACGTCCTTTATAGGCCTTATCCATACCTGTCTTGATCGTCAGCAAATGGATAATGACTTTGGTGCCAAGGTCGCAGTTTTAAATACTGACACCGCGCTAGGTAAACCGAAGCCAAAGCAACGCGGTCTATTAGGCGTAATAGCGCGTTTCATCTGGATCGTGGTGACGAACCGTGTCAGCGGGCGATACAAGAAATCTCCGCTATTCAACTCGTCAGGTTTACCTCGTGTTACCCCGCAAATACTAGAAGCTGACGAATTAACACGTTTGAAAGTACCGTATAGCGCCGATTCAAATTATTAGCGCCCGCTAACTGAGTCCAACGATTAACCAAATTCAAATCGCAGAGAACATAAAAATGCGCGTGCAGCTAGAGCCTCCAAACCAGCCTGAGGTTATTTCACTTATCGCGGAACTAGACGCATATCAGGACACCCTGTACCCAGCCGAAGCCCGTTACGCCCTAGACCTGACCACGCTGGAGCAGGACAACGTGTTGTTTGTTGTCGCCAGAGACAAAGACGGAGCGGCGATTGCATGCGCTGCGGTGGTGCTTAGCAACGAAGTGGGGGAGCTAAAGCGTATGTTTGTGCGCCCAGCCAATCGCGCACAAGGTGCGGCTTCGCAAGTGCTGCTACAGCTCGAAGTTGAATCGATTACGCGTGGTTGTCGGTTGCTACAACTTGAAACTGGCCCTTACCAGGCGGAGGCGCTGGCGTTTTACCAAAAACATGGCTTCCAGACCTGCGGCGCATTCGGTGACTACCCTGAACATCCGCTGAGCGTGTTTATGCAAAAGAGGCTCAGTGGTATCTGAGCGGGGCTAGCTAAATATACAAATTGACACCTGTACTACCTGCTATCTGGAGAAGCCTTGAACCGTATTCAGCTTTTTTCCTGGCGTTTACTCGTTGCTGCTACCGCAGGGCTTATGTTGTTCGGGCTTGTGCTGGTGGTTATGCCTGGCTTTACCCTGCAAGCATTCAGTCTGTTGGTTTACGCATCGACGGCACACCTCAATACATTTGGGCCTGAGGCGTTGGCATATATCAGCCTGGTACATGCTGTGCTGGGTTCGGTGATGTTCGGCTGGGGCGCTGTGCTGATGTTTCTTGCACTTGGTCCCGTGCGTAGAGGCAGCAAAGAGGCATGGTGGATGTTTGTTGTGTCATTGCTTGCCTGGTTTATCCCGGATACAGCCTATTCGCTGCTATCTGGTTTCTGGCAAAACGCGCTACTCAATGTCGGATTTGCGCTGTTGTTTGCAATTGCGCTTAGCGGCTTACGCTCATTCACGACGCAAGCCCCTATGACAAGGTATTGAGCGCCTTCACCTTGTTTATCTGGGTGAGATGCGGCCGTTTCACTCATAAAAAAGCCCCACGGCAAGGAGCAACTGCCGTGGGGCGGGAAGGGGTTGGCAAGCCAACCGGGGGAGAGTCTGTAAGCAAGTTAGGCGTTAGGCTGCCAACCGCCGCCAAGGGCCTTGTAAATGGCGACGATGCCGCGATACAGCTCGACTTCCGCCTGGGCCTGGGCGTCTTCGGCACTTAGCCGTTCACGTTCAGCGTCGAGCAGCACAAGAAAGTCCACTTCACCTTCGCGGTAGCGCACTCGGGCTTGTTCGGCAGCGGCGCGGCTGGCATCGGATTGGCGCAGCAGGGCGAGCAAGCGTTGCTGGCGTTTGCCATAGTCGCTAAACGCATTGGCGGACTCTTCCAGGGCCAGTAGCACCTGCTGTTCATAGTTGGCCAGTGCGCCATCGGCTTCGGCTTCGGCACCGCGCAAACGTGCACGCACGCTGCCCAGATCAAACGCGGCCCAGCTGATGGTCGGGGCTAGGCCCCACGCGTTTGCGGCCGATGAGCCCAGCTGTGAACCACGCCCCGCGGTGAAGCCGAGGAAGCCAGACAGACTCACTCGCGGAAACAGATCCGCCGTGGCCACACCGATATTGGCGGTGGCGGCGGCCAGTTGACGTTCGGCGGCGCGGATATCCGGGCGGCGGCGCAGCAACTCGCCGGGGTCGCCAACCGGTAGGGCCTTGGCGATGGCTGGCAGGTCCTGGGCCGAGAGATCGACGCTGAGTTGATCCGGGCGCTGGCCGAGCAGGGTGGCGATGCGGTGCTTGGCGCGCTGCTGCTCGGCCTGCAATTGCGGCAGGCTGGCTTCGGTGCCGGCCAGGCGCGCGTCACTGCGCAGAACATCCAGCTGGCTACCGACGCCGGCTTCGCGCAGTTGCTCGGTAATTGCGCGGGATTC
Organism: Pseudomonas sp. EA_35y_Pfl2_R5; assembly: GCF_963970805.1. Classification (NCBI taxonomy): domain Bacteria; kingdom Pseudomonadati; phylum Pseudomonadota; class Gammaproteobacteria; order Pseudomonadales; family Pseudomonadaceae; genus Pseudomonas; species Pseudomonas sp. EA_35y_Pfl2_R5. The sequence goes on along the minus strand of NZ_CAXAOW010000003.1, from coordinate 492,225 downwards.
CTGCTGGTTTTTCAGGTTGGCGCGGGCGATACGTTCACGCAGTTGCGCGCCGCGTAGGCTGCCATAGGCATCTACCAGTTCGGCGATCAGGCTGACCTGCAGTTGCTGATAATCCGCTTCGGCTACATCCAACTCGGCATCGCTGGCTTCCAGTTGACGCTGGATGCGGCCAAACAGGTCCAGCTCCCAGAGCATGTCCAGGCCCAGGTCGTAACGTTCGCCGCGCACACGCTGCTCGGTGACGCCAGGTTGCTGGGCTTTGCCAAATTCACCACTGGCGCGGCTGGTGATGGTCGGCAGCTGATCGTTGCCGAGGTCATCACGGATGGCCTGTGCCGCCAGCAGGCGGGCAAAGGCTACGCGCAATTGACGGTTTTCCTGCAGCGACTGTTGCACCAACTGGTTAAGGGTTGGATCGTCGAACTGCTGCCACCAGCTGGTTTCAAAGCGCGAGCGGTCGTAGCTGCTGCTTTGCGCGCTGTTTAGCTGGGCATCTGCGGTCTGCGGGGCCTGGTAGTCCGGACCGACGGCGCAGGCGGTCAGCGCCAGGGTCAACAGGCTGATAGCCAACGGCTTGGCGTTAAGAGGCTTCATACCTGCACCTCCTGAAAACGTGCCAGCTTCTGCGCTTCGCGCTTCTCCACAAAAGCGCGGATCAGTACATAGAACACCGGGGTCAGCAGCAGGCCAAAGAAGGTCACGCCGAGCATGCCGCTAAATACCGCAACGCCCATGGCGTGACGCATTTCCGCACCTGCACCGGAGGACAGCACCAGTGGCACCACGCCCATGATGAAGGCGAAGCTGGTCATCAGAATCGGCCGCAGCCGCAAGCGGCAGGCTTCCAGCACCGCACTGACGCGGTCCATGCCTTCTTCCTGCTTTTCCTTGGCGAACTCGACGATCAAGATGGCGTTCTTGCAGGCCAATCCCACCAGTACGATCAAGCCGATCTGGGTAAAAATGTTGTTGTCGCCTCCCGCCAGGATTACCCCAGTAATGGCCGACAGCAGGGTCATCGGCACGATCAGGATCACCGCCAGCGGCAGGCTCCAGCTTTCGTACTGAGCGGCCAGTACCAGGAAGGCAAGCAGTACGCAGAGCGGGAAGACGAAGATCGCGCTGTTACCGGCAAGGATCTGCTGGTAGGTCAGGTCGGTCCACTCGAAGCTCATGCCGTTGGGCAGTTCTTCCTTGAGCAGTTTGGCCATCGCTGCCTCGGCCTGGCCGGAGCTGTAGCCTGGGGCTGCCGCGCCGTTGATTTCGGCAGTGAGGAAGCCGTTGTAATGCATCACCCGATCCGGACCGGAGCTGGCACTGACCTTGAGGAAGGCCGACAGCGGGACCATTTCGCCACGGTTGTTGCGCACCTTGAGCTGACCAATTTGCTCCGGTTCCAGGCGGAACTGTTGTTCGGCTTGCACGTTGACCTGATAGGTACGGCCAAAACGGTTGAAATCATTGGCGTACAGCGAACCCAGGTAGATCTGCATGGTGTCGAAGATATCGCTGATCGCCACGCCGTGGGTCTTGGCTTTTTCACGGTCGATGGCGGCATCGATCTGCGGCACATTCACCTGGTAGCTGGTGAACACTGACATCGGGTCCAGCTCCGGCAGTTGGCGCGCCTTGGCGATAACGTTCTGGGTCTGCACGTACAGCTCGTCATAGCCGAGGTTGCCACGGTCCTGTACCTGTAGGCGGAAGCCGCCGATGGTGCCCAGGCCCTGCACCGGTGGTGGTGGGAAGATCGCCAGATAGGCTTCCTGGATAGAGCCAAACTGGCCGTTAAGCTCAGCGGCAATGGCACCGGCGGACATGCTTTCGTCCTTGCGCTGATCAAAATCTTTCAGGGCGACGAAGACGATGCCGCTGTTTGGGCTGTTGGTGAAACCGTTGATCGACAGGCCGGGGAAGGCAATGGTGTTTTCTACACCGGGGTGCTTGCCGGCGATGTCCGACATTTGTTTCATCACCGCTTCGGTGCGATCCAGGGTCGCCGCATCCGGCAACTGAGCGAAGGCCACCAGGTACTGCTTATCCTGCGCCGGTACGAAACCGGTGGGTGTCGTCGCGAAGCCCAGGTAGGTCAAGCCCATCAGCCCGGCATAGACGAACAGGGCGATGCCGCTGCCGCGCAGCACCCGCTTCACGGTGCCGACATAGCCATGGCTGGCGCGGTCAAATGCGCGGTTGAACGGCTTGAACAACCAGCCGCCGAACAGTTTGTCGAGCAGCTTGGAGAAGCCATCCTTCGGCGCGTCATGGCTTTTCAGCAATACGGCGGCCAGGGCAGGGGATAGGGTCAGCGAGTTGATCGCCGAGATCACCGTGGAAATGGCAATGGTCAGGGCAAACTGTTGATAGAACTGCCCGCTCAGCCCGGAGATAAAGGCCGTGGGAATAAACACCGCGCACAGCACCAGAGCCGTGGCGACGATCGGCCCGGTCACTTCCTTCATTGCCTGCTTAGTGGCTTCTACCGGAGTTTTGCCCAGGCCGATGTTTCGTTCGACGTTTTCCACCACGACGATGGCGTCGTCGACCACGATGCCGATGGCCAGTACCAGGCCGAACAGCGACAGGGCGTTGAGCGAGAAGCCGAACATGTGCATCACGGCGAAGGTGCCGATCAACGACACCGGCACGGCGGCCAGCGGAATGATCGAGGCGCGCCAGGTCTGCAGAAACAGAATCACCACCAACACCACCAGGATGATGGCTTCGAGCAGGGTGTGTACCACCGCCTCGATGGAGCCACGCACGAAGATGGTTGGGTCATAGACGATTTCGTAGTCCACGCCCTGGGGGAAGCTCTGCTTCAGCTCGGCCATGCGCTCACGCACCGCATCGGAAATCTCGATGGCGTTGGAGCCGGGGCGTTGGAATACCGGAATGGCGACTGCGGGCTTGTTGTTCAGCAGGGAGCGCAGTGCGTACTGGCTGGAGCCCAGCTCGATCCGTGCGATGTCTTTCAAGCGAGTTATTTCGCCGTTTTCACCGGCGCGGATGATGATGTTTTCGAACTCTCCTTCAGTGACCAGACGGCCCTGGGTGTTAATCGACAGCTGAAAACTGTTGCCCGCATCCGAGGGTGGCGCACCGAGTGAGCCGGCAGCTACCTGACGGTTCTGCTCGCGGATTGCGTTAACCACGTCCGCCGCAGTCAGGTTGCGTGACGCCACCTTGTTCGGATCAAGCCAGACGCGCAGCGAGTAGTTGCCGAGGCCGAACAGCTGCACATCGCCGATGCCATCCAGACGCGCCAGCTCATCCTTGATATTCAGCGCGGCGTAGTTAGACAGATACAACATGTCGTAACGGTCGTCTGGCGAGGTCAGGTGCACCACCATGGTCAGGTCGGGCGAGGCCTTGTCCACTGTTACGCCGAGACGCTGCACTTCAGTGGGCAGGGTCGGCATGGTGCGGGTCACGCGGTTCTGCACCTGCACCTGAGCTTTGTCCAGATCGGTGCCCAGGGCGAAGGTCAGGGTCAGGGTCATTTTGCCGTCGGCCGTACCCTGGGACGACATATAGAGCATGCCCTCCACACCGGTAATTGCCTGTTCCAGCGGCGAGGCGACGGTTTCACCGATCACCTTGGGGTTGGCGCCAGGGAAGGTGGCGCGCACCACCACGGTGGGCGGTACGACTTCGGGGTATTCGCTGATCGGCAACTGGAACAGCGAAATGGCACCGCCGATCAGGATCAGCAAGGACAACACCGCGGCGAAGATCGGCCGCTGAATAAAGAATTGCGAGAAATTCATCGTCGTTTTTACCTATTTAGCCGCGTATTAACCGCGTGGCGCAGTGTTGGCAGGGCGGCTTTCTGCAGCGACCCGGCGGCTGTTCTGGCGTTCGATGGCCTGACGTTGCTCGGTCAGCAGCGCCTGGGTCTTTTCATCGGCCATGGGCACGCTTTGTGGATCGACCGTAGAGCCAGGGAACGCGCGCTGCAGACCGTTAACCACGATCTTCTCGCCCTTGGCCAGACCGCTACGCACGATGCGCAGGCCTTCCAGCTTCGGCCCCAGTTCGATACTGCGGTACTGCACGGCATTGTCCTTATCGAGCACCAACACGTACTTCTTGCCCAGATCGGTGCCGACCGCCTCGTCCTTGATCAGCGCTGCGGCGTACTGACTGCTGCCGACCAATTTCAGGCGTGCATAGAGGCCTGGAGTGAAGCGCCCGTCACGGTTATCAAATACCGCGCGGCCACGAATGGTGCCGGTCTGCGGGTTGACTTGGTTGTCGAGGAAGTCCAGTTCGCCAAGGTGTGGATGACCATCCTCGCTGGACAGCCCCAGGTACACCGGGCTGGCATCACGGGTCTGGCCACCGGCCTGACGGGCCAGCTCAACATATTTGAGGAACACGCGTTCATCGGCATCGAAATAGGCATAAACCTTGTCGGTGCTGACTAAGGTGGTGAGGTGACTTTCTCCAGCATTGACCAGGTTGCCTTCGGTGATTTCCGCACGGCTGACGCGGCCATCAATCGGGGCAGTAACACGAGTAAAGCTGAGGTTGAGGCGGGCGTTATCGAGTTCGGCCTGGATGCCGGCTACAGCGGCCTTAGCTTCTGCTGCGGCGCTGGCACGGGCATCGGCTAGTTCGGCCGAGATGGCATTGCTCTGACGAAGGCGCTCGCCGCGACTGGCCTCACTCTGGGTACGTGCTTGGCTGGCACGAGCCTGTTGCAGCTGCGCTTCAAGGCGTTTGACTTCGGCTTGGAACGGCCGCGGGTCGATCTGAAACAGCAAGTCGCCTTTCTTCACCAAACTGCCTTCATTGAAGGCTACACGGTCAACAAACCCGGACACCCGTGGGCGGATATCTACCGACTCTGGCGCTTCCAGACGGCCAGTAAACTCATCCCATTCATTGATTGGCTGCTCAATTACTTCGGCCACGCTGACTTGTGCGACGGGCATCTGCTGCGCGCTTTCTGGTGTTTTGCCGCAGGCGCTCAGTACCAGCAATGCGGCAAGGGCGAGGGGAAAATGCCAGAGATTTTTAGTGGACTGTTCCATATGTGCTTCCGCCAAAGGGTGTTAGGAATGGGCGGAGTCTGCGGCGGGAGGGCGATGGCGACGAATCGAACGGGGCGAAGATGAGTATCAATCGTAGTGATGGTTTACCAACTTGTATCGATAAAGGCGATTGTGAGCAAAGAGAGTAGGTGCGCCAGAGGCGCGTAGAGGAAGCCCAACAGGAATTGCCCTTATACGCTACCGGGCGCTAAGCGCAGCCTAGGCCTACAGGCTATCGGGATCGCCGCAGAACATCTGAATGCGTGAACGCAGCCAGCGTTCTGCCGGGTCGTTGTCTTGGGCACCGCGCCAGGCCATGTGTAATTCGAAGGCTTGCACGGGTAACGGCAGCTCTTCGGCACGCACACCGCCAGCGGAGGACAAGGCTGCAGCGGTGTAATCCGGCACGGTGGCGATGATGTCAGTGCCGGAGAGCAGGGTGCCAAGGCCATTAAACTGGGGCAAAGCGAGTACCACACGACGTTTGCACCCAATCTTTTCCAGTTCTTCATCGATAAAACCACCAAGGTCGCCCGCAAATGACACCAGCGCATGGGGCCGCGAACAGAAATCATCCAGGCTTAGAGGGCCTGGCGCGCTATCGGCACGCAGTAACTTGGGCTTACTGCGGCGCAGCACTTTGCGCTTGGCATTGGCCGGCAGTTCATCGGTATAGGCAACACCCACAGATATCTCGCCAGATGCCAGCAGGGACGGCATTAATAAATAGTTGGTACGGCGAATCACCAGCACCACTCCTGGCGCTTCGGCGCGCAGGCGTTTGATCAGCGGTGGCAACAAACCGAACTCGACATCATCCGACAAGCCGATGCGAAACACTGCATTGCTGGTGGCCGGGTGAAAGTCGGCAGCACGGCTGACGGCCGTGGAAATCGAATCCAGCGCTGGCGAGAGTAGGGCGGCGATCTCCATGGCCCGCGCGGTAGGCTCCATGCTGCGGCCGGTGCGCACGAACAATGGATCATCAAACAGGCTACGCAAACGGGCGAGGGCGGCGCTGATGGCCGGCTGGCCGAGAAACAGTTTTTCCGCCGCACGGGTCACGCTGCGCTCATGCATTAGCGTTTCGAAGACGATCAGCAGGTTTAGATCGACGCGGCGGAGATCGTTACGGTTCATCCGGTGTCCATTCTGGAAGTGAGTGCGCTTTTGCGCGCGACTCAGGCTAATGCCGAACGCTGTCGCCAGGCAATATGCGCAGGCAAATGATGTGCCTGAGGCCCATCATCATCGACAAGCATGGTGAATATCAGCCTCGAGCGGTGGAATTGCTGGCAAAGCCCGGATAAAGTCCGTGGCCATAAGGGGTCGACGCACCTGTATAGCGCAATAATGCCAAACAGCTGCCGCGATCTGAATGGGTCAACCGAAGAGGTTTGCGATGTCCCGCATAGTTCGTTTCCATGAGTTTGGTGAGGCCAATGTCCTCAAGATCGAGGAACGCAAAGCGCCTGCACCGGCAGCGGGTGAAGTGCTGGTCGGTGTTGAGGCCGTGGGCGTCAGCTGGTACGACGTACTCTGGCGGCAGAACTTGGCCAATACACCGACGCAATTACCAGCAGGCCTGGGCCATGAATTGGCCGGTGTGGTACTGGCAGTCGGCGATGGTGTTACCGATCTGGCTGTGGGTGACCGGGTGGCCAGCTTCCCGGGACACAGCGCCAACCGTTATCCCAGTTACGCCGAGCACGTAGTATTGCCGCGCAGCTCCCTGGCACGTTATCCAGACAATCTGACCGCACAACAGGCAGCCGTGCACTATCTGCCGTCAATGGTCGGCTGGTTTGGCTTTAACGAGCTGGCCCGTTTGCAGCCCGGCGAAACAGTGTTAGTCACCGCAGCAAGCCGCTGTTGGGGGCCATATATCGTGCAGATGGGCAAAGCCCTGGGCGCGACGGTAATTGCCGCTACAGCCTTTGCCGAGGACAGCGATTTTCTTAAGCAGCTGGGCGCCGATCACATCATCCTCACCGAGGAGCAGGACTTGGTCAGCCGCGTAAGCAAGCTGACCGATGGCCATGGCGTCAACGTGGTAATGGACGCACTTGGTGGCCCACAGATGTGTCTCCTGGGCGATGCCATCGCGCCGCGTGGTCGACTGATCCTGTTCGACCTACAAGGCGGTAATGAAACACCATTTCCAGCCTGCGCAGCGTTTCAAAAGAACATCCAGTTCTTCGTGCATTGCATCGGCAACTTTACCGGTAAAGAAGAGCTGAATATTCCGCAAGATCAGGCTGCTGTGGCTAAAGCTGTGCAAGGTATCAATCATCTGACGGCGGATGGCTTACTCAAGCCGCTAATCGACAAGGTGTTCAGCTTCGACGATGTAGTCGAAGCGCATCGCTACATGGAAACGTGCCCAAGCCGTGGGCGCGTGTTGTTGGATATTGGCGCGCATTAAACATAACTCACATTATACGAAGCCTGGATTAGGGCGAGAGCAGTGAATCCTAAGCGGTATCTGGGTTCACCGTTCGCTATGTTAAGGTTCGTATAATGTATATTATGTTAAATTGAATGTATGGAGCTGATGGCCTATAGGATCAACTTCCTAGCTTCCCCCTCCGTGCACTTCTGCTTATCTCGTTTCTGATCGTTGGAACGTCAGTCGCGATCCAGCAAATGAAAACTGGGCAGCGCCACATGCCAGCGAATGGCAGCCAGGCGGATTAATAGTACGGTGAGCATGGCCACACTGGTGTCCAGCCAGTGAGGCGTATCCAGAGTGCGCATGCCGATAAACACCAGCGCCCCTGCAATACAGGCCGTAGCGTAGATTTCTTTCTGAAAGATCAGCGGAATCTCGTTGCAGATCACATCACGCATCACGCCGCCGGCTACACCGGTCATCACTCCCATGATCACCGCGGTGCTATGCGGTACGTTGTGCTGCATGGCGACTTCAGCACCGATCACGGTAAACACCGCCAAGCCAAAGGCATCCGCCAATAGCAGGCCTTTTTCGTGAATCGGCTGGGTCAGCCGCACCCAGATCACGGTGCCGACCGCCGCCAGCGAAGCGACCACGATATACAGGTCGTTGCGGATCCAGCTGACCGGATGGTTGTCCAGAATCACGTCACGCAGGGTGCCGCCACCCAGTGCGGTGATGATGGCGATAACCAGCACACCGAACAGGTCCATGGACTTGCGCCCCGCCATCAGCGCGCCGGTAATGGCGAAGACCGCAACACCGAACAGGTCGGCCAGATAAAACAATTGCGCCATGCTGACCTCAGGACGACACGGGGGTACGCATGGTGACGAACTCTTCGGCGGCCGTCGGATGCACGCCGATGGTTTCATCGAATAGCTGCTTGGTCGCACCAGCTTTAAGTGCAACAGCTAGCCCCTGAACGATTTCACCGGCGTCCGGGCCGACCATATGGCAACCAAGCACGCGGTCTGTGGCAGCATCTACCACCAGTTTCATCAGGGTGCGTTCCTGGCTTTCGGTCATGGTCAGTTTCATCGGACGGAAGCGGCTTTCGAAAACCTGAACGCTGTAGCCCTCCTCCTTCGCCTGCTCTTCGCTGAGCCCCACCGTGCCAATATTCGGCAGGCTGAATACCGCCGTTGGGATCATTCGGTAGTCAACCTTACGGTATTCCTCTGGCTTGAACAGGCGCCTTGCCACTGCCATGCCTTCGGCCAGCGCTACCGGTGTGAGCTGCACGCGGCCGATCACATCACCAATGGCGAGGATCGATGGCGCGCTGGTCTGGTACTGCTCGTCGACCTTGATAAAACCGCGCTCATCAAGCTGTACGTGGGTGTTTTCCAGACCCAGGTTATCCAGCATCGGCCTGCGACCGGTAGCGTAGAAGATGCAGTCGGCTTCTAGGGTTCGACCATCCTTGAGTGTGGCCTGCAGGCTGCCGTCGGCTTGCTTGTCGATACGAGCGATGTCGCTGTTGAACTGCAGGTCGACACCGCGCTTGTTCAACTCATCCTGCAGGTGCAGACGCACAGCTTTATCGAAACCACGCAGGAACAGCTCGCCGCGATAGAGCAACGCGGTTTTTGCGCCGAGGCCGTTAAAGATTGAGGCAAACTCAACAGCAATGTAACCGCCGCCAATCACAAGAACGCGCTTGGGTAACTGCTCAAGAAAGAAGGCTTCGTTCGAGCCGATAGCGAATTCATGCCCTGGGACTTCGGGAATATGCGGCCAGCCGCCAGTGGCAATCAGGATATGTTTGGCGCTGTAGCGCTTACCGTCTAGCTCAACGGTGTGGTCATCGACAATCCGCGCATGGCCTTCGAGCAACGTCACACCACTGTTAAGCAGAAGCTTGCGGTAGATATCATTGAGGCGACTGATTTCGCGATTCTTGTTACTGATCAGGGTTGACCAGTCGAACGTCGCCTTGCCCAACGACCAACCGAAGCCCTTCGCCTGCTCGAAGTCGTCGGCGAAGTGCGCGCCGTAAACCAGCAGCTTCTTTGGTACGCAGCCGACGTTGACACACGTACCACCGAGATAACGGCTTTCGGCAACCGCCACGCGGGCACCATAACCAGCGGCAAAACGCGCAGCCCTTACACCGCCGGAACCGGCACCGATTACAAACAGGTCAAAGTCATAGGTCATTGCAGCCTCCTGAACAGGCTGCCAGCATACCCCAAGGTGGGTCAGGCCTAAACTTGAAGCATGCGCAAGAGGAGATCAGTGATGCACCCTACCCTTACTCATGTGGCGTTACATGTACCCGATCTGGATGCCTGCGTGGCCTTTTATGAGCAGTTCTGCAGGATGCAGGTGATTCACCAGCGAGCAGGCAAAGGCTCAAGAATTGTCTGGATGGCTGAGCCGGGCAAGGAGCATAGCTTTATCTTCGTGATCATGCCCGGCGGCCAAGATCGTCAACTGGCCGCGGATGATTACAGCCACTTTGGCTTTGCTATGGAAAGTCGTATAGAGGTCGACTGCATTGCCGAGCGGGCCAGGCAGGCTGGATGCCTGATCTGGGAGCCGCGTGATGAGCCCTACCCTGTTGGCTATTACTGTGGCCTGCGTGACCCAGCAGGCAACTATGTGGAATTCAGCTACGGTCAGCCGTTAGGGCCTGGCGCTGAGCAGATGCCTTTACCCTGAATGCACACAGCCACCCGAAGGTGGCTGTGTGCATTACCGCTTCAGAGGCCTAATCAGTAGGCCTTGCCAGTTTTGTAGAGGTTCTCGAAGCAGAAGTTGGTGGCCTCGATATAGCCTTCAGCTCCACCGCAATCGAAACGCTTACCCTTGAACTTGTAAGCCATCACGCAGCCATTCTGTGCCTGCTTCATCAGGGCGTCGGTGATCTGGATTTCGCCGCCCTTGCCGGGCTCGGTTTGTTCAATCAGTTCAAAAATATCCGGAGTGAGGATGTAGCGGCCGATGATCGCTAGGTTCGACGGTGCATCTTCCGGTTTGGGTTTTTCGACCATGCTGTTGACCCGGTAAATGTCCTCACGAATCATCTCGCCGGCGATTACGCCATATTTGTGGGTCTCTTCTGGCGGTACTTCCTGAATGGCCACAATCGAGCAGCGGAACTGGTTGTACAGCTTGACCATTTGCGTCAGCACCGCGTCGCCTTCCAGGTTCAGGCACAGGTCGTCGGCCAGTACCACTGCAAACGGCTCATCGCCAATCAGCGGGCGACCACAGAGAATGGCGTGGCCCAAACCCTTCATTTCCACCTGGCGGGTATAGGAAAAACTGCATTCGTCGATCAGTCGACGGATACCAACGAGGTACTTCTCCTTATCGGTATCACGGATCTGATGTTCAAGTTCGTAGCTGATATCAAAGTGATCTTCCAGCGCGCGCTTACCGCGACCGGTAATCATGGCAATTTCCGTCAAGCCGGCTTCCAGCGCTTCTTCAACGCCATACTGGATCAACGGTTTGTTCACGATCGGCAGCATTTCCTTAGGCATAGCCTTGGTGGCTGGCAGAAAGCGGGTGCCGTAACCGGCTGCTGGGAACAAACATTTCTTGATCATGAGTAACCTTGAGCAATAGTGTGAAAAGTGCGTGCGCAGTCTATCAGGCTGCATTGACCTTACAATGCCCTTGCGCAGGCCGTCCAATGCCTCGGTAGAGAAAGCCCAGCTCAGCCAGCTGCATAGCATCGTAAATATTGCGCCCATCAAACAGAACGGGCATTCGCATCAAACCACGAATGCGGGCAAAGTCGGGTTGGCGAAATTGCTTCCACTCGGTGATTAACACTAATGCATCCGCACCTTCAACAACGCTGTAAGGCGATGTACTCAAGCGCATCTGGCCGCTACTGATTGCCTGGCCATAGCGCTCACCGATAGCCGTTGTGGCAACTGGGTCGCAGGCCTGAACGACTACGCCAGCTGCGAGCAAAGCATCCAGTAAGACCAGGCTGGGCGCCTCACGCAGATCATCGGTGCCTGGCTTGAACGCTAAGCCCCACAACGCCAACACCCGCCCGTGCCAATAACCGGAAAAGTGCTCACGTAGGGCTTGGAATAACAAAGTCTTCTGCAGTGCATTACGCGCTTCGACTGCGCGTAGGATACCTGGCTCAATGCCTTCCTGCTCTGCGCAGCGAATTAGTGCCCGTACATCCTTGGGAAAGCACGAGCCGCCATAGCCGCAACCGGCGTAAATAAAGTGAGTGCCAATGCGTTTGTCACTGCCAATTCCTCGTCGCACATCCTCGATATCAACATCCAGCCGTGCGCAGAGACTGGCCATTTCGTTGATAAAGGAAATCTTGGTGGCTAGAAAGGCATTGGCGGCATATTTGCTGAACTCTGCAGCTCGCAGGCCCATGCATAAAAAACGCTCATGATTGCGTAGAAACGGCGCATACAAACGGCGCAATACCTCATGGCCCAGCGGCTCATCGCAGCCAACAATGACCCGGTCAGGCCGCATAAAATCGTCAATCGCCGAACCCTCCTTGAGAAATTCCGGGTTACTCGCCAGCGTCACCGCAAAGCGCTTGCCGCGTTTGCTCAATCGATTGTTGATGCGCTGAGCAACACGCCGGCCGTGCCCACCGGCACCGTTGATTTATTCACCACCACGCAGCTCTTTTCAAGCAGATCACCTAACTCATCAGCCACGGTCAATACATGTGACAAGTCCGCTGAGCCGTCCTCCTCGCTCGGTGTGCCGACGGCGATAAAGATGATCTCAGCCTGCTTGATGCCTTCTTTCAGGTGCTGGCTAAAACTCAGCTGAGCGCTGCTCAGGTGGGTCTGTAGCATGGCCTCTAGCCCTGGTTCGTAAATCGGCGACTGGCCACGGGCAAGCCGCACCACCCGCTGCGCATCGAGCTCAACGCAGATCACCCGATTGCCCATCTCGGCAAAACAAGCCGCCGATACCAGTCCTACATACCCTGCGCCGATCACACAAATACGCATCGCCTGCACTCCTCACTGAGTTATGGCGATTGCAGCGAAAGCAGATGGCAGGCGTATAACATGAGTAAGACGCTCGGATGACAGCACCTGATAATCCTGGTGCACAAAATCCACGCACAAAAAAACCGGCACTAAGGCCGGTTTTGGTGAGTTTCAGATTCGCGGGCGAATATCTGAAATCATGTACATGGTGCCCGAAGCCGGAATCGAACCGGCACGAGGTTACCCTCGAGGGATTTTAAGTCCCTTGCGTCTACCGATTTCGCCATTCGGGCGGTAGCGCTACGTTGCAAGGCTTGGACTATATACAGCCCTTGAATACCTCGCAAGGGTTCAAGCTTAAATGAAAAAGCCTCGTAAATCAGTGATCTACGAGGCTTTTCTAATTGGAGGCTGAGGTCGGAATCGAACCGGCGTTCACGGATTTGCAATCCGGTGCATAACCACTCTGCTACTCAGCCTTGAAACTAAACGGACCGTGTAAAACGGCCCGTTGAAAATGGAGCGGGAAACGAGACTCGAACTCGCGACCCCGACCTTGGCAAGGTCGTGCTCTACCAACTGAGCTATTCCCGCTTGTCGTGCTGACGGCCGCCATTCTATAGCTTCAGAACGGCGCGTCAAGCCCTTGATTCAAAAAAGCTTATTTCTTTTCCGCAGTGATTCGCAGGTGTGGCCATGCGGCCAGCAGGTACTGCGCCATCGACCATAGAGTCAGTACCGCGGCAATGATCAATAGTGCGTAACCGAGTACAACCCAAGCGGTATAGGTTGGCGGATTGGCCAATAGAATTACCAGGGCTACCATCTGTGCGGCGGTTTTCCATTTGGCCAGTTTTGATACGGCAACATGCGCACGAGCACCTATCTCTGCCATCCATTCACGCAGCGCTGACACCACGATTTCACGACCGATGATGATGGCAGCAGACAGGGTCAGCCAAAGATTGGCGTGTTCGGCAACTAGTAACACCAGGGCAACCGCCACCATCAGTTTGTCGGCTACTGGATCGAGAAAGGCGCCAAAAGGCGTGCTTTGTTCCCAGCGGCGCGCCAGGTACCCGTCTAGCCAGTCGGTTGCGGCGGCGACTGAGAACACTGCGCTGGCGGCCCAATAGCTCCAGCTGAAGGGAAGATAGAACAGCAGAATAAACACCGGTATCAGCAATACACGAAGCACGGTAAGCAGGTTGGGGATATTCATCGACACAACTTGGCGGTAAAGAGAACCGGCATTCTACTCACTGTGCAGGGCGGCATAAATCAACTCGGCGAGTTTTTTACTGATCCTTGGTGCTTTGGCAATTTCTTCGATGCTCGCGCGGGACAGCTCCTGCAGTCCACCGAAGTGGTTGAGCAGCTCTCGGCGACGCTTGGGCCCTACGCCAGCAACCTCCTCAAGGGTGGAGGTACGCCGGGCTTTGCCACGACGGGCGCGGTGCCCGGTAATGGCAAAACGGTGCGATTCATCGCGGATCTGCTGAATCAGATGTAGCGCTGGTGAATTTCCCGGCAGAGTAAATTCATGGGCGGCGTCATTCAGATACAAGGTTTCCAAACCAGGCTTGCGTGTAGTGCCCTTGGCCACGCCGAGCAAAATCAGATCCGGCACCGCGAGCTCTTCAAGCACTTCGCGGGCCATGGCCAACTGGCCTTTACCGCCGTCGACCAGCAGGATGTCCGGCAGTTTGCCTTCGCCATCCTTGATCTTGCTGAAGCGCCGCGTCAGCGCCTGGTGCATGGCTGCGTAATCGTCACCAGGCGTCACGCCTTCGATGTTGTAGCGGCGGTAGTCGGACTTCAGCGGTCCTTCCGGGCCAAATACCACGCAGGAAGCAACGGTTGCTTCGCCGCTGGAGTGACTGATGTCGAAGCACTCCAGGCGCTGCGGCACTTCATCCATATCCAGCGCCAGTGCTAACGCGTCAAAGCGTGCGGCAACGTGCTGTCGGTTAGCCAGGCGCGCAGCCAGGGCCTGTTCGGCATTGGTCACTGCAAGTTGCTGCCAGCGCGCGCGAGTGCCGCGCACGCGGTAGCTGATACTCAACTGCCGGTCGCGCAACTCATCAATCGCGGCGATCAGCGTGGGGAAGTCTTCGTGCTGCGCATTGACGATCAGCTCGCTCGGCAGGTCGCGCTCCTGGCTGCTCAGGTAATACTGCGCGAGGAAGGCCAGCAATACCTCACTGCCCTCTTCTTCGATGGCCACTTGCGGGAAGAAGTTCTTGCTGCCCAGCACCCGACCGCCGCGCACGCTGATCAAATGCACGCACGCACCGCCAGGGTTGACCATGGCGGCGACCACGTCCACATCACCAGTGCCACCTTCCATGCTCTGCTGATCCTGTACCCGGCGCAATAGCGATATCTGGTCGCGCAATCCGGCGGCCCGCTCGAAGTCCAGGGCTATGGCGGCAGCCTGCATACCGCTGGACAGCTCGTCGGTCAGGGCATTGCTGCGGCCTTCGAGAAACATCACCGAGTGACGTACGTCATCAGCATATTCGACAGGCTCTACCAGACCGACGCAGGGGCCTTTGCAGCGCTTGATCTGGTACTGCAGGCAAGGACGCGTACGGTTTTTGTAGAAGCTGTCCTCACACTGGCGCACCAGAAAGGTCTTCTGCAGCAGGTTGAGGCTTTCACGGATGGCCCCGGCGCTGGGATAGGGGCCGAAATAACGGCCCTTCTGCTTTTTCGCGCCACGGTGGATGCTCAGCCGTGGGAAGTCACCATCGGAAAGAAACACGTAGGGATAGGACTTATCGTCGCGCAGCAGAATGTTGTATGGAGGCCGCCATTCCTTGATCAGCGTCTGTTCAAGCAGCAACGCTTCGGTTTCATTGGCGGTGATGGTGGTTTCGATCTGCGCGATGCGGCCCACTAACGCGGCGGTCTTAGGCGCTAACCCGTTTTGGCGGAAGTAACTGGCCAGGCGCTTTTTCAGATTCTTGGCTTTGCCGACATAGAGCAGCTTGGCGTCCACATCGAACATGCGGTACACACCCGGGCGCCCGCTGCAAGTGGAGAGAAACGCGCTGGAATCGAAAGCGGCGCGACTGTCGTCAGCTGCTGGCATCAATCATGCCGTGACGCACGGCCAGCAGGGCCAGCTCGACATCGCTGGTAATCGACAGCTTCTCGAAGATGCGATAGCGGTAGGTATTCACGGTTTTCGGCGACAGGCAAAGCTTGTCGGAAATGGCCTGAACCTTCTGACAGCCGGCGATCATCAGGGCGATTTGGATTTCGCGCTCAGAAAGCAAATCGAAAGGCGAATTGCTGCTCTGCGGCTGGAACGACTTGAGGGCCAGCTGCTGGGCAATCTGCGGGCTGATATAACGCTGGCCGCTGAACACCATGCGGATGGCCTGGACCATTTCTTCCAGCGCGGCACCCTTGGTCAGGTAACCGGCGGCGCCAGCTTGCAGCAAGCGCGTGGGGAACGGGTCTTCTTCGCACACGGTTACTGCGACGACTTTAAGATCGGGATGGCTGCGAATCAGTTTGCGCGTGGCCTCGAGACCACCGATGCCCGGCATCTTGATGTCCATCAGGACAACATCGGGCTTCAGTTCGCGGGCTTTCTTCAGGGACTCTTCGCCAGACTCAGCTTGGCCAACCACATGCAAACCGTCGATATCAGCCAGCATGCGCGTGATGCCGGTACGTACCAGGTCGTGGTCATCAACTACTAGCACCCTGATCAAGCGACACCCCGTATGCATCAGCCGGCAAGAGCGGCTGGTTGGGTTGAAAGGCTGGAGATTTAATGAATCCCAGCTTGGCGCATAACCGTCAAAATGCAAGCGCCAATAAAGCTGTGCGCCAGGGTGACGGCCAGAGGAATATGGCGGAAGCGGTGAGATTCGAACTCACGGAAGAGTTTCCCCTTCGACGGTTTTCAAGACCGTTGCATTCAACCGCTCTGCCACGCTTCCGGCGTTCGCGGGCGGCAATCTTACCCGAACGCAACACGCTGTCAAACTCTGCGTGTTGGCTCTTTATCTGCCTCTGCTATGATCGGGCCTGACCTTGGTCACGGAACCATCAGCCATTTCAGGAGTGTCGCCATGAACGAACACAATTATGCACTTGACCATACGCAGGTTGAGCAGCAAGAAGTCAGCCGCGTCTTGCGCAACACGTATGGCCTGCTGGCCATCACCCTGGCCTTTAGCGGCCTGGTGGCGTACATCGCGCAGCGCGCCAATGTGCCTTATCCGAATATCTTCGTGGTGCTGATCGGCTTTTACGGCCTGTTCTTCCTCACCGCTAAACTGCGTAACTCAGCCTGGGGCCTGGTTTCTACCCTCGCCCTGACCGGTTTTATGGGCTACACCCTCGGTCCAATCCTCAATCGCTACATGGGCATGGCCAACGGCGCTGAAGTTGTCAGTTCGGCCTTTGCCATGACCGCACTGGTGTTCTGCGGCCTGTCGGCTTACGTACTGACCACCCGCAAGGACATGAGCTTCCTCAGTGGTTTTATCACTGCAGGTTTCTTTGTGCTGATTGGTGCGATGGTTGCCGGCTTCTTCTTCCAGATCAGCGGCCTGCAACTGGCGATCAGCGCAGGTTTCGTGCTGTTCTCCTCGGCCTGCATCCTGTTCCAGACCAGTGCGATCATCCATGGCGGCGAGCGCAACTACATCATGGCGACCATCAGCCTGTATGTGTCGATCTACAACCTGTTTGTCAGCCTGCTGCAGATTTTCGGCATCATGGGCGGCGACGACTGATTCAAGTTGCTGTGAAAAGCCCGCTTCGGCGGGCTTTTTTATGCTCACCACGCCATGGCGTGGCTCCCTTCGGGGCGTCGCTAGCGACGTTAAAAATGACTCCCAGCCATTTTTTATACCCGCCGCGCGCATCTTGGCGGCTCAGGCTTTATCATTCCGGCAAATTGGCTTGCCAGGTTTGCTATGAAGTTCGCCATCGCCTTGTTTTCTGCTCCTCATGCGCCCTCCTCGCGCCGCGCGCTGCGTTTTGCTCAAGCGGCATTGGCGGGCGGGCATGAGATCGTACGGCTGTTCTTCTACCAGGACGGCGTACACAGCGCGTCAAGCAATGTGGTCTGCGCGCAGGATGAAGTGGATCTAGCGCGTGAATGGCGTGAGTTTGTGCAAGCGCAGCAACTGGATGGCGTGGTGTGCATTGCCGCTGCGCTGCGCCGTGGCGTGCTGAATGACGACGAAGCGCAGCGTTACTCACGCACTGCCGCGAACCTGGATGCACCCTGGGAGCTTTCCGGCCTTGGCCAGTTACACGAAGCGGCGCAGCTGGCGGATCGCCTGGTGTGTTTTGGAGGGCCTTGAGATGAGCAAGTCCTTGCTGATCATCAGCCGCCAAGCCCCTTGGTCCGGTCCCGGTGCGCGGGAAGCGCTGGATATCGCCCTGGCCGGCGGCGCCTTCGATTTGCCGATTGCCGTGCTGTTTCTTGATGATGGGGTATTTCAGCTGAGTGGCACGCAACAGCCAGCCAGCCTGCAACAGAAAGACCTCGGCGCCAACCTGCAGGCTCTGCCGATGTTCGGCGTCGAGGCGCTGTATGTTGCCCAGCGCAGCCTCGAAGAACGCGGCCTGCAGGATCACTCCAGCAGTCTTGCGTTTGAGCGTCTCGATGATTCCTCGGTAAGCGCCTTGATTGACCGTTACGACCTGGTGATTACACTCTGATGGCTACCTTGCACGTACTCTCACACTCGCCCTTTACCGATAGCCGCCTGAGCAGTTGTCTGCGTCTGCTCGGCAGCCAGGATGCTCTGCTGCTCTGTGGTGATGCGGTGTATGCCTTGCAGGCCGGCAGCGCGCAGTGCCAGGCGCTGGAACTGATGCCAGAAGCCGTCGCACTGTATGCTCTGGATGAAGATGTGCAGGCCCGCGGCCTTGCGCACCCTACCCGCCTTACGCTGGTCGATTATCCCGCTTTCGTTGCACTGAGCTGCCAATACGACAAGGTAAACACCTGGCTATGACGGCATTGAATGTTGAGGGCCGCAGCCTTGCGCTGGACAAGGACGGTTATCTGCTTGACCTCACCGATTGGTCCGAGGCAGCCGCGCACGCCCTGGCACAACGTGAAGGCATCAGCCTGAGCGCCGATCACTGGGAAGTTCTCTGGCTGGTGCGCAGCTTTTACGACGAGTTTCAGTTGTCACCGGCCAATCGCCCGCTGATCAAATTTATTGCTGTGAAAATCGGCCCCGAGAAAGGCAATAGCCTGAACCTTAATCGTCTGTTCAATGGCGCTCCCGCCAAACTTGCCGCCAAGCTGGCGGGCCTGCCCAAGCCGACCAATTGCCTATGAATTTTGTAACCCCGCCGGAACACCCTTTCGCTCAATTTGTACGCATCCTCGGTAAAGGCAAACGTGGTGCGCGCAACCTGACCCGCGAGGAGGCCCGCGAGGCCATGGGCATGCTGCTCGACGGCCAGGCCGAAGAAAGCCAGCTAGGCGCATTCCTGATGCTGCTGCGGCACAAGGAAGAAAGCGCCGAGGAGATGGCCGGCTTTGCCGAAGCCGTGCGCGCGCGCCTGCAGGCTCCGGCAATCCAGGTCGACCTCGACTGGCCGAGTTATGCCGGCAAAAAGCGCCATCTGCCGTGGTTTCTGTTGGCCGCCAAAGCACTTGCCAATAGCGGTATTCGCATCCTGCTGCATGGCGGCGGCCCGCATACAGCCGGGCGCATGTACAGCGAACAGTTAATCGACAGCCTGCATATCCCGCTGTGCCGCAACTGGGGGGGCGTCGAGCAGGCACTGGCGCAACATCAGCTGGCGTTTATCCCGTTGGGCGACTGGATGCCGCAACTGCAACGGATGATTGATCTACGCAATATCCTCGGCCTGCGCTCACCTATTCACTCCCTGGCGCGCATTCTCAACCCGCTGGGCGCACGCTGCGGCCTGCAGAGCATCTTTCATCCCGGTTATCAGGCGGTACACCGTGAAGCCAGCCAGTTGCTCGGCGATAGCGCTGTGGTGATCAAGGGTGAAGGCGGCGAAATCGAGATCAACCCGGACGCCACCAGCCACCTGTATGGCACGGCCAATGGCGAAAACTGGGATGAAGAATGGGCGGCGCTATCTGCGCTGCGCCACGTCAAGCCTGAATCACTGCAACCCGCTCACCTAGCCGCTTTCTGGCGTGGAGAAATGGCCGATGATTACGGCCAGCTTGCAGTAATAAGCACCATGGCGTTGGCGCTGCGTGGCCTGGGGCAAAACCGTGAGGCCGCCTTCGATGAAGCGAAACGCCGCTGGGAAAGGCGACACTTATCTAAGTAAGCGATAGGTCTGTGCGCGTTTTGCACCCTTTTCACCCTGTGCAAGCAGTTAGACTGACCGTTCATACATGACGGAGTCAGTCCTATGGGCCTACTAATAGATGGACACTGGCGTGACCAGTGGTATGACACCGCCGACAACGGACGCTTTCAGCGTGAAGCTGCACAGCGCCGCAATTGGATTACCACCGATGGTGCCCCTGGTCCTAGTGGCACTGGCGGCTTTGCTGCCGAAGCTGAGCGCTACCACCTGTATGTATCACTCGCATGCCCTTGGGCGCACCGCACGCTGATTTTGCGCCAGCTTAAAGGCTTACAACCGCTGATTGGCGTTTCGGTCGTCAGTTGGTTAATGCGCGAGAATGGCTGGACGTTCGATACCGAGCACGGTGCCAGCGGTGATACCCTTGATGACCTGAACTACCTGTACCAACGCTACACCGCCGATGACGCCCAATACACTGGGCGAGTTACGGTTCCTTTGCTGTGGGACACGCAGCAGCAATGCATCGTCAGCAATGAGTCAGCCGAGATCATTCGCATGTTCAACGGTGCCTTCGATGCGCTAACCAGCAACCACCTCGACTTCTACCCCGAGCATTTACGCGAGCAGATCGACGCCCTCAATGAGCGCATCTACCCCACCATCAACAACGGGGTGTACCGTGCTGGTTTTGCCACACGCCAGGATGCTTATGAAGAAGCGTTCGATGAGCTTTTCGAGGCTCTGGATGGGCTAGAAGCTAGCCTAGACAGCCGCCGCTATCTGGCCGGCGAGTACCTGACAGAAGCAGATATTCGCCTGTTTACCACGTTGATTCGCTTCGACGCGGTTTACCACGGTCACTTCAAGTGCAACCTACGCCGGGTGGAGGACTATCCCAACCTCTCGAACTGGTTACGCGAGTTGTACCAGTGGCCAGGCATCGCCCAGACCGTAGATTTCACCCACATCAAAAGTCATTACTACGCCAGCCATGCCACGATTAACCCAACCGGAGTGATTCCTAAAGGTCCGCATCTGGACTTGAAACAGTCGCACGATCGTAAACGACTACCGGGCAAGGGCATTTACCAAGGCTAAGCGCAGGCCTGAGCTGCAAGCAGAGGGACCAAGCAAAAACCGAGGCTCAATCCTGAGCAGCGGCATCTTCAAACCAGGCCAGTTTTTCGCGTAGCTGCACCACTTCGCCAACGATCACCAGGGTCGGTGCATGCACCTCATGCTCCGCCACCAGCTCGGCCAGGTTGGCCAACGTACCGGTAAACACTCGCTGATTCTGCGTGGTGCCCTGCTGGATCAATGCCGCTGGGGTTGTCGCGGCGCGACCATGGGCAATCAATTGCTGACAGATGATCGGCAGACCCACCAGCCCCATGTAGAACACCAGGGTCTGGCTGCTGGCCGTAAGCTCGCCCCAGGGCAAATTGCTGCTGCCATCT
The DNA here is from genome assembly GCF_963970805.1 of Pseudomonas sp. EA_35y_Pfl2_R5. Lineage (NCBI taxonomy): Bacteria > Pseudomonadati > Pseudomonadota > Gammaproteobacteria > Pseudomonadales > Pseudomonadaceae > Pseudomonas > Pseudomonas sp. EA_35y_Pfl2_R5. Next base: position 471,035 of record NZ_CAXAOW010000003.1, on the reverse strand, counting down.
TTCAGATGGCCGGTGACAAAACGTACTGATTGCGCATGATCACGGTGGGTCAGCGGGATACCGGCATAAGCCGCGCAGCCTGAGGCGGCGGTGATGCCCGGGACCACCTGGAAGGGAATGCCGTGAGCGGCCAGCTCTTCGATTTCCTCACCGCCGCGGCCGAAGATAAACGGATCACCGCCTTTCAGACGCAAAACGCGTTTGCCTTGTTTGGCCAGGCTGACCAAACGCTGGTTGATCTGCTCCTGCGGCACGGCATGCTCGGCGCGCTGTTTACCGACATAAATACGCTCGGCATCACGACGGCACAGTTCGATAATCGCCGGGGCCACTAGGCGGTCATACAGCACCACATCGGCCTGTTGCATCAGGCGCAAGGCGCGGAAGGTCAGCAGATCAGGATCACCCGGCCCAGCACCAACCAGATACACCTCGCCAAGGGTGCGCGGAGCTATCCCGGCGATTTTCTCTTCCAGTTGGCGCTGACCTTCCTGCAGTTTGCCGGCGAATACGCTTTCGGCGACCTGCCCCTGGAACACATCCTCCCAGAACACCCTGCGCTGCTGTACATCCGGGAACAGCGCTTTGACCTGGGCACGAAAGCGCTTGGCCAGACCGGCTAGCTGGCCGTAGGTTGCAGGAATCCAGGTTTCGATCTTGGCGCGAATCAGCCGGGCCAGCACCGGTGCATCACCGCCACTGGTGATAGCGACGATTAGCGGCGAGCGGTCGACAATGGCGGGGAAAATCACGCTACACAGCTTCGGTGCATCCACCACGTTGACCGGAATGCCCAAGGCCTGGGCCTCGGCTGAGATTTGCGCATTCAGCGGTTCGTCATCGGTTGCGGCAATGATCAGGGCCACACCCTGCAGGTCAGCCGACTGATAATCACGCAGCCGCACCTCGCCACTACGCGCACTGGCCATTTCACGTAGTTCATCACGAATCTCCGGCGCGACTATCCGCAGCGTCGCGCCGGCATCACTGAGCAAGCGCGCCTTGCGCACGGCAACTTCGCCGCCACCGACCACCAGTACCAGGCGATCCTGCAGTTTGTGGAACAGGGGCAGAAAATCCATGACGTACGCTCTCAATCGGGCAAACAAAACGGGGCGGCACTGGCCGCCCCGTCACAGGTAACTGAAATCCGGATTAACCGATGATTTCGATACCGCCCATATAGGGCTTCAGCACGTCCGGAACGCGGATGCTGCCATCGGCCTGCTGGTAGTTCTCCAGCACAGCTACCAGCGTGCGACCGACTGCCAGGCCGGAGCCGTTGAGGGTGTGCACCAGTTCGGGCTTGCCGGTTTCCGGGTTGCGGTAGCGCGCTTGCATGCGGCGGGCCTGGAAGTCACCACAGTTGGAGCACGAAGAAATTTCACGGTACTTGTCCTGGCTCGGCACCCAGACCTCCAGGTCATAGGTCTTCACCGCGCCGAAACCCATATCACCAGTGCACAGCGCCAGTTTGCGGTATGGCAACTCAAGCAGCTGCAGCACACGCTCGGCATTGGCAGTCAGGCTTTCCAGCGCTTCAAAGGATTTGCTCGGCTCGACGATCTGCACCATCTCGACCTTGTCGAACTGGTGTTGACGGATCATGCCGCGGGTATCACGGCCGGAAGCGCCGGCTTCACTGCGGAAGCACGGGGTGTGGGCGACCAGCTTCAGCGGCAGCAGCTTGGGATCAAGGATCTCGCCGGCGACGATATTGGTCAGCGACACTTCAGCGGTCGGAATCAGGTACAGATCCGCCTCGCCTTCACGGCTGATCTTGAACAGGTCTTCCTCGAACTTCGGCAGCTGCCCGGTGCCTTGCAGCGCCGGAGCCTGCACCAGATAAGGCGTATAGGCTTCTTCATAGCCGTGCTCGCCGGTGTGCAGGTTGATCATGAACTGAGCCAGAGCGCGGTGCATGCGCGCAATCGGACCGCGCAGCAGGGCAAAGCGCGCGCCGGACAGTTTGGCGGCGGTCTCGAAATCCAGCCAGCCGTGCTGCTCGCCAAGGGCAACGTGATCCTGAATCGGGAAATCGAAGCTGCTCGGCGTGCCCCAACGGGAGACTTCAACGTTTCCCTCTTCATCTTCACCAACCGGCACCGACTCATGCGGCAAGTTGGGGATATTCAGCAACAGGTTATCGAGTTCGCTCTGAATGCTGTCGAGGTCACGCTTGCCCTGCTCCAGATCGCTGCCCATCTGGTCCACTTCTGCCAGCAGCGGCGCAATGTCTTCACCTCGCTGCTTGGCTTGGCCAATGGATTTGGAGCGACTGTTACGTTCGGCTTGCAGCTGCTCGGTGCGGGTCTGCAGCGTCTTGCGCTTAGCCTCAAGCGCTTCAAAGCGGGCAACATCAAGGACAAATCCACGGGCGGCCAGGCGCTCGGCCACTTCATGGAGCTGGGTACGAACGAGTTTGGAATCAAGCATGTTCTGGTCTCAACACATCACAAGGGTTTGCATGGCTTTGGCCATGACGCGCAATGCCGCGCAGTTTAAGGCTTTAACAGGCTTGGGTGCCAGACCGCGCGTTAGCCGCTGCGGTTACTGATAAAGGCGCGCCAGGGCAAAGCCGCCCCAGACGGCAAGTACACCGCCGACCACGCTGCACAGCAGGTAGGCGAAGGCCTCGTTGTGGCGGCCGCCTTCAAACAGTTTGAGCAGTTCAAGGCTGAAAGAGGAAAAAGTGGTAAAGCCGCCCAGCAGGCCGATGATCAGGCCGCTGCGCAATTCGATGGGCAGGTCGCTGCGCAGCAGAAACAGGCCTGACAACAGACCGATCAACAGGCAGCCGAGAATATTGACGGTAAAGGTGCCCAGGTAGAAATGCCGTGGCCAGTGGGCAACAACCCAGCTGGCGGTGAGAAAGCGCAGCACTGCGCCTACGGCTCCGCCGAGGGCAACGGCCATGGCGACACGAATCATGGTTTTCTCCGCTGCCTAGGGCTATTGCGGTCCTGGTTGTGCAAATGCTGCAGCTTGTCGCGAATCTTCAGTTCCAGGCCGCGTGGCACCGGCTGATAATACTCGCGTGGTTCTAGGGTTTCGGGGAAGTAATCCTCCCCCGCCGCATAGGCATCGGGCTCGTCGTGGGCGTAGCGGTACTCGTCGCCATAACCCAGCTCTTTCATAAGCTTGGTCGGCGCGTTACGCAGGTGCAGCGGCACCTCTTGGGAGCCATGTTCGGCGGCGTCGCGCATAGCGGCCTTGAAGGCGTTGTAGACCGCATTGCTTTTCGGCGCGCAGGCTAGGTAGACAATCGCCTGGGCCACCGCCAGTTCGCCCTCCGGGCTGCCCAGACGTTCCTGCACATCCCAGGCATTCAGGCACAGGGTCAAGGCACGCGGGTCGGCGTTGCCAATATCCTCACTGGCCATGCGCACCACGCGGCGGGCGATATACAGCGGATCACAGCCGCCATCGAGCATGCGCGCAAACCAGTACAACGCGCCGTCCGGGCTGGAACCGCGTACGGATTTGTGCAGCGCCGATATCTGGTCGTAGAAAGCTTCGCCGCCCTTGTCGAAGCGCCGACGGGTATCGCCGAGCAGATTGAGCAGCAATTCGCTGCCGATCTCACTGCCGTCTTCAGCAAGGTCCGCGGCGTTTTCCAGAAAGTTGAGCAAGCGCCGGCCATCGCCATCGGCGGCGGCCTGGAGAATCTTGAAGCTTTCTTCCGGCAGGCTCAGCTGACGCTCGCCCAGGCCTTTCGGGTCGTTTAAAGCGCGCTCAACCAATTTGCGAAGCGCGCTTTCATCCAGGCTTTTCAGCACATACACGCGAGCCCGTGAGAGCAAGGCGTTATTTAGCTCGAACGAAGGATTTTCCGTGGTGGCCCCGATAAAGATCAGCGTGCCGTCTTCCACGTACGGCAGGAAGGCATCCTGCTGCGACTTGTTGAAGCGGTGCACCTCATCAACAAACAGGATGGTCTGACGGCCATATTGCGCGGCATGTTGCTGCGCCACTTCCACGGCCTGGCGAATTTCCTTGACCCCGGAGAGCACGGCGGAAATCGTCTCGAAATGCGCATCAGAAACCTGCGCCAGCAGCCGCGCCAGGGTGGTCTTGCCGACGCCTGGCGGGCCCCAGAAGATCATCGAATGCAGCGCGCCCTGCTCCAGCGCTTCACGCAAGGGTTTGCCACGGGCCAGCAAGTGCTCCTGGCCGACGTACTCATCCAAGCTGGCTGCACGCAAACGGGCAGCCAGGGGTTGAGCAACGGAAGCCTTGCGAAACAGATCCATGACTGCGCTTTAACGCCTCTTGCCCTTGAGCCTTCTACTCTTGAATCACGTCCGCGCCGGCCGGAATCTCGAAGGTGAACTGCGCATCGTCCTGCGGCTCATTCATTTTCACGTTGAGAAACAGAATATTGGTGCGCTGGCCGATGCTGTCGATCAGCTGCATATCGTTGAGCACTTTGTTGCGGAACGACAGGCGCAAGCTGTCGAACAGGGTGTCCTTGGATTTTGGCTTGAGGATGAAATCGACCACATTGCCGCCCTCGTTGTGGCTGATCTCGAAGTTCTCACGGATCTTCGATACATCGCCGGACAGCAACAGCGCCGGGGTGTGGGTCAGGCGCTGATCGAGGGTCTGAATGGTCACCTGTTGCAGATCCGGGTCATACAGCCAAACCTTCTCACCATTGGAGACCAGCAGCTGCTCCATTGGCGCATCGGTGTGCCAGCGGAACAGGCCCGGACGCTTCAATGAGAGCTGGCCGGCGGTTTCCTGCAGCTGGGTACCGCTGCCATCCAGGGTCAGTTGGGAAAAGCGCGCGTTGATGGTTTGCGCCTGGTTGAGCAGCTCGGTCAGACGCTGCACGGCAACTTCATCGTCGGCCATGGCGGCAACGCTGGTAAAACTCAGTACGGTCAGCAACAACATGCGAATCAGGCGCATGGGACTCCTTATCAGATCGGGCTAGGCATTAATCGCGAACAGGGCTTGGTGCTATGACCTCGCGAGAGCCATTGGTGTTCATTGAGGTGACGACGCCAGCCATTTCCATGGCTTCAATCATCCGCGCGGCGCGGTTGTAGCCGATCTTCAGCTTGCGCTGCACGGCAGAAATAGACGCACGGCGACTTTCCAGCACGAAATTGACCGCTTCATCATAAAGAGGGTCGGACTCACTGCCTTCACCACTGCCCTCGCCGCTACCGCCCTCAAAACCACTACCGGACTCCTCGACGCCATTGAGAATGTCATCGATATAGTCAGGCGTGCCGCGCTGTTTCCAGGCTTCGACCACCCGGTGCACTTCATCATCAGAAACGAAGGCGCCGTGTACGCGAATGGGCAAGCTGGTCCCGGGCGGCATATAGAGCATGTCGCCATGGCCGAGGAGCTGCTCTGCGCCGCCCTGATCGATGATGGTGCGCGAATCGATCTTGCTCGACACCTGAAACGCCATGCGAGTCGGGATGTTGGCCTTGATCAGACCGGTAATCACATCCACCGAGGGGCGCTGGGTTGCGAGAATCAGGTGAATTCCGGCTGCGCGAGCTTTCTGCGCGATACGCGCAATCAACTCTTCAACCTTCTTGCCGACGATCATCATCATGTCGGCGAACTCGTCGACCACTACCACGATGGTCGGCAGGGTTTTCAACAGTGGTGCTTCGTCGTGCATGCTTTCGCGCTTGTACAGCGGGTCGCTCAATGGCTCGCCGGCCTCTTCGGCGTCCTTGACCTTGCGGTTGAAGCCGGCCAGGTTGCGCACGCCCATCTTCGACATCAGTTTGTAGCGGCGCTCCATCTCAGCCACCGACCAGCGCAGGGCGTTGGCGGCTTCCTTCATGTCGGTTACTACCGGGCACAGCAGGTGCGGGATGCCTTCGTAGATCGACAGTTCAAGCATTTTCGGGTCAATCATGATCAAGCGCGCCTCTTCCGGCGTGGACTTGAACAGAATCGACAGGATCATTGCGTTAACCCCAACCGACTTACCCGAGCCGGTAGTACCGGCCACCAGCAGGTGGGGCATTTTCGCCAGGTCGGTAATCACCGGTTTGCCGCCAATATCATGGCCCAGGGCCAAGGTAACGGGCGACTTGGCTTCGTCATACTCAGGCGACGACAGCACTTCGGAGAAGCGCACGATCTGCCGGTCTTCGTTGGGGATTTCGATGCCGACAGTGGTCTTGCCCGGAATCACTTCCACCACGCGTACGCTGATAATCGCCATCGAGCGCGCAAGATCCTTGGCCAGGCCAGAAATACGGCTGACCTTGATCCCTGCCGCCGGCTGGATCTCGAAACGGGTAATTACCGGACCAGGATGCACGGACTCGACGATAACCTCGACACCAAACTCCTTGAGTTTGATCTCAAGCAAGCGCGACATGGCTTCCAGATGTTCAGGCGAATATTTCTTCTGAACCTTCTCTGCCACATCGAGGATCGAAATCGGCGGAAGGCTGCCGGCTAGGGCACTGTCTTCAAACAGATTGACCTGTTTCTCTTTGAGCACGCGCTTGCTCGGCTCAGGTGCTTTCGGGGCGGTCGGCGGCGTGATCACTGGGGCTGGGCGGTTCACCCGCTCACTCATGTGTTTGTTCAGCGACTCTTCGCGCTCGATCAGGCGTTCTTTGACCTTGGCCTGCTCACGGCGATCCAGCACGATTGGTGCGGAGACTTCACTGACGCGCTCATCAACTTCCCGTAACTGCGCCACCAACTGCTTACGTTCAGCCCGCGCACTCCACCAACGGTTGGCCAGACTCTGGATCAGCTCGATCAGGTCGAGGGTGATTTTCCCGGTCAGGTCCATCACCTTGAACCAGGACAGGTCAGTGAAGACTGTCAAACCGAAGAGAAATAGCGCGATCAGCAGCAGCGTGCTGCCCTGCACATTCAGCGTATTAATCGCCAGCACACCCAGACTTTCGCCCAGCGCGCCGCCTGCAGAGGCCGGCATGCTGGAACTGGCATAGAAATGGATATAGGCCAGCGCGGCACCGGATAGCACCAAAAAAACCAGGCCGATCAGCCGCCAGGAAAACAGCCAACCGCTCCATTGCCACGGCTGATGGCGGGCGCGAAATACCTGCAGGGTTTTTACCGCCAACAGCAGCGGGAACAGATAGGCAAAATAGCCCAGCGCCATAAACAGGATGTCGGCAAACCAGGCACCGGCGCGGCCGGCGGCGTTCTGTACCTGTTCGACATTGCTGGTGTGCGTCCAGCCGGGATCGGCCGCATCGTAGGTCAGCAGGGCCATCCAGAGATAAAGGCAAAGTGCGCCCAGGCCAATCAGCGCGCCTTCTTTAAGTCGATAAGGCAGCTGCTGACGCCAGATAGGGGCTTGTGCGGTTGGGCTAGATTTCTTCAAAACGCATCTGTTCCTGCGCCAGAGGCGCCGAATAATTGGTTAACGGCAAAATATGCAGCAATTGTACGGGTTTAACCGCACCATACCAGACCAAGCTGTATGCATAAACAGCTATAGCGGTTGACTCCCGCTCTTCGCCCGCTTCGGTGTAGCATATCCGCCAATATCTTCCGTGCGGCTCAATTGGAGCATGCATTCTCTTTTGTGACAAAGGCTTATGAGGTGTTTTTATGAGCGAAGTCAAGCATTCACGCTTGATCATCCTGGGCTCTGGCCCTGCCGGTTATAGCGCTGCCGTTTACGCTGCCCGCGCCAACCTCAAGCCCGTGATCATTACCGGCATCCAGCCCGGCGGTCAGCTGACCACCACCACCGAAGTGGACAACTGGCCTGGCGATGTTGAAGGTCTGACCGGCCCGGCGCTGATGGAACGCATGCAAAAGCACGCCGAGCGCTTTGAAACCGAGATCGTCTACGACCACATTCACACCGCCGAGTTGCAGTCCCGCCCTTTCACTCTGAAAGGCGACAGTGGTACCTACACCTGTGACGCACTGATTATCGCCACGGGTGCATCGGCGCAGTACCTGGGCCTGCCGTCCGAAGAAGCGTTTTCCGGCAAGGGTGTATCGGCGTGCGCCACCTGTGACGGTTTCTTCTATCGCAACCAGGTAGTAGCGGTGATTGGCGGCGGCAATACCGCCGTTGAAGAAGCGCTGTACCTGTCGAATATCGCCAAAGAAGTGCACCTGGTGCATCGCCGCGACAAGCTGCGCTCGGAAAAGATTCTTCAGGACAAGCTGTTCGACAAAGCAGCCAACGGCAACGTGGTGCTGCACTGGAACCACGCACTGGAAGAAGTGCTGGGCGACAACACCGGTGTAACTGGCGCGCGCCTGAAAGATACACAGAGCGGTGTGAGCAAAGACCTGCCGTTGGCCGGCGTGTTTATCGCCATCGGCCATAAGCCCAATACCGAGCTGTTCCACGGCCAGCTGGAAATGCGCGACGGCTATCTGCTGATCAAAGGTGGCAATGAAGGCAATGCCACCGCTACCAGCATTGAAGGTGTATTTGCCGCAGGCGACGTGGCTGACCACGTTTACCGCCAGGCCATCACCTCCGCCGGTGCCGGCTGTATGGCCGCGCTGGATGTCGAGAAATTCCTCGACGACAATTGATTCATTCAGGGCGGACGCTCAGTCCGCCCTGCCCTCCTCTTTCCAAATCCGGCCCTGCACATGCTGACGTGGCTGCAACGCGATTCACTGGATTTCCCGCCCCTCAATAAAGCCCTGCGCGAGCCCAATGGCTTGCTGGCCGCTGGTGGCGATCTACGCCCCGAGCGTTTGATCCAGGCTTATCGGCACGGCTGCTTTCCTTGGTTCCAAGATGGTCAGCCGATTCTCTGGTGGTCGCCGGACCCGCGCACCGTGCTGCTGCCTGAACAGCTGCACGTTTCGCGCAGCCTTGGCAAAGTGCTGCGCCAGGGCCGTTATCGGGTGACCTTTGATCAGGCTTTCACTGACGTGATCCGCGCCTGCGCAGCGCCACGCAGCTATGCAGCAGAAACCTGGATCACCAGTCCCATGCAGGACGCTTACTTGGAACTGCACCAGCGCGGTATAGCTCATTCGGTTGAGGTTTGGCGTGATAGCGAGCTGGTTGGCGGGCTCTATGGTCTGGCCATGGGGCAGCTGTTCTTTGGTGAATCGATGTTCAGTCGCGCAGACAACGCCTCCAAGGTGGGTTTTGTCACGCTGGTTGAACAATTGAAAGACTGGGGCTTTGTGTTGATCGATTGCCAGATGCCGACCGAGCACCTGCTCAGTCTCGGCGCGCAGACAATTTCCCGTACCGCGTTTGCCGGCTACCTGAGCGCTCATCTAGATCAATCCAGCCGAGCCGATTGGGTCGCCTAGGCGAGGGCGCCAGCCTGGCTTACACTTGATTCAAGCCCGACCCTGAGAGTCGATCATGACTGAGCTGGCCCGCCTGAAGTTTTACGCCACTCAACCGCACCCCTGCAGCTATCTGCCCGACGAGCAGGCCACAACCCTGTTCCTCGATCCCAGCCAGCCCATGGATGCGGATGTTTATGCTGAGCTTTCGGAAATGGGCTTTCGTCGCAGCGGCGACCACCTCTATCGCCCGCACTGCCAACGCTGCACCGCCTGCGTCCCTGCACGCATTCCTGCCGCGCAGTTCAGCCCGAATCGTCAGCAACGGCGTATTTTCAAGCGTAATCAGGACATTCAGGTCCGCCTGGTGCGCCCGGCATTTACCGAAGAGTATTACGCGTTGTATGTGCGCTACATTGAGCAACGGCATGCCGATGGCGATATGTACCCGCCCAACCGCGAACAATTTTCTACCTTTCTGGTGCGCGATCTGGCCTTCTCGCGCTTCTACGAATTCCGCCAAAACAACCGCCTGCTGGCAATTGCTGTAACCGATGTACTGCCCAATGGACTGTCCGCGGTATACACATTTTATGAACCGAACGAGGAGCGCCGCAGCCTCGGGCGCTTTGCCATCCTCTGGCAAATTGCCGAAGCGGCGCGTTTGGGGCTACATGCGGTCTATCTGGGCTACTGGATCAAGAACTGCCGCAAGATGAATTACAAGACTCAGTACCGGCCCATAGAGCTGTTCGTCAATCAACGCTGGGTCAGACTTAACTGAAGCCCTTGGCGCAAACCCCAAATTTCGGGCACAATGCACGCCGCTTTTGCCTGGCGCCAGTTGCACCGGGCCATTCATTGGATACCGAGGGCTTTACTGCATGTCGAAAGAAGACAGCTTCGAAATGGAAGGCACTGTCGTCGACACCCTGCCCAACACCATGTTCCGTGTGGAGTTGGAAAATGGGCACGTCGTTACTGCGCACATCTCCGGAAAGATGCGCAAAAATTACATCCGCATTCTGACTGGCGACAAAGTTCGTGTTGAACTTACGCCTTATGACTTGAGCAAAGGCCGCATTACTTACCGCGCCCGTTAACAGGCCAGCGAAAACTTAGGTTTCCCGGCATCTGTTACACCAAGCTCCAGTAAAAACGCCCGGCAATGCCGGGCGTTTTTGTGCGCGTAATGAGACTAAGTCTAGGCCATTTCTGCCGTGGTTTCGAAATCAAAGGTCAGCTCACCACCTTCGATGTCGATATGCACCACACCACCGTGTTCAGCCAACTCACCAAACAGAATCTCTTCCGCCAGCGGACGCTTGATCTTGTCCTGGATCAAACGCGCCATCGGCCGAGCACCCATCTGCACATCGTAACCGCTCTCTGCCAACCAGCTACGCGCGGCATCGCTGACTTCCAGCGTGACGCGCTTGTCCTCAAGCTGCGCCTGCAGCTCGGTGAGGAACTTGTCGACGATGCTTTTGATCACTTCGTGGCTCAGGCGGCCGAACTGGATAATGGTATCCAGGCGGTTGCGGAACTCTGGAGTGAAGCTCTTCTTGATCACTTCCATGGCATCAGACGAGTGGTCCTGATAGGTGAAGCCAATGGATGCCCGCGCTGCGGTTTCAGCACCTGCGTTAGTGGTCATGATTACGATCACGTTGCGGAAGTCCGCCTTACGGCCATTGTTATCGGTCAAGGTGCCGTGGTCCATCACCTGTAGCAGCAGGTTAAAGACTTCCGGGTGAGCCTTCTCGATCTCATCCAGTAGTAATACGCAATGCGGTGTTTTAGTTATCGCCTCGGTTAATAGACCGCCTTGATCGAAGCCGACATAGCCCGGCGGCGCACCGATCAGGCGCGAAACCGTGTGGCGCTCCATGTACTCGGACATATCGAAACGAACCAGCTCAACGCCCATCGCCTTGGCCAACTGGCGGGCGGCTTCGGTTTTACCCACCCCCGTAGGGCCGGCAAATAGGAAAGAGCCTACCGGCTTGTCAGGCGCTTTGAGTCCAGCACGGGACAGCTTGATCGCAGTCGACAGCGAGTCAATCGCAGCGTCCTGGCCAAATACGGTGAGTTTGAGGTCGCGCTCGAGGTTACGCAGAAGTTCTTTATCCGAACTGCTGACGTGCTTCGGCGGAATGCGGGCGATTTTCGCCACGATGTCTTCGACCTGTGCCACATCGATACGCGTCAGGCGTTTTTCCACCGGCTGCAGCCGCTGGTAGGCCCCAGCTTCATCGATTACATCAATGGCCTTGTCCGGCATATGCCGATCATTGATATAGCGCGAGGCGAGCTCAGCCGCCGCGCGTAGGGCCTCATCGCTGTATTCGATGCTGTGATGCTGCTCGAAGCGACCTTTCAGACCCCGCAGAATGCCGATGGTATCTTCCACCGAGGGCTCAACCACATCAACTTTCTGGAAGCGACGCGCCAGGGCGCGGTCTTTCTCGAAGATGCCGCGGAATTCCTGGAAGGTCGTTGAACCGATGCAGCGTATTTCACCCGAAGACAGCATAGGCTTCAGTAAGTTGGACGCATCCATTACTCCACCCGACGCAGCACCAGCGCCGATAATGGTGTGGATTTCATCGATAAACAGAATGGCGTGGGGGCGCTTACGCAGCTCATTGAGCAAAGCTTTCAAGCGTTTCTCGAAATCACCGCGGTATTTGGTACCAGCCAGCAGTGCGCCGAGATCCAGCGAATAGACCACGCTGTCGGCCAACAGATCAGGTACCTGGTTATCGACGATGCGCTTGGCCAGGCCTTCAGCAATCGCGGTTTTACCGACACCGGCTTCACCGACCAATAGCGGATTGTTCTTACGCCGCCGCGCAAGAATCTGCGCCACACGTTCGACTTCCGACTCACGGCCGACCAATGGATCAATACGCCCCTGACGAGCCAGCTCGTTCAAGTTACTGGCATAAGCATCCAGCGGATTGCTCGAGCTGGCGGATTCGCCGCCCTCCTCGTCCTGCATTTCCTGCTCGGTTTCCGAATGGCCACCATGGCCCGGCACCTTGGAGATGCCGTGGGCAATGAAGTTGACCACATCGATACGCGCGACGCTCTGCTGCTTGAGCAGAAACACAGCCTGGCTTTCCTGCTCGCTAAAAATCGCCACCAGTACGTTGGCGCCGGTCACTTCACGCTTGCCGGAACTTTGCACGTGGAAAACCGCGCGCTGCAGAACACGCTGAAAACCCAGGGTAGGCTGCGTTTCGCGTTCTTCGTCGTGTTGGGGAATCAGCGGCGTGGTGGAGTCAATAAACTCCTGCAGATCATGCCGTAGCTTGTCTAGATTGGCCCCGCATGCGCGCAGCACACTAGCGGCGGCCTCGTTATCCAGGAGGGCCAGCAACAAATGCTCAACCGTCATAAATTCATGACGCTTGGTACGAGCCTCCTTGAAAGCCAGATTGAGGGTGACTTCGAGCTCTCGATTTAACATAGCTTCACCTCATGCCCAAGTGGCCGGCGTTAACCGTCCTTCTCTATTTCACAGAGTAGCGGATGCTGGCTCTCTCTCGCATATTGATTCACCTGTGTCGCTTTGGTTTCAGCAATATCGCGGGTAAACACTCCACACACTGCCCGCCCCTCTGTATGGACGGTCAGCATGATTTTGGTCGCCATCTCTCGATTCAGGTTGAAAAACACCTCGAGAATCTCGACCACGAAATCCATGGGCGTGTAGTCGTCGTTAAACAAAATCACTTTATACATAGGAGGCGCCTGCAGGGCGGGCTTGGATTCCTGAACGGCTAAGCCGAAGGAATCGTCCTCATGCTCTGCGGGGCGATCCTGATTGAATGTTAGTCGAATCTGGCTACGTGCATGCATGCTGAATAGCTTCGTTGATGGGCGAATAGTCTGTGCTAGACAGAGTTTGAACGGCTTCTCAGCCAGTTACAGCATTGCCTTGACTATCGGCAAAACGGTGTTACAAACAATGAATACCCAGCGTGGGTATTAAGGGGTTTCACAGCTTTGTCGACTCCCGTCAAGCAAAGCGTGGAATTGAAGTGGATGATACTCCAGTGATGGAGTCCTTTGCAGAGGGATATCAGCATGGTTAGCGGTAAGGTCAAGTGGTTCAACAACGCCAAAGGCTATGGGTTCATCCTGGCCGATGGTCGAGATGAGGACCTGTTCGCCCACTACTCGGCTATCCAGATGGACGGCTATAAAACGCTGAAGGCTGGCCAGCCGGTAAGCTTCGATATTATTCAAGGTCCAAAAGGACTCCACGCCGTAAACATCAGTGCGGCTACTGCCGCCAGTGAAGTGCCCGCCGCAGTCAAGCAACACCAGGGCGCAACGGTTGAAGTCTGATTAGAGTCACCTGGGCAGTTAATCGCCCACAAAAAAGGCCGGTCATTTGACCGGCCTTTCTTTATTTCACTGATTGGCTTACATATGCGAAATCAGTGCGTCACCGAATGCCGAGCAGGACAGCAGCTTGGCGCCGTCCATCAGGCGCTCGAAATCATAGGTCACAGTCTTGGCCGAGATAGCGCCGTTGGTACCCTTGATGATCAAGTCGGCCGCTTCGGTCCAGCCCATGTGGCGCAGCATCATTTCCGCAGAGAGAATCAGTGAACCGGGGTTCACCTGATCCTTACCAGCGTACTTCGGCGCAGTGCCGTGGGTGGCTTCAAACATCGCAACGGTGTCGGACAGGTTCGCACCTGGAGCGATACCGATACCGCCCACTTCGGCCGCCAGGGCATCTGACAGATAGTCGCCGTTGAGGTTGAGAGTAGCGATTACGTCGTACTCAGCCGGGCGCAGCAGGATTTGCTGCAGCATGGCGTCGGCGATGGCGTCTTTAACGATGACGTTCTTACCGGTTTTCGGGTTCTTGAACTGCATCCAAGGACCGCCATCGAGCAGGGTTGCGCCGAATTCTTCAGCAGCAATTTCGTAGGCCCACTCTTTGAAGGCACCTTCAGTGAACTTCATGATGTTGCCTTTGTGCACGATGGTCAGCGAGTCGCGGTCGTTATCGACTACATACTGCAGCGCTTTCCGTGCCAGACGCTTGGTACCTTCTTTGGAGACCGGCTTGACGCCGATACCGCAGTCCTGATCGAAGCGAATCTTGGTTACACCCATTTCCTCTTTGAGGAACTTGATGACCTTGGTTGCTTCCGGCGAGCCAGCTTTCCACTCGATGCCTGCGTAGATGTCTTCCGAGTTCTCACGGAAGATGGTCATGTCGACGTCGCCAGGCTTTTTCACCGGGCTTGGCACGCCTTCGAACCAGCGCACTGGGCGCAGGCAGACGTACAGGTCGAGTTGCTGACGCAGGGCCACGTTCAGAGAGCGGATGCCGCCACCGACTGGAGTGGTCAGCGGGCCCTTGATGGAAACGACGTAGTCTTTGACCGCATCCAGTGTTTCCTGAGGCAACCAAGTGTCCTGATCGTAAACCTGAGTGGCTTTCTCGCCTGCGTAAACTTCCATCCAGGAGATCTTGCGCTCGCCGCCGTAGGCTTTCTGTACGGCTGCATCAACGACTTTGATCATCACCGGGCTGATATCGACACCGATACCATCCCCTTCGATAAAGGGGATAACTGGATTGTTCGGTACGTTCAGGGATGTATCGGCATTGACGGTGATTTTGTCACCGGTGGCAGGCACCTGGATCTTTTGGTATCCCATGCTGGACTCCGTCTTGTGGTTAAAACAGTCAGATCGCCCCAGAGTAACCCACTTGAATCGGGCGAAACCATATGTTCGTTGGTCTTATGCGCCAAGGCATTCTGCGAGGCGTTAGCGCGGTGGTATACTTCACAGATGACTAACAGGTCATAAGGCGCGGATCGTTTAAACAGGTTGTCCGCCTCTTGAAACCGTCGAACTGCTACAGCGCTTCAACGGCTCGAAACGCTCAACACTCTACTGGTGCATCCAACATCACCGCGGCAAGTTCTCGACTTCTGGCTCATCCATATGGGCCTCAGCGCTTACCTGCGCATGTCGAGTGGCTATGCACGCTCAGCAAAGAAGAGAGTTCACTCAGAATGTCCACCCCCTCGAAGATCATCTACACCTTCACCGACGAAGCCCCAGCCCTTGCGACCTATTCGCTTCTGCCTATTGTAGAAGCCTTCGCAGCCTCTGCTGAGATTGCCGTCGAAACACGCGACATCTCTCTTGCAGGGCGCATCCTTGCAAGCTTTGCTGACCAGTTGGATGCTGACAAGCAAATCGCCGACGACCTCGCCAAGCTGGCCGTACTGGCCACTTCGCCAGACGCCAACATCATCAAACTGCCAAACATCAGTGCCTCGGTGCCGCAGCTAAAAGGAGCAATCGCCGAACTGCAAGCCCAAGGCTTTAACATCCCGAATTTCCCGGAAGACCCGCAAACTGACGCCGAAAAAGACGCCAGTGCCCGCTACAGCAAAGTGCTTGGCAGCGCGGTCAACCCGGTGCTGCGTGAGGGCAACTCAGACCGCCGTGCGCCAGCCGCGGTCAAAGCCTTCGTGCGTAAGCACCCGCACTCCATGGGCAAGTGGAGCATGACCTCGCAGTCCCACGCCGATTACATGCGCGGCGGCGATTTCTTCTCCAGCGAGCAGTCGATCACCATGGCCAAAGCCGGTGACGTCCGTATTGAGTTCGTCGGCAAGGACGGCAAGGTCGAAGTCAAGAAACAGCTCGCCCTGCAGGAAGGCGAAGTCTTCGACAGCATGTTTATGAGCTGCCGCAAGCTGCGCGATTTCTTCGAGCGCACCCTGCAGGACTGCAAGGAAAACGGTGTGATGTGGTCCCTGCACGTCAAGGCGACCATGATGAAGGTCTCCCATCCGATCGTCTTCGGCCACGCTGTCAGCGTCTACTACAAGGATGTGTTCGATAAATACGGCAAGCTGTTCGAAGAGCTGGGCGTTAACCCGAACAACGGCATCAGTAGCGTTTACGACAAGATCAAATCCCTGCCAGCGTCGCAGCAGGAAGAAATTCTCGATGACATCCACGCCTGCTACAGCCACCGCCCGGAAATGGCCATGGTTGACTCGGTCAAGGGCATCACCAACCTGCACATCCCAAGCGACGTAATCGTCGACGCCTCGATGCCGGCGATGATTCGCAGCTCCGGGCAGATGTGGGGCAAGGACGGCAAGCTCAAGGACACCAAAGCGGTGATGCCGGAAAGCACCTACGCCCGCATCTATCAGGAAATGATCAATTTCTGCAAAACCAACGGCGCGTTCAACCCCACCACCATGGGCAGCGTGCCGAACGTTGGCCTGATGGCACAGAAGGCCGAAGAGTACGGTTCCCACGACAAGACCTTTGAAATGAGTGCCGATGGCACCATGCGCGTGGTGCTGGCCGATGGCACCGTGCTGATGCAGCACGAAGTTGAAGCCGGCGACATCTGGCGCGCCTGCCAAACCAAGGATGCGCCGATCCGCGATTGGGTCAAGCTGGCCGTAACCCGTGCTCGCCAGTCCAATACTCCGGCAGTTTTCTGGCTCGATCCAGAACGCGCCCACGACCGCGAACTGCAGAAGAAAGTCGAAACCTACCTGCAGGAACACGACCTGACCGGTCTGGACATCCGCGTCATGGATTACAACCAGGCCATCCGTGTAAGCATGGAACGCCTTATTCGCGGCCAGGACACCATTTCGGTGACCGGCAACGTGCTGCGCGACTACCTGACCGACCTGTTCCCGATCATGGAACTGGGCACCTCGGCCAAGATGCTCTCTATCGTACCGCTGATGGCCGGTGGCGGCATGTATGAAACCGGGGCTGGCGGCTCGGCACCCAAGCACGTGCAGCAGCTGATCGAGGAAAACCACCTGCGCTGGGATTCGCTGGGTGAATTCCTGGCTCTGGCGGTTTCTCTGGAAGAAACCGGGATCAAGACCAACAACCCGAAAGCCAAACTGCTGGGCACCACCCTCGACGCGGCCACCGGCAAGTTGCTGGACAACAACAAGTCGCCATCGCGCAAAACCGGCGAGCTGGACAACCGTGGTAGCCACTTCTACCTGGCGCTCTACTGGGCTCAGGAACTGGCCGCACAGAACGATGATGCCGAACTAAAAGCGCAGTTCGCGCCACTGGCCAAAACTCTGACCGAGAATGAAGCAACCATCGTTGCCGAACTCAGCGCCGTGCAGGGCAAGGCCGTGGATATCGGTGGCTACTACCGCTCCAACCCGCAACAGACCAGTCAGGTCATGCGCCCGAGCGCGACCTTCAATGCCGCACTCGCTGCGCTGAACTAAAACGTAGCGCCCTGTGCCCTCGGGCACAGCAACACCACAAACCCCGGCCCCGTGCCGGGGTTTGTGCATTCAGAGCAAAGAGAATCAGGCTAAGATCGCCTTTTCTCATAACAGGTAGCATTTTCATGCAGTGGCAGCCGCACATCACCGTGGCCACGGTCATCGAAGACCAGGGCCGTTTTCTGTTGGTCGAAGAAATGGCCGAAGGCCGCGCCGTGTTCAACCAGCCTGCTGGCCACCTGGAAGCCAACGAAAGCCTGCTGCAGGCCGCGCTGCGCGAAACCCTCGAAGAGACCGGCTGGGATGTCGAGTTAACTGGAGTTACCGGCATTTACCTGTACACCGCCCCCAGTAACGGCATCACCTACCAGCGCGTGTGTTTTGCCGCCAAACCCTTACAGCAGCGACCCAATCACCCGTTGGATGACGGCATCATCGGCCCACGCTGGCTAAGCCGAGACGAGCTGGCAGCTCAACCCGAACGTTGGCGCAGCGAATTGGTATTGCGCTGCATTGATGACTACCTGAGCGGACAGTGTTTTCCCCTGAGCCTGATCCGCGATTAACGGCCACACCTCCGCGCCTGCTAGAATCGCCCTCTTTTTAAGCCCGTGCCCAGTACCCCCATGTCAGATCCAACTACTCAGCGCGTAATCGTCGGCATGTCCGGCGGCGTCGACTCCTCCGTTTCCGCCCTGCTCCTGCTTGAGCAGGGGTATCAGGTCGAAGGCCTGTTTATGAAGAACTGGGACGAGGACGACGGCACCGAATATTGCACCGCCATGGACGATTTGGCCGATGCCCAGGCCGTGTGCGACAAGATCGGCATCAAGCTGCACACCGCCAATTTTGCCGCCGAATATTGGGACAACGTGTTCGAGCACTTCCTCGCCGAATACAAGGCCGGGCGCACGCCGAACCCGGACATCCTGTGCAACCGCGAGATCAAGTTCAAAGCCTTCCTCGACTACGCGCTGATGCTCGGTGCAGACTTGATCGCCACCGGCCACTATGTACGCCGCCGTGATATCGACGGACGCACTGAGCTGCTCAAGGGTCTCGATCCAAACAAGGATCAGAGCTACTTCCTGCATGCGGTCGGTGGCGAGCAGATCGCCAAGACCCTGTTCCCAGTCGGCGAGCTGGAAAAGCCAGCGGTGCGTGCCATCGCCGAGAAATACGCACTGGCCACAGCGAAGAAGAAGGACTCCACCGGCATCTGCTTTATCGGCGAACGGCGTTTCAGTGATTTCCTCAAGCAGTACCTGCCAGCCCAACCCGGCAATATCGAAACCACTGAAGGCGAAATCATCGGGCGCCATCACGGCCTGATGTATCACACCATTGGTCAGCGCCAGGGTTTGGGCATTGGTGGTTTGAAAGACGCCAGTGACGAGCCCTGGTACGTCCTGCACAAAGACCTGACACGCAATGTACTGGTGGTCGGCCAGGGTAATGAGCACGCATGGTTGTTCAGCCGCTCCCTGCTCGCCTCAGAGATTTACTGGGTTAACCCGATTGATCTGAGCGCGCCGCGCGAGCTGACCGCCAAGGTGCGTTATCGCCAGAGCGATCAAACCTGCACGCTGGAGAAAACCGCCAGCGGCTACCGCGCCGTATTCAATGAACCGCAGCGCGCCGTGACCCCGGGCCAGTCCGTGGTGTTCTACGACGGTGAAATCTGCCTCGGTGGCGGCGTGATTGAAGCCGCCGAGCCTTGGTCTGCGCGGGAGCAACGGGCTTGAATCCTATCCGCGAACAATTGATCGCCCTCGGCGCTGTATTCGAATCGGCGGTATTGGTCGACAAGCTGGCGCGTACTGGCCAGGTCGGCAAGCCGGCCGTAGCCTGCATGATCAACAGTTTGCTGGTGCGCGACCCAAAAGACACGCTGGATGTTTACGGCGGCGATGACCTCAACCTGCGCGACGGCTATCGCGCCCTGGTTGGCGCCTTGGAGCGCGACCCGGCCAGTCTGCAGCGTGATCCGCTGCGTTATGCCCTGGCCCTGCTCGCGTTGGAGCGTCAGCTGGATAAGCGTGGCGACATGCTGCAAGTCATGGGCAGCCGCCTCGACCAGGTGCAGCAACAGGTCGAACACTTCGGCCCGACCCATGAAAACGTCATCGCCAACTGCGCCAGCCTTTATCAGGACACCATCAGTACCTTCCGCCAGCGCATTCAGGTGCAAGGCGATATGCGCCACCTGCAACAGGCCAACAATGCGGCGAAGATTCGCGCGCTGCTGCTCACCGGTATTCGTTCTGCACGCCTGTGGCGCCAACTGGGCGGGCATCGCTGGCAGATGGTGTTCAGCCGCAGCAAGTTGCTCAAGGAACTCTACCCGCTGTTGCGCGCGTGACCATGGGCACCCGCTCGGTTAAACCCGTTCAGGGTGCCGCACTGCTCGCGCTGTCGGCCTTGCTGTTTTCCCTGATGGGCGTCGGCATTCGCGAGGTCTCGGTCAGCGTCAACAACGAGTCAGTGGTGTTCTTTCGCAATTTGGTCGGCGTGCTGTTCTTTATGCCGCTGATTCTGTTCAAAGGCCTGCGTCCACTCAAAACCACCCGCCTGAAATCCCACCTGTGGCGCACTACCTACGGCCTGGCGGCGATGTACTGCTTCTTCTACGCCATTGCCCACCTGCCGCTGGCCGACGCCATGTTGTTCACCTACTCTGCGCCGCTGTTTACCCCGCTGATTGCCTGGTGGTGGCTCAAGGAGCCGCTGAGCAAACGCATGCTGCTAACCACCGTGGTGGGCCTGATTGGCGTGCTGCTGGTGGCCAAACCCTCTGCGGCGCTGCTCGACAGTCATGCCTTGATTGGCCTGGCCGCCAGTGTGATGGCCGCCTTTGCCTTTGTATCGATCCGCGAGATGAGTGATACCGAGCCTGCGTATCGCATCGTGTTCTATTTTTCGCTGTTCAGCGCCCTGATCTCGGCCATCCCATTGACCTGGGCCTGGCAGCCGATGAGTGAACACGACCTCTGGCTGCTGTTGGCAATTGGTCTGTTGGCCACCGCCAGTCAGATCATCATGTCCAAGGCTTACAGCCTGGCGTCGCCCGGGCTGATCGGTCCCTTTGCCTACCTGGCAATTGTATTTGCAGGGCTGATCGCCTGGCTGCGCTGGGGAGAAACCCCAGATCTGACCTCGCTAATCGGTGCAGCGCTGATTTTCAGTGCCAGCCTGCTGTCGATTGCACGAAGCAAACGCAGCTGAACGGTCGCAGCCAATCGCGATTCAGCGGCCGATTTCATGTATGATATGCGCCCTTTTCAATGCCCGATTGTCCGAGAACGCCTCCCATGCAGCTTTCCTCGCTCACCGCGGTTTCCCCCGTTGATGGCCGCTATGCCGGCAAAACCAGCGCACTGCGCCCAATTTTCAGCGAATACGGCCTGATCCGTTTCCGCGTCCTGGTTGAAGTGCGCTGGTTGCAGCGCCTGGCCGCCCACGAAGGTGTTGCCGAAGTCGCGCCCTTCTCCGCCGAAGCCAACGCCGTGCTCAATGAGCTGGCTGACAACTTCGCCGTCGAGCACGCCGAGCGCGTAAAAGAAATCGAGCGCACCACTAACCACGACGTAAAAGCCGTGGAATACCTGCTCAAGGAACAGGCAGCCAAGCTGCCTGAGCTGGACAAGGTCAGCGAATTTATCCACTTCGCCTGCACCAGCGAAGACATCAACAACCTGTCCCACGCCCTGATGCTGCGCGCCGGCCGTGACGACGTGCTGCTGCCACTGATGCGTCAGACCGCCGAGGCCATCCGTGAACTGGCGATCAAATTCGCCGACGTGCCGATGCTTTCGCGCACCCACGGTCAGCCGGCCTCGCCGACCACCCTGGGCAAGGAACTGGCTAACGTCGTTTATCGTTTGGAGCGGCAGATTGCTCAGGTCGCGGCCGTACCGCTGCTGGGCAAGATCAATGGCGCCGTGGGCAACTACAACGCCCACCTGTCGGCCTACCCGCAGATCGACTGGGAAGCCAACGCCCGTCAGTTCATCGAAGGTGACCTGGGCCTGCAGTTCAACCCTTACACCACGCAGATCGAGCCGCACGACTACATCGCCGAGCTGTTCGACGCCATCGCCCGCTTCAACACCATCCTGATCGACTTCGATCGCGACATCTGGGGCTATATCTCCCTCGGCTATTTCAAGCAGCGCACCATTGCTGGCGAAATCGGTTCCTCGACCATGCCGCACAAGGTCAACCCGATCGACTTCGAAAACTCCGAAGGCAACCTGGGTATCGCCAACGCACTGTTCCAGCACCTGGCCAGCAAACTGCCGATCTCGCGCTGGCAGCGCGACCTGACCGACTCCACCGTACTGCGTAACCTCGGTGTCGGTTTTGCTCACAGCGTTATCGCCTACGAAGCCAGCCTCAAGGGAATCAGCAAGTTGGAGCTCAATGCTCAACGTATTGCTGAAGACCTGGACGCCTGCTGGGAAGTGCTCGCCGAGCCGATCCAGACCGTGATGCGCCGCTACGCCATCGAGAACCCCTACGAGAAACTCAAGGAGCTGACTCGCGGCAAGGGCATCAGCCCCGAAGCGCTGCAGACCTTTATCGACGGCCTGGATATGCCAGCCGCCGCCAAGGCCGAGCTCAAGCTCCTGACCCCAGCCAGCTACATCGGCAACGCGGTCGCCCAGGCCAAGCGCATCTAACCGGCAACAGCCTCCCAGACGCCCGGCTGCGCCGGGCGTTTTTATTTATGGGTATTTATTTACTTCAAGGGCTTAGCGATGAATCCTGATACTCCGCTGCAACTGTTGGGTGGCCTTACTGCTCGCGAGTTCATGCGTGACTACTGGCAGAAGAAACCCCTGCTGGTACGCCAGGCCATCCCCGGTTTTGAGAGCCCGATTTCCCCCGACGAGCTGGCCGGCCTGGCGCTGGAAGAAGAAATCGAATCGCGCCTGGTCATCGAACATGGCGAGCGCCCCTGGGAGCTGCGCCGTGGCCCGTTCGCCGAAGATGCCTTCGCCGAGCTGCCCGAGCGCGACTGGACCCTATTGGTGCAGGCGGTCGACCAGTTCGTCCCGGAAGTGGCCGAAATGCTGGAAGAGTTCAAATTTCTGCCCAAGTGGCGCATCGATGATGTGATGGTCAGCTTCGCCGTACCTGGCGGCGGCGTTGGCCCGCACTTCGACAACTACGATGTGTTCCTCCTGCAGGGCTACGGCAAGCGCCGCTGGCAGGTCGGTCAGGTGTGCGATTCCGACAGCCCAGTGCTGCAACACGCGGATCTGAAGATCCTCGCTGAATTCGTTAAAACTGAAGAATGGGTTCTGGAACCCGGCGACATGCTTTATCTGCCGCCGCTTCTGGCCCACTGTGGTACCGCTGAGGATGACTGTATGACGTATTCCGTAGGCTTCCGCGCGCCAAGCGCCGCTGAAGTTCTGACCCATTTCACCGATTTTCTCGGCCAGTTCCTGCCTGACGAAGAGCGCTACAGCGACGCAGACGCGCAGCCGACCAGCGACCCAACGCAGATCCAGCGCGATGCCCTGGATCGTCTCAAGGCCCTGCTCACCGAACACATGAGCGATGAGCGCCTACTGATGACCTGGTTCGGCCAGTTTATGACCGAACCCAAGTACCCGGAGCTGATTGCCGGCATCGAGATCGACGAAGAAGGCTTCCTCGCTGGCCTGGAAAATGGCGCGATCCTGATCCGCAACCCCAGCGCGCGCATGGCCTGGTCGGAAGTCGGCGACGACCTGGTGCTGTTCGCCAGCGGCCAGAGCCGCCTGCTTTCGGCCAGCCTGCGTGAGCTGCTGAAACTGGTCTGCTCCGCCGATGCTCTGCATATCGAAAACCTCGGCGCGTGGCTTGCCGATGAGGAAGGGCGTAACCTGTTGGTTGAACTGGTCAAGCAAGGCAGCCTGGAGTTTGCTGATGAGTGAGATACACGTTCGCCTGGCCGACTGGCAGAAGGACAACGCTGACCTGCGGCGCATTCGCGAAACCGTGTTTATCGCGGAACAAGCGGTGCCAGCGGAGCTCGAATGGGATGCCGAAGACGCTGATGCCGTGCATTTTCTCGCCCTGGAAGGCGACTACCCGATCGGCACAGCTAGGCTGCTGCCCGACGGCCATATCGGCCGGGTGTCGGTACTCAAGGACTGGCGCGGCTTGAACGTGGGTGTGGCGCTGATCCAGGCGGTGATCGCGGAAGCGGAAAAACGCGGCCTGACGCAACAAATGCTCAGTGCCCAGGTGCACGCCACTGCCTTCTATGAAAAGCTCGGGTTTGCCATCGTCAGCGGGGAATACCTCGACGCCGGCATCCCCCACGTGGACATGGTGCGTCATAGCGCCTAGAGGCCAAGATGAACGACGAAAACGCCCCGAGTGACGCCACCGAGCCGCAAGAGCCCTCAGAGCTTCCTGCCATCGAGTTTCAGTCACCGGGGCGTTTTGCTGTGCACAATCCGGGCAGCCCCAGCCCGGATAGCCCACGTGCAGAGCCGGCGCCGTTTATCCTCGGCGCGCACACTACGCTGGAGCGCTTCAGCCAGCCCGAACAAGCACGCGCTCACGCACTGGCTCTGCTGCAACAGGCGCAGCGCAGCTTGTGTATCTACAGTCACGACTTGGAGCCTTGGCTTTATCATCACAGCAGCGTGCAGGACGCCTGTACCCGTTTTCTCCTGGCAAGCCCGCGCAATCAACTGCGCATTCTGCTGCGCGACCCCAGCCGTGCAGTCAAGGAAGGCCACCGTTTGCTCAGCCTTTCGCGCCGACTGTCCTCCAACCTGCAGATCCGCAAGCTGCACCCGGACTACCCTAGTGAGGAGCTGGCGTTTCTGTTGGCAGATGATCGCGGTTTGCTGCTCTTGCCAGAAATTGGCCAGGCCAGCGGCTATGCCCTGTACCAAGACCCCGGTCGCAATCGCCAGCGCCGTGCACAATTTGATCAAGCCTGGGACACCAGCATCACCGACGCTGATTTACGGAGTTTTCTGCTATGAAGGTTCGTGCCCTGCTCGCCGCCGCGCTGTTGAGTTGTAGCCTATCCATCAGCGCCGCTACCGAAGTGATTCCGCTGAACTTCCGCACGGCTGATGAAGTGCTGAGCGTGGTGCAATCGGTGCTCGGTCATGAGGGCAAGGTCAACGCCTATGGCAACCAACTGATCGTCAATGCCGAACCAGCGAAGATTGCCGAGGTGCGCGCCCTGCTGCTGCAACTCGATACCGAACCGCGCCGCCTGCTGATCAGCGTCGACACCAATGAATCGGGCTTTCAATCTGATCGCGGCTATCGCGCCGATGGCACGATCAGCGCCGGCGATGCCGAGGTGCAGATCGGCCAGGGCGAAATTAATGGCCGCGACCAGGTGCGCATCATCCGCCGCAGCACCGACAGTCGCAGCGGCGGCACCCAACAGGTGCAGGCCACCGAGGGTTATCCCGCACTGATCCAAGTCGGTCAGAGCGTGCCGCTGACCACCCGCGGGCGGGATGCCTACGGCCAGCCCTACAGCAATACCCAGTACCGCAACGTCACCCGTGGTTTCTACGTCACCGCCAGCCTCAGTGGTGAGCGGGTGCATCTAAATATCAGCAGCAACCGTGACCGTCTCAGCCAATCGCAGCCCGGCGCCATCGATGTGCAAAGCACCGATACCCGTGTCAGTGGACGGCTGGGCGAGTGGATCAGCATTGGCGGCGTTAGCGAGCAAAGCCAGAGCGAACATGGCGATTTTCTGCAACACCGCTCAACCCAGGGACGTGAAGACATGAACATGCGCGTCAAGGTCGACGTGGTGAACTAACCCGCGACGCCCCGCCATCACACTGGGCCGCCCAGGCCCGGTGCCAATAACCACTCATCGGTTGATCTTCGCCGTCGCCGCAAAGCAAATACCTCACAGCCATAGCCCAAGCCCGCAAACCGCCGGGTAGAGCCGTAAAAGCTGACTTGTCGGTCGCTTCTGGATTTATGTAGTAGTCATTCGAAAAGCACTACAAAATTATTGACGAAGGCTTTTGGCAGAGGCATGATGGCCCCGCTCCCGCTAATCAGAGGCGCTGAAAGGCCCTCCGAATCGCGCTCCAACTTACCGTCCGAGCCGATTTGCGTTGTAAAGCCCACAAGGCCGTTCGATGAGATTGCGACTGGAACGAAGTTGTCCTGAGGGACGGGGAAGCGTTTAGCAACAGCGCGCAATACGCACAGCAAGTTGAGTCGTCCACCGGCATCTTGTCGGTAAACGCCAAATGACCCGCTCATTTTCAACAGCTGAAGCCCGCGAACTGTTTAGCTCGTCACCCTCCTCCCGGATCAATTCCGTCTCAAGTCGATGTCTCGGCGTTCTGCAGTTGGCTGCAACAACCTCCAGCAACACCAGTGGGGAAGTCGGTGCTCAACCAAACACATACTTTGAAGGATTGACCATGTCAGCTTATCAAAACGACATCAAAGCCATTGCCGCACTCAAAGAAGCCGCCGGCAGCAGCTGGAGCGCTATCGACCCTGAGTCCGTGGCCCGCATGCGCGCCCAGAACCGCTTCAAAACCGGTCTGGAAATCGCTCAGTACACTGCCGACATCATGCGCAAAGACATGGCTGAGTACGATGCTGACTCCTCCGTCTACACCCAGTCCCTGGGCTGCTGGCATGGTTTCATCGGTCAGCAGAAGCTGATTTCGATCAAGAAGCACCTGAAGACCACCAACAAGCGCTACCTCTACCTGTCGGGCTGGATGGTTGCTGCTCTGCGTTCGGATTTTGGTCCGCTGCCGGATCAGTCCATGCACGAGAAAACCTCGGTTTCCGGCCTGATCGAAGAGCTGTACACCTTCCTGCGCCAGGCTGACGCCCGTGAGCTGGACCTGCTGTTCACCGCTCTGGACGCTGCCCGCGCTGCTGGCGACAACGCTAAAGCGGCTGACCTGCAGAACCAGATCGATAACTACGAAACTCACGTAGTCCCAATCATCGCCGACATCGACGCTGGCTTCGGTAACCCGGAAGCCACCTATCTGCTGGCCAAGAAGATGATCGAAGCGGGTGCTTGCTGCATCCAGATCGAAAACCAGGTTTCCGACGAGAAGCAGTGCGGCCACCAGGACGGTAAAGTGACCGTTCCTCACGCCGACTTCCTGGCCAAGATCAACGCTGTTCGCTACGCATTCCTCGAACTGGGCATCGACAACGGCGTGATCGTTGCGCGTACCGACTCCCTGGGTGCCGGCCTGACCAAGCAGATCGCTGTGACCAATCAGCCGGGTGACCTGGGCGACCAGTACAACTCCTTCCTCGATTGCGAAGAAGTTTCCCCTGCCGACCTGAACAACGGCGACGTGGTTCTGAACCGTGGTGGCAAGCTGCTACGTCCTAAGCGCCTGCCGTCCAACCTGTTCCAGTTCCGTGCTGGCACCGGTGAAGCGCGTTGCGTACTGGACAGCATCACCTCGCTGCAGAACGGCGCCGACATGCTGTGGATCGAAACCGAGAAGCCACACGTCGGTCAGATCAAAGGCATGGTTGATGAAATCCGTAAGGTCATCCCGAACGCCAAGCTGGTTTACAACAACAGCCCATCGTTCAACTGGACCCTGAACTTCCGTCAGCAGGCTTACGATGCATTCGTAGCCGAAGGCAAGGATGTTTCCGCTTACGACCGCGCCAAGCTGATGAGCGTCGAGTACGACGAAACCGAGCTGGCTCAGGTTGCTGACGAGAAGATCCGTACCTTCCAGCGCGATGGTTCGGCCAACGCCGGCATCTTCCACCACCTGATCACTCTGCCGACCTACCACACCGCCGCGCTGTCCACCGACAACCTGGCCAAAGGTTACTTCGCAGACCAAGGCATGCTGGCCTACGTGAAAGGCGTTCAGCGTCAGGAGATCCGTCAAGGTATCGCCTGCGTTAAACACCAGAACATGTCCGGTTCCGACATCGGCGACGCTCACAAAGAGTACTTCGCTGGTGAAGCAGCCCTGAAAGCTGGTGGCAAAGACAACACCATGAACCAGTTCAGCTAAGAACCGGCTCACTCAACCGAGGCCACGATCAAGGTTGAGGGTGTTAAGAAAATCCCAGCAGAAATGCTGGGATTTTTTTTGGCCTGCCGTCCGTGGCGGCCACTCTTTTGGCCGTCGCTGTGTGACGTAAAAATAGCCCGGCCATTTTTTTGCCTGCAACTCGTCCTTTTTCATTTTTGTGCGCGTTCGCACAGCCGCTGTCATGGTTACGTCAATTTTCTTGGATAGCGTCAGGCACCCGTCGATTAATCCAAGGAGCCTGTATGAGCCTCGAGAATGACCAAGCCGTACTGTTCGGCAATGGCGATGAATTGCCCAGCAATGCGTCCGATAACCCGCATATCAATCAGCTGATCGACGGTATCGGCCGCCGGCAAGTGCTGGCAGCCGGCGCCACACTTGGCACCCTGGCATTTCTCGGCAGTGCTATGCCTGGCGCTGCTATTGCGGCAGAGCCCGCTGCCAAAGGCCTGGGCAAACTGCACTGGTTTAAACCGCGCAGCAAACTGCCATTCACCGCAATCGCCACCAACCGCCTTGATGGCATCAGCGTACCGACCGGTTACCGCGCCACCCCCTTTATCCCTTGGGGTACGCCGATCACCGGTAATTACCCAGCTTATCTGAGTGACGGCAGCAACAGCGCCCAGGATCAGGCCGAGCAATTGGGCATGCACCATGACGGCATGCATTTCTTCCCGATCGACGCCCAGCGCGGTGGCAAGAGGAGTGATCACGGCTTGCTGGTGCTCAACCACGAATACATCGATGCGCCGCTGCTGCACCCCAATGGCCCGACGCTGGCGGCCGGCAAGCGCAGCAGCGCCGAAGAAGTACGCAAGGAAATCAACGCCCACGGCGTTTCCGTGGTGGAAGTACGTCGCGGCCTGAATGGTGAATGGACCGTGTTGCCGAGTGCCAGAAACCGCCGGATTACCGGTGCCACGCCCATGCAAATCAGCGGTCCGGCGCGCGGCCATGCGCTGCTGAAAACCCGCTATAGCCCGAAAGGCACGGCCACTCGCGGCACCCTGAACAACTGCTCTAACGGTTTTACCCCATGGGGTACCTACCTGACCTGCGAAGAGAACTGGGCTGGCTACTTTGCCACCCGCGACAGTGACCTGCCTCGTGAGCTGAGCCGCTATGGCCTGCGCAGCAGCAGCCGCTACGGTTGGGATCACCTCAAGGGTGATGAGTTCGAGCGCTTCGATGCCACGCGCATCACCACTACTGCCAGCGCGGACTATCGCAACGAGCCCAATCACTTTGGCTGGATCGTCGAAATTGACCCGTTCGCGCCTGAGTCAGTACCTGTAAAGCGCACGGCGCTCGGTCGCTTCGCCCACGAAGGCCTGGTGTTCGCCCCGGTGAAATCAGGCCGCCCGGTGGTGTGTTACTCCGGCGACGACTCGCAGAACGAATACATCTACAAATACGTCAGCCGCGACAAATACCGTCCAGGACGCAGTAATGGCCGCTTGCTGGACGAAGGCACGCTATATGTCGCGCGCTTTGATGCCAGCGGCAAGGGCGAGTGGTTGGCGCTGGACATTAGCGACAAGAAGTTCCAGAAAGCCTGCAAGGCCGCCGGAGTGAGCTTTGCCGACCAGGGTGAAGTGCTGATCAATACCCGCCTAGCCGCTGACGTGGTCGGTGCCACCAAGATGGACCGCCCGGAATGGGGCGCGGTCAATCCGGACAACGGCGAGGTGTACTTTACCCTGACCAACAACAGTGCCCGGACCACCCCCGATGCTGCCAATCCGCGCCCCGCTAACGCGTTCGGCCATATCATCCGCTGGCGTGAGCTGAGCAAGGATTACGCCGGCCGGCAGTTTGCCTGGAGCCTGTTTATGCTGGCTGGGCCGGAGACCGACAGCATCGGCCCGAATGGCAAACCGCTGACGGCTGATAACCGCTTGGCCAGCCCAGACGGACTATGGTTCGACGAAGAAGGCCGGCTGTGGATTCAGACCGATATGAGCGGCAGCCAACTGAGCAGTGGTCCGTTCGGCAACAACCAGATGCTGGTTGCCGAGCCGCATACCGGTGAGTTGAAACGGTTTCTGGTGGGTCCTGTCGGCGCCGAAGTCACCGGCATTACCGCGACTCCGGACTTCCGCACCCTGTTCGTCAATATCCAGCATCCGGGCGAAGGCTCAACGGCGACCAACCTGCTCAGCACCTGGCCCGATGGCCTCGGTCAGCGTCCGCGCTCGGCCACTGTGATCATCACCCGCGAAGACGGCCGTCGGTTGCTCTAATCGACGGGTAATAATGTGACCGGTTAGCCCTGGCCGGTCACATTTCGCTGTGACAGACTCATGCCCTTCCCTTTGCGCAAAGAGCATCAGCATGTCCAGCAACCGCTTGAGCCGTATCGTCGGCAAAATCCAGCAACTGCCCAGCGCCCTGCAAAGCCCGGCGCTGTCGCTGCTGTTTGGCTCCCAGGTGAAGTTCGCCGGCACCGCCAAGGTACGCGTGCATACGTTGACCCAGCAGCAGGCGGTGATGAGCATCGCCAACAAGCGCAAGGTGCAGAACCACATCAAAGGCGTGCATGCCGCCGCCATGGCGCTGCTGGCTGAATCCGCCACGGGCTTTCTAGTCGGTATGAATGTGCCCGATGACAAACTACCGCTGATCAAAAGCCTCAAGGTCGACTACCTCAAGCGCGCCACCGGCAGCCTGCGCGCCGTGGCCAGCCTGACACCCGAGCAGGTTCAAGCCATTCACACCCAGGAAAAAGGCGAAGTACTGGTTGCCGTGACAGTCACCGATGAAGCCGGTATCCAGCCGATCCAGTGTGAAATGCTCTGGGCCTGGGTCAGCAAGAAACGCTGAATGCACCTACTAGCAGGTCGTTGAAAACTACCTGCTAAGCTGACAGCGTCGCACTGTGCGGCGCTATTCAGGAGATGGCGGTGCAGGGAAAACCTCTTTTAGTGGGTGGTGGGCTGGTGTTGATTGCCGTGCTCGGCACTCTGTATTGGCGTTTACACAGCGAGCCACAGCAGGTCGCACTAATCAATCAGGCCGCTAGCCCCACAAGCACACTCTGGGACGATAGCCTGGCAACACCGATGCCCACTGAGGCCCAGTTGCAGGAGCTGCTACAAACCCCTGCGGTAAAAAACCAGGAGCAGCGCCTGGCGTTCCATCAGGCCTATCGCGACTTTGTCAGCGGCGCCGCCGAACTGTCCCCCGCACAACGTGAAAGCCAGGCGCAGGCCCTGCGTGAGCAGATCGAGGCCTACGAGCAGCGCAGTGAGCTGGCCATGAGTGAGTCGTTGTTACTGCAACTGGGCCTGATCCAGCTCACTACTGGCGATGAACAGGCGCAGAAAGATCAGGCCGCCGCCTTGGTCGCTCGCTACAAGGCGATTAGCGCCGAGCGCGAAGCCAAAGCAGCAAAACCCAGCGCCGAGTTTCGTCGTTACAAGACTGATGAGAAGCGCATTGTGGAGGAGGTCCTGAGCATGGACAGCTTCCCCGATGGTTTGAGCCGCGATGAATACTTGCGCCAGCGTCTGCAACAGGCGCGCGAACAGCATTATCAATAGCCCGACCTGAGCAGGCTGCTCAGGTCGGGCGAAAGCGTTACAGCAGTTGGTCGAGCGCGTAGTACAGCAGATTGAAAGGTTTGTTGCGGTCGGCGGTATCGCTCTGCTCGGAGGCATCGAGAACCGGGCCGCTGCCATTCATCACGTTATTGACGAAATCATCCAGCTGCAGGTTCTGCTCCTGAATATCCGCGTTGGCAAACTCGATGATGCTGGTGCAGTGGCTTTCATTGACCGCGCGGTACTGCGGGAAGTAACCGCCGACATTCGGCAGGTTGGCCAGCTCGTTACGCAGCCTGCCGGTGTCTACATCCCACTTGGCGTGGATCAGTGCCTCCTTGGCGGCCTGGTTCGGTGCGTTGATGATTTCCGGGTAGAAGCGCTCATAGGAATAGGACGAGTAATTCAGGTCCTTCCAGAAGTGCGTATGACCCATGCGATCAGCCGCCAGGTTGCTCGACAAAGCCGGGTAGATGGTGCCCAGATTGTTCAGGTTAAGCCCCGGCAAACGCGACTGCAGGTACGGCAATGGCCCGGCATCCAGCCCCCAGGCGTTGCGGATAAAACCCTGCAGCGGCAAGGACGGATACGCCTCGTTACTCCCTCCGCTGATAGCCGAGAACACTGGGCCGGAGTCATTAATCAGGAAGCTGCGCGTCGGCGCAATGTCCTGACGCGTCGGCGCATAGTTGGTCAGGCTGCCTGCACCGCCAGCGCTGCAGCCGGTGGTCAGCATCTGCGTGGGACGTGGCAAGTTGTCTTTCAGCCAACCCACAACTGCGCGCATATTGCGCAGGCCATTGTGGTGCCAGATCAAAGGCGCCTGCTGGCTCTGCGGGTCTTCATAGACTGCGACCTTGTCGCCGGAGTAGATGTCGCCGGTGCAATACGGCACATAGACCATGTTCCAGTTCTGAGTTTTCACCCGCGTCCAGGGATGCAGACGCACCACAAAAGGACTGACCAGGCTGGCACCCGGGTTGAGCAGACTCATGTAGTCATTGGGAATACCGTCGGGGTTGCGTGCGCCGCGAATGCCACTCTGCCCGGTGCAACTGGCGTAGTCCCAACAAGCTCCACCACCCTCAAGGTAGATGATGGTATTTCGGGTGTTGGGCACGCGGTTGACGAAGAACTTGTACGGCGAACCATTGCCACACACAGCGCCGGTTTGCGGGGCCATCTGTACGGTTTGCCAGGCATAGTAATTGGCCGGTTGGAAGCCGCTGTTGAAACCGCTCGGGTTGGCCAGCAGCGGATACGGCCCGAGGCGCTGCGCCGGGGTGACCTTGTTATCTGCCGCCGGTGCCACTACCAGATTACTCAGGGTTTGCCAGAAGTTGTAATCGCCCTGTTCGGCCTGAACTGGCATTGCCAAGGCCGAAACCATCAGCGGCGCGACGCAGCGCCGAAGAGTTATCGCTACAGACATGGTGAGTCCCTCATCTTATTGTCAGCGATGGGTCCACATACCCGAGCCGTTATATGAAGTACCTCCAGTGTTACCCGAAATCAGCTGTTCCCTACTGGAAGCTGCTCATAAACGCACCGAAGCAGCAGTAACTGCGCGTACCCAAACGTATCGCCGCTGCTTAAACTTCAAGCCAGCCTGGCGATTCGTGCACGTTAGTCCAAGAAACTCCCGCTAACCACAGGAGAACATACTTATTGGATATAGCGCGGCGGTTTTTAAGCTGCTGTCGTTATCTGCCGGCGCGTCATTTCTGCATTCACATGCGCAATAAAAAGGGAAGCTTGGCTTCCCTTTTTATGTGGCTGCGTTAGGTGCTATATGCGGAACTGACGGACCAGAGCACCTAGGCGTTCACCCAGCCCGGCTAGGTTGCGAGCGGTTTGCGCGCCCTGCTGGGTTTCGTCGGCCACGCTGTCCACCGCCACGGCAATCTTGTGCACACTGCGGTTGATCTCTTCGGCCACGGCGGTTTGCTCCTCGGCGGCGCTGGCGATCTGCGCGTTCATTGCGTTGATGGTGCCGATCAATTGTGCAATGGCATCCAACGAGGTACCGGCCAGATTGGCCTGCTCGCTGGTGACATCACCCGCATCGCTAGAGCGGCGCATCGATGTCACAGCATCCTGAGTCCCCTTCTGCAGACGGTCGATCATGCCCTGAATTTCCTGGGTGCTCTGCTGCGTGCGGCTGGCCAACGCGCGCACTTCATCGGCTACCACGGCAAAGCCGCGCCCCGCTTCACCGGCTCGCGCGGCCTCAATGGCGGCGTTAAGAGCTAGCAGATTGGTCTGCTCGGCGATTGAGCGGATCACATCGAGCACGCTGACAATCGACGACACGTCCTTCTGCAGAGTGTCGAGGGATACGCCGCTGTCGCGGATGTCCTGCACCAGGGTATGGATGCGCTCGATGCTGCCATCGACCACCTTTTTCGCTGCCTGGCCTTCGGTGTCGGTCTTCTGCGCTGCTTCTGCTGCACCCTGAGCACTTTGCGCGACCTCATGGGCAGCGGCAGACATTTCATTGATAGCGGTGGCCACCTGATCGGTCTCATGGCGCTGACGCTCCATAGCCTCTTCCGAGCGCTGCGTCTGGGCTGAGACCTGGCCAACCAGTTCAGTCAGTTGGCCGGTCATATCGACGATCTGCCGTACCAAACCGTGGATCTTCTCGACAAAACGGTTGAACGAGCCCGCCAGTTGTCCCAGCTCATCGTCACCATTGATCGGCAGGCGGCGCGTCAGGTCACCTTCACCTGCGGCGATGTCATCGAGGTTGTCCTTGATCTGCTGCAGCGGGCGCAGGAAGGTGTTGCTCAGCACCACACCGACAATGCCGAATATCACCAGCAGCACGGCAGCAATCACCATGATGCTGGTGATGATGGTGCTGATGCGCTCGTCGATTTCAACCTGTACTTGGGCGATTTGCGCCTCGATACCGTCAAGGTTGATCGCCGTGCCCAGCGCCATATCCCACTTCGGCAGGTAGTAGCTGTAGGCCATTTTCGGTACCAGCACCGCATCATTGGTCGGCAGTGGCGAGCTGTAATTGACGTAGTAGCTGTTGTTCTTGGCGACATTCACCAGTTCACGGTTGATGTACACGCCATTCGGATCACGGCGATCGGCCAGGCTCTTGCCGACATCCACCGGGCTGTCGCCGCGGAACAGGCGCACCACATTGGAGTCGTGGCCGAAGAAATAACCGTCCTTGCCGAATTTGATTTTCGACAGAATGGCGATGGCTTGTTCGCGGCTGGCCATATCGCCTTGCGCGGCACCGTCATACAGCGACTGCACCGAACCCAGGGCAATTTGTACGTAATGCTGCAGCTCGTTGCGGCTCTCCTGCAGCAGGCGCTCGCGGGTCTCCTCAACCTCTTGGGCTGCCAGGTTCTGTAACACCTTGGCGGCGGCACCACTGAGTACCAGGGCAAACAGCACCACCGGTACCAGTGCCAACAGCACTACTTTTGATTTCAAGGTAAGACGCATCGGGCAGGTCCTTGCTAAGCGATACAGCGGAATAAAAACGGGGCAACCGGTATATCGGTTGCCCCGCTGAAAGGTTGAGTCACCTACAGCTGTAGCGCTTCAGACGACCCCGAACCCGATTAGATCACCATAGCTGCTGCCCAACCGAATACCAGCAGGGGCAGGTTGTAGTGCAGGAAGGTCGGTACCACGCTGTCCCAGATATGGTTGTGCTGGCCATCGACGTTAAGCCCGGCGGTTGGACCGAGGGTCGAATCGGAGGCTGGCGAGCCGGCATCCCCCAGCGCGCCGGCAGTGCCGACGATGCACAAGATGGCCAACGGGCTGAAGCCCAACTGCAGGCCCAGCGGTACAAAGATTGCGGCGATGATCGGCACGGTGGAGAACGATGAGCCAATGCCCATGGTCACCAGCAGTCCCACCAATAGCATAAGCAGTGCGCCCAACGCCTTGTCATGACCGATCAGCTCGGCGGAGCTGTCGACCAGGCTTTTCACCTCGCCAGTGGCTTTCATCACTTCGGCAAAACCGGCGGCGGCGATCATGATAAAGCCGATCATCGCCATCATTTTCATGCCTTCGGTAAACAGGCCATCGGCCTCTTTCCAGCGCACCACGCCGGACACCGAGAAAATGATGAAACCCACCAGGGCGCCGATGATCATCGAGTCCAGCCACAGCTGCACGACAAACGCCGCGACAATCGCCACGCCCGCCACCAGAAGGCTCAGTGGGTTGTAGGCAACATCAACGCGCTCGGCCTGCTCGATCTTGCTCAGGTCATACACACGTTTTTTGCGGTAGCTGAACAGCACCGCTACCAGCAAGCCGCACAGCATGCCCAATGCGGGAATCGCCATAGCCTTGGTCACTTCCAAACCTTGGGTATCGACGCCGCCACTGGCGACATTGGCCAGCAAAATGTCATTGAGGAAAATCCCGCCAAAACCCACCGGCAGAAACATATAAGGCGTAATCAGGCCGAAGGTCAGCACACAAGCAATCAGGCGACGGTCGAGCTGCAGCTTGCTCAGTACATAAAGCAGCGGCGGCACCAGCAGCGGGATAAAAGCGATATGAATCGGCAGGATGTTCTGCGAGGAAATAGCCACTGCCAGCAACAGCACAATCAGCAACCACTTGAGCAGCCCTGCGCCTTTGGCGTCCTGCTTGCCGACCATGGCCAGAGCCTTGTCTGCCAGAGCGTGAGCCAAGCCGGATTTGGCAATTGCCACGGCAAAGGCACCAAGCAAGGCATAGGACAACGCCACTGTCGCGCCGCCGCCCAGGCCTTTATTGAACGCCGCCAGCGAGCCTTCAATCCCCAGCCCCCCGAGCAGACCACCGGCCAATGCACCGACGATCAAAGCCACCACCACATGCACACGGCACAAGCTGAGAATCAGCATGATCCCCACTGCCGCAACGACTGCGTTCATCAAGTTACTCCCGCAATTTAAAGAGGTCCGCGAAGGTCTTAACCTTCTCTGGATGCTGCGCCGGTTCGGCGAAGGGCGCGTACTCTGCACAATGCTGACCGACCTGTCAAAACACCCGTAAATTATTCTGTACAAGGCGTTGCTAATTTCGATTACCCTGCACCTTTATAGCCGCTACTGGCCTGCGATTTGCTCTGCTTTACTTAACCTGAAACTTAAAGAAAAGCTTCTAAGCGCCGATAGGCGCTCTAAGCCTCTGTCATAAAAAGGTCCTGAAAATGCTGTTCAGCCGACTTTCCATCCAGTTGAAAATCACCCTACTGGCCGGCCTGTGCTTGCTGGCTATTGTTGCCGTGCTGGTTTCGGCCTCGGTCATTCAGGCCTCGCGCAGCGCCAGCCTGGTCAAGCAGTCCAGCTCGACCATGCTGCAGGAGTCCGCACAGTTGCGTATGTCGGCGCGCGGCGAATCTCAGGCGCTGCAAATCCAGCGCTATTTTATGGACGCCTATCAGTACGGGCGCGGTGCGGCCACGCAGGTATTGTTTATTCGTGAGCAGGCCGAAAAACGCTTTCTCGATGCCTTCGATCTACGTGAAGACCTGACTCGTCAGGTACGCAGTGCATTGGAAGCCAACCGCAGTTTGCTGGGTATTTATGTCGCGTTCGAGCCCAACGCGCTGGACGGCAAGGATGAGCTGTTTGCCGATCAGGAAAATCTCGGCAGCAATGACAAAGGTCGCTTTTCGATCTACTGGTCACAGGGCGATAACGGCGAACTCAGCTCCGAGGTCATGACCGAA
The DNA here is from genome assembly GCF_963970805.1 of Pseudomonas sp. EA_35y_Pfl2_R5. Lineage (NCBI taxonomy): Bacteria > Pseudomonadati > Pseudomonadota > Gammaproteobacteria > Pseudomonadales > Pseudomonadaceae > Pseudomonas > Pseudomonas sp. EA_35y_Pfl2_R5. The sequence goes on along the minus strand of NZ_CAXAOW010000003.1, from coordinate 434,209 downwards.
GAAAACCTCAACGACACCACACCAGGTATCAGCGGCGCGCCCTATAACGCTTGGTACAGCTGCCCATTGCAGCAAAAGAAGGTGTGTCTGCTTGATCCCTATATCGATGAGGCTGACGGGGTAAAAACCCTGATGACCAGCATCGCCTTCCCGCTGGAAAAAGGCGGCAAAGTGATCGGCGTACTCGGTGTGGACATCAGCCTGGCCAGCCTGCAGGAGCTGAGTACCAGCGCGCATCAAGGCCTGTTCGACGGTGCTGGACATGTCAGCATCATCAGCCCGGCGGGCTTGCTCGCAGGCCATAGCCGTGACAGCAGCCTGCTAGGCGGGAAACTGGAAAAAGCCTTCACCGACCAACACCGCGAAATACTCAGTTTGGTCGCAACTAATCGTCCGGAAACCTTGCACCATGAAGGGGCGTTGCAAGTACTGCAACCGCTGCTGCCTATCCCCGAGTCACAACCCTGGGGCGTGTTAATGGAGGTGCCGGAAAAGGTTCTGCTGGCACCGGCGGCTCGCCTTGAGACGCAAATGGATGAAATGGGCACACGCAGCACCGCCGTGTCTTTAGGCCTGGGGCTAGCTGCCGGCGTGGTGGGTATTCTGCTGATCTGGCTAACCGCGCTGGGTGTCACTCGGCCAATTCTCGGTGTAGCGGCGATGCTGAAAAATATCGCCAGCGGCGAAGGCGACCTCACCCGTCGCCTGGAATATGCCAAACAGGATGAACTGGGCGAACTGGCCAGTTGGTTCAATCGCTTCCTCGATAAGCTGCAGCCGATCATCGCTGACGTTAAGCGCAGCGTGCAGGACGCCCGGAGAACGGCTGATCAGTCCGCACTGATCGCCAGCCAAACCAGCAACGGCATGCAGCAGCAATACCGCGAAGTCGATCAGGTCGCCACCGCATTCCAGGAAATGAGCGCCACCGCGCAAGATGTTGCACACAACGCTGCCCAGGCCGCAGAGGCGGCACGCACCGCCGACCAAGCCAGCAGCGAAGGCATGAGCGTAATCGGCAAGACCACCTCAACTATCGAACTGCTGGCCAATGAAATGAATGTGGCCATGCAGGAAGTCGAAGGCCTGGCCAATAGCAGTGAGAAGATCGGCTCGGTACTCGAAGTGATCCGTTCGATCGCCGAACAGACCAATCTACTCGCCCTCAACGCCGCTATCGAAGCCGCCCGCGCCGGTGAAGCCGGTCGTGGTTTTGCTGTGGTGGCCGATGAAGTGCGCAACCTGGCCAAACGCACTCAGGATTCGGTAGAGGAAATTCGCCAGGTGATCGAAGGCCTGCAAAGCGGCACCAAGGAAGTGGTCAGCACCATGCACAGCAGCCATCGTCAGGCCCAGGGCAGTGTCGAGCAGGTAGAACAGGCTGTCGCCGTACTGCAACGGATCAGTCAGGCGGTCAGCGTGATTACCGATATGAACCTGCAGATCGCCAGTGCCGCCGAAGAACAGAGCTCGGTGGCCGAAGAGATCAACCGCAACGTGGCCTCGATCCGAGATGTCACCGAGTCGATTTCTGTACAGGCCGATGAGTCGGCAAAAATCAGCCAAGGTTTGAACAAGCTGGCCAATCACCAGCAGAGTTTAATGGACCAGTTCCGCGTTTAATCGTCAGGCGTGGCTCTATCGGACCATCACCCTGGCGGCTGTTTCCTTGTGACGCAGGCTAACGACCGTTAGCCTGCGTTTTTCATTTATGACCCATAAATTGAAGGTACCCGATGCTCAATATCGCTCTGGTGGCTGGTTCCAGCCGTAGTAACAGCCAATCGGGCAAGGTCGCCCGCGTCTTGCGCCAGCGTCTGATTCAGTTGGGCCACAGCAATGATGCGCAAAGCAATGTGATTGACCTGGGCCTTGCTCCGCTGCCACTTTGGCCCGCCGACGACACCGGCCCCTGGGGGCTGTATAGCAAGCAACTGGCGGCCGCTGATGCCGTGGTAATCGTCGCGCCGGAGTGGAATGGCATGGCTTGCCCAGCGATCAAAAACTTCTTTATTTACGCCAGTAAGGCCGAGCTGGCGCACAAACCAGGGCTGCTGGTGGGGGTCTCCTCGGGAGTGGGCGGGGCTTACCCGATCAGCGAATTGCGCGCCTCCAGCTACAAGAACTGCCGCCTTTGCTACTTGCCTGAGCACCTGATTGTGCGCAGCGTCGAGAAGGTGCTGAACACGCCCGAGCCAAGCAGTGAAGACGATCAGCGCCTGCATTCACGCATCGATTACACGCTGGATATTTTGGCCAAGTACGCACACGCCTTGGCGCCGGTACGCGCCGGCATCGATATAAGCAATCCGGCATTTGCCAACGGCATGTGAGGTGCGCTGAACGACTCAGGTGCGCTTCACCGGCAAGCTGACCGTGACGCGTAACCCGCCCAGGGGGCTGTCTGCCAACTGCAAACTCCCGGCCCAGGCATCGACGATATCGCGCACGATGCCCAGGCCCAGGCCATGACCGGCCACCTGCTCATCCAGGCGGCTGCCACGGCTGAGTACGTCGTCGCGTAGCGCGGCATCGATACCCGGGCCATCGTCTTCAATCAACAGTTGATAACCCTCGCTCACTCTACTGATCTGCAGCTGCACCTGGCTGTCAGCCCACTTGCAGGCGTTATCCAACAGGTTGCCGAGCAATTCCAGCAGGTCTTCACGGTCCCACGGCAAACGCAAACCAGGCTCGGCCAACCAGTCCAGTTGCAGGTGGTTGCCATAGATCATCGCCAAGGTTGAGAACAGCTCCGGTAACTCGCTAGCGCAGTCAAAATGTGCCCCTGGCAAGGCCTCGCCAGCCAACCTGGCGCGGCCCAGCTCACGGGCGATACGCTGTTCGATCTGCTGCAGCTGCCCATTCAGGCTTTCACGCAGCTGCGGCAATTGCTTGAGCTCTTCGCGACTGGCAAGACTGACCAGCACTGCCAGTGGCGTTTTCAACGCATGGCCAAGGTTGCCCAACGCATTGCGTGAGCGCTTGAGGGTGTCTTCGGTATGCGCAAGCAGGTGATTGATTTGCGCCACTAGCGGTTCAAGTTCCTGCGGTACTTGCTGGTCCAACTGGCTGCGTTGGCCTTGCTGCAGCTGCAGCAGCTGTCGGCGGGTTTTCTCCAGCGGGCGTAATGCGCGGCTGACGATTAGCCGCTGCAATAACAGAATCAGCGCCAGGGCGGTAATTCCCAAGCCCAAGACAATCTTTTGCACCTGATTGAAACTGTTAAGCATGGGCCTGTAGTCGCGCGCCACGTGAATCACAATGGGCCGGCCATAACGCTGATAGTCGGCGCGGTACACCAGCCATTGCTGGCCTTGCGGACCATCGCTCAGCGCCTCCTGCAAACCAGCAGCTTCAATCGGTTGCAGGTCACGGTCCCAGAGGGAGCGCGAGCGCCAGCTTTGTTCGCCTAGGTCAATACGGAAGTACAGCCCCGAATAAGGCCGTTTGAACGCTGCACTAAGGCGTCGCTCATCCAGCTGCAAGCCATTGGCACCACGCACTACCGCCCCCAATAGGGTCTGCGTTTCATCCTGCAGGGTTGTCTGTAGATAGCTGCGCAGGCTGCGATCGAACAGCCAGAGGCTGCTTTGTGCCAGCAATAGGCCGATCACCAGCAGTACGCTGATCAGGCCCAGGCTCAGGCGTCGCTGAATCGACCTCAAGCAGCATCCCCGCTAAAGCGATAACCCTGGCCGCGACGGGTTTCAATGATTTCGCGGCCCAGTTTGCGCCGCAGGTGGTTGACATGAACTTCAATGACATTCGAGTCGCGTTCGCTCTCGCCGTCATACAAATGCTCGGCCAGGTGGCTCTTCGACAACAACTGTCCAGCATGCAACATGAAATAGCGCAACAAGCGGAACTCGGCGGCGGTCAGCTGTACCTCCTGGCCATTACGCTGCACCGATTGCCGGCCCTCATCCAGCTGCAAACCCGCGGCTTCCAGCTGCGGCTGATTGGCCAGGCCATGGGCACGGCGCAGCAGGGACTGAATGCGCAGTTGCAACTCTTCAGGGTGAAAGGGTTTACTCAGGTAGTCATCTGCGCCGGCCTTAAGCCCTTCGATGCGCTCCGCCCAGGAGCCACGCGCGGTGAGGATCAATACCGGTGTGCTAAGGCCGCCCGCCCGCCATTCCTGCAACACCTCAAGCCCCGGCTTGCCAGGCAAGCCGAGGTCGAGAATGATCAGGTCATAGGGTTCGGTTGCGCCTTGGTAGGCGGCATCACGGCCGTCAGCCAACCAGTCCGCTGCATAACCCTGGCGAGTCAGGCCGGCTAACAACTCCTCAGCCAGCGGCACGTTGTCTTCAACCAGCAATAGGCGCATTCAGTCTTCCACCTCGTCCTTGAGCACTTCGCCGGTGCTGGCATGCAGCTCCAACTCACGCACGATGCCCTCCTCGGTCACCAATTCGACCTCATAAACCAAGACGCCATTCTCTTCTTCCAGCTCAACTTCCAGCAGCATTGATTCAGGATGGCGCTGCATGGCTTTGTGCAGTAGTTGCTCAAGGGGCATGATCAAGCCCTCGCGACGCAAGCGTAGCGCTTCATCCTGATCCAGGTCGCGCGCGCTGCTGCTGAACGTCAGCGTCAGCAGCAAGCAGGCCAGGAGTGCGCGAACAAACCCAACAGTGATGTTCATCAATCGTCTCGTTGGTTCTTCAGCACTTGTGCGTTAGTGGCGTCCAGCTCAACGTCCCACTGCACGCCTTGGGCGTCGCGAACTTCGACCTGGTAGATATAGCGGCCGTACTCTTCTTCCAGCTCGGTGTCTTCAGTCTTGCCACCTGGGTGCAGAGCCAGGGCGGCGGCGTCGAGCTTTTCAACGGCCTGGATGGTGTCGGCGTCACGTAATTTCAGCGTTTCATCAGGGCTCAGGTCGCGAGCTTGAGCCAAACCGGCAGTCAGGCTCAGGGCGGCAGCGGTCAATGCAACAGTCAGGATTTTCATGTTCAAGTTCCTTATGGAATTGGCTTTCGACAGCGTCCAAGTTACTGCACACGACTTAACTCAAGCTGAATGTGCCCAAGGCATGGCTCACACACTGACTTATCCCGACCCATGCCCCCATCATTCATATGCTGAAGTCGCTTGGCCTGGCCATTCAGGGCCCTATAATCGCTGCCTTGCGTGATGGAGGCCAGCATGAGTGCGATATTAATCAAGTCCCCTGCCCTGACAATCAAGGCCGGTAAACGCGCCCTCGCGCGCATTCGCGAGCATGGCTTGCGGCCTGCCGATGTCGGCACCCTGCCCGGCGCCGCAGGCGGTCCGAAGGCACTGGGGATTCAGGGGCTGGATCTGGCGCTGTTTGGCGACTGGTTGCAGCGTGCGCCCCGCGAGCGCTCACTGATTGGTGCATCCATTGGTTCCTGGCGTTTCGCCAGTGCCTGTTTGCCGGATGCGGCAGCCGGCCTGCGCCGCCTTGGTGAGCTCTATACCTCGCAGCGTTTTGCCAAGGGCGTGAGCATGGCGCAGGTGTCGAACAGCTGCAGCCTGATGCTCGACCAACTGCTGGGCAACGACGCCGCCAGCATCCTCAGCAACCCGCATTACCGCTTGAATATTGTTGTCGTGAAAAGCCATGGCCTGCTCCAGCACGATCACCGCGGTGCCCTCGGTTTGGGCCTCTCTTCGGTAATCGGTAGCAACCTGCTAGGCCGCCCGCGCCTGGCCAAACACTTCGAACGGGTGATTCTCCACGATGCTCGCCTGGCACCGCCGCTGGGTGCGCTTAGCGACTTTCCCTCGCGCTATCTGCAACTAGACAGTGGCAATCTGCGCCATGCGCTGCTGGCCTCAGGCTCCATCCCGATGGTCATGCAGGGAGTGCGCGATATTCCCGGTGCCGGCCCCGGCACCTACCGCGATGGTGGCCTGCTCGACTATCACCTCGACCTGCCATACAGCGGTGAAGACATCGTGCTCTACCCGCACTTCACCGATAAGGTCATCCCCGGCTGGTTCGACAAGGGCATGCCCTGGCGTCGCGGTGACGCTGGGCGTCTGCAGGATGTGTTGCTGCTGGCACCCTCACGTGACTACCTGGCGCGGCTGCCCCATGGCAAACTCCCTGACCGCAAGGACTTCAGTCGTTACTTGGGCGATGATGCCGGCCGCGAGCGCTATTGGCGCACAGCCATGAGTGAGAGCCAACGGCTTGGCGACGAGTTTCTCGAACTGGTCGACAGCGGCCGCCTCAATGAACGCCTGCAAGCGCTTTGATAATCCACGCGCGAATAAACCGCCACGCAGACAAGACCAGGGATGGGCAGGATGAAACTCGCAGTCGCCATTATCCACGGCATCGGTACGCAGCCTGATTTGCGTAACGACGAAGGGCAGCACGACTTCGCGCAGAACATGATCGCGGGATTACGACAGCGACTTGGTGTTGAGGCCAATCAGGTGGCCTTTCAGACGTTGTACTGGGCCAGCGTGCTGGACAAGCGGCAACTGGTATTTCTCGACCAGCTGCGCAACCAGCCGGTGCGCTGGCGCTGGTTACGGCGCATTGTCACGCTGTTTCTCGGTGATGCCAGCGGATACCGCAAAGTCAGCGAGGCTTATGACACCACCTATGAAGAAGTCCACCAGTGCCTGCGCAGCGGCCTCAACGCCCTGCGCGCCAAGGTCGATGCCGATACCCCACTGGTGGTGCTGGCGCATTCGCTGGGCGGGCATATCTTCTCCAACTTCGCCTGGGATCAGCAGCGTATCAACAAAGCCGAAAGCTGCCCGCTCGATCCCTTCCTGGCTCTGGAGACACTGAGCGGGCTGATCACCTTCGGTTGCAATATCCCGCTGTTCACCTTTGCTTATGACACCGTTGTGCCGATCCGCTTCCCCGGCCACTGCCTGACCGATGCGGTAACCGCTCAGGCGCGCTGGCTTAACCTCTATGCGCCCGCCGACCCACTAGGTTACCCGCTACGACCGCTGCCCAGTTACGCAGCGGTGGTCGCCGAAGACCGCGCCATGCCAGTAGGGCCCTGGTACAAGCGGCATACCCCGCTGAGCCATCTCGGTTACTGGAACGACCGGGGATTTCAGCGTTATGTCGCCGCTTACCTGCGCCAGTTGCTGGCTGTCTGCAAGGGCCGTGAAAGCCTCTAAAGCCTACATTGCTCGTGCTGGTTCTCGGTTTACGCCATTAAAACTGTGATTTATCGGACAATTTCTTGTATTTCTTCGCCAACATGTGACTTAACGGTCAGCTTCGTTCATCAACGCTTATGACTGGCAAGCGTGAATTCACCGTTTGCCCTTGTGTATTTGGGATCACCTCGGAGAAACCGACCCCATGAACGCACCGCTGCGTTTTAACGAAGCTTTGCTGATTGCCGACCGCGCCTTTCAACCTTTCCAATGCGTCGCCTGGGCCCCGCAAGATGGCACTGGCAACCTCAGCCTGAGTGTCATCGACCGTACCAGCACTCGCCTGCTCGGCCGCACCCATCTGTCCAGCACCATCTACAGCGATCCGGTGCAATTTGCCGACGTGCTCAAACAGTCCCGCGAGCAGCTCAGTCAGCAAGGTTTCACTCTGGAGCCATGGAGCATGCCGGAGTAATCGGCTGCTACTGCAAGGGCTCTGAGCTGCCGATTGGCCCCTCTTGCCAGAGCCCTTCTCTCCGTTCTTAACTGCGTTACCAATTCACTGAGACTCCCTTCAGTCTATTTGCCGGCTGAGTTTTGCTGCGCCCACACATTAGGGCTTATGCTCAGCGGGTAAATCATTGTGAGGAGTCTGTCATGCTGCAATTGCGCCCCAACTGTGAATGCTGTGACCGTGACCTGTCGGCGGACTCAACCGATGCATTGATATGCTCATTCGAATGCACGTTCTGTCGGGAATGCGCCGATAACAGACTTCATGCCACTTGCCCAAACTGTGGTGGTGAGTTGCTGCAACGGCCGCGCCGCCCGGTAGCCAAACTAGTGAAATACCCTGCTTCCACTGAACGCATCAACAAAACCTAATAGGCGGCAAGGCCATTTAGAGCAAAGCAGGAGGTGCTTATGAACGAAGAGGAAAACAAACCGCTGACGCTATGGGAGATGCTACAAAGCGTGCTGAGCGCAGCACTCGGTGTGCAAAGCGCGAAGAACCGTAGCCGAGACTTCTCACGGGGCAAGCCCAGCCACTTCATTATTATCGGTGTGTTGTTCACCGCCGTGTTTGTGCTGGTGATCTTCAGCATCGTCAAACTGGTGCTGCACCTGGCAGGCGTCTGAATTACTGCAACAACGGTTTGATGGAAAAACCGTAGTCCTTGATCTGCGGGTGGTACACCGCGCTGAACTGGCGAAAATCCAGGCCGTAACCTGGCACTTTGAGACGCTGCTGCAAGTGCTCAGCCTGCTTGGCATCCAGCAGGCTGAACAGCTGGTCGACTCGATCCTTGCCGCCACGCGAGGCAAAATCCAGCCCTGCATGGTAGTCATGCAGCATCACCATGGCCCAGCCGCCCAGGGTGAAATGCCCGCCGACCAGAACATCAATCGTGCCGTCGATATAGGCCTGCAGCACCTCATCCGAATTGTTCAGCGCCGACAGGTAAATATCCTTACCAGGCTGTTTGCCCAGTTCCTGCGCGGCTCGCATGACCCCAAAAGCCATTTCATCATTAGCCGACCACACCAGCCGTACTTCGGGATGACGTGGCAACATCAGCTTCGCCTGTTCATAGGCACGCTGACGTTTCCACTCACCCTGCAGCATCTGTTGCAGTTTGATTTCCGGGTGTTCGCGCAGGGCACGGTGCAAGCCATCCTCACGTAGGCTAGAGGATGGCGTGTAACGCACTCCGGCAAAGGCCAACAAACTACCGGGCTTGCCCTGTAACTTAGCGATCAGGGCCTTGGCCATCCAATAACCGGCTTGCTCATCATTGGGGATCAGGCTACCAATCCAGTTGCGGTACTGCTCACGCGAGGCACCAATAATTTTCTGTTGCTCGGGCGTCAGGGTGCTGTGCAGGGAAAATAGCTTGCTCGAACTATCGGCAAACAGCCTGAGCAACTCCGGTGCGATATACATTTCGTTTACGAATACTAGGTAGTCCGGCTGCTGGTCGCGGGCCAGCACGCTGCGGGCTTTTTCCAACAGCTGCGGCGGGTTGCGCTCGCCATAGATCACTTGCAGTTGCATGCCCAAATCATCGGCGGCCGCTTGCATAAAGTCGCTGTACCCGACCCAGAACGGCTCATTGGAGAAGCCGGGGTTGAGAAACACCACCGTCGCGGGTCCCTTGCCCGTTGCGTGCGAGTTTTCTGCAACAGCCTGGGCAACGTGGGCCAAAGCCAACACACAGACTGCACCAATAGCAGTTAAAACGGACTTGAACACGCCATGCCTCCTCAAGGGATGCAGAGTATATCGGCAAAGCCATAGCAATTAGCCATCTAGCCGATATGACGCGCCGGACAGCCAAGACGGCGCACAACTCTTATCGCTACAATCGCCGACCATTCTCATCCTTGCTCATCGGTACCTTATGTCGCCTCTGGAAATCATCGCTTCAGCCCTTGGCGTATGGGCCGTCTGGCTAACAGTGCGGCAGAACCGCTGGTGCTGGCCGTTGGGCTTGGTCATGGTGCTGATGTACGCCTGGATCTTCTATGACGGCAAGCTGTACTCAAATATGCTGCTGCAAGGCGTGTACGCCGCACTGCAAGGCTATGGCTGGTGGCAATGGACGCGCGGCGGCAGCAGTCATCAAGGGGTACAGGTAAGTAGGCTCAGCCTGCAAGGCATATTGATCAGCTTAGCAATAGGTGCAGTCGGTGCACTGGTGCTCGGCTATCTGATGGCCACTTTCACCGACGCTGCCGCACCCTGGCAGGATGCGGCGCTGAGCGCGTTCAGTCTGGTCGCTCAGGTTTGGATGGCGCAAAAACGGGTTGAATGCTGGCCGCTGTGGATCGTCCTCGACCTGCTGTTTGTCGCACTGTTTGTACAACAGGGTCTGTACCCGACGGCGGCACTCTATGGGCTGTTTACCCTGCTGGCGGTCAACGGCTGGCTGACCTGGCGCAGCGATCGCGCCCTGACCCATGCATGAAGGCCCAAGCATGAAAGTACTGGTGCTCACCGGGCCGGAGTCCAGCGGCAAAAGCTGGTTGGCCGGGCACATCCAAGCGGCGTTCGGCGGGCGGCTGGTGGGCGAGTACGTGCGGTATTTTATCGACCGCGAGCAGCGTGACACCTGCTACGCCGATATCAGCACCATCGCCCAGGGCCAACTGGCCTGGGAAGACCAGGCCAGAGCGGCGCGCCCCGAGCTGCTGATACTTGATACCCATTTGCTGAGCAATATGCTCTGGAGCCGCGAACTGTTTGGCGACTGCCCCGCCTGGATCGAACAAGCCCTGCTCGACCGTGATTACCACCTGCACCTGCTGCTCAACCCTGCCGATGTGCCCTGGATTGACGATGGCCAGCGTTGCCAACCTGAACTGGCCCAGCGCATGGCGTTCTACCAGCATTGCGAGCACTGGCTGCGGTTCCACCAACAGCCGCTGCAGTGTATTCAGGGCGGCTGGACGCAGCGCCGTGAACAGGCCCTGGCGACTGTAGAGCGATGGCTCAGTTCAGCGCAGCAGCACGCTGGCCCAGGCCAGTAGTAGGCTCAGGCAAACGACAATGGTCAACGGCCTGCGCAGGCTGGGATACCACTGCGGTGCCAGGCCCAGTTTCACCGCACGCAAGTCGGCCGCATACAAACCGCCAAACGCCAACAAGCACAGAGGCAATGCCAGACTGATCGGCATACCACTGCTGATTGCCAGCCAGCCCAACAATGGCGGCACCACCGATAAGCCCAGCTGCATCTGCGCCGGCTCGCTCGCATCCTCGGCACGCATGGCCAGTCCCCAGTGAATTGCCCCCATAAAGGCCAGGATCACTGCGGCGTAATCCAGCAAAGCGGCTAACACCAACACACGCCAACCCTCTGGGGTTACCCAGATACCTAATGCACCAGTAACAAAAGGCACCAGCCCGGCGTAGCCCAGCAGTAACGCCAGCTTCGGCGGCTGCGGCGCGTCAAATGGGTGCATGCACTCACTCCTGTTGATCAACACGGCATAAATTGCACTGTAAAGCCTTCCGCGGGCCTAACAGAAGCATATTTCCGGTGTTTTGCAGTAATGGCTGCTTGCCATCCGCTGTTGCAATTGGCATAAAACCAACAAATAAAAAACACCACAAGGAAGTACCCATGCACATCCTCCGTCGGGCCCTGTATGGGCTTGTTTTGTTGCTGGTTGTGGGGCTGTTGATTGCCCTGTATTTCATCGCCAACCCCAACCTGCCGAACTATCAACAGCCCGATAAGCTGCACTACCTCAATCAGTGGTCGGCAGAAGAACGCCAGACCTACTACTACACCCCACAGGGTACTCAGGTGAAAGGCCTGCGCTATGAATGGTTCAGCGCTCTGGAGTTGCCGTTCAGCAGTAGCAAGTTCGCCACCCCGGATTACCTTGCGCGTTTCGGCTTCCTCGTCGATCCAGCTCAACAGCCCACACAGCTAAACCCCGGCAACCTGCCAGTCGGCTTTGCCCGCCATGACGATGTGGAAAGCGGCGAACATTACCTGGATATAAGTTGCGCCGCCTGCCACACCGGTGAGCTGCGTTATAAAGGCCAGGCCGTGCGCATCGATGGCGGTGCCGCGCTGCATTCGCTGGCTTCCACTGTGCCTACAGTGCGTGGCGGCAGCTTTGGCCAGGCGCTCGGCATGAGCATGGCCTTCACCTATTACAACCCGCTGAAATTCCGCCGCTTCGCCAAGCAGGTACTGGGCGATGAGTACGACAACCACAAGGCGCAGCTGCGCCGCGACTTCAAGGTGGTACTCGACCGCCTACTTGGCACGGCTTTCAATGACTGGCACCGCGGCCTTTATCCAACCGAAGAAGGCTTTGGCCGTACCGACGCATTTGGCCGGATTGCCAACAGCGTGTTCGGTGATGCCATCGACTCAAGCAATTACCGCGTCGCCAATGCACCAGTGAGCTACCCGCAGGTCTGGGATATCTGGAAATTCGACTGGGTGCAGTGGAACGGCTCAGCCATGCAGCCGATGGCCCGCAACGTTGGCGAAGCGCTGGGGGTTGGCGCCACCCTGCGTCTGCTCGATACCAACGGTCATCCAGTGGCCGAGGCCGAGCGCTACCCCTCCAGCGTACGCCTGCGTGACCTGTTCACCCTGGAAGAAACCCTCAAGCAACTGCAACCGCCCACCTGGCCAGAGGAAGTCTTCGGCAAGGTCGACCTACCCCTGGCCAGCCGTGGCCGCGCGTTATTTACCGAGAATTGTGCCTACTGCCATGCGCCTGATCCGAAGAAACCGGATGAGCGTTTTGCCCCCGCTCGCGATCCCGAGTGGCGTATGCGCGTGGTACCGACCTCCATCGTCGGCACCGACCCGACCACAGCGGACAATATCGCCGACCACCGCTTCGATATCAGCAAACTGGGCTGGACCAAGGCTGAACTGAGCAAGCTGGATGTGCGCCTGTTTGGCGCCACGCTGGACGATATCGATATGCGCAGCATCTCCAGCGCCAAGGCCCTGGCCTATGTCACCGCCTATGTGGAAAACCGCGCCTATCAGGATGCCGGCATTTCCGAGCGTGAACGCTGGCGCATGGACGGTTTCGGCCTGCCGATTGGCGTGCAGGAAAAACGCGGCTACAAGGCGCGTCCGCTGGATGGCATCTGGGCCACCCCACCGTTCCTGCATAACGGGTCGGTACCAACCCTGTTCCAGCTACTCTCGCCAGTGTCTGAGCGGCAAACCCAATTCTGGGTAGGCAATTTCGAGTTCAACCCCAAACAGATTGGCTACAACAGCGAAAAATTCACCGGTGGCTTCCACTTCGATACCCAGGTCACCGGCAACAGCAATCGCGGCCATGAATTCCGCGCGGGCTGCCGTGAAGACGGTGTAATCGGCCGCGCCCTGCAGCCGGAAGAGCGCTGGGCGCTAATCGAATACCTCAAGGTCCTGGGCAATCCCGCGCTGGAACAGCAGCTGCAACCTGTTGCCGCTAAAGAGTGGACGCCTGGCCCGTCTTGCCAGAACTGAAGCGCCTGCGGCCTGTGACCGCACACTGAGAATAATTAAAAGGAATTGACCCCATGTTTAAACGATTCTGGCTCTGGCTCGGCCGCGTACTGGGCAAACTGCTGGTGCTCGCATTGGCCATTGGTATTGGCGGCTGGGCCATCGGTGCGGCCTATTACGCCTGGAAGTTCTCCGGCCCGGTCTCCACGCAAGAGCAGGTTCCGGCCGAGGAAGCCTCGCTCACCCGAGGCATCATCGAAGATGCCATTCGTGTGGTCGAGCAGCACCGTGACAATACCCGCGTGCTGCGCGATGCCCACGCCAAGGCCCATGGTTGTATGAGGGCTGAAGTCACCGTCAGCGCTGATATCGATAGCAGTCTGCAACGCGGCGTGCTCAGCGAGCCTGGGAAAACCTGGCAAGCCTGGATGCGCCTATCCAATGGCAATGCCTACCCGCAATTTGACAGAGCCCGCGATGCACGCGGCATGGCGATCAAGTTGCTGGATGTGCCCGGAGAAAAACTTACGCAAAGCCCGCAGCACGCCAACGAGCAGGATTTCGTGATGTTCAATCACCCAGCCTTTTTCGTGCGTGACGTGGCCGAGTACAAAAGCAATTTTGCGGCCCAGGCCGATGGCAAAAAGGCCATGGCTTTCTTCCCCAGCTGGAACCCCAGCACCTGGGAAATCCGCCACCTGATCATCGCCCTGAAGACCTTGTCCCCCGCCCCGGAAACACCGGTGGCGACCACCTACAACTCCATCGCCCCATTCAAACTGGGCGAGCACAACATCAAGTACCGGGTCATTCCTCAACCAGAAGCCTGCCCTGAGTACCAGTTGCCTGAACAGAACCAGGACCTGCCGAACTTCCTACGCAATGCGCTGTATCAGCAGCTGTCGCTGGACCGTGTACCGGCCTGCTTTGCCCTGCAAGTACAGCGGCAGAACGCCGAGTACTACATGCCCATCGAAGACCCCAGTGTTGAATGGAGCGAAGCCATCTCGCCCTTCGAAACCGTCGCCACCATCAAGGTGCCGGCGCAGGATTTTGATAGCCGCGAGCAGAACCTGTTCTGCGACAACCTATCGTTCAACCCCTGGCATGCGCTGCCCGAGCATCGCCCGATTGGCGGCATCAATCGCTTGCGCAAGGCGGTCTACGAGGCCGTGAGCATCTACCGGTTGGAGCGCAATCAGCCATAAAACTGTATCCAATTTCTCAGTGTTACTCGGTTAACAGCCGTTGAGCTGGTAATATTCGCGCCTTGCTAAACACGCTGTTAGCCGCGTACCACCTGAGAGAAAGACCGTGGAATTGTTCAAAGAGTTTATGTTCGAGGCGGCGCACCGCCTGCCTCACGTCCCCGAAGGCCACAAATGCGGACGCCTGCACGGCCACTCCTTCAAGGTGGCGGTGTATATCGAAGGCGAGGTCGATCCGTACACCGGTTGGATACGCGACTTCTCCGAGATCAAGGCGATCTTTAAACCGCTCTATGAGCAGCTTGATCACAACTACCTGAACGATATTCCTGGCCTGGAAAACCCCACCAGTGAAGTGCTGGCCAAATGGATTTGGCAGCAACTCAAGCCGTTGCTACCTGAGCTGTCGCGTATTCGTATCCACGAAACCTGCACCAGTGGTTGCGAATATCGCGGTGACTGATCGCACCACGCCTGGTGTTGCTTAAAGCGCCAGGCAACCTCCCCTCGCTTCCCTCAGTGGATGCGCGCAATCTCTGTTTTTATGACTGCCGTATCAGTTGCGCTTAGCGCAATAACAACGGCCGCAGAAAACTCCACCGAAAGATTTCATAAATTTGAAACCGGTTTGAAAAAAAGCAGGCAAACTTGTTATTGCCTAGCGACTGCTTTAGGGTGCCTGGGTCTTTGCCTGGATGGGTAAAGCTTCTTATGGATAAGCGAAAAGGAATCACGATTATGTTGAAGAAAATTGCTCTGGCTGCCGGCCTGGTTACCCTGCTCAGCGGTTGCGCTTCCGGCCTGTCGCCAGTCAGCGTTGGCCTGATCACCGACGTCAAAGGTCCGATCACCGCCACTACCGCTTCGGGTAGCAAAACTGGTACTGCTTGCGCCACCACCATCATTGGTCTGATCAACAAAGGCGACGCTTCCATTGCTGCCGCCAAGGCTAATGGCAACATCGGCACCATCGCTACCGCTGATTACCACACCAAAGGCTTCTACCCGTTCTTCGGCGAAACCTGCGTGAACGTAACCGGTAACTAAGTTGTCGGACTGCCCCTAAACCCTGTTTGGGGGCAGTACAGAAAACCCGCTCGTCTAGAGGCCGTAGCCTGCCAAGGCTGACAAAAACTGCGCCTCGTCAATCACACGCACCCCTAAGTCACTGGCCTTGGCCAGCTTCGAGCCCGCCCCAGGCCCTGCCACCAAGCAACTGGTTTTCGCCGATACCGAACCGGCTACCTTGGCGCCCAGGCTTTCCAGTTTCTCCTTGGCTACGTCGCGGCTCATAACCTCCAGCGTGCCGGTCAGCACCCAGGTCTGCCCCGCCAGCGGCAAGCCTTCGATAAGTTTTTTCTCGCTGTGCCAGTGCATACCAAAGGCCTGCAACTGCGCCTCGATGGCCCTTGCACGCTCAGCATTGGCCTTTACGTCGAAAAATTCGCGCACCGCCTTGGCTTGCTTCTCGGGTAGGGTCTGGCGCATATCCAGCCAGTCAGCTGCCAATACAGCCTCAAGATTGTGAAACTTATCCGCCAGCTTCTGCGCGCCTCCAGGGCCTACGGAGGGGATATTCAGTTTGTCGAGCATTCCTGCCAGCGTGGCACTGGCGCTGAGCTCGGCACCTAGCTCACTCTGTTCCTGCAACTGCAAGCCGCACTGGTCGCTGGCCAGCAAGGCCGCAATCACCTGCTGGTTATGGCTATCGGCAAAGAAGCTGTGAATCTCATGGGCAACCTCCAGACCGATATCCGGCAGGTAGGTCAGCACTTCCGGCAAGGCTTGCTGTACGCGCTCTAAAGATGCCAGTGAACGGGCCAGCACTTTGGCCGTTTCCTCGCCCACATCGGGTATACCGAGGGCGTAAATAAACCGCGCCAGGGTCGGTTGCTTGCTGTCGGCGATGGCTTGCAGCAGCTTGTTACTGGAAACCTCGGCAAAGCCTTCCAGATTGACGATCTGCTCATAGGTCAGCTTGTACAGATCGGCCGGCGAGGCGATCAGCTGCTCATCGACCAACTGCTCAATGGTCTTGTCGCCCAGGCCTTCGATATCCATGGCCCGGCGCGAGACGAAGTGAATGATTGCCTGTTTAAGCTGGGCAGCACAGGCCAGGCGCCCGACACAGCGATACACCGAGCCCTCACTAAAGGTTTCCTTGCCCTTGCTGCGCTTGACCAGCTGGGTGCGCTCAACGTGGGAGCCGCACACTGGGCAGTTTTCTGGTATCTGCACGGCCCGGGCATTCGCTGGACGCCGCTCTGGCACCACTGACATAACCTGCGGGATTACATCACCGGCGCGGCGGATAATCACCGTATCGCCAATCATCACACCCAGGCGCGCCACCTCATCCATATTGTGCAGCGTGGCATTGGCCACCATCACTCCTGCCACCTTGACCGGTTTGAGCCGCGCTACTGGAGTGACCGCACCGGTTCGACCAACCTGAAACTCCACACCTAGCAGCTCGGTCAGTTCTTCCTGCGCCGGAAACTTGTGGGCAATCGCCCAGTGCGGCGTGCGCGCGCGGAAGCCGAGTTGCTGCTGATCTTCGATGGTATTGACCTTGAACACCACACCATCGATGTCATAGGCCAGGGCCATGCGCCGTTCGCCAATATCTCGGTAGTAATCCAGACAAGCCTGCACGCCCTTGGCCAGTTTCAGTTCGCGGCTAATGGGAATACCCCAGGCTTTGAGCTGTTCGAGCATGCCAACCTGAGTGGTCGCGAGCTCGCCGCTGACTTGGCCGACGCCATAGCAGCAGAACTCCAGCGGCCGGCTAGCAGTGATCTTCGGATCGAGCTGACGCAGGCTTCCGGCTGCTGCATTGCGCGGGTTGGCGAAGGTCTTGCCACCGCTCTCGGCTTGACGGGCATTAAGCTCTTCAAAACCCACCTTGGGCATATAGACTTCGCCGCGCACTTCCAGCATCAGCGGCCAACCTTCGCCTTGCAGCTTGAGTGGCACGTTGCGGATGGTGCGCACATTGCGGCTGATATCCTCGCCGGTAGTGCCATCGCCACGGGTCGCGCCGCGCACTAATTGGCCGTTCTCGTAACGCAAGCTGACGGCCAGACCATCGAGCTTGGGTTCGCAGCTGTATTCAACATCCGCTCCGCCGCCGAACAGGTCGCCCGAAAGGCCAAGGCCGCTCTGCACACTGCGGTCGAAGGCAAGTAGATCCTCTTCTTCGAAGGCATTACCCAGGCTGAGCATTGGAATCTCATGGCGTACTTCGCCAAACGCCGCCAGCGCCTCAGCGCCGACGCGCTGGGTCGGCGACTCGGCTGTCACCAGTTGCGGATGTTCAGCTTCCAGTGCCTGCAATTCACGAAACAGACGGTCGTATTCGGCATCGGGAACGCTCGGTTCATCGAGAACGTAATAGCGGTAGTTATGCTCATCCAGTTCGGCACGCAGTTGCACAATGCGCTGGGCAGCAATCGAAGCGTCGGTCATTGCAGTGTTCTCTCAAACGAAAAGAGCAGCCTTGGCTGCTCTTGGTATTTCATCGATTAATCAGCGCTTATTGGTCAGTTGCTTGCGCTCATATTCGACGATGCGCTGACGATAATGTTCGATAGTTTGCGCAGTCATCACGCTGCGCTGGTCATCCTTCAACTCGCCACCCAGTTCATGAGCCAGTTTGCGTGCGGCTGCCACCATCACATCAAACGCCTGCTTGGGATGACGCGGACCGGGCAAGCCAAGGAAGAAGCTCACGGCGCGAGTGCTGAAACCCTCAATATCATCGAGATCAAAAGTGCCAGGTTTTAATGCATTGGCCATGGAGAACAGCACTTCACCGTTACCGGCCATGCTTTCGTGGCGATGGAAAATGTCCATCTCACCGAAACGCAGGCCGCTTTCCAGAATGTTCTGCAACAGCGCTGGGCCTTTGAAGCCTTCTTCATCGCGAGCAATGACGTTGATTACCAGCACTTCTTCAACCGGCGGCAATTCCTTGTTGCTTTCTTTGGTCTGACCGGCGGGTTTGACCACGTCGTCATCAACCGGGTTAAGCAACGTCGGCACAGGCTCGTCCAAGCCCAGGTTAAGGTCGCCCTGCTGAGGTTCACCGCTGCGGCGACGATTCAACTCACGAGCGCTGAGCGACGGCAGGTCTTCTTCATCGAAAGCTGGCTCATTACTGCGATCAATAACCCGAGGCGGACTAAGCAGATCGGGATCGCTGTCGTCGTCCGGCAAATTGGCAAAACTGCGATCAAGCTTGAACTTGAGTTTGCCTTTGCTACCACGCATCCGACGCCAGCCATCAAACAGGATGCCGGCAATTACTATAATGCCGATGACAATCAGCCACTCGCGCAGACCGAATTCCATGAAATACCTTAACCCCTAATAAAAATGTGATGAAAAAGGCCTTCCCGGGCCATTTTGCTAATTCTTTTTCGCGACGCCAAGCCCATGTTCTGCCAGGCCTTTCCCTCAGTTATAACGCCACGTCTAATATCAATGCGCATTAAGCTAGCACGACGAAAGATAACTTTACACCGCCCTGGCCATCATGATTCAACCAAGGCCAGCGCTTCCTCTACATCCACGGCCACCAACCGCGAACAGCCAGGCTCATGCATGGTTACACCCATCAACTGATCGGCCATTTCCATGGCGATTTTATTGTGGGTGATATAGATAAATTGCACAGTTTCCGACATCTCTTTTACCAGCCGTGCATAACGCCCGACGTTGGCGTCATCCAGCGGCGCGTCCACTTCATCCAGCATGCAGAACGGCGCGGGGTTAAGTTTGAAGATGGCAAATACCAAGGCCAATGCCGTTAGCGCCTTTTCCCCGCCGGACAACAAATGAATGGTGCTGTTCTTCTTGCCCGGCGGGCGCGCCATGATGGTTACACCGGTATCCAGCAAATCTTCGCCGGTTAGCTCCAGATAAGCGTTGCCACCACCGAAGACTTTCGGGAATAACGCCTGCAGGCCACCGTTGATTTGATCGAAGGTTTCCTTGAAGCGGTTACGGGTTTCCTTGTCGATCTTGCGAATCACATTTTCCAGAGTATCCAGGGCCTCTACCAAGTCGGCGTTCTGCGCATCCAGGTAGCGTTTACGCTCGGATTGCTGCTGGTATTCGTCAATCGCCGCCAGGTTGATCGGACCCAGACGCTGAATACGTGCAGCCAGACGCTCCAGCTCGTCTTCCCAGACTTTCTCGCTGGCTTCTGCAGGCAGGCTGGCGAGTACACCATGCAGGTCGTAATTGTCTTCCAGCAATTGGTCCTGCAGGGCTTTGCGCCTTACGGTCAGCGATTGCCAATCCATTCGTTGCTGTTCCAGCTGGCCCCGTAATAACTGCGCCTGCTGTTCGGCCTGGGTACGGCGTTTTTCCGCATCACGCAGTTCACGGTCGGCATCTTCCAGCGCCAGACGCGCCAGCTTGAGTTCGTCTTCCACCGCCATGCGCTTGTCGAGCTGCTCTTCCAGCTTCATCCGCAGCTCTTCCAGCGGCGCTTCACCCTCCTCCAGGTTGAGGTTGAGTTGCTCGCGCTTCTCGTGCAGACGCTCGGCCTGCAACTCCAGGCGCTCCAGGGCCTGACGGGTAGAGTCATGCTGGGCTTTCAGCGAACCCAGACGCACGGCCAGTTGATGGGCGTGATCCTTGTGCTGACGGGCTTCCTGACGCACCCGATCGAGACGCTCACGCAGGCTGTCGCGGCGGGCTAACAGGCTTTCGCGCTGCTCATTGTCATTGGCCATGGCATCCAGGGCATCTTGCAGCTGCAAGCGCGATTCACCCAGTTGCTCATGTTCGATTTCGCGTTGTTCGCCTAGCTCCAGCAGCTCGCTATCCAGGCGGGTACGGCGCAGTATCAGCTGCTCGACCTTGGCCTGCCCGGCAGACAGCTGGGCCTTCAGCTCGCCGAGCCGACGGGCCTGATCCTGTGCCTGGCGGCGTTGTTGCTCGCGTTGCTCTTCCTGGGCGCGCTGATTTTCACGCAAGTGCAGCAGGCGCTCATCGAGCACGGCCAGTGCGGCTTCGCGCTCATCACGCTCCAGAGTCAGCCGCTCGATCTCCTGACCGCGGGCCAGCACGCCGCTTTCCGCTTCACTGGCGCGGCGCACGCGCAAAAAGTGCCGACCAACCCAGTAACCATCACGGCTGATCAGGCTTTCGCCTTCGGCCAGGCTCAAGCGTGCAGCCAGTGCTTCATCCAGGCTTTGCACTGGCCTGACCTTGGCCAGCCAAGGCGCCAGATCGACGTTCGCTTCGACCTTGTCCAGCAGGCTGCCGGCAACCCGCGCGCCGTTCTTACTCGGGCTAGCCAGGCGTAAATCGCCCTGGGTCAGGCCGGCAAAATCCAAACCTTGGAAATCATCCAGCAGCACGGCCTGCAGGTCGGCGCCCAGTACGGTTTCCACCGCCAGTTCCCAGCCGGCTTCAACGCGCAGGCCTTCAGCCAGACGTGGCCGCTCACTCAGTTGCTGCTCGCGCAGCCACTCACCGGCACCTTTGCCTGGGTCCAGCGCCGCTTGTTGCAGCGCTTCCAACGAAGCCAGACGACCATTCAACCGCTGCAATTCGCCTTGCGCCTGCTGCTGGGCCTGACCGCTGTGCTGCAGATCATTACGCAGCTGCTGCAGACGCTCTGCCTGCTGTTCTTCTTCCTGCTGCAGATCTTCCAGGCTGATTTCGCCGGCGGCGATCTGCTCGCTCAGCTCGATAATCGCGGCATCTTCCGGGTCGGCCGACAGTTGTTGCTGCTCATCGGTAAGGCGGCGCTGGCGCTCGGCCAGGCGCTCCAGGCTCTGCTCCAGCTGGGCAATGCGTGATTGCTGCACTTCGGCCTGACGCCGTGGTTCGGCGCTGCGCTGGTTGAAGCTATCCCACTGTTCCTGCCAGCCATGCATGGCTGTTTCGGATTCTTCCAACCCGGCCGCAGATTCTTCTGCCGCCGCTGCAGTCAGCTCCTGCTCAGGCTCGAGCATGGCCAGCTCTTCGCCCAGGGTCGCCAGCAATGTGCGGTCGTGGCCCAGGTGCGATTCGGTTTCCAGGCGCGCGCGTTCGGCTTCGTTGAGGTCATCCTGCAACTGACGCAGACGCTGTTGACCGTGCTGAATACTCTGCTCGATGCGGGCGATATCACCGCCCACCGAGTAGAAACGGCCCTGCACCAGATTGAAACGCTCGCTCAGCTCATGGTGGCCGTCGCGCAGGCGCTCGATGCTCGCATCGGCATTGCGCTGCTCAGCGACCAGGGCTTCGAAGCTGACTTCCTGGTTGCTGATCACCGCCTCGCGGCTGCCCACCTGTTCATTTAGCGCTTGCCAGCGCAGTGCCGTGAGCTGGGCCTTGAGCTGACGCTCCTCGGCCTTGTATTCCTGATATTTCTCCGCCGACTGGGCCTGGCGGTGCAAGCGGTCGAGCTGACGCTCCAGCTCTTCACGCAGGTCAGTCAGGCGCGCCAGGTTTTCATGAGTCCGGCGAATGCGGTTTTCAGTCTCGCGGCGACGCTCCTTGTACTTGGAGATGCCGGCGGCTTCTTCGATAAAGTTACGCAAGTCTTCCGGCTTAGCTTCGATCAGCTTGCTGATCATGCCCTGCTCGATAATCGAGTAGCTGCGCGGGCCCAGACCGGTACCGAGGAATATGTCGGTAATGTCGCGGCGACGGCACTTGGTGCCGTTGAGGAAATAGGTGTTCTGGCTGTCGCGGGTGACCCGGCGGCGTATGGAGATTTCGTTATAGCCGGCGTACTCGCCCGTCAGGGTGCCGTCGGAGTTGTCGAAGACCAGCTCGATGGAGGCCTGGGTCACCGGTTTGCGGGTATTGGAGCCATTAAAGATGACGTCGGTCATCGACTCGCCACGCAGGTTCTTCGCCGAACTTTCGCCCATCACCCAGCGCACGGCGTCGATAATGTTCGACTTGCCGCAGCCGTTAGGCCCGACCACTGCCGCCATATTACTGGGGAAGGTCACCGTGGTCGGGTCGACGAATGACTTGAAACCGGCCAGTTTGATGCACTTGAGCCGCATAGACAGCCTTCCTTAAGCGTCGGCCAGTGCGGCCAGCACCAGCTGGCAATTGTGCTCACCGTAACCCAGCAAGATCTCGCGGATGGCCTGGTGGTCACGGGCGATGATCGCCTGCAGCAAGGCGGCAAAGGTATTGAGGAACTGGCCCATTTCACCTTTGCGCCGCTCCAGCGCCAAGTGATAGGTGCGGCTGATAGCCGGCAGCAGGTTCTCCACGGTTTCCTGTAGGTAGGGATTATTGGAGAACGGGAATGCAGCACGCATGATGTCAAAGCTGCTTTCGACAAAAGCATTGATATCTTCACGCTGCAGGCTGTCCTGCAGGCGCTGCTGAATAACCAGGAACGGCCCGAGATCGGCCTCGGCCTGCCAGCTATCCGCCACCGCTTTGCCCAGTAGGATGTAGAGCTCCATGACCAGGGCGTACAGGCTCTTGACATTATGCGGCGTCAGTTCAGCCACCTGCGCGCCACGGCGCGGCGGAATCACGATCAGGTGCCGGCGTTCCAGAATCAGCAGTGCTTCGCGCACCGACCCTCGGCTGACATTCAGCGCCTGGGTGACTTTCTGTTCCTGAATCCGCTCACGCGCCTTCAACTCACCACGAATGATGCGTTCGGCAAGGTGATGGGCGATCTGCTCAGCGAGGCTATCCGGTGCCTTGAACGTCATGATGATCCTTAGGCTCTATCTGACCTATTGGAGATGGCTTAAAGCGGCTAAACCCGCGCCAGGCTTGGCCTGAGCGGTCGAGCGCCGGCGCGAGTGTAACACAGGGTGTTACCGGGCCAAGGCTACCAGCGCCCTGCTTTCAAACCAAAAGGTGGGCTGTCAGGGGATGGGCAGCAACACGGATTGTCCTACAATTCAACCAACACCCTACTCCAACAATAATAAGTACGGAGCCACCATGTTCGAACGCCTACCCTCCAACTGGATGCTTGTGATTAAAAGCATCGGCTACTGGTTATGGTTGATCCCTGTATTGGGCATCCCATTGAGCTATTACTGGTCATTAAATAGCCAATACACCAACGCCTGGCCCTGGTTGGTAGTGTTGGTGGTGTTTGGGGTGATTCCGTTGCTGGACTTCATTATCGGCCGCGACCCCGCCAACCCCGACGAAGCGGTGCAAGTACCGCAAATGGAGCAGCAGGGTTATTACCGCTTGCTTAGCCTGATCACCGTGCCGGCTTTGCTTGGCATGCTCGGTTGGTCCGGCTGGGTGTTCGTCAACCATGAGGCCTGGAGCTGGATTGGCCAGCTCGGCTGGGTACTTTCCGTCGGCACGGTCACTGGCGCCATTGGCATCACCGTGGCCCATGAGTTCATTCATAAAGACCCGCAGTTGGAGCAGAATGCTGGCGGCTTGCTACTGGCAGCCGTATGCTACGGCGGCTTCAAGATCGAGCATGTACGCGGCCACCATGTGCATGTATCAACTCCGGAAGACGCCAGCTCTTCGCGTTACGGCCAGAGCCTGTATGCCTTCCTGCCGCACGCCTATGTGCACAACTTCCTCAATGCTTGGAAGCTTGAAGCAGAGCGGCTGAAACGCAAGAACCTGCCCGCACTGCACTGGCGCAATGAGCTGATTGGCTGGTATGCGGCCAGCGCATTGTTACTGCTCGGTTTCAGCCTGGCCTTCGGCTGGCTCGGCGCAGTGTTCTTTATTGCGCAGTCGGTGGTCGCCTTTACCCTGCTGGAAATCGTCAACTATGTGGAGCATTACGGCCTGCATCGCCGCAAGCTGGACACTGGCCGCTATGAACGCACCAATCCGACGCACTCTTGGAATAGCAACTTTCTGCTGACCAACCTGTTTCTCTTCCATCTGCAGCGCCATTCCGACCACCATGCTTACGCCAAACGCCGTTATCAGGTGCTGCGCCATTTCGACGATAGCCCGCAGTTGCCCAACGGCTACGCCGGGATGATCGTTCTCGCGCTGTTTCCGCCGCTGTGGCGCGCGGTGATGGACCCACGGGTGCGCGCTTATTACGCCGGTGAAGAGCATCAACTGACCGATTCGCAGCTGACTAATTCCTAGAGCGCAGACGCCGCTACAAAAAACGCCAAGGACTCCCCCCCTTGGCGTTTTTGCATGCGTGCACTTTTGTTTCTGCAGCGCCTTGCTTGGCACAAAAGCAGCTAGCGTTTAACCGAGTTACAGGGCTTTTCGCGCTCATAACTGAATCGTATGACAATCGCCTGACCAAAGAGTCAAATATTTGTTGACCCTAAAGTCAGAAAACTCTAGATTCGCCTCATGCCAAGCCGTGTGGAAACGCTGCGCCGTTGTGCTCAGTCGTTTTAGCAGAGCCTGATACGAGAACAATAAAGTGCCTGGAGGTCGTCCTTGATCCAGTTTTTACTCAACCGGGAGCTGCGTACTGAGCATGCCCTGGACCCAAACGTCACCGTGCTCAATTACCTGCGTGAGCATGTCGGCAAATCCGGAACCAAAGAAGGCTGCGCTTCAGGCGACTGCGGTGCCTGCACCGTAGTAGTCGGTGAGCTGGATGGTGAGCATGTGCGTTATCGCACCCTCAACTCCTGCCTGACCTTCGTTTCCTCCTTGCACGGCAAGCAACTGATCACGGTTGAAGACCTCAAGCACCAAGGCCAACTGCATAGCGTGCAACAAGCCATGGTCGACTGCCACGGCTCGCAGTGCGGCTTCTGCACCCCAGGTTTTGTCATGTCGCTGTTCGCCCTGCAGAAAAACAGCAGCGGTTTCGACAAGGCCGACACCATGGAAGCTCTGGCCGGCAACCTATGCCGCTGCACCGGCTACCGCCCGATTATCGATGCCGCCGAGCAGGCCTGTTGCCAGAAGCAGCCAGACCAGTTCGACGCTGCCGAAGCGCAAACCGTCGAGCAACTGAAAGCCATCGCCCCGCAAGATACTGCTGAGCTCAATAGCGGCGACAAACGCTGCCTGTTACCGCTGACCGTCGCCGACCTGGCCGATATCTATGCGGCCAACCCAGAGGCGCGCCTGCTGGCTGGCGGCACCGATCTGGCCTTGGAAGTTACCCAGTTCCACCGCGAACTGCCGGTAATGATCTACGTTGGCCATATCGAAGCGATGAAGCGCGTCGTAGTGACCGCCGAGAGCATCGAAATCGGTGCCGCCACTGCGCTCTCCGATTGCTACGCAGCGCTGGCCCAGGACTACCCGGACTTTGGCGAGCTGCTGCACCGCTTTGCCTCGCTGCAAATCCGCAACCAGGGCACCCTGGGCGGCAATATCGGCAACGCCTCGCCAATTGGCGACGCCCCGCCGCTGCTGATCGCCCTCGGCGCGCATATCGTCCTGCGCAAAGGCAATGAGAGCCGCACCCTGCCGATCGAAGACTACTTCCTCGATTACAAGGTGACTGCGCGCCAGGAAGCCGAATTTATCGAGAAGATCATCGTGCCGCGCCACCAGGCCAGCCAGGCGTTCCGCGCCTACAAGGTATCCAAGCGCCTCGACGACGACATTTCCGCCGTTTGCGCCGCCTTCAACCTGGTGGTCGAAGACGGCGTGGTGCAAAGCGCACGCATTGCCTTTGGCGGCATGGCCGCGATTCCGAAACGGGCCACGGCCTGTGAAGCCGCGCTGCAGGGTTCCGCCTGGTATCCGGGCGTGATCGAACGCGCTTGCGCCGCGCTGGCCGAGGATTTCACCCCGCTCAGCGACTTCCGCGCCAGCAAGGAATACCGCCTGCTCACAGCACAGAATCTGCTGCGTAAATTCTTCCTCGAGCTGCAAGCTCCCGAAGTCGAAACCCGGGTGACCGCTTATGTCTAATCATCATGTAATTAAAAGCCAGGCCGAATTGGCCGAACTGTTCCGCGCCGACATCACCACCGGCGTCGGCCGCAGCGTTAAACATGACAGCGCCGACAAACACGTCTCTGGCGAAGCCGTCTACGTCGACGACCGCCTGGAATTCCCCAATCAGCTGCACGTTTATGCCCGCATGAGCGACCGCGCTCACGCGCGCATCGTCAGCATCGATACCAGCCCTTGCTACCAGTTCCCGGGCGTGGCTATCGCCATCACCAAGGATGACGTACCCGGCCAGCTTGATATCGGCCCCGTAGTCGCCGGTGACCCGCTGCTGGCGGACGGCAAGGTCGAATACGTTGGCCAGGTGGTGATCGCCGTTGGCGCGGATAGCCTGGAAACCGCGCGCAAAGCGGCCATGGCTGCGGTCATCGAATATGAAGACCTCGAGCCAGTGCTGGACGTAGTGGATGCTCTGCACAAGAAGCATTTCGTCCTCGACAGCCATCAGCACAAGATCGGCAACTCCAGTGCAGAACTGGCTACCGCGCCGCGCCGCCTGCAAGGCAGCCTGCATATCGGCGGCCAGGAACACTTCTACCTGGAAACCCAGATCTCCTCGGTGATGCCGACTGAAGACGGCGGCATGATCGTTTACACCTCCACGCAGAACGCCACCGAAGTGCAGAAGCTGGTCGCAGAAGTGCTTGGCGTACCGATGCACAAGATCGTCATCGACATGCGCCGCATGGGCGGCGGTTTCGGCGGTAAGGAAACCCAGGCCGCAGGCCCGGCATGCCTCTGCGCGGTGATCGCGCACCTCACCGGCCGGCCGACCAAGATGCGCCTGCCGCGCGTTGAAGACATGCAGATGACCGGCAAGCGTCACCCCTTTTACGTCGAATACGACGTGGGCTTCGACGACAACGGCCTGTTGCATGGCATCGAAATCGAATTGGCCGGCAACTGCGGCTACTCGCCTGACCTGTCCGGTTCAATCGTCGACCGCGCGATGTTCCACTCCGACAATGCCTACTTCCTCGGCAACGCCACCATCAATGGTCACCGCTGCAAGACCAACACCGCCTCGAACACCGCTTACCGCGGCTTTGGCGGCCCGCAAGGGATGGTCGCTATCGAGGAAATCATGGATGCCGTCGCCCGCAGCCTGGGCAAAGATCCGTTGGAAGTGCGCAAAACCAACTACTACGGCAAGACCGAGCGCAACGTCACCCACTACCACCAGACCGTCGAGCACAACGTCATCCACGAGATGACCGCCGAGCTGGAAGCCAGCAGTGACTATGCCAAACGCCGCGAAGAAATCCGTGCGTTCAATGCCAAGAGCCCGGTGCTGAAGAAAGGCCTGGCGCTGACCCCGGTTAAATTCGGCATCAGCTTTACCGCCACCTTCCTCAACCAGGCCGGCGCGCTGATCCATATCTACACCGACGGTTCGATCCACCTGAACCACGGCGGCACCGAGATGGGCCAGGGCCTCAACACTAAGGTCGCGCAGATCGTCGCCGAAGTGCTGCAGGTGGATATCTCGCGTATCCAGATCACCGCTACCAACACCGACAAGGTGCCGAACACCTCGCCGACCGCCGCTTCCAGCGGTGCCGACCTCAATGGCAAAGCCGCCCAGAACGCCGCTGAAACCCTCAAGCAGCGCCTGGTTGATTTTCTGGTACGCGAATACAAGGTCACCCCGGAAGACGTCGAGTTCCGCAACAGCCAGGTGCGCGTACGTGATCTGTTCCTGAGCTTCGAGGAAGTGATTCAGAAGGCCTACTTCGGCCAGGTATCTCTCTCCAGCACTGGCTTCTACCGCACGCCGAAGATTTTCTATGACCGTGACAAGGCCGCCGGCCGTCCCTTCTACTACTTCGCCTACGGCGCAGCCTGCTCGGAAGTGATCGTCGACACCCTGACTGGCGAATACAAGATGCTGCGCACCGACATCCTGCATGACGTTGGCGCCTCACTGAACCCGGCTATCGATATCGGCCAGGTCGAAGGCGCCTTCGTTCAGGGCATGGGCTGGCTAACCACCGAAGAACTGGTGTGGAACAACAAAGGCAAGCTGGTCACCAATGGTCCCGCTGGCTACAAAATTCCGGCCATCGCCGATATGCCGCTGGACCTGCGCGTCAAGCTGGTGGAAAACCGCAAGAACCCGGAAGACACCGTGTTTCACTCCAAGGCCGTCGGTGAGCCGCCGTTTATGCTCGGCATCGCCACTTGGTGCGCGATTAAGGACGCCGTGGCCAGCCTGGCGGACTACCGCGTGCAGCCGAACATCGACGCCCCGGCCACACCTGAGCGCGTGCTCTGGGGGGTGGAGCAGATGCGCAAGCTGAAGACCACGAACAAAGCCCAGAGCGCAGCCGAGGTCGAAACGGTCTGACGCGAACCACCGATCTGGTGGATGTGCTGCGCGACAGCTACGCGCCCCGATCCACCCTACGAACCTCGTAGGGTGGACAACCGCGAAGCGTTGTCTACCAGGGGCGTGAATGAACAACGAAGCAGGTGTACAACAATGACAAAACACACCGAAACGAAACCGCAAACACCGCGACCCATTCCAGTACCGATACTGGACCCGTCGCCGAGCAACTGGCGCCTGCCGCGCCCCGGACAACTGCCACCTACCTGGAGGCTGAGCAAATGAGCTGGATCAGCGCCCTCGCCGAACTGCAGCAGCAAGGCCAGCCTTGCGTACTGGTGACCATAATCGAAGAGCACGGCTCCACGCCGCGCAATGCGGGCTCGAAAATGGTGGTCACCGCTGACCGCATCTTCGAAACCGTGGGTGGCGGTCACTTGGAATACAAGGCGATGGAGCTGGCCCGCGAAATGCTCGAGAGCCGCAGCCAGGACACCCGCCTGGAGCGCTTCAGCCTGGGGGCCAGCCTCGGCCAGTGCTGCGGTGGCGCCACCGTGCTGCTGTTCGAGCCCATGGGCCAACCGCAAGCACAGATCGCTGTATTCGGCGCTGGTCACGTCGGCCGCGCCCTGGTGCCGCTGCTCGCCAGCCTGCCATGCAAGGTGCGCTGGATCGACTCGCGGGAAAACGAGTTCCCCGAGCAGATCCCCGCTGGGGTCGACAAGGTGGTCAATGACGAGGTGATCGACGAGATCGAGCGCATGCCTGCCGGCAGCTACTTTATCGTCATGACCCACAACCACCAGCTCGACCTGGAACTGACCGCCGAAATCCTCAAGCGCGACGATTTTGCCTACTACGGCCTGATCGGCTCGCAGACCAAACGCGCCAAGTTCGAACACCGCTTGCGTGACCGCGGCTTCGACCCAGCAGTAGTGGCGCGCATGCGCTGCCCCATGGGCTTGGCCGAAGTAAAAGGCAAATTGCCGGTAGAAATTGCCGTGTCCATCGCTGGCGAAGTAATCGCCACCTATAACGCCGCCTTTGGCCAAGAGAGCAAAAAGGGCCAGCCCAGCGTTGCCAAGCTGCTGCCCGCCTCTCGCCGAAGCCAGGCCTGACTATCTGCCCAGGCGCACGCGCGTCTGAGCAACCCACTTCATAGATTGAGATCAGCGTTACATGACTAGCCCAGTGAAAGCCTACCGCGCCGCCATCCTGCACAGCATCGCCGACCCGGCCGTGGTGGGCGTTGAGCAATCCTATGAGTATTTCGAAGACGGCCTGCTGGTCATCGACAACGGCCAGGTGGCCAACGTCGGCCATGCGGCCGACCTGCTGCCAAAGCTCAAGGGCGTTGAAATCACTGAGTATCGTGATGCCCTGATCACCCCCGGCTTTATCGACACCCATATCCACTACCCGCAAACCGGGATGATCGCCTCCTATGGCGAGCAGCTGCTGGACTGGCTGAACACCTACACCTTCCCCACCGAACAGCAATTCGCCGATAAAGCCCATGCTGCGGACGTGGCCGGCATCTTCCTCAAGGAATTGCTGCGCAACGGCACCACCACCGCCCTGGTGTTCGGCAGCGTGCACAAGCAATCGGTAGACGCCTTTTTCGAAGCGGCTGAAGCGCTCAACCTGCGCATGATCGCCGGCAAGGTGCTGATGGACCGCAACGCCCCGGACTACCTGACCGACACGCCCGAGACCGGCTACGCCGACAGTAAGGAGTTGATCGAACGCTGGCACGGCAAGGGCCGCCTGCATTACGCGGTTACGCCACGCTTCGCCCCCACCAGCACCCCGGAGCAACTGACCCTGGCAGGCAAGCTGCTGGGCGAGTACCCGGACCTGTATATGCACACCCACCTGTCCGAGAACCGCAAGGAAATCGAATGGGTCAAGGCGCTGTTCCCCGAGCGCAAGGGCTACCTGGATGTGTACGACCACTACCAGCTGATCGGCGCGCGATCGGTATTCGCCCACGGCGTGCACCTGTGCGACGACGAATGCAAACGCCTGGCCGAAACCGGCTCGGCCGTGGCCTTCTGCCCGACCTCCAATCTGTTCCTCGGCAGCGGCCTGTTCGACCTCAACAAGCTGGAAGAGCACGGCGTACGCGTCGGTCTGGGTACCGACGTCGGCGCCGGCACCAGCTTCAGCCAGCTGCAGTCGCTGAACGAGGCCTACAAGGTCATGCAGCTGCAGGGCAAGAAGCTCGACCCGTTCAAGTCGCTGTACCTGGCTACCCTCGGCGGTGCCAATGCGCTGTACCTGGACGACAAGCTGGGCAACTTCCTGCCCGGTAAAGACGCTGACTTCGTGGTGCTCGACTACAACGCTACGCCGCTGATCAGCTACCGCATGCAGCAGGCCAAGAGCCTGGATGAACGCCTGTTCGCCCTGACCATGCTGGGTGACGATCGTGCGATTAAAGAAACCTTTGCCGCCGGCCAATCAGTGCATCGCCGCGACTAAGATCGCCAAGACTAAGTCAGGCAGAATAAATCTCGACCAAGAAAAAGCCCGCTCAATGAGCGGGCTTTTTCTTGGTGCCGGTTGCGCCTATCAACGGCTCACGACTTTCTTCTTGCCGCTTGGTAGCAGGTGCGAGAACACCGCGTGCAGATCATCGGAGGCGGTTTCGCCATCGAGGTTGAGCTTGGCGTCAACGCTGTCCATATGGCGCATCATCAGGTCCACCGCCACTTCAACATTGCCGGCCTCGATGGCATCGATCACCTGGTCGTGCTCGGCATCCGAGCAATGCGTGCGGCTGTTGCTTTCGTACAGGGCGATGATCAGTGAGGTCTGCGAAATGAGGCTACGCAGAAAACCCAGCAAGGTCAGGTTACCCGCGGCCTCCGCGAGTTTCAGGTGGAACTCACCCGACAGGCGAATGCCCATGCCGCGATCACCACGGGCGAAGCAGTCGCGCTCATCGATCACCATCTGACGCAAGGCGGCAATCTGTTCCGGCTTGGCATTCTTGCAGGCCAGTTCGGTAATCGCCCGTTCGATCATCCGGCGCACATAAAAGATCTGCCGCGCTTCTTCCGCACCCGGGCTGGCCACTACCGCGCCACGGTTAGGCCGCAGCAGCACCACACCTTCGTGGGCCAGGCGTGACAACGCACGACGAATAATGGTGCGGCTGACGCCGAAGATTTCACCGAGCGCCTCTTCACTGAGCTTGGTGCCAGGAGCCAGACGCTGCTCGAGAATGGCATCGAAGATATGGGCGTAAACGACATCGTCCTGAGTCCCGCTGCGAGTGCTCTTGCCTTCGCGCGTCTGCTTCTTAAGGGGCTGCAATTGTTCGTTCATTGGGGCTCGCGTGATCAAAGTTCGGCGGTTGCTGATGCAACTCTACTGTGTGTTACCCACCCTCTGGCAAGCAGCACACAAGTAAAAAGTCACAAATAAAAGCCTCTGCATTGTACACAATGTGATCAGTCCGTACATCGCTACCAAAGCATAACGACCGCGTAAATGCGCATTACGCGCGTTTTCTGCATGCACGCTTCTGCCGAAGAATGCGCAATCGGCAGATTCATTTCTTATATCCAGCATTTTTCTTGTTCGCGAATCTGCTTAGTAGTTGCCTCAAACAAGTGACGACAGCAACGCCGCTCTGCTTGCAATTATGTTCAAGAACCCACTGATTACGGGGGTATGCCGACGCCTTTGCGGGGCCGCTAACTGGATGTCCCGGTGCGTATCAGTTAAGCGCTAGTAGTGAATAGGTAGAAAACCCTAGTACATACGGCTTTTTAACCAGAAACATTATTTGCTTTTTTTGTATACAACATCATAATCGGCCTCAGTGTTATTTCTTGACCGACAGGTCAGCTAGGCACGCCAGCAAGGCAAAAACACCACCTACCTCAAGAGTCGAGCAGTGCGCAGCACAGGCTCTGGGTGGCACACAACAAGAGATGAGGAGTACCCCTGTGGAAAGCGCTAAACAAGAACAACAGGCGACGCAGATGCAAGACCTGATCAAGCCCGGTCTGCTTGACCGCTTCTTCAAGTTGACCGAACACCGCACCACAATCAAAACCGAGCTGCTGGCGGGCCTGACGACTTTCGTCACCATGGCTTACATCATCTTCGTTAATCCCAACATCATGGCCACAGCCGGCGTCGATCACGGCGCAGCGTTTGTTGCCACCTGTATCGGGGCGGCCATCGGTTGTTTCCTTATGGGCCTGTATGCCAACTGGCCAGTCGGTCTAGCCCCAGGCATGGGGCTGAACGCCTTCTTCACATACACCGTTGTTGGTGAAATGGGCTACAGCTGGCAGATCGCCCTGGGCGCGGTGTTTATCTCCGGCGTGTTGTTTATGATCATGAGCCTGTCACGCATACGCGAGTGGTTGCTTAACAGCATTCCCATGAGCCTGCGTTTCGCCATGGGTGCGGGGGTTGGTCTGTTTCTCGGATTGATCGGCCTGAAAACCGCAGGCATCGTCGTAGACAGCCCGGCCACCCTGCTGACCATGGGCTCGTTCGGTGAGCCGAATGCAATCCTCGCTGCTGTGTGCTTCCTGCTGATTGCCGTGCTTAGCCACCGTAATGTGTTTGGCGCCATCCTGTTCAGCATGCTCGGCGTCACTGCCATCGGCTGGGCTCTGGGGCTGGTTGAATACACCGGTCTGGTTTCCATGCCACCAAGCCTGGCGCCAACCTTGATGGCACTGGACATCGCCGGTGCGTTCAACATTGCCATGATCAGCGTGATTCTGGCCTTCCTCTTCGTCAACATGTTCGACACCGCCGGCACCTTGATGGGCGTCGCCCATCGCGCCAACCTGGTGGATGAAGACGGCAAGATCCAGAACCTGTCCAAGGCTCTGAAGGCAGATAGTACCTCCAGCGTGGTGGGTGCCTTTGTCGGTTGTCCGCCGGTCACCAGCTATGTAGAAAGTGCTGCGGGCGTGGCCGCCGGTGGTCGTACTGGCCTGACGGCTGTTGCTGTAGGCGTGCTGTTTCTCTGTGCGATGTTCTTTGCCCCGCTGGCCGGGATGATCCCCGCCTACGCCACCGCTGGCGCGCTGATTTATGTGGCGATGCTGATGATGAGCGGCATGGCGCATATCGACTGGAAAGATCACACCGATACCATCCCTGCGATCGTTACCGTGGTGATGATGCCGCTGACTTTCTCCATCGCCAACGGCATTGCCCTGGGCTTCCTGACCTATGCGACGTTGAAACTGCTGACCGGTCAGCGCGACAAGGTATCGCTGAGCTTGTACGTTCTGTGCATTATTTTTATCGCCAAATTCGCCTTCCTGTAATTGAAAACTACTGCGCTCGACTATGCAGCGTTGAAGTCAGGCTCAAAATGCTCATGTACAGTCGTACACTCGCATGCGAGCCCAGTCCGTTTTTCGCCTGACTTCGCCTTGCCTAGTCATCGCTCGCTACGTTTTCAAAACAAAGGAACATGAACCAAGCAAAACCAAAGCCCTGACATGGCGTCAGGGCTTTTGCGCATCTGGAGAATCGCTAATGAGTCTGGAAACCTGGCTGTTGTTCGCAAGCGCTGCACTGGTGGTGATTCTGATTCCGGGGCCACTGTCACTGCTGATGGTCAGCAACAGCCTGAACTATGGGCTGCGCCGCTCGGCTCCGTCTTTTATTGGCGGCGTATCGGCCTCGATCTGTTTGCTGAGTGCCTCGGCGCTCGGCCTAGGCGCACTGCTACTGGCCTCGGAGCAATTGTTCAGCGTGTTGAAGATTGTTGGCGCGCTCTATCTATTTTATCTCGCCTGGCAGAGCTGGCAGGAATCACGCAAAGCCGCCAAGCCGGTGACGGCAGAGGAACTGCCGGTTAACCCAGGCTTTCGCAGCATGTTCTGGAAGGCCTTCGGCCTCGGTGCCAGCAACCCCAAAGACATCCTCTTTTTCGCCGCCTTTCTGCCGCAATTCATCAGCGCAGAACGCCCTATGCTTGGCCAGTTGCTGGTGATGATCGCCACTTGGGCCGTACTGGACCTAGCCTGCAAACTGTTCTACGGCCTCAGCGCCCAGGGCGCCGCGCGCTACCTGCGCTCCGGCAAGGGCCAGGTGTGGTTCAACCGCATCAGTGCTGCCATGTTTAGCGGCGCTGGCGCGGCGTCGCTACTTAGCCGCTGACAGCCTGCCAAGACTTATCCACGCCACCATCTGTAGGAGCGGGCCATGTCCACGATATCGGTTCGCGGGCATGGAACTGCGCGCCCCGCCCGCTCCTACTCCAGCGCTTGAAACCCGACAAATCGCAGGCAAAAAAAGCCCGCAGTGTGTACGGGCTAAGGACTCTTAAATTGAGTCAGAGGGTGACAAGCATTCTGTTCAGCTACCGCGATAGGTGGAGTAGCTGTAAGGGGAAATCAGCAGCGGCACGTGGTAATGCTCCTGCCCGGCATCGATGCCGAAGCGCAGCACCACAACATCGAGAAATGCCTGCTCGGGTAATTCGACGCCACGCGCACGATAGTAATCGCCGGCATGGAAATGCAGCTGGTAAACCCCGCTGCGGTAATCGTCCCCCTGCAGCACCGGCGCATCGCAACGACCGTCGTGGTTGGTGACAACGCTGTTGAGCAGCTCCATCTGAGCCCCTTCAACACGATACAACTCAATCTTCAATTCGCTGCCTGGGCAACCGTGAGCGGCATCCAGTACGTGTGTGGTCAATCGTCCCATCGCTTATGGGCACCTGCGCAGATAAGCCTACGTAGACGCCGCACCTCCTCTACTTTTATTGAATTCGGCAGATTTATCAGGCTAAGCAGCCTCGACTGAGATGAAGCATAGCATGCTGAAAATCAAAAATAAGACACTTTTACAAAAAACTGTACACAATAAATCGATCATTACGCCTGTTCAGCGCACCGTATGCTGGCAGCCAATTGACCATAAGTGCTTGCGAGTACTGCTTTTGCACAACAACAGCTGCCGGACTGGACAGATTCAGTATTAAGGCAAAATTTCGCAACATAAGTGAATTTTAGATTTACAAAATACGAAGCACTTTGTATACAATTAGCCAATCACGGTCGTGCAACGCACCCATGCCTGCCCAATGACCGCCATAAACAGCAAGAAGGAAGACTGCAGTGAGCGCTGACTACCCACGCGACCTGATCGGTTACGCCAACAACCCGCCCCACCCGCACTGGCCGAACGATGCGCGCATCGCCCTGTCGTTTGTTCTCAACTATGAGGAAGGCGGCGAGCGCAACATCCTGCACGGCGATAAGGAGTCCGAGGCGTTTCTCTCCGAGATGGTTTCCGCGCAGCCGCTGCAAGGCCAGCGCAACCTGTGCATGGAGTCGCTCTACGAGTATGGCAGCCGGGCCGGTGTCTGGCGCTTGCTGAACCTATTCCAGAAACACAACATCCCGCTGACCATCTTCGCCGTGGCCATGGCCGCGCAGCGTCACCCAGATGCAATCAAGGCGATGGTCGCCGCCGGTCACGAGATCTGCAGCCACGGCTACCGCTGGATCGACTACCAGAACATGAGCGAAGCCGAAGAGCGCGAGCATATGCTCGAAGCCATCCGCATCCTCACTGAACTGACTGGCCAGCGCCCGGTAGGCTGGTACACCGGCCGTCTCGGCCCGAACACCCGCCGCCTGGTGCGCGAAGAAGGCGGCTTTCTGTATGACAGCGACACCTACGACGACGACCTGCCCTACTGGGACCCGGCCAGCACCGTGGAAAAGCCGCACCTGGTGATTCCTTACACCCTCGACACCAACGACATGCGTTTCACCCAGGTACAGGGTTTCAACAAGGGTGATGACTTCTTCGAGTACCTGAAGGACGCCTTCGACGTGCTCTACGCCGAAGGCGTGGCCGGCGCACCGAAGATGCTCTCGATCGGCATGCACTGCCGCCTGCTCGGCCGCCCGGCACGCCTGGCGTCACTGGCACGCTTCCTTGAATACGTGCAGAGCCACGAAAAAGTCTGGTGCGCCCGCCGCGTCGACATCGCCCAACACTGGCACGCGACCCATCCGCTGCAAGAGCCATCCAAGGAGAGCTCGAAATGAGCCGTTTTCAAACCCTGACCCCGTCCCGCCTAAGCCGTGAAGACTTCGTCAACGTCTTCGCCGACATCTACGAGCACTCGCCCTGGGTTGCCGAGAAAGCCTTCGACCTGGGCCAGGACGGTAGCATTAATGAAGTTGATGGCCTGCATCAGCGCATGGCCGACCTGTTGCTCAGTGCCAGCCACGCTGCACAGCTGGCATTGATCAATGCTCACCCGGACCTGGCCGGCAAGGCAGCCGTTCGTGGTGAGTTGACCGCCTCCTCCACATCGGAGCAGGCAGGTGCGGGTATTCACGCCTGTACCGCAGAAGAGTTCGCCCGCTTTACCGAACTGAACGATGCCTACAAGGCGAAGTTCGGCTTCCCCTTCATCATGGCGGTGAAAGGCAGCAATCGGCACCAGATTCTGGCGGCCTTCGAGGAGCGCATTCACAACTCCCCGGAGCAAGAATTCGCCTGCGCCCTGGCCGAGATCAACAATATCGCGCTGTTCCGCTTGCAGCAGCTGTAGGCCGCAAGCCCACCGCCCTCCCCAACGCCATCATCTAAGGCAGACATGTCATGAAAGCTTACGCCGTACCCTTTGAGAAATACGTCAACCTCGCCGACGCACGCCTGGGCACCAAGGCCATCTCGGTCACCGACGACTGGTTCGCTGACGTTAACCGTCTGTTCCAGCCGACCCCGGCCGTCTGGAAAGAGGGCGTGTTCGATGACAACGGCAAGTGGATGGATGGCTGGGAGTCGCGCCGCAAGCGCTTCGAGGGTTATGACAGCGCGGTCATCCGCCTGGGCGTACCGGGCTCGATCAAGGGCGTAGACATCGACACCAGCTTCTTCACCGGTAACTTCCCGCCATCTGCGTCCCTGGAAGGCTGCTTCGTCGCTGAAGGCGACCCGACCGACACCACCGAATGGACTGAAGTGCTGGGCGCTGTCGAGCTGCAAGGCAACAGCCACCACTACCACGAAATCAATAACGCCCAGGCCTTCACCCACCTGCGCTTCAACATCTACCCGGACGGCGGCGTCGCCCGTCTGCGTGTCTACGGCGTACCGTTCCGCGACTGGAGCAACGTTGGCGACAACGAGCAGATCGACCTGGCAGCTGCGCTGAATGGCGGCCGCGCCCTGGCCTGCTCGGACGAACACTTTGGCCGCATGAGCAACATCCTCAACCCGGGCCGTGGCATCAACATGGGCGACGGCTGGGAAACCGCACGTCGTCGTACACCGGGCAATGACTGGGTAATCGTCGCCCTCGGCCATCCGGGCGAGATCGAACGCATCGTCGTCGACACCCTGCACTTTAAAGGCAACTACCCGGACAGCTGCTCGATCCAGGGCGCCTTCGTCAAAGGCGGCACCGACAGCCAGATCGAAACCCAGAGCCTGTTCTGGCGCGACCTGCTGCCGAGCCAGAAGCTGCAAATGCACG
This sequence comes from Pseudomonas sp. EA_35y_Pfl2_R5, assembly GCF_963970805.1. Taxonomy (NCBI): domain Bacteria; kingdom Pseudomonadati; phylum Pseudomonadota; class Gammaproteobacteria; order Pseudomonadales; family Pseudomonadaceae; genus Pseudomonas; species Pseudomonas sp. EA_35y_Pfl2_R5. The sequence goes on along the minus strand of NZ_CAXAOW010000003.1, from coordinate 396,223 downwards.
CCGAGCATGAGTTCAGCGAGCAGATCAAGGCGCTGGGCCCGATCACCCACGTACGGGTGAACGTGTTCCCGGACGGTGGTATCAGCCGCCTGCGCCTGTTCGGCAAAGTCGCCAAGTAAGCCAATAAACCCCTCTCCCATTGGGAGAGGGGCATAAACGAACGAACAAGAAGACCAACATGCGCAAATTGATCATTGAGCCGCTGAGCAAAGAAGCCTTCGCCCCCTTTGGTGACGTTATCGAAACCGAAGGCAGCGAATTTTTCATGATCAACAATGGCTCCACTCGCCGTTATCACAAACTGGCCACGGTTGAGACCGCACAGCCAGAGGATAAGGCGATCATCAGCATCTTCAGTGCCGAGGCGCTGGATATGCCGCTGACCATTCGCATGCTGGAGCGCCATCCGCAGGGCAGCCAGGCGTTTATTCCGCTGCTCGGCAACCCCTTTCTGATTGTGGTCGCGCCAGTTGGCGATGCACCTGAATCGGAGTTGGTCCGCGCCTTCCGCAGCAACGGCAGGCAGGGCATTAATTACCATCGCGGCGTTTGGCACCACCCGGTGCTGACGATCGAAAAGCGGGATGACTTCCTGGTGGTTGATCGCAGTGGTTCTGGCAACAACTGCGATGAGCATTTCTTTACCGACGAGGCGCAACTGCTCCTCGCCCCCCACCAATAAGAGAAGCCCAGCACCGGCGTGCCGGCACTGGGAAAGAGGTACTGATTGTGGAAGCGCATTTGACTGAGTGGCTGAACCTGGGTATCCGCTGGATCCATATGATCACCGGCATCGCCTGGATCGGCGCATCCTTCTATTTCGTCTGGCTGGAAAACAACCTCAACCGAGCTAACCCGCGCGACGGCCTGTCCGGTGACCTGTGGGCGATTCACGGTGGCGGTATCTACCACCTGGAAAAATACAAGTTGGCCCCGCCAAAAATGCCGGAGAACCTGCACTGGTTCAAATGGGAAGCCTATTTCACCTGGCTCTCGGGCGTGGCCCTGATGCTGGTGGTCTACTACCTCAACCCAAGTTTGTATCTGGTTAAACCGGGCGTTGACCTGGCCCCTGAAATGGCCATTGCCATCGGCTTCGGCTCGATGATAGCGGGCTATATCGCCTATCACTTCCTCTGTGATTCGCCGCTGGGCAAGCGCCCGGCCCTGCTCGGCGCCGTGCTGTTTGTGCTGATCATCGCTGCGGCCTATGGCTTCAACCTGATTTTCAGCGGCCGCGCTGCGTACATCCATGTCGGCGCGATCATCGGCACCATCATGGTCGGCAACGTGTTCTTCACCATCATGCCGGCCCAGCGCGCTCTGGTTAAGGCCATCGAAGACAACACCACACCGGACCCGACCCTGCCGGCCAAAGGCCTGCTGCGCTCGCGCCACAACAACTACTTCACCTTGCCGGTGCTGTTCATCATGATCAGCAACCACTTCCCGAGCACCTACGGCAGCCAATACAACTGGCTGATCCTGGCGGGCATCGCGATGTTGGCGGTACTGGTGCGCCACTACTTCAACACCCGCCATGACAGCAACAAATACGTCTGGACCCTGCCCGCCGCGGCCCTGGGCATGATCTGCCTGGCATTCGTCACCGGCCCGAGTATGAAGGCTGCCGCACCGCAGGAGCCGAAAGCTGCAGTCATCAAGTACGCACCGGTCCCGGCCACTGGCATCAGCGGCCACCCGGAAGTTGCCGCAAAGGCCGCCGAAGCCACCAGCAAACCGGCCGAAACAGTAGCGGAACCTGAAGCCAATGCGCCAGCTGAAAGCGCAACAGGCGCTGGCGACTTTGCCCAGATCAACAGCGTGATCCAGGAGCGCTGCAGCGTGTGCCACTCGGCCACGCCGAGCAGCCCGATGTTCAGCACAGCGCCTGCCGGCTTTGTCCTCGACACACCGGAGCAGATCAAGGCCCAGGCCGCGAAAATCCATGCGCAAAGCGTTGCTTCGCAAATCATGCCACTGGGCAACATCACCCAGATGACTCAGGAAGAACGCGAGCTGATCGGCTCATGGATCGACCAGGGCGCCCAGCTCAACTGATCCATCCGAATGCCGCGCCCGTAAGGGCGCGGCATTTGTTTATCTGCACCCTGCAAGAATTCTCCGGCACAGGCCGATAAACGCCTGCACCGAACAGCGACTTACAACAATAAAAGCGCCTGAGGTATTTGCATGACCCAGCTAAATTCAACCTCGCCCTGCGCGGTCGACCAACGCCTGCCCCTGCTGCAGATGATTCTGGTGAGCGCCCAGCATGTGCTGCTGATGTACGGCGGCGCGGTAGCGGTGCCCTTGATCATCGGTGAAGCCGTTGGTCTGTCCCGTAAAGACATCGCCTTTCTAATTACCGCCGACCTCTTGGTGGCGGGTATCGCCACACTGGTGCAATCACTGGGTATCGGCCCCATGGGCATCCGCATGCCGGTGATGATGGGCGCCAGTTTTGCCGCCGTCGGCAGTATGGTGGCCATGGCCGGCTCACCCGGTATCGGCTTGCCGGGAATTTTCGGTGCAACGATTGCCGCAGGCTTTTTCGGCATGCTGATTGCGCCGTTTATGTCGCGCATCGTGCACTTCTTCCCGCCATTGGTGACCGGTACGGTGATTACCGCCATCGGCTTGTCACTGTTTCCGGTGGCGCTCAACTGGGCTGGCGGCGGCAGCGCCGCTACTGAATTCGGCGCCTTGCAGTACCTGGCGATTGCCGCCCTGGTGCTGGGAACTATCCTGCTGATCAACCGCTTTATGCGCGGCTTCTGGGTCAATGTTTCGGTGCTGATCGGCATGCTGGTCGGCTACTTGGTCGCCGGCGGCCTGGGCATGGTCGACCTCAGCGGCCTGCAACAGAGCGCCTGGTTTGCCGTGGTCAAACCTATGCACTTCGGCATGCCGGAGTTTCATCTGGCGCCGATCCTCTCTATGTGCCTGGTGGTGGTGATCATCTTCGTCGAGTCCACGGGGATGTTCCTCGCCCTCGGCAAAATCACCGGCAAGGAAGTCACCCCGGTCATGCTGCGTCGCGGTCTGTTGTGTGATGCCGGCGCCTCGTTCTTCGCCGGCATCTTCAACACCTTCACCCATTCCTCCTTTGCGCAGAACATCGGTCTGGTGCAGATGACGGGCGTGCGTAGCCGCTATGTCACCGCTGCCGCCGGGTTACTACTGATCGGTTTGAGTCTGCTGCCCAAAGCCGCCTACCTGGTGGCCTCGATTCCGCCGGCAGTGCTGGGCGGCGCGGGCATTGCCATGTTCGGCATGGTCGCGGCGACGGGCATCAAGATTCTCCAGGAGGCGGATATTGCCGACCGCCGCAACCAGCTGCTGGTCGCCGTCAGCATCGGCATGGGCCTGGCCCCGGTAGTGCGGCCGGAGTTCTTCGCGCATCTGCCGCATTGGCTAGAGCCGATCACCCACAGCGGCATCGCCATGGCCACCATCAGCGCGGTGTTGCTCAACCTGCTGTTCAATATCCTCGGCGGGCCGGAGCGCGCTGGGGTAAACAATCCGCACCCGCAGCACTAGCCCTCTTTGCTCGTAACCAAGCAGCCCGGTTCGACGGGCTGCTTGCCGCTGCGTGCAATCTGCAAAAAACCAGTTCATTCCCTCTAAACCGCCCTCTCCCGGCCACATATGGCTGGCTATGGGGTTATCTGACTGACGGTTTATTTTTTGTGCACAATCTTAAAATAAATTGTTTTTAACGCTGTGAACAAGTTGCTATAGTCGATTCATTCTGACCAGGCGGACAACTTCTGCCCAGATACAGAACAGAGGCGCCGTGAAGCCTCGCAAGCCCATGACCGTATAAAAACAACTGGCAGGCTCTGATATGACCACGACTCGCGACACAGAGACCACGGCTCCGTCTGTGGCAAACAACGACCTGATCTACCAACTGCACGACACTCCGGCCTTTGCTCCGGCGATCTTCGCCGCGTTGCAGCACGTACTGGCCAGCTTTGTCGGCATCATCACCCCGACCCTGATTATCGGTGGCGTGCTCGGTCTAGGCGCCTATGTGCCCTATCTGGTCAGCATGGCGCTATTTGTGTCCGGCCTCGGCACCTTTATCCAGGCCAAGCGTATTGGCCCGGTCGGCTCCGGCCTACTGTGTTTGCAGGGCACCAGCTTCGGTTTTCTTAGCGTGATTCTCAGCGCCGGGTTTATCGTCAAGGGCCGCGGCGGCAGTGAGGAGGAAATTCTCTCGACAATCTTTGGCGTGTGCTTCTGCGCGGCGTTTGTCGAGATCGCCTTCAGCCAGTTCATCAACAAGCTACGCCGAGTGATCACTCCCGTCGTCACCGGCACCATCATCTGTCTGATGGGCTTGTCGCTGATCAAAGTGGCCATGACCGATATCGCTGGCGGCTACGGCGCGGCGGATCTGGGTGCCCTGCACCACCTGGGCCTTGGCGGCCTGGTGCTGGTCACCATCGTCATCCTTAACCGCTTCCCGTCGCAGGTAATACGCCTGTCGGCCGTGATTATCGGCTTGGTGCTGGGGTTTAGCGTGGCCTGGTTTACCGGCAAGGTAGACTTCGCCAATATGGCTCAGGTGCCCCTGGTCAGCGTACCGGTGCCCTTCAAGTACGGCTTCAATTTTGACTGGGTAGCGTTTGTGCCGATTGCGGTGATCTTCCTGATCACCCCATTGGAGACCGCAGGCGATCTGACCGCCAACTCGATCATCTCCAGGCAGCCGGTCAAAGGTCCGTTGTATATGCGTCGGATCAAATCCGGGGTACTCGCCGATGGTTGCAACTCGGCAATCGCCGCGATGTTCAACAGCCTGCCGATGACCACCTTCAGCCAGAACAACGGCGTGATCCAACTGACGGGTGTGGCCAGCCGCCATGTAGCCTTCTATATCGCGGGCATTCTGGTGCTGCTGGGCCTGTTCCCGGCGGTGGGCGCAGTGTTGCAGTTGATGCCGAAACCGGTACTTGGCGGCGCTACGCTGATCATGTTCGGCACCGTGGCCGTGGCCGGGATCAAGATTCTCACCGAGGCCGGCCTGCACCGTCGCAACGTGCTGATCGTGGCCATCTCTTTGGGGCTCGGCCTGGGTGTTGCAGCCGTACCGGAAGTGCTCTCGCAGATGCCGGATACATTGAAGAACATCTTCGGTTCGCCGATTACCATCGGTGCCTTCAGCGCCATTCTGCTGAACATCTTCCTGCCGGAAGAACATCTGCAGCTGGAAGAAAACGACTACGACCCCGAAGCGCATCTGCACACCGTACTGCAAAACCCGCAGGACGACAGTGCCGTGGATGCGTCCAACAGCAGTCGCAACGAACTCAACGTGGCCCCGCGTACCAGCTGAACCACCGCCCCTTTACCTAACAGATCCTGCGGTTCGCCGCAGGTTCGAGAAACCTTGTAAGTCCAATAATAAGGAAACCATGATGAAACTGAAGCACCTGTCCCACGGCATCGCCCTTTCGGCTGGACTGTTTTCCGGTCAACAGGCCTTTGCCAGCGATGCCTTTCTCTGGCAAGACACCAGCCTCTCCTACCTCTACGGTAGCAACTTCCAGCGCCTGAATTTCAACGGCGAAGAACAGCGCTCGCAGAGCACTTTTACTCTGGAGAACGCCAGCGGCTGGACCTGGGGCGATACCTTCTTCTTCCTCGACTACATCGACGCTGACAATGCCCAGGCGCGCGGCAGCAACTTCGCCAACCTGGATGTCGACGAGAAGAGCAGTTTTTACTACATGGAGTTTTCGCCACGCGTCAGCCTCAGCTGGCTGACCGGCCAGGACCTGTCCGCAGGCCCGCTGAAGGATGTCTACGCAGCCTTTACCTATGAAAAAGGCAACGGCGGCCCTGGCACCGAAAATTACCTGTACGGCATCGGCACCGCCTGGAACGCTCCAGGCTTCGCCTACCTGAACGCCAACCTGTATGCGGTGAAGGTCAATAACCACATCTTCTTCGATCATGACTTCAAGGCATCGGACAAGGGCAACGGCCACACTTACCAATTGACCGTTAGCGGCGCGTACCCGTTTGCCATTGGCGACCAAAACTTCGTGGTCGATGGCTATATCGACTGGCGCGCTCCGTCCAAAGACGCCGGCACCCAGACTTCGGTCGGCTCTTCAATCCAGGTCAAGTGGGATGCGGGCAAGGCGCTGTTCGGCAAAGAGCGCAAACTTTACGTCGGTACCGAGCTGAATATGTGGCACAACAAGTACGGCATCCGGCCAATCGACGGTTCCACCGATGGCTTCGATCAAACTGCAGTGCAAGCGCTGGTGAAGTATCACTTCTAAGCCTATGCGTTTGATGCGGATCGCCGGGTAGGCGGCAACCCGTACGAAAGGGGGATGGCATTGCTGCCATCCCCTTTTTTATTACGCTTGAATCCTCTGTCTTACGCGCGAAAAAAACCGCTCCCTAGGAGCGGTTTTTTCATCCTTACGCATTACTGCGATTGCGCGTCCTTGAGCTTTTTGCGCTCGATAAAATCCAGCTTCCACTGCTCCAGACCAATGCGATCGGAATCCAGATTAGCCTCGACCCTGTACTGAGTTTTCAGCGCCGCAATTTCGCTCTGCTGCTCAACCAGGAAGCGATCGAAGCGCTGCATAAACGCCGCATGTTTGAGGGTCGACAGCTTGAAGCTGCCGCGATTATGCGGTAACTGCGCGTCGAATATCAGCGCGCCCGGTCGCGCGCGGATGTTGTCCAGATAATGAGTCGCCACCACCACATTGAAGTAAGCGCCGTCGGTGTCCTTCTTCAGCGCCTGACGGATCATCTGACGTAGATCATCGCTGTAGGTCAGTTCGATCTGCCCAGCGTCAATACGCTCCTGATAACCCCAGGGCGTCCAACCGTTGACCATGGCCAGTTGCTTGAGCTGTTCGATGGGTTGGCCATGACGCTGCGGCGCAACCAATACACCATCGACATACTCAACCACGCCCTGGCTGTAGCTCAGGGTTTTACTGGCTTTCTGTTCTTGTGCCCAGGTTTCGCTGTCGGGATATTTGAAATCCAGCTGACCGCTGAGCAACGCGGGCAACAGCTGCTCAACGGGCAGCACCTTATAGGTCAGCTGCACCCCGCTCGTTTGCGCGAACAGGTCGAACAGATCGCGGGCAAAGCCTTGGTACTGACCCTGCGCATCAATGCTGTAGTGCGGAGCAAAGGCCAGCTTCTCTACACCAATCACATAACTTTCAGCGCTGACCGCACTGGAACAGACAACGGCGAACAAACTGCAGACGTGCGAGGGCTTCACAGCAAACCTCCTGCTTAATTGTGAGAGTGGAACAAATGGGACCGCCCAGGGCGGTTAAAGCGGCTAGGGGCTAGCCACCGGTCATGCTCATAAAGCGAATAACCTGCACCTGGGCATCGCTCTCAAAGTGATGACGTTCGGGTTTCAACTGCAAAGCCTGCATCAGGGCATCACGCAGGCGCTGGCTATCGCCGGGGTGGGCACGCATCAGGTCCTTCAGGTCCAGAGCATTTTCATGACCCAGGCAAAGTACCAGCTTGCCCTCGGCGGTTACCCGCACACGGTTGCAGTCGCCGCAGAAGTTATGGCTGTGCGGTGAGATAAAGCCGACCTGGGTGTCACTGCCGACCACTTGCCAGTAGCGCGACGGCCCGCCGGTCAGCTTGCCGCTACGCACCAGGGCATAACGCTCTTCGATGCGCTCGCGCACTTCATCACTGGAACAGAAGGTCTGCTCGCGCTGATGACTGGAAATACTGCCCAGCGGCATCTCTTCGATAAAGCTGATATCCAGGCCACGCGCCATGGCGAATTCGACTAGGTCGAGCACTTCGTCATCGTTGCGGCCTTTCTGCACCACAGCGTTGAGTTTGATCTTGCGAAAACCGGCAGCGCGCGCCACTTCGATGCCGTTCAGCACCTGATCGAGCTTGTCGCGCCGGGTAAAGGCAGCAAAACGCTCACGCTGCAGAGAGTCCAGGCTGACATTCAGGCGCTTAACGCCGGCCGCATGCAGTTGTGGCGCCAGTTCGGCCAGTTGCGAACCATTGGTGGTGATGGCCAGGTCTTCCAACTCAGGACGCTGGCCCAGGCGGGTCAGCAGGCTGAGCAGATTCTTGCGCACCAGCGGTTCGCCACCGGTGATGCGGATACGTTTGACTCCAAGGCCGATAAAGGCATCCGCCACCGCATAGAGCTCTTCAAGGCTGAGGATCTGCTCGCGCGGGGCGAACACCATGTCCTCACTCATGCAATAGGTGCAGCGGAAATCGCAGCGATCGGTAACCGATAACCGTAAATAGGTGATGCGCCGACCGAAGGGGTCAACCAGCTGATTGTTCACTACGTGTCTCCTGGAGCTCATCGAGCCGAGACTTTTTGTTATGAATGCTTATGGCGAGATAAAAACAGAAAAATCAAAATTTGTACACAACAACCTGACCTGCAAGTCAGATAGCCCGCCAGAGCCCAGGCCACAAGCCTTGAGCGCTGTGTAAAGCCGATGCTACCATCCCGGCGCTGCCCTGCGACGGGCGTTCGACAGAAGCAAAGAGGCTTATGACCAGTATTCGCGAGCGTAACAGAGAGCTGATTTTACGCGCAGCCAGTGAGGAGTTCGCCGACAAAGGCTTTGCTGCCAGCAAAACCAGCGATATCGCCGCCAAGGCTGGGGTGCCCAAGCCTAACGTCTACTACTACTTCAAGTCGAAAGAAAACCTCTACCGCGAAGTGCTGGAAAGCATTATCGAACCGCTGCTGGAGGCCTCTGCGCCGTTCAACCAGCCGGGCAAACCCGCCGACGTACTACGCGCTTATATCCGCTCGAAAATCCGTATCTCCCGCGAACTGCCCTCCGCCTCCAAGGTGTTCGCCAGCGAAATCATGCACGGCGCACCACATCTGTCCGCCGACCAGACCGCGCAACTGAATGCCCAGGCCAAGCACAATATTTCCTGCATCCAGGGCTGGATCGACCAGGGTCTGATGGCCAAGGTTGACCCGCATCACCTGCTGTTCAGTATCTGGGCTGCGACCCAGACCTACGCCGACTTCGACTGGCAGATTTCCACCGTCACCGGCAAAGCCAGCCTGGATGAAGCCGACTACGAAGCCGCCGCGCAAACCATTATCCGCCTGGTGATCAAGGGCTGCGAGATCGACGAGACCCAGCCCAGCCCGTCCGAGCAAGTCACCAACGCGTAAACCTATTGTGCGCCTTGCCCTAGGTTAAACGCGCATAAAAAAACGGTGGAGACCTTGAGGGTCTCCACCGTTTTTTTATTGTCGCTCTTCTAGTGACAGAGAAAGCTGCGCATCATCAAGTAGCGATACCCGCATCCGGCTTCAGCCCGACCGACTCAACGGCGCTGACCGCACACTGCTCATCGATATCCGAGGTGTCTCCGGTGATGCCCACCGCGCCGATCACCTCGCCGCGCTCATCACGAATCAATACCCCACCCGGTGCTGGCACCAACTGACCATCAGCCAGGTTATTGACCGCGCCGATAAACGCCGGGCGCTGTTGTGCGTCAGCGGCGATCAGACGCGAGCCCTTGCCCAGTGCTAATGCACCCCAAGCCTTGCCGATGGCGATTTGCGGGCGCAGCAGGCTGGCACCGTCTTCACGTTGCAGGCTGATCAGGTGCCCGCCGGCATCCAGTACGGCCACGGTCAGCGGTGCGGCGGAGATTTCCCGACCGACCGCTAAGGCGCGATTGCTGATGGTGGTGGCGATTTGCAGATTCAACGTACTCATGTTGGGTCTTCCTCGATGCTGATAAATCCTACGAAACACCCGGCGCTGCGCCGCCTGCAGGGCGGTTGACAGCTGCCGGGCAATCCAAAGCTCAGCACCACTATCTCACCAGAAACAAAAAACTCAATAGCCGAATACAATGCAAACAATACTTGTATACAGTTACAAGCAAGCGTTTCCGCAGCAGATCAAGCGCCCCAGCTAAAACGGTTGTTTTAAAAGATTTTTTGCCAGACAGCGCCTCAGCAACAAAACGGGTTGACCGCGAGGTCAGGCCATGAATAGAATCCAAGCCAGCTGTTTTGTATACAATCTGATAACAAACGAGGCACAAGACAATGGCCAAAATGAGAGCAATCGAGGCCGCCGTACTGGTGATGCGCCGCGAAGGCGTTGACACTGCGTTCGGCATCCCCGGCGCCGCCATCAACCCCCTGTACGCTGCACTGAAGAAAGTCGGCGGTATCGACCACGTCCTGGCTCGCCACGTCGAAGGTGCCTCGCACATGGCTGAGGGTTACACCCGCACCAATGCCGGCAACATCGGCGTGTGCATCGGCACCTCCGGCCCAGCCGGCACTGACATGGTGACCGGCCTTTACTCGGCCTCCGCCGACTCCATCCCAATTCTCTGCATCACCGGCCAGGCGCCCCGTGCTCGCATGCACAAGGAAGACTTTCAGGCCGTCGACATCACCAGCATCGTCAAGCCGGTGACCAAGTGGGCGACCACTGTAATGGAGCCGGGCCAAGTGCCACGTGCCTTCCAAAAAGCCTTCTATGAAATGCGCAGCGGCCGTCCAGGACCTGTGCTGATCGATCTGCCATTCGACGTACAAATGGCTGAAATCGAATTCGACATCGACGCCTACGAGCCGCTGCCGCTGGCCAAACCGTCCACCAACCGTGTGCAGGCGGAAAAAGCCATCGCCATGCTTAACGACGCCGAGCGCCCGTTGCTGGTTGCCGGTGGCGGTATCTTCAATGCCGATGCCGCTGACAAGCTGGTGGAGTTCGCCGAACTGACCGGCGTACCGGTGGTACCAACCCTGATGGGCTGGGGCGTGATCCCGGATGACCACAAGCTGATGGTCGGCATGGTTGGCCTGCAGACTTCGCACCGCTACGGCAACGCCACCCTGCTGGCTTCCGACCTGGTGTTCGGTATCGGTAACCGTTGGGCCAACCGCCACACCGGCTCGGTAGACGTGTACACCGAAGGCCGCAAGTTCATCCACGTCGACATTGAACCGACGCAGATTGGCCGTGTATTCAACCCGGACCTGGGCATCGTTTCCGATGCAGGTTCGGCGCTGGACGCCTTCCTGGAAGTGGCCCGCGAGTGGAAAGCCGCCGGCAAGCTGAAAGATCGCAGCGCCTGGCTGGACAGCTGCCGCGAGCGTAAGCGCACCCTGCAGCGTAAGACCCACTTCGACAACGTGCCGGCCAAGCCGCAGCGCGTTTACGAAGAGATGAACGAAGCGTTCGGCAAGGACACCTGCTACGTCACCACCATCGGTCTGTCGCAGATCGCCGGCGCGCAGTTCCTCCATGTCTACAAGCCGCGTCACTGGATCAACTGTGGCCAGGCCGGTCCGCTGGGCTGGACCATTCCGGCAGCCCTGGGTGTGGTCAAGGCCGACCCGAGCCGCAAGGTTGTTGCACTGTCCGGCGACTATGACTTCCAGTTCATGATCGAAGAACTGGCGGTGGGGGCGCAGTTCAACCTGCCGTACATCCACGTGCTGGTGAACAACTCCTACCTGGGCCTGATCCGTCAGGCGCAGCGCGGCTTTGAGATCGACTACTGCGTACAGCTGGCGTTCGAGAACATCAACGCGCCGGAAATCAACGGTTACGGTGTTGACCACGTTGCCGTGGTGGAAGGTCTGGGCTGTAAGGCTATCCGCGTGTTCGACCCGAACGAGCTGCAGAACGCCTTCGCCGAAGCCAAGCGCCTGATGGCCGAGCACCGCGTACCGGTGGTGGTGGAAATTATTCTGGAGCGTGTCACCAACATCTCCATGGGTACCGAAATCAACGCCGTCAACGAGTTCGAAGAACTGGCCGAACGCGGCGTCGACGCCCCGACTGCCATCTCGCTGCTCGACTAATTCGCTTTCTGAACCAGTAGCCCGGATAGATTATCCGGGCTGCGCAAGACAAGGAGCACACCATGCCCCGTTTTGCCGCAAACCTGTCGATGCTGTTCACCGAGGTGGACTTCATGGACCGTTTCGCCGCTGCCGCCGATGCCGGCTTTAGCGGTGTCGAATACCTGTTCCCCTACGATTTTGCCGCCGAAGAAATCAAAGCGCGCCTGGACGCCAACAAGCTTGAGCAGGTGCTGTTCAACCTGCCAGCCGGTGACTGGGCCAAGGGTGAGCGCGGTATCGCCTGCCACCCCGACCGCGTTGAAGAATTCCGCACTGGCGTCGATCAGGCCATTGCCTATGCCAAGGTGCTGGGTAACAAGCAGATCAATTGCCTGGCTGGTATCCGCCCGCAGGGTTATGACTGCGCCACGATCGAAGCAACCTTCGTCGACAACCTCAAGTTTGCCGCCGATAAGCTCGAAGCCGTCGGGATCAAGCTGGTCATGGAAATGATCAACACCCGTGACATTCCAGGCTTCTACCTGAACACCACCAAACAGGCCCTGGCGATTCGCGACAAAGTCGCAAGCTCCAACCTGTTTTTGCAATACGACATCTACCACATGCAAATCATGGAAGGTGACCTGGCGCGTACCGTCGAGGCCAACCTGGCTGTGATCAACCATGTGCAGTTGGCTGACAACCCGGGCCGCAACGAGCCGGGCACTGGCGAGATCAACTACCGCTTCCTCTTCGAGCACCTGGACCGTATCGGTTACCAGGGCTGGATCGGCTGTGAATACAAGCCAGCCACCACCACCGCTGCCGGCCTCGGCTGGATGAAAGCGCATAACGCAATCTGAATTAGAGGATATTTCTCATGGCTAAAATCGGATTTATCGGCACCGGCATCATGGGCAAGCCTATGGCGCAGAACCTACAGAATGCCGGGCACACCCTGTTCTTCTCCGAGCATTTCGACAAAGCACCGGCCGACCTGTTGGGTGACCACGGTATCGGCCTGGCCAACCCGCGCGAAGTGGCGCAGGAAGCCGAATTCATCATCATCATGGTGCCGGACACCCCACAGGTTGAAGACGTCCTGTTCCGCAAGGACGGCGTAGCTGAGGGCGTTGGCGCCGGCAAAGTGGTTATCGACATGAGCTCGATCTCCCCGACTGCCACCAAGGTGTTCGCCGATAAAATCAAGGCCACTGGCGCTGCTTACCTGGATGCACCGGTATCCGGTGGTGAAGTGGGCGCCAAAGCGGCCACCCTGTCGATCATGATCGGCGGTTGTCCAAATGCCTTCGAACGCGCACTGCCGCTGTTCCAGGCCATGGGCAAGAACATCACCCGCGTTGGCGGCAATGGTGACGGCCAGACTGCCAAGGTCGCCAACCAGATCATCGTTGCTCTGAACATCCAGGCCGTTGCTGAAGCCCTGCTGTTCGCCGCCAAAAATGGCGCCGATCCAGCCAAGGTGCGTGAAGCACTGATGGGCGGCTTCGCTGGTTCGAAGATCCTTGAAGTGCACGGCGAGCGCATGATCAAAGGCACCTTCGATCCTGGCTTCCGAATCAGCCTGCACCAGAAAGACCTCAACCTGGCCTTGGCCGGGGCTAAAGAACTGGGCCTTAACCTGCCCAACACCGCCAATGCCCAGCAAGTGTTCAGCACCTGCGCGGCCATCGGTGGCAGCAACTGGGACCACTCGGCGTTGATCAAAGGCCTGGAGCATATGGCCAACTTCAACATCCGTGGTGAGTAAGTAACAGGTTTCTGGGCGGGGTCAGCCGCACTGAAACAACCCTTTCGATCTGTCCGGCAGGCGGTGTCACGGCCTGCCTGCCGGGTGGGTCGATTCTAGTGCGCAGCGCCTGCATGGCGGACGCTGCGCACTAGAATCGAAGTCAGTCATAAGCAGTTGATTTAGACCAAGAGAGATCACCATGTCCATCGATCCGTCTTTCAATCCAACGTCTCTGCTGCGCGAGTTGTTCGCCAGCGCCATCGACGCCGCCCACCCGCGCCAGGTGCTGGCTGATTACCTGCCGGAAGACCGTAGCGGTCGCGTTATCGTCATCGGTGCCGGCAAAGCCGCAGCGGCCATGGCCGAAGTGATCGAGCAGGAATGGCAAGGCGAAGTCTCCGGCCTGGTGGTGACCCGTTACGAGCACGGGGCCAACTGCCAAAAGATCGAGGTGGTGGAAGCCGCCCACCCGGTGCCGGACGACGCCGGCGAGCGCGTCGCGCGCCGCGTGCTGGAGCTGGTCAGCAACCTCAGCGAAGACGACCGGGTGATCTTCCTGCTTTCTGGTGGCGGCTCGTCCCTGCTCGCCCTGCCCGCTGAAGGCATCAGCCTCAAGGACAAACAGGCGATCAACAAGGCGCTGCTTAAGTCCGGCGCGAGCATTGGCGAGATGAACTGTGTGCGTAAGCACCTCTCGGCGATCAAAGGCGGCCGCCTGGCCAAAGCAAGCTGGCCGGCCAGCGTCTACACCTACGCGATTTCCGATGTACCGGGCGATGAGGCCACGGTGATCGCCTCCGGCCCGACCGTGGCCGACCCAACCACCTCTGCCGAGGCGCTGGCGATCCTGGCCCGCTACAGCATTGAAATCCCGGCCAACGTGCGCGCCTGGTTACAGAGCCCGGCGTCGGAAACCGTTAAACCCGGTGACCCGTGCCTGTCGCGCAGTCACTTTCAGCTGATCGCGCGTCCGCAGCAGTCCCTCGACGCCGCCGCCGCCAAGGTGCGTGAGGCCGGTCTCGGCGTGCTAATCCTCGGTGACCTGGAGGGCGAATCGCGCGAAGTCGCCAAGGTCCACGCCGGGATCGCCAAACAGGTGGTCTTGCATGGCCAGCCGCTCAAGCTGCCCTGCGTGATTCTCTCCGGCGGTGAAACCACCGTCACCGTACGCGGCAATGGTCGTGGCGGGCGCAACGCCGAATTCCTCCTCAGCCTCACCGACAGCCTCAAGGGCCTGCCCGGGGTTTACGCCCTGGCCGGCGACACCGACGGCATCGACGGTTCGGAAGACAACGCCGGTGCCCTGATGACCCCCGACAGCTACGCCCGCGCTGCGGCGCTTGGGCTAAGCAGCAGCGACGAGCTGGATAACAACAACGGCTATGGCTACTTCGCCGCCCTCGATCAACTGATCGTCACCGGGCCGACGCGTACCAACGTCAACGATTTTCGCGCCATTTTGATTCTTGAGAACCCTGCCAAATGAACGCCGACAAGAAAGTAAAAATCCTCGCCACCCTTGGCCCAGCGATCAAAACCATCGACGATATCCGCCAGCTGGTGGAGGCCGGGGTCAACCTGTTCCGCCTCAACTTCAGCCACGGCGAACACGCCGACCATGCCCAGCGCTACGACTGGGTGCGTGAAGTCGAGCAGCAGCTGAACACCCCTATCGGCATTCTCATGGACCTGCAGGGGCCGAAACTGCGCGTCGGCAAATTTGCCGATGGCAAGGTCGTGCTAGAGCGCGGCCAGAGCCTGCGCCTGGATCTGGACAGTACACCGGGCGACGTCAACCGGGTCAATCTGCCCCACCCGGAAATCATCGAAGCGCTGCAGCCGGGCATGAGCCTGCTGCTCGACGATGGTCGCCTGCGTCTGCAAGTCACTGCCAAGCACAACGACGCAGTGATCACCGAAGTCATCGCCGGTGGCGAGCTGTCCGATCGCAAGGGCGTCAACGTTCCGGAAGCCGTGCTGCAACTGAGCCCGCTGACTGAGAAAGACCGCCGCGACCTGAGCTTCGGCCTGGAGCTGGGTGTGGACTGGGTCGCGCTGTCGTTTGTGCAGCGCCCAGAGGACATTGTTGAAGCCCGCCAGTTGATTGGTGATCGCGCCTTTCTGATGGCCAAGATCGAGAAGCCGTCTGCGGTGATTCACCTGGAAGAAATCACCAAACTGTGCGACGCGATCATGGTTGCCCGTGGCGACTTGGGCGTGGAAGTGCCGGCTGAGAATGTCCCGCGCATCCAGCGAGATATCATCCGCACCTGCCGCCAGCTCGGTAAGCCGGTGGTGGTGGCCACACAGATGCTCGAATCCATGCGCTTCTCCCCTGCGCCGACTCGCGCCGAGGTCACCGACGTGGCCAACGCCGTGGCCGAGGGCGCCGATGCGGTGATGCTCTCGGCGGAAACCGCCTCCGGCGACTACCCGCTGGAAGCCGTACAGATGATGAGCAAGATCATTCGCCAGGTGGAAAACGGCCCGGATTTCCAGGCCCAGCTCGACGTCAGCCGCCCGCAGGCCGAAGCCACCGCATCGGATGCGATCAGCTGCGCGATCCGCCGCATCAGCACCATCCTGCCGGTCGCGGTGTTGGTCAACTACACCGAGTCGGGCAACTCCAGCCTACGCGCCTCGCGCGAGCGGCCGAAAGCACCAATCTTGAGCCTGACCCCAAGCCTGAATACCGCGCGACGCCTGAGCGTGGCCTGGGGCGTGTACTCGATGGTCAACGCGCGCCTGCACAAGGTTGAAGAAGTCGCCCGTACTGCCCTGGAGACCGCCCGTTCGACCGGGCTGGCGAAAACCGGCGACACCGTAGTGATTACTGCAGGCGAGCCATTGGGCCAGCCGGGCAGCACCAACAGCTTGCGTATTGAAATTTTGCGCTGAAGCTGACTGCAAACTCGTAGGGTGGATGACGCTTCACCCATCCACTAACCGCGATGGTGGATGAAAAAGCGTCATCCACCCTACAGCACTATCCCACGCTGGCTTTGCCAGTTTGAAGGCACTCTCTGTTCCCGCGGTGGGTGCCTCTTTTTATTCCCGGCCCGGTGATTGTTTATTCAGGTTCGTCTGTATGTCGCCATTACCGCTCCCCACCCACACCTTGCAGGGCTTTCGCGCGCTGCTTAACGGCTTCAGTCAGATATTTCTGCAAGCCCATCCTGGCTGCGGCTTGCTGGTGCTGCTGGCGATTGCCATCGGCGCGTCGCAGCTGCTCGGCGGAGCCCTGCTCGGTTGCCTTAGCAGTACGCTGACTGCGCAGCGCCGTGGCTATGCCAAGGCGGATATCGAGTTGGGGCTGTATGGCTACAACGGCGTTCTGCTGGGCATGCTGATCAGCCTGCAGTTCGCCTGGTCGGTATTACTGCCGCTACTGATTATCGTCAGCTCCGGGGGCTCCAGCCTGTTGCTAGCCGCCTGGATGCAGCGCATGCGCGAGCGTCAGTGGCTGCCTGCCTTCACCTTTCCCTTTGTTGGCCTGAGCTGGCTGCTGTTGTGGCTGGCACCCGCTCTGCAGCTTGAACTCCAGCTGGCCACCTCAAGCCCGACGCAGCCACTCGACTGGTGGGCCAGCCTGATCGCTATGGCACGCGGCTTGGGCCAGGTGATCTTTCTCGATCAGCCGTTAGCAGGCATTTGCCTGCTGCTCAGTTTGCTGCTGGCTGACCGGCGCGCCGCCTGCTGGGCGCTACTTGGTTCCACCGGCGGCCTGGCTCTGGCGCTATATCAGGGCTTGCCGCAGCACATCGCCCTGAGCGGCCTGTATGGCTATAACGCTGCGCTAGCGGCCATCGCGCTTAGTCAAGTGCACCGCAGCCATTGGCTGCCGGCACTCGGAGTCGGTCTGGCATTGCTACTGCAACCTGGCTTTGGCGCGCTCGGCCTGCCGGCACTGACCATGCCATTTATCCTCACCTGCTGGCTGGTCAGCGCCAGCCAGCGTCTGCTAAGTAAAGCTGCGGCCGACTGCACACCGCTGCCGCTCAACAAATGCAAAGGCTTGCATCGCCACGATAAAACTCCCTAGGCTGCGCTATTAGCCTACTCGCCCACTTGCGAGCGGCACAGACAGAGCAGCCAGAACACCATGGATACGCGGCAAAACCTCTACAGCATCATCTTCCATACCGACACGCCGGCCGGACAACGCTTCGACCGCTACCTGCTGCTGACCATTCTCGCAAGCCTGGTAGTGGTGATGCTCGACAGCATCGACAGTGTGCATAGTCAGTACGCGGGGTTACTGGCGGGGGTTGAATGGGGCTTTACTGCGCTGTTCGCCATCGAATATGTGGTGCGCCTGTATTGCGCGCCCAAGCCGCTACGCTATGCCTTCAGCTTCTTCGGCCTGATCGACCTGCTGGCCATTCTTCCCGGCATCCTCGCCCTCTTCTATCCGGACACCCAGTACCTGCTGATCATTCGGGTAATCCGTATGCTGCGGGTGTTCCGCGTACTCAAGCTCAGCCCTTACCTGCGCCAGGCCAATTTTCTGCTCACGGCGCTACGCGGCAGTAGGCAAAAGATCATCGTGTTCTTCGCCTGCATCGCCACCATGGTTACCGTATTCGGCACCCTGATGTACGTGATTGAAGGCCCGGTGCACGGATTTACCAGCATTCCTAAGGGCATCTACTGGGCCGTGGTTACCCTGACCACCGTTGGTTTTGGTGATATCGTCCCGCAAACTCCGCTAGGCCAGGCGCTGTCGACTCTGGTGATGATCACCGGCTATTCAATCATTGCCGTGCCTACCGGGATTTTCACTGCTGAACTGGCCAACGCTATGCGCGGCGAGAGCCATATGATTCATGACTGCCCAAACTGCGCCAAAAGCACTCACGAACACAGTGCCGCCTACTGTACCCGCTGCGGCGTCCCGCTGTTTCCACGACAAGTCGATAAAACCTGAGCAAACCTGCTCCCAATAAAAAGCCGCAATTTATTGCGGCTTTTTATTGGGAATAACATCGTTGAACTAACTAATAGGCTAACTAGCGGCCGTTCAGCTTTTCACAGAATGCCTGCTGTGCTGGCAGCGATGTCATCACTGAATAGCGCGTAGTACGACTCACTTTATGATCACGAAAACGCAAATAAACCGGCTCAAATACGCTGCGTTTTAACGCCGGGTGGGCTCTGCGCAGGTAGCTGTCGCTCACATGGTGATATCGCTCCTTACTGATAAAGCGCTGAAACCAGTAGGTGTAGAAGTACCCGTGAAGAAAGCCCAGCGCGAAGTTCTGCTCCAGCACTTGATGAGCACAACACTCAAAATCAATCAGTCGTAACTGTTGATCCGGCCCAATCAGAATATTTTTCGGGTGCGGATCAAGATGACAGAACCCCAGCGCCAACATCCGACTAAACAACTCGAATATCTGCTCCAGTAGCTGTTCAGCCTGCTCTGGGTTGCTCTGCAAACGCTTGTCGACATCGCAGTGATCAGCAAAGAAGTTCACCAACAAATATTCTTCTTTGAGGAAAAACAGTCGACGCGTGCGGTACCCATAGGCAGCCACCCGTGGCACGAAGTCGGCGGCCGGATTGATGCGCTGCAAATTGATAAATTCGTTGGTCAGATCGTGCAGACCATAGCTCTTCTTTTTACCGAAGAAATTGCTCAGCTGCTTCTTCCAGCTGGTCAGATGGTTGTACTTAAGTACCCACTGCTGAGTGCCTTCAAGCAGATAGACACCACGGGTTTCCTCCAGCGGATCGAGGGTTGTGCAGTCCTGCGGGGCTTCAAAGAAGCGCTGCAATGCGGCCTGGACAGCGGAGAACTGATCACCTGCGATCAGGAACTGATTGCGCAGCAATTTAGCCCGAACAAACCCTTTGCTGATCGACTTGAGATGAAACATGCAACGTCCTTGTGGGAAGTTAATTACGCCGGCTAACGGTAACCGAATCATTATTTTGGCGCGCATTAGAACACATGGCGACTAGCCAGTAATTTGCCGTTCACGCGATGCGCATCACAGATCAATTTCGCAGGGGTTCCGGTAAGCAAGCAGGCTTGTCACGGTGTTGATGAGTCTTCGTGTGCGGGGTCGCTGGAAAACAGTCGAACCTAAGAGGCCAATCGGTAGTCACAGGGATACAACGGACTTGGCCAGCAATGGATGGGCAGCTATGCCGCTACTTAAACTGCTGCATTTCATTGCCTTGATCGGCTGGTGCGGCGCTCTGCTTTACCTTCCCGCACTGATCGCGGCCGGCACCCGTAGCAACGAGGCGCTGTTCTACCGTGATCACGCTCACCTGACGCGCATGGTCTTCACCCTGCTCGCCACGCCAGCAGCCTTGCTGGCAATCGGCTCGGGCACCTTACTGTTCGTACGTGAGTCGGTGTTTGATCCCTGGCTGATTCTTAAACTCAGCGCCGTGGCCGGCATGGTGCTGTGCCATGCGCTGTGTGGGGTATTGATTCTGCGTATCGAGCGCACCCCAGCACGCGCCATTGCTCACCACTGCTTGGGTATCGGAGCGCTAATGGTCGTGCTGATCGCCGTCACGCTCTGGTTGGTGCTGGCCAAACCCGCATTCTGAATGAGGAATCGACACTGTTTATGAACGTGCCCGCTATGAACGTGCCCGACCCCAGCGCCGCAGCGGCGAGCTCAGAGATTCACCTCGACGCCGACCGCTTGTTCATAGACCAGTCGCCCGCCAAGATAAGCGGCCAGGGCAATCAGGCACGCGGTCAGCAGCGACAGGTACAGACACCAGAGCTGCATGCCGTCCGGCCCTTGATAACGCAGCAACCAGTTCAGAGTGGCCAGCGAGAGCATCATCACGGCGATGATTGCATGGCACCAGGCCGTGATCTTCAGGCGGATGCGCTCGACCGTGAGCAGGTCGACCAAACCGGCCAGACTGGCCAGCCAACCACCCAGCGAGCCGATACCGGCCAGCCAGAGACTGGCACGCCACCAGAACGGATCATCGTTCCACAGGTAGGCCAGGTCACTGGCGACCAAACCCAACAGTGCCGCCACCGGGAAGTGGATCATCATCGGGTGCAACGGGTGACCGGCAATGGCAGCGCGGCTGAAAATCGAGTCGTTTTTATCAGTCATCCGGGAGGCCTTGATCAGGTTGGTGTGTTCTTCGCTCGGCTCGCTCGTCGCGCGCCCTCAGTGCAATTGACCGCTACAGCTCTGGCAGTTCCCATTCTTTCTGCCTGCAGTGGGCCGCAATCGGCGCTCGATCCGGCTGGGCCAATGGCTCGCGAGGTGGCGCTACTGTGGTGGCTGATGTGCGGCTTTGCCGGCCTGGTGCTGGTGGTGGTCAGCGCACTGTGGATATACGCCATGCGCCGCGCCCCGCGGGAAATCACGCCGGAGCAGGCCAAGCGGATCAACCTACGCTGGCTAGTCGGCGGCGGCATTCTCCTGCCGAGTTTGAGTATCACTGTGTTGCTGCTTTTCGGCGGATCGATCGGCGAGCGCATGCTGCCGCTGCCACTGCTGGGCGAGCAGCCGCTGCGCGTCGAGATCACCGGTCATCAGTGGTGGTGGGAGGTGCGCTACCCGGACAGCGGCGTGGTCACCGCCAACCAGTTGCATATTCCGGCCGGCCGCCCGGTAGATCTGCAGGTCAGCAGCGCCGATGTAATTCATTCGTTCTGGGTACCGCGCCTGGGCGGCAAGATCGACATGGTTCCTGGCCGGGACAACCGCATCCGCCTGCAAGCCGACGAGCCTGGGGTCTATCGCGGACAGTGCTCGGAATTCTGCGGCACCCAACACAGCCATATGATTTTGCATGTGCAGGCGCACACCGATGACGACTTCAACGCCTGGCTCAAAGCTCGCCAGGACGCACAAATCAGCCCACTTGCGGGCGCTGCCGGGGAAATCTATGCCACGCGCTGCGGTACCTGTCACCGCGTCGCGGGGGTCAGCGCCGGTCAGCGCGCGCCGGACCTGTCCGATTTAGGTTCGCGACCGATGCTGGGCAGCGGCGTGCTGACTAATGAGCCCGGTTCCATCCTCACCTGGTTGCGCGAACATCAACGCCTGAAACCGGGCAATGCCATGCCGCTGCATGAGGATATCGACCCCGCGCATCTGCAAACCATCGCCACCTGGCTGGAGGGCCTCAAACCTTGAGCAGCCGAAACAACGTACCGGCCACCGCCCCGGATCAATTGCATGACCAGTTCAATGCGGTGTGGGGCAATCCACAGGGCTGGCGAGCCCTGACCATCGTCAACCACACCACCATCGGCCTGCGTTTTATGCTGACCGGCACTTTGTTCTTTCTCTTCGGCGGTCTGCTGGCAATGCTGATCCGAACTCAGCTGGCGCTGCCGAACCACGAGTTTATGGAGCCGGACGTTTACAACCAGGTGTTCACCATGCACGGCACGGTGATGATGTTTCTGTTCGCCGTACCAATGATGGAGGGCATGGCGGTCTATCTGATCCCGAAGATGATCGGGGCCCGCGATCTGGTGTTTCCGCGGCTGTCGGCGCTGGGTTACTACTGCTACCTGTTCGGCGGTCTTATTCTGATCACCAGCCTGTTTCTCGACCTAGCGCCCAAGGCCGGCTGGTTTATGTACACGCCGCTGTCCAGCGCCACACATACGCCGGGGCCAAACTCGGACTTCTGGTTGATTGGCATTACCTTTGTCGAGATTTCTGCGGTCAGCGCCGGGGTTGAGCTGGTGGTGTCGATTCTGCGCACCCGGGCCAGCGGCATGGCGCTGCATAAAATGCCGATCTATGCCTGGTACATCCTGGTGATGGCAATGATGATCGTGGTCGGCTTTCCGCCGCTGATTCTCGGCAGCATCTTGCTCGAGCTGGAACGCGCCGCCGACATGCCGTTCTTCGAGGTTGCCCGTGGCGGTGATCCAATACTCTGGCAGCACCTGTTCTGGCTATTCGGTCACCCAGAGGTGTACATCATCTTCCTGCCTGCGGCGGGCATCGTTTCGACTCTGCTGCCGGTGTTCTGCCAGCGCCCGTTGGTGGGTTATCGCTGGGTCGTGCTGGCCGTTCTCACCACCGGCTTTATCAGCTTCGGCCTGTGGGTCCACCATATGTTCACTGTGGGCATTCCGCAGCTGGCTCAGCTGTTTTTTTCCGCGGCCAGCATGCTGGTGGCGATTCCAACTGGGGTGCAGGTATTCGCCTGGCTGGCGACCCTGTGGCAGGGCAAACCGCTGTACCACGTGCCGATGCTGTGGCTGGTGGGCTTTCTGATGGTATTCGTCTGTGGCGGCCTGACCGGGGTGATGCTGGCGCTGGTGCCGTTCGACTGGCAGGTGCACGACACCCATTTCGTGGTCGCCCATATGCACTACGTGCTGGTCGGCGGCATGTTCTTTCCGATGATGGCCGGCATCTATTATTGGCTGCCGCACTTCTCCGGACGCATGCCCTCGGTACGCTTGGGCAAATGGGGCTTCTGGCTAGTGTTTATCGGCTTCAACGTCACCTTTCTGATCATGCACTGGACCGGCCTGATCGGCATGCCACGACGCATCTATACCTACCAGAGCGGCCTGGGCTGGGATATTCCCAATCTGATCTCCTCGGTGGGCAGCTTTATCATGGCCATCGGCATCGCCACCATCCTGCTGGACATCATCCTGCACTTTCGCTTCGGTCAGCCGGCCAAGGTCAATCCATGGCGTGCCGATACCTTGGAATGGGCAACCAGCCTACCGCCAAGCGCCTACAACTTTGTTAGTTTGCCGGCGATTCACAGCCGCCACCCGCTCTGGGATCAGCCCGAATTGCCGTACAGCATCGCCCGCGGCGAACATGAACTGGCGGTGATCGACCATGGCCGCCGTGAAACCTGGGGCACAGACCCGCTGACCGGCAAGGTACGCGAGATCATCCATCTGCCCGGCAATAGCTGGCTGCCTCTGGTTGCCGCGCTGTTTATCGCCGTTATGTGCATCAGCCTGCTGATCAAGGCCTACTGGCTGGCCGCGATGATCTCTGTCGCCGTGGTGGTGACGCTGTTGCGCTGGAGTTGGGAGAACGGCACCCACCCTCTGGCCGCGCCCGATGCCCAGGTCCAGCCTGGTGAACCACCGCTGCACTCGCGCACCCTAGATGGCCCTGGTTTATGGGGCATGGGCGTGACGCTGCTGGCCAATGGCGCACTTTATCTGGCACTGCTGTTCGGCTGGTTCTATCTATGGACGGTGGCACCGAACTGGCAGATGCCGCAGCACATTCCGTTCAACCACGGGTTACTGCTGACCAGCGCCTTGCTGCTAAGCCTGGCGACCTGGTGGCAAGCACGGGCGATCAAGCGCTTGCGCCACGGCAATGATCAAGGCTTACGCGGCCATCTGGCACTGGTTGCCGGCCTGGGCCTGGGCCAATCCGGCCTGCTGCTCTGGGCCCTGCTCGGCGGTGATCTGGCGCCTCGCACCACCGCCCATGACGCAGTGATTGTGGTGCTGTTGGTTTATAGCCTGTTGCACTGCGCCCTGGCGGCCATTCTTAGCGCTCTGCAGGCTCTGCGCGTGCATTGTGCTTATGTCGGTGCCCATGCACCCTACGAGCCGTTAGTAGTCGGCCAGCTCTGGTACTACAACTTCGGCGTGTTGTGGAGCAGCTATTTCGCCCTGGTACTGTTTCCGACAACCTGGGGAGGTAGCGGATGAAAGGCCTGCGTTCGCCCTATCACCCTGGCCATATCGCACTCGGCCTCGTGCTCTGGAGCCTTTGGTTCGTCGCTATTTACGGTGGCCTGTCCGTGGCCTGCGCGCTCGCGCCCCCCGAACCCGAACAAGGCCCATGGAACTGGCTTAATGCCCTGCTCGGCGTTAGCGCTCTGCTTACTGCCGCGGCGCTTGCAGCGCTGGCCGTCTGGTGTTGGCGCGCCGGCAAACTTAGGCACCCGCCAGGCCACCAGCGCTTCGTCGCCTTGCTTGCCGCCAGCACTTACGGGGTGGCTACCGTGGCCACCCTGGTTATCGCCTTGCCCATTCTGAGCCTGCCGCCATGCGTGTAATAGCCATCCTCTGCCTGTTGCTAGCGATGCCAGCAGCGCAGGCCCACGGCCTGCTGGATCACTCACTAAATCTGCGCGTGCCGCTGCTTCTCAGCGCCCTGCTTCTGGCTACAGCCTGGGTGCTTTACGGCTTTGGCGCGCGACGGGTACGGCCTCATGGTTTGGAAGCGCTGTGGCTGCACCTGGCGATGCTGATCGCGGTGCTGGCGGTATTCGGCCCGCTGGACGACTGGGCCGAAACCAGCACCAGCTGGCATATGTTCCAGCACATGCTGTTTATGCTGGTTATCGCCCCACTCTGGGCGCTGGCCAGGCCCTTGCCGCAATGGCGCGCGATCTGCGGGCCGCTGTTGCAACCGCTGTGGCGCGGCCTATTGCGCAGCGGCCGTTACCCCGTGCCATTGGCCATGCTGCATGGCGCGTTGATCTGGATCTGGCATACCCCCAGCCTGTATATCCTGGCGTTGGAGAATCTCTGGTGGCATATGCTCGAACACGCCAGTTTCCTATTCAGCGCCTGGCTGTTCTGGTGGTCCTGCCTGCGCGCGCCCCCACGGCAGGTGCCGCAAGCGCTGCTTGCGATACTGCTGACGCTGATGCACACGGGCCTACTCGGCGCCCTGTTGACGTTCGGCACCAGCTCGTTTTATGGAGCCGAACGTGACGTGGCCGATCAGCAACTGGCGGGGCTGTTGATGTGGGTACCCGGCGGCCTGGTCTACCTCGCCGCCGCTGGCTGGATCACTTGGCGCTGGCTGGCACGTAGCTGGCGACATCAGCAAGGCACGCGTACCCCGAAGGGCACGGCTTAAAGCCATTGGGCTGGAATAAATGATGGACCTGCGAATTACCGGCCTGCCACTTATAGGCATTTCGGCGCTCTCGCTGCGCTTTAGCCGCGCTCGGCAACCGGCGTAGAGGTCAGTTCGAAGGGGCTGTTACTGCGCCGCTGGTTACGGTCTTCCCGTGGCGTGGCACCGAAGAAGTTGCGGTAGGCGCTGGAGAAATGCGGCCCCGAGGAAAAGCCGCAGGACAGGCCGATCTGGATGATCGATTTGCTGGTTTGCATCAGCAGTTGGCGCGCCTTGTTCAGACGCAGCTCCAGGTAGTACTGACTGGGTACGCGGTTGAGGTACTGCTTGAAGATGCGCTCCAGCTGGCGGCGCGATACACAGACGTGCTGGGCTATTTCGTCGGTAGTCAACGGCTCTTCGATATTGGCTTCCATCAGCAGCACGGCCTGGGTCAGCTTGGGGTGGCTGGAGCCCAGACGGTTCTGCAACGGAATGCGCTGGCGCTCGCCGCCTTCGCGAATGCGTTCAACCACCAACTCTTCCGACACCGCACCGGCCAACTCCGCGCCGTGATCGCGGGCGAGCAAGGCTAACAGCAAGTCCATGACCGCCATGCCGCCACACGCGCTCAGGCGATCACGGTCCCAGTCGAACAGATGGCTGGTGGCAATTACCTTGGGGAAGCGCTCGCTAAAATCGTCTTGCCAGCGCCAGTGCACCGAAGCACGGTAACCATCGAGCAAGCCCAGCTGCGCCAGCGGATAGACCCCGGCGGCAATCGCGCCGATCACGCAGCCGCCACGCACCAGTTGCTTGAGCGCGCCGGAGAGCGCTGCGGGCATCGGCCCTGGCGGCTCGTCGGCGAGCAGAAAGAGCTTCTGGCAGCCTTCCAGCTTGCCCACCCAGGATTCCCCTGGAAGCCGCCATGCACCTTCAAGCGGTGCTTCAGCCTGCAGAAACACCAGCTCATAGACCACCTCAGGGTGGACGCGCTGGGCAACGCGCAGCGCTTCTTCCGCCAAAGCCAGGGTCAGGGGCTTGGTGGTGGGCCAAAGCAGGAAGCCAATTCGGTGGGCATTCATGGGGGGCAGTTTAGGCTCTGTTGGCGATTAAGGGCATAGCATGGATGCTTGCAGATGTTGCCGCGGGTTATTTGAGACTGCCAGAGAGGAACTGCTGCAGACGTTCGGATTGCGGATTGGCCAGCACTTCTTTCGGGCAGCCGCGCTCTTCCACCACGCCTTTATGCAGGAACACCAGCTGGTTGGAGACTTCACGGGCAAAGCCCATTTCGTGGGTGACCACGACCATGGTGCGGCCTTCCTGCGCCAGGTCCTGCATGACTTTCAGCACTTCGCCGACCAGCTCGGGGTCCAGCGCCGAAGTCGGTTCGTCAAACAGCATCACCTCAGGCTCCATGGCCAGCGCACGGGCAATCGCCACACGCTGCTGTTCACCACCGGACATATGCGCTGGGTAGGCATCTTTGCGATGGGCCACGCCAACCTTGTTCAGGTAATGCTCAGCCTTTTCCAGCGCTTCTTTCTTGCTCATGCCGAGCACGTGCACTGGGGCTTCCATGACGTTTTCCAGGGCGCTCATATGCGACCACAGGTTGAAGTGCTGAAATACCATGGACAGGCGCGAGCGCATGCGCTGCAGCTGCTTGGGATCAGCGGCTTTCAGGCCGCCATCCTTGTTGGCCACCAGTTTCAGCTCTTCGTTGTTGAGCAGAATCTTGCCGCCGTGCGGTTGTTCCAGCAGGTTGATGCAACGCAGGAAGGTGCTCTTGCCCGAGCCGCTGGAGCCGATGATGCTGATCACATCACCGGCCTTGGCCGCCAGTGATACACCCTTCAATACTTCGTGGCTGCCGTAGCGCTTGTGCAGATCCTGAACTTCAAGTTTGTACATGGTTTCCACTCTCTTGAATCAGTCGCTGAGCAAGCGACCCTGGCGAATAGGGGTACGACCAGCCACTTTGGCCAGCCACAAACCGGGCTGAGCAAAACGCAACCGCTCGCGCGCATAGAGCACACCATCTGTAACGGCACAGACAGTTGTGTGGCGATCATCCAGAGGATCGATCACTTCAAACAATGGATCGCCGGCCTTAACTTGCGCGCCCACCGGTTGCAGAAAACTCACCACCCCGGCATGCGGGGCATAGACGTATTGCGCGCCATTAAATGGCGTGGCCTCGCAGCTTTCCGCTGGCGCGGGCGGCCAGTCACCGGCAATCAGGCCCTGTTCAGCAAGGAACGCCAGAATGCTTTCGGCACTGGCTTCGGCCTCGGGTTTACCGGTATCGGCCATGCCGCCCAGCTCGACTGTTACCGCCAGACAGGCCAGCGGTACAGCGGCCTGAGGGAAATGCCGCGCCAGATGCACCCAGGGTAAGGCGCAGGCTTCATCGAATGAGCTGCCGCCGGAATCCTCGACGGTCAGCGCCGCCCCGGCCTGTAACCGCGCGGCCAACGAACGCAATTGCGGCCACTGCTGCGGCAGCAGGTACAGGTGCACCGCCGCATCAAAATCACAGTGCAGATCGAGCACCACATCTGCATCGCAGGCATGTTTAAGCAGCAGGTGCTGTAGGCCTTGTAGCTCCGATCCGGCTGGCGGCAAGGCTTCCAATGCGGCCTGCATGGCAGCGCGAATCAGCCGCACATTGCTCGGGCCGTCACTACCCAGGCAATCTTCCAGCGCTGGCGCGATGGCGGCGGCCAGGTCAAAGAAATCACGGTTGAAGTTCTTGCCGCTACCCAGCTCAAAACGGCCCTGATGGGTCGCCTGGAACATCTGCCCCAGGCCAACCGGATTGGCCACGGGAACCAGCTCGATCACCCCAGTCAGCCGCCCCTGGGCTTCCAGCTGACGCAAGCGGCGCTTGAGTTCCACCGCCACGCGCATTCCAGGCAACTCATCGGCATGCAGCGAGGCCTGGATATACGCCTTGCACGGGCCATGGCCGAAACGGAACACGCTCAAGCGGCGTTCGGTGCCGGGACAGCCCCAGGGCAGTGGATGATCAATACGCTGCATGGCCTCGCCCTCAGACCTTGCGCGGGGCTAGGTAGGCCAGCCAGCGGCGTTCAGCCAGCTTGAACAGGCGTACGAGGATAAAGGTCAGGCACAGGTAGAACAGGCCGGCAGTGATAAACGCCTCAAACGGCAGGTAGTACTGCGAGCTGACGGTACGCGCCGCACCGGTAATGTCGATCAGGGTAACGATCGACGCCAGCGAGGTGGTGTGCAGCATCATGATCACTTCGTTGCTGTACTGCGGCAGTGCGCGGCGCAGGGCCGATGGCAGCAGGATGCGCCGATACAACTTGAAACGCGACATGCCCATGGCCTTGGCTGCTTCGATCTCGCCATGGGGCGTAGCCTTCAGGCTGCCGGCAAGAATCTCCGCGCTGTAGGCGCTGGTGTTGATGGCAAACGCCAGGCAGGCGCAGAAGGTAGCGCTGGAGAAATACGGCCACAACGCACTCTCACGTACCGCCTCGAACTGGGCCAGGCCGTAATAGATGAGAAACAGCTGCACCAGCATCGGCGTGCCGCGAATCATATAGGTGTAGAGCCAGGCCGGGAAGTTGACCAGAGCCGACTTGGAGACGCGCATCAAACCCAGGGGAATGGCCAGAGCCAGGCCGCACGCCAGGGAAATCAGCAGAATTTTCAGGGTGACCAGTACACCGCCAAAGTACAGCGGCAGGTTCTGCAGAATTACGTTGTAGTCAAAAATCATCGCTGCGCTCCCCGCTTACAGATCAGCGGCTTTGATGCCGACCGAGTAACGTTTTTCCAGGTAACGCAAAGCCAGCAGCGACACGCTGGTCAGCACCAGATACAGGGCCGCAACGGCCAAGTAGAAGGTGAATGGCTCACGTGTGGCATCGGCAGCACTTTTCGCCTTGAACATCATGTCCTGCAGACCGACCACGGAAATCAGCGCGGTGGCCTTGGTCAACACCAACCAGTTGTTGGTGAACCCAGGAATGGCGAAGCGAATCATCTGCGGCACCAGGATGCGGAAGAACACCTGCATGCCACTCATACCGTAAGCCGCACCGGCTTCGGCCTGACCCTTGGGGATGGCCATAAAGGCGCCACGAAAGGTCTCCGACAGGTAAGCACCAAAGATAAAACCCATGGTGAACACGCCGGCAATAAAGGGGTTGATATCGATGTAGTCGTCATAGCCGAGCATCGGCGCAAGACGGTTAACCATGTCCTGACCGCCGTAGAAGATCAGCAGGATCAGCACCAGGTCGGGAATCCCGCGGATGACCGTGGCGTAGGTTTCACCCAGCAGCGCCAGCCACTTGATCGGCGACAGGCGAAACGCCGCACCCAGCAAACCCAACACGATGGCCACTGCCATCGACGTCAGCGCCAGAATCAGGGTGAGCCAGGCACCCTCTAGAATGGTCGAGCCGTAGCCGTTGAGCATGCTCTGCTTACCTCATGCAAACGCCGGGCGGCGCCTGGGGTACAACGGAAAAGTGGCGCAAGCTTCAGGTTATAGCCAGCTGCGCCACTTTCAGTGAAAGCGACTAAGCGAACTCAATCAGTCGCCGTAGACGTTGAAGTCGAAGTACTTGTCTTGCAGTTCCTTGTACTTACCGTTGGCGCGAATGGCATCAATGGCGTTGCTGATCTTGTCCGCCAGTTCCTTGTCGCCCTTGCGCACGGCGATACCGGCGCCATGGCCGTAGTACTTCTCTTGGGTAAAGTCCGGGCCTACCAGGGCGAAGCCTTTGCCGGCGTCAGTCTTGATAAAGCCTTCGTCGATATTGACCACGTCGGCCAGGGTCGCGTCGATACGGCCGGAAGCCAGATCAAGGAAAGCTTCGTTCTGCGAGCTATAACGCACGACTTCAACGCCTGCTGGCTCGAACTCATCGCTGGCATGACGGTCGTAAATCGACGAGCGCTGCACACCGACTTTCTTGCCCTTGAGGTCGACCAGCGGATCGTTGATCACGGTGCCGGCCTTCATCGCCAGCTTGCCTGGAGTGTGGTAGTACTTCTTGGTGAAATCGACCGACTTCAAGCGGTCTTCGGTGATGCTCATGGACGACAGTACGGCGTCGAACTTGCGTACTTTCAGGGCTGGGATCAGGCCGTCGAATTCCTGTTCGATCCATTTGCATTCCACTTTCATCTCTTCGCACAGGGCGACGCCGATGTCGTAGTCAAAACCACTGATGGCACCTTCAGGGGTTTTGAAAGCGAACGGCGGGTAAGCCGCTTCGATACCGATACGCAGAGGCTTGGCCTCTTCAGCCATGGCCAGCGGCGACAGCATGGACAGCGCCAGTGCGCCGAGAAGTGCAATCTTCTTCATTTTGTGACTCCTTCGAATGGGAATGGCATCGGTTGGCAGAGATTGTTCGGGTATGCATCCAGCCTTGCATGAATTGTAGTGAGTCACCGCCAAGCTGCGCGCTGCGCATAAGCCGGACGGTCCCAGCCGGGTGAGCGGCATTCTAGCGACAGCTCGAAAGTCGATATTTCTTCAATGCGACAAGTAATTACAAAAGGCCCGGACGGGTATAGCGAGGATATTGACAGCCCCTGAATTTTATGCAGAGACAGAAAAGACAGTTAACCATTGGTTAAAGCAATTAACGCGCCCAGTTTCAATCAGGCCTTTATTTTCGCGGCCTGGTGAACTTTTTTATTTTCACAGCAGCCCAGAGCAATGCGCCATCCTGGCGCAAAACGTTCCCGCACACCCCATAAAAGTGCGCGTTGTTACGCCCGAGTGACAGGCTAATACCCAGATGAAAATCGATAATGCCGCAAAAAGCACAACGCCCTGCCCGGCTTGTGGCCGAAACAGGGCGTTGCTTACAGGCGGTTCAACCGAAGTCAGGCAGCCTGCATCTCGCGGTGAGTGTCGATAAGGTGCTGCACCACGCCAGGATCGGCCAGCGTGGAGATGTCGCCGAGAGCATCGTATTCGGCGGTGGCGATCTTGCGCAGGATACGGCGCATGATCTTGCCCGAACGGGTTTTCGGCAGGCCAGGAGCCCACTGAATCACATCCGGTGAGGCAATCGGGCCGATTTCCTTGCGCACCCAGTTTTTCAACTCCTGGCGCAATTGTTCGGACGGCTGCTCGCCACCATTCAAGGTGACGTAGACATAGATGCCCTGCCCTTTGAGATCGTGCGGCACGCCAACCACGGCGGCCTCGGCGACTTTCGGGTGAGCAACCATGGCGCTTTCGATCTCGGCGGTCCCCATGCGGTGGCCGGAGACGTTGAGTACATCGTCAACGCGACCGGTAATCCAGTAGTAACCGTCTTCGTCGCGGCGAGCACCGTCACCGGTGAAATACATGCCTTTGAAGGTCTTGAAGTAGGTGTCGACAAAGCGGTCGTGATCGCCATACAGGCTGCGTGCCTGCCCTGGCCAGGAATCGATGATTACCAAGTTGCCCTCAGCGGCCCCTTCAACCAGATTGCCCAGGTTATCCACCAACGCCGGCTGCACGCCGAAGAACGGCCGGGTCGCCGAACCTGGTTTTAGCGCGGTAGCACCCGGAAGCGGGCTGATCAGAATGCCGCCGGTTTCGGTCTGCCACCAGGTATCGACAATCGGGCAGCGCTCCTGGCCGACGGTTTTGTAGTACCAGGTCCAGGCTTCCGGGTTGATCGGCTCACCGACCGAGCCGAGCAGGCGCAGGCTGGAACCATCGGCACCGGCCACCGCGGCATTGCCCTGAGCCATCATGGCGCGGATCGCCGTCGGTGCGGTGTAGAGGATATTGACCTTGTGTTTGTCGATGATCTTCGACACACGGGTGATATCTGGATAATTCGGGATGCCCTCGAACAGCAGCGTGGTCGCGCCATTGGCCAGCGGACCGTAGACGATATAGCTGTGGCCGGTGACCCAGCCGACGTCGGCGGTGCACCAGTAGATATCGCCCGGTTTGTAGTCGAAAACCCGCTCATGGGTCAGCGCCGCATACAGCAGGTAGCCGGCAGTGGTGTGCTGCACGCCTTTTGGCTTGCCGGTGGAGCCGGAGGTGTAGAGGATAAACAGCGCTTCCTCGGCGCCCATTTCCTTCGGCGCGCAATGGCTGGAAGCCACGGCCATCAGGTCTTCGTACCAGATGTCGCGGTGCTGGTTCCACTTGATCGGGCTACCGGTGCGCTTGCAGACGATGACCTTCTGGATGCTCGCGGTTTCCGGATTGGTCAGGGCGTCGTCGACGTTGGCTTTCAGCGGGGTTTTCTTGCCGCCGCGCAGGCCTTCATCGGCGGTGATCACCACCTTGGACTGGCAGTCGATGATGCGCCCTGCCAGGGCTTCCGGGGAGAAGCCGCCGAACACTACCGAGTGAATAGCGCCGATACGGGTGCAGGCCAGCATCGCCACCACCGCCTGGGGAATCATCGGCATATAGATGGTCACCACATCGCCGCGGTGCACGTCCTGGCCACGCAGGGCATTGGCGAACTTGCAGACTTGCTCGTGCAGCTGGCGGTAGGTGATTTCCTCGTGCTCGGACGGGTCATCGCCTTCCCAGATGATTGCCACCTGATCGCCACGCTCTTCCAGGTGACGATCCAGGCAGTTATAGGAAACGTTGAGGGTGCCGTCGGCAAACCATTTGATATCGACGTGGTGATCGTCGAAGGAGGTCTGTTTGACCTTGGTGAACGGCTTGATCCAGTCCAGGCGCTGAGCCTGCTCACGCCAGAAACCGTCAGGGTTGATCACCGACTGCTGGTACATGGCTTTATAGGCGGCCTCATCAGTCAGCGACTGGGCCGCCACCTCAGGGCGCACGGGATACAAGGACGCAGCACTCATCAGAAACACCTCGGTGGGTAGTTGTTGTTCTATGGGCCATTTTGTAGCCAGGCCCCCACCTTTGAGCCATTCGACCATGGTCTTAACGCTCTACGACCCTGGCTGCAGAGGTAAATCGCACGCAAAAAAAAGGCGGTCATCTGACCGCCTACCCAAATCATTCCGGGACAGGAATGGAGAAACGCTTGCATCCAAACCACGCAGGATTGGAACGCCACCACTTTCGCCCAACATAGCGCGCCGTGCTATTGCACCTTGGTCGTAGGCTGCGGCGCGCTCGCCCCTCTGGCACTTAAATCAACAAACCAGGGTTCCAACCGCCTACCGAAGGCAACGTCGGCACTGAATAGCTTCTGATCACTCAGGTAATCAACAGCGGACTGCTCGCCCTGCTGCGGCAGGCTGTCAAAGGTCGCATGCCAGCGCTGCGGCAGATTGAGGCTGTGTAATCCCGGCGTGTCGGCTGAGCCGCCGAGCTGCCAGGTCCAGCGCTGGTCATCCGGGCGCGGGTCATCGCCCTCGCCCGCCCAATCAATCGCCACACTGCTGACTTGTGCCTCGATAATACTGCGCACAATGGCGTAACGCGTGCGATCGGGATAACGCGTGCGTAAGGCCTGCTGATCCAGCCCAACATCCACCGCCAGCAGCCGACTGGCACGTCGTTGCTCGTAGTCCAGCGCATTAGCGGCATGCTGAGCCGCCTCACGCAGCTCCTGGCTATCCGGTACAGCCTTATACACACGCAGCGCTTCGGCATGGGCGCCGCGTAACATGGACACCTCACGCTGATACGCCGGACCATCGAGCTCCAACACCAGCAGCGCATCGCGGTCCAGCTGGCGGCGATAGCGCCGCACCGTTTGCTCATTTAATTCAGCGGGCACATGGAAGCCCAATTCCGCCATTTTCTCGGCACTGATCGACAGGTAGTAGTGATCATCAGCCGCCTGGCTCGGCCAGCGGTAATCCAGGCGCAGCGCCAGGCTGCTGTTGTCCTTTCGCCAATAGGCATAAGTCGCGGCCAGCTCGCGTTCGGACAGTTGCAGACGGCTTTCCTCTGGTGGCTGACGATTCCAGGCAACGCTCGCCAGGACAATGGCGTTGACCACGCCAATCAGCGTCAGGCCGGCAATCAGATAACGCGCACGCACCCCGTTCATTGCGCACCTCCGAGCAAGCCATGACGGTTACGCAAGCGCCGCAGAACCAGCAGAATCAGCACTGCACTTAAACCAAGTACCAGGAAGAACAGGTACTTGGGCATGCTCTCCCACCACCAGTCGAACAGCTTGGTGTAGAGGAAAACCACAAAGAAACTCAGACCGGTGTTCACTACATCCGCCCACTCGCGACGTACACCCAGCCAGATCACCAGAGCCGCGAGGATAAAGCCGCCAATCTGGTAGGCATTCTCGATGTACTCGGGCGGATAATCGAAGTAACTGCCGGCACCCCAATGCGACAACACCAGCACCGGGACAAATACCCCAAGCAGGCCAAATACCCGATAGATCACGGCAAAACCGTCAAAACGGCGCTGATCAATCAGCAGCGGCAGCGCGAAAACCAGCAGCGCCGGCAGGATAAAGTTCTCCGGCCGCTGGGCAAAACCCAGCCAGTAGATACCATCCCAGCTACCGATGCGTGCCGCAGCAAAGGCCAGCAAACAACTCAGCCCGGCCGCCAGCAGCAGGCGCGCCCCACAGGCGTAGGCCAGCAACAGCGCGTAGAGCGCCCAGGGCAGCAAGGCGTTGTTCGACGGGGTGATATTGAAGATCTGCCCGAGCATGACGATGTTCAGCACAAAACAGGTAAAGGCCACCAACGCCGCCAGCTTGCTGAAGTAACCCGAGCTATCGAGGCGCTGCACCCACAACGTCAAGCCGAACGAGGCGATGCTCGCTGCCAGCAGGATCGCCACTTGGCTCTGCGTGCCGAACAGCCCCCAGAACTGGTAGAACAGAAAAAACACACTGGCCGCCAACGCCAGCGCGCCGAGAAACGAGGCAATGCGCATGCCCAGCGAGAGTTGCCGGGCCTGGATGTCGTGATCAATATCGAAGGCCGCCAGATAGCTGTTGAGCAATTGCTGCTGGTGGCCGTGCAGGCTGGCGCGCTGGCCATCACTCAGGTTTAACACCTGCTCGGCCTCAAGGCGCGCCAATTCGCGGTTGAAAACGCCGATATCATCGGCACGTTGCTGGGCATCACTGCGGCTTATGTTGGGCATGGCAATCCTTGCTGCTGGTCCATCAGGTCATGGGCTAATTCAGCACACTCTAGCGCTAAAGTTTCGGCCATGGGCTGACCCAGTAGAAGCTTTCAGCCTTCGCGACTAAAGCCTCGCCTACAAACAATACGCGCCTGACTAAACTGCAGCTGCCCGACGCACCACTCAACCCATGGAAACACCGATGAACGAGCACCATGCAGCCTTGCTGCAACATGCCCCGCACAGCCAATCATCCACCGACACCTGGGCCAGGCTTTGCTGTGAACAGGCGCTGCTAGCAGTGGAGCAAGGCTGTTATGGCGTAGGGGCGGTGTTGGTTAATCAGAACCAGGAGCTGCTGTGCAGCGCGCGCAATCAGGTATTTGTCGATGGACACTACAACAGCGCCGCTCACGCCGAAATGTTGCTCCTCGACCAACTGGAAGCTGAGCATTCAGAGCAGGACCGCAGCGTCCTCACCCTCTACGTCAGCCTGCAACCTTGCCTGATGTGTTACGGCCGCATCCTGCTGGCAGGCATCACCCGGGTGCGTTACCTGGCCCAGGACAAACCCGGCGGCTTTAACGGCAAGCACCTGCCCGCAGCCTGGGCCGAATTGGCCGCACGCACCTCAGTGTGCCAAGCCGATGTGAACCACTACTGGATCAACCTGGCTGAGCAGGCAATCAGCATGCGGCAAGACCGGCAGGCACTGCGCGAGCGTGTGGTGGCTGCCTGGCGTGGTGCGCCACAGGCTTGAAACCTAATCCTTACCCAACCCATGCTGACGCAACTTGTTGGCAATCGTGGTGTGCGACACCCCGAGGCGCTTGCCCAATTGCCGGCTGCTCGGGTGGTCATGGAACAGGCGCTCCAGCACAGCTTTTTCAAAGCGCCCGAGAATCTCATCCAGGCCGCCCTCCACCGAGAACTCGCCCAATGGCTGCGGCGCGCCGTAGTCCGGCAGGCGGATATGTTCGCCCTTGACTACCCCGCCGTCGCACAGCGAAACCGCCTGAAACAGCACGTTCTCCAACTGACGCACATTACCCGGCCAGTGGTAGTGACCAAGCTTATCCAGCACCTGTGGCGCGAGTTTGGGCAGCGAGCAGCCAATCTGCCGGCTGGCC
Source organism: Pseudomonas sp. EA_35y_Pfl2_R5 (assembly GCF_963970805.1). Lineage (NCBI taxonomy): Bacteria > Pseudomonadati > Pseudomonadota > Gammaproteobacteria > Pseudomonadales > Pseudomonadaceae > Pseudomonas > Pseudomonas sp. EA_35y_Pfl2_R5. The sequence goes on along the minus strand of NZ_CAXAOW010000003.1, from coordinate 359,634 downwards.
TGATCGAGAAAATGCTCCACCAGCGGCGGCAAGCCATCCAGGCATTCGCGCAGCGGTGGGATATGCAGGCTGAGTACGTTGAGACGGTGATAAAGGTCCTGACGGAACTCGCCCTTGGCGCACAGCTCGGACAGATCGACCTGGGTGGCGCAAATCACCCGCACATCCAGATACACCTCCTCGTCGCTGCCGACCCGACGGAAGCAGCCGTCCTGCAGAAAACGCAGCAGTTTGGCCTGCAGACGCGGACTCATTTCGCCCACCCCATCGAGAAACAGCGTGCCGCCAGCGGTCAGCTCCAACAAACCGAGCTTGCCTTCCGGCCGCGCACCTTCGAAGGCTCCGGGGCCGTAGCCGAACAGCTCGGTTTCTGCCATGGATTCCGGCAAACCGGCGCAGTTCAGCGCCATAAACGGCGACTGCCCACGCGGGCTAGCCAGGTGGCAGGCGCGCGCCAGCAGCTCTTTGCCGGTGCCGGTTTCACCCTCGATCAGCAATGGTGCATCCAGGGGGGCCATACGCCGCGCTTCGCGTACCACGGCGGCCATTACCTTGGAGCTCTGAAAGATCGAATCGAAGCCACGCAGTTCCTGTTTGCGCACGTTGTAGATGCGCTCGCCCACCCGGTCCGCCCGATGCAGGGTCAATACTGCGCCGGCCATGGCATCACTCTCCTCATGCTCGGTTTGCAGCGGCGCGATATCGGCGAGAAACACATCGCCCTTGACCTTGACCCGCAGGCCGTTGATCCGCGACTTATTGGCGCGCACCAGCTCGGGAAGGTCGAAGTCCTCGGCGTAACGCGACAGCGGAATCCCCGGTACTTCATCCACCCGCACGCCCAGGAGCTGCGCGGCGCTGCGGTTGGCTGCAACGATGCTGCCGCCCATATCGATCGACAGCACCGGGAAATCCAGCGCGCCGAGCAGCGCATTCAACTCCAGATGGCGACGTTCGCTGGGCATCAGGCCGACGCGCTTGACGCCGAACACCCCGGAAATTGCCTCGAACTTGGGCCGTAGTGACTGGAACTGCAGATTGATCAGGTTCGGGCAGTGCAGATAGATCGCATTGCCCTGCTCACCACCGACTTCGCCACGGGCGACGTTGATGCCGTATTCGACCAACAGGTTGAGGATGTCGCGCAGGATGCCAATTCGGTTCTGGCAGTGGACTTTGATACGCATGGCAGGGCTCTGATCAGGCTTTTTATAGGCCGCACGGCGTAGGAATCGACGCTGGCGACAGATTATCCGTCAAGAATATGTGACAGATTAGCGCGACAGCAAGACGATAGTTCGCCGCACCGCCGAACACGTAACCAATTCTTTACGAAATAGCTGCCCTTTCCTCCTCTATCAGGCTCAGCCATGGGCTGCATAACCGCATTAGCTGGCGTATTTCTGAGTCAAATAAAACAACAAAGCCCCAGCAGGAGGCAGTGATGAAGAGCACGCAATACCTGGCGCGCGAACCAGATGACAGTGGCTTTATCCATTACCCGGAGGTTGAGCATCAGGTGTGGAATACCCTGATCACTCGCCAACTCAAGGTGATCGATGGCCGCGCCTGCCAGGAATACCTGGACGGTATCGAACAGCTCGGCCTGCCCCATGAGCGTATTCCGCAACTTGGTGAGATCAACCGGGTACTCGAAACCACTACCGGTTGGCGCGTAGCGCGGGTGCCGGCGCTGATTCCGTTTCAGACCTTCTTCGAACTGCTGGCCAGCAAGCAATTTCCGGTGGCGACTTTTATTCGCACGCCTGAGGAACTGGACTACCTGCAGGAGCCGGACATCTTCCACGAGATCTTTGGCCACTGTCCGCTGCTGACCAACCCCTGGTTCGCTGAATTCACCCACACCTACGGCAAGCTCGGCCTGGCCGCCAGCAAGGAAGAGCGCGTGTACCTGGCGCGCCTTTACTGGCTGACCATCGAGTTCGGCCTGGTCGACACCAGCCAGGGTCAGCGCATCTACGGCGGTGGCATCCTCTCCTCGCCGAAAGAAACCCTCTACTGCCTGTCCGATACGCCGCAGCACTTGGCTTTCGATCCAATTGAGGCCATGCGCACGCCTTACCGTATCGACATTCTGCAGCCGCTGTACTTTGTCCTGCCCGAGCTCAAGCGTCTGTTCGAACTGGCTCATGAAGACATCATGACCATGGTCCAGCAAGCCATGCGCATGGGCCTGCATGCGCCGAAGTTTCCGCCGAAAGCGGCCTAAACTGGACATTCCGCCAGGCGCGTCCAGCACTGACTCAGACGGTGGACAAGCTGCGCATGTCCACCCAACAAAATTTTATATTCAGGAGCCTCTCCATGTCCCTTGCCCAAGCCCAATGCGAAGCTTGCCGCGCCGATGCGCCAAAAGTCAGCGATGAGGAGCTGGCCGTGCTGATTCGTGAAATCCCGGACTGGAATATCGAAGTGCGTGGCGACCATATGGAGCTGGAGCGGGTTTACCTGTTCAAGAATTTCCGCCACGCCCTGGCCTTTACCAACGCCGTCGGCGCCATCGCCGAGGAAGTCGGCCACCACCCAGCACTGCTCACCGAATGGGGCAAGGTCACCGTGACCTGGTGGAGCCATGAGATGCGCGGCCTGCACCGCAACGACTTCATCATGGCCGCACGTACCGATGTGCTGGCTGCAGGTGCCGAGGGCCGCAAGTGAGCCATTTCCACAGCATCGACCGCGTACCGGGCGACCCGATTCTCGGCCTGATGGACGCCTACCGCGCCGACCGCAACCCAGCCAAGCTCGACCTCGGCGTGGGTGTGTACAAGGACGCTCAAGGCCTGACCCCAATTCCGCGCGCGGTAAAGCTCGCCGAACAGCGACTGGTGGAAAGCGAAACCACCAAGAGTTATATCGGCGGCCATGGCGACCCACTGTTTGGCAGCCTGCTCAGCCAGCTTGTGCTGGGTGTGGACAGCCCGCTGCTAGCCGAACGAGCTGGTGCCACCCAGACACCTGGCGGCACCGGTGCGCTGCGCCTGTGCGCGGACTTTATCGCCCAGTGCCTGCCGGGCCGTGGTATCTGGCTGAGTGACCCAACCTGGCCGATCCACGAAAGCATCTTTGCTGCCGCTGGCCTACGCGTCGGCCATTACCCCTATGTCGGCGCGGACAACCAGCTGAATGTCGAGGCGATGATTGCCGCCCTCACCCATGTGCCCAAAGGTGATGTGGTGCTGCTGCACGCCTGCTGCCACAACCCCACCGGCTTCGACCTCACCCCGCGTGACTGGAAGCGTGTACTGGAGGTGGTTAAGGCACGCGAACTGCTGCCGCTGATCGACTTCGCCTACCAAGGTTTCGGCGATGGGCTAGAGCAAGACGCCTTTGCCGTGCGCCTATTTGCCGCCGAGCTGCCCGAGCTGCTGATCACCAGTTCCTGCTCGAAGAATTTTGGCCTTTACCGAGAGCGCACTGGCGCGCTAATCGTCTGCGCCGAGACTGCGGAGAAACTGCTGGATGTGCGCAGCCAGTTGGCCTTTATCGCGCGCAATCTATGGTCCACGCCACCGGCCCACGGCGCGGCAATAGTCGCTAGCATCCTCGCGGACAGTGAGCTGCGCAGTCTCTGGACCAACGAACTGGACACCATGCGCCAACGCGTCGCCAACCTGCGCGCAGGCCTGGTCGAAGCTTTGCAACCATACGGCCTGAGTGAACGTTTTGCGCATATAGCGGTGCAGCGCGGCATGTTCTCCTACACCGGCCTCAGCCCAACCCAGGTGCAACACCTACGCGATGAGTTCAGTGTCTACTTGGTCGGCTCTGGCCGGGCCAATATGGCCGGGCTCGACGCCGAGCGCCTGGACCAACTGGCCAGCGCTATTTCGCGCGTTTGTAGCGCCTGACGCACACCTGAGCCCCCGCTGCGGCTGCGCCGGGGCTCAGGTAGCGGCATGTGCTGTCAAGCTTGCTATAGTCGCAGCACGCCCATCGCACCGAGATGCCCGTGCCCCGCTTATTGAACTCCACCTTCCGCTTGTACCAGCGCATCTTGCACAGCCTGGCCCTCTATCCGACCCTGATTGCTGCGGGCTTCGTCCTCTTGTGCCTACTGAGCATGAGCATCGAATATCAGCCGTGGATGATGTCGCTCAAAGACAAGATTGATGTCGGCCTGGTGCGCAATGCCGACAATGCCCGCTTGATACTCGGAGCACTGGTCGGCGGCATCCTATCGTTGATGGTGTTCAGCTTCTCGATGGTCATGGTGGTGCTCAACAATGCCGCAGCTGCGCTGTCACCGCGCGTAGTGCCTGGCCTGATAAGCGATAGGAGCCATCAGAAAACCCTGGGGTTCTACCTCGGCACCATCCTCTTTTCGCTGCTGCTGATCACCACGATTGAACTGGACAACTCAACCCATGTACCCAGCCTCGGGGTATTGATGGCATTGGTGATGGGCGTCGCCTGCCTCGGCCTGTTTGTGCATTTCATTCACTCGATTTCCCGCTCGATTCAGGTGGAGTACATTCTCAACAACCTGTACCACACCACCCTGGCCAAACTCGCCTCACGCGAAAACAAGCTGGCCACAGTCGACAACCTGCCCAGCTGGCCAGATGACCAAAACTGGCAGGAAGTCTGCGCCCAGCGCAACGGCTATTTCAAAGAGCTCAACGTCAGTACGATCAACAGAATCTTGTGCAAGCACGACCTGCGCATGACCGTGATGATCCACCGCGGATTCTTTGTGATGAGCGGCCGACCGCTATTCAAACTCGACCGCGAGGTTGATTCGAATATCACCGATGCGCTGCTCGACTGCTTCGATTTCTTTCTCGAAGAATACGCCCATACCCACTACCTATTTGGCTGCACACAGATGTCGGAAATCGCCGTCAAGGCGCTCAGCCCCGGCATCAACGACCCGGGCACGGCGATTACCGCCATCGACCTGCTCAGCGTGCTGTTCAGCAAGCGCCTGGCTTTGCCGGACTTGGATGTCACCTTGGCGGACGATGGCCTGCCTCGCCTGCTGCATTACGAACTCTCGCTGGATGAGTTACTGCAACTGGTGTTTGGCCCCATTCGCCACTACGGTTGCAGCGATGTAAGTGTGCTGCTCTGTTTGCTGCAGGCCTTCAAGAACCTGCTCTACCAGCCGCTACGTGCCGCGCAGAAAACCGATTTGCTGCGGCATGTGCGCAGCGTGCAGGAAACTGCCGATCAGCACCTGAGCAACAGCCGTGATCGCCAAGCTATCAATCAGGTACTGGAACGGATCAACCAGACTGCTGCAACTCAGGAGCCTATCGCACTGATTGCCATAACGTGCGCGTAGAACGGCACCAGGCATGCCTCGGCCGGTTTGTTAGAACCCTGGTCAGCAGCGCGGCAAAAAGCTCGGTATTGGTGGCGAACAGTATTGGTGCAAGACGGCCTTTCCAGCGCCCCATGCGCCCGCACGGGCGATGCATGAAAAAATCAAAATACCGTTTATCTATAAAAATAATCTTTTAAAAACAATAACTTAACCATGATTACGGTTAAGCATTGGCACCTTTCATGCTTGCACTCAGCGTCATAGTTCCCTAGGGTAGGTCGCCATGTGGTCCCTGATTGCCCCTATCAGCTCGTTGCTCGGTGGGGTTGCTTTACTCCTCCTCGGCAATGGCCTGCTCAACACCTTACTGACTCTGCGTGGCGTGGCCGAAGGCTACTCCACTTCGATGCTCGGCCTAATTATGTCCGGGTACTTCGTCGGTTTTCTCCTTGGCACCTGGCTGGCGATTCCGCTGGTCCGCCGCGTTGGGCATATCCGTGCGTTTGCCTTTTGCGCCGCCCTTGCCGCCATTGCCGCCTTGCTGCATGTGTTGATCATTAACCCCTGGGTCTGGCTGGGTCTGCGCGTGCTCTACGGCCTGGCGCTGGTCAGCCTGTATATGGTGATCGAGAGTTGGCTTAACGCTCAGGTGCCCAACGACAAACGTGGTCAGGTGTTTGCCGTGTATATGGCGGTCAACCTCGGTGCCCTAGCAGCCGCGCAACAGCTTCTCAACCTGGCGTCGCCGAGCGACTTCGTGCTGTTCGTCCTCGCCGCCATGCTGATCAGCGCAGCCTTGATGCCCATCACCCTGACTCGGCAAGTCCAGCCCAGCGTGCCGGACACCCTGCACACCAACCTGCGCCAGATCGCCGGTATTGCTCCGTTGGCGCTGGCCGCTGCCGGCCTATCCGGTCTGGCCCTCGGCGCGTTCTGGGGTATGGCGCCGGTGTACGCAGCTCTGAACGGTTTCGACGCCACTGGCGTAGGTTTGCTGATGAGTAGCACGATTCTTGGCGGCGCCTTGCTGCAATGGCCGATTGGCATTTACTCGGACAAACACGACCGCCGTCTGGTGCTGTTCTGGGTCGTAGCCCTGGCAGTGTTGGTCGCCGTACTGATGAGCCTGCTGCCGGCCGGTCGTCTGCTGCTAGGGCTGATGTTTATCTGGGGCGGTTTGGCTTTTGCCATCTACCCCATCGCCGTGGCGCAGCTGATCGACCAATTGCACAGCGATGAAATTCTCGCGGGTTCCAGCAGCCTGCTGATGGTCAATGGCATCGGTTCGGTATGCGGCCCACTGCTCGCCGGCCTGCTGATGCAGCACCTCGGCGCCCAGGCGCTGCCGCTGTATTTCGCCACCACTCTCGGCCTGCTTGCGGCGTACACGCTGTACCGCCTGCGCCATGTTAGCGACCTGGTCAGCGCGCCGGCCGGGCACTTTATGCCCATGCTGCGTACCAGCCACACGGTGCTTGAGCTAATGCCCGATGCACCGCCAACAGATACCTCAAACACAACTGACTCACATGAGGACCCGCCCAACCCGGCGCCGCAGACGCCAGGGTAAACCAAGAGGCGAACGCCACACGGCGTCACCGCCCATAGCTCGTCGGCTTTTGTCGGCGCGTCACTGCACCCACTTAACTGGACAGGAAGACAGCGCATGTTACTTGCCACCGATCTCGATGGAACCTTTCTCGGCGGCGATCCCAAGGATCGCCTCAGCCTCTATCAAACCATCGCCGCCCACCCAGAAATCCGCCTGGCCTATGTCACCGGGCGCAGCCTGGAGTCGGTCTTGCCACTGCTGGCAGACCCGACTCTGCCACAACCGGACTTCATCATCTCCGACGTTGGTGCCAGCCTGGTGCACGGCGACACCCTGCAACCCATCCAGCCACTGCAAAGCACGGTTGACGCGCTTTGGCCCGGCGACAACCAGGTCGCCAGCGCCCTTGAACACTTTGCCCTGGAGCGTCAGGACGTACCACAGGTGCGCCGCTGTTCCTACTTCTGCAGCCCCGAGCAAGCCGCCAATCCTGAGTTGCTGAAAGCCGCAGAAAGTCTTGGCTGCGACCTCCTTTACTCGGCCGAACTGTACTTGGACTTCCTGCCCAAAGGCGTTAACAAAGGCAGCAGCTTGCAAGCGCTGGTCGACTGGCTGGAGCTGGACAATGACCAAGTGCTGACCGCTGGTGACACCCTGAATGACCTCTCCATGCTTAGCGGCCAGTTCAAGGGCGTCTGCGTAGGCGCGTCCGAAGATGGACTGCTACAGGCCACCCGGCAGTATTCGCGGGTATTTCATGCCGAGCGCGCCGGTTGCGGCGGCATTCTTGAAGCCTTTGTGCACTTTGGCTTTCTCGGTAAACAGGGCATCGCCGCCGAAGGCAAGCAAGTCGCCGAGCCAGGCAAAGCCGATCTGGTGATGGTTTATCACCGCCTGCCCTATGAAGAATTTCGTGGCGCCGATGGCAAGCTGCAGCGCCGCCGCCCAACTTCACCCAACGGCATTATCCCGACCCTGCTGAGCTTTTTTGGCGATGGCCGTGCCGGCTCCTGGGTGGCCTGGGCTGAACATGACGAAAACAGCGGCGAAACCTTCGACAGCCACACCACCGTCGATGCCGAACGTTACCCGAAGCTGACTGCCGCACGGGTGGCGCTGAGTAAGGAAGAAGTCGACATCTTCTACAAGCGTTTCTCCAAAGAAGCCTTCTGGCCAACGCTGCACACCTTCTGGGAGCGCGCGCAGTTCCGTGAGGACGATTGGCAGGTGTTCCTCACCGTAAACCGCGCCTTTGCCGAACGCACTGCACTGGAGGCGGCAGAAGGCGCTACGGTGTGGCTGCATGACTACAATCTGTGGATGGTCCCCGGCTACCTGCGCGAGCTGCGTCCGGACTTGCGCATCGCCTTCTTCCATCACACCTACTTCCCCTCGGCAGATGTCTTCAACGTGCTGCCCTGGCGTCGGCAGATCATCGGCAGCCTGCTGCAGTGCGACTACATCGGCTTTCATATCCCCCGTCAGGTGGAAAACTTTGTCGATGCCGCGCGCGGCGTGATGCCGCTGCAAACCGTCAGCCGGCAGAACTGCGCACCACGCTTTATCACCTATGGCTGCGCCGTAGGCCTGGAACGCATGACCACCGCCGTGGACACCGGCACTCGTGTGGTCAAGCTCGGCGCCCACCCGGTAGGTCTGGATATCGAGCGGGTACGCAACGCCCTGGCTGCGCCAAAAATCAAAGAAATGATGGAACGCCTGCGTGCCGAACTGAGTGGCGTCAGACTGATTCTCTCGGTGGAACGCCTCGACTACACCAAAGGCATTCTGGAAAAGCTCAACGCCTACGAACGTCTGCTAGAAGAAAACCCGGAACTATTAGGCAAGGTCACCCTGGTTACCATCTGCGTACCGGCGGCCAAGGAAATGACCGTTTATGATGAGCTGCAAGGGCAAATCGAGCAGGCCGTGGGGCGCATCAATGGCCGTTTCGCCCGCATCGGCTGGACGCCGCTGCAGTTCTTCTTTCGCAGCCTGCCGTTCGAGGAAGTCAGCGCCTGGTACGCCATGGCCGACGTGATGTGGATTACCCCGCTACGCGACGGCCTCAACCTGGTGGCCAAGGAGTTCGTTGCCGTCCAGGGACTGCTCGGCGGCAGTGGCGTATTGGTACTTTCAGAGTTCGCCGGGGCCGCAGCCGAGCTCAAAGGGGCCCTGCTAACCAACCCCCATGACCCCATGGATCTGGCGCAAACCTGTTATGTGGCGCTAAACACGCCCAAGGCCGAAGCTCAGGCGCGCTTGCGTGAATTGTTCGATATCGTCAGTTACAACGATATCCGCCGCTGGGGCGATGAATTTCTCACGGCCGTGAGCGGCGATCCCCAGGAACAACTGGACCGTGTTCTCGGGCTGGTCGGCTAGCGAGGGTATGCACAGGGTGGATTGAGCCGTGCCCGCTCCCGGCGGGCTACCGCATTCACTCCCTCGATGGGATTGCGCCCGACGACTGCGCTATCGGCTGATGCGCAGTCAGTTGTGGAGCAACCCATCGGATAAGCCAAGCCATTTTCGCTTGGTAGGTTACGTGGCGCGCGCATCACGCAGTAACAACAGCCAGCGTCTCTGCGCCACTAACCCACCCTACAAAAGCGCTCTGCTAGCCCATCTGAGCATCAATGTCGCAGTTAATCATCCAGCCAACGCCAAAGCTGTCGGTGAACATGGCAAAGCGGGTTGCCCAGAAGGTCGGTTGCAGCTCCATCTGTACCGAACCTCCAGCCGAAAGCGCTTTATATAGGCGCTCGGCCTCCGGCACGTTCTCCACCTGCAGAGACACCGAACAGCCTTTGATGCCCTCATACGGCATACCCGGGAAAGTGTCAGACGCCATCAGCAACTGATCACCGACGCTCAAACAAACGTGCATCACACGGTCGTGATACTCCTCCGGCACATTGCCGGCTTCCGGGCTATCACCCATGCGCATCAACTCCAATTCGCCGCCCAAGCAGTCGGCGTAGAACTTGAAAGCAGCCTCACATTGGCCATCAAAGGTTAAATAGGTATGGATCTTCATCTGCACTCTCCTTAGTACTCGGTTGGTCGTTTTGGGTTTTTATGATTCTAGCCGCGCGCGCAGACGTTCTTCCTGCTCACGTAACTCAGGGGTGAATTCATCACCGAAATCCTCGGCCTCGAAAACCTGCCGGATCTCAATTTCACTATCGCCGGGCATCGGATTCGGGCAACGCTTGACCCATTCAATACACTCGGCCAGCGACGCCACTTCCCATAGCCAAAAACCGGCGATCAGCTCCTTGGTCTCGATAAATGGCCCATCGGTAACGCTGCGCTGGCTGCCGGAAAATTTTACTCGCGCGCCTTTGCTGCTCGGTTGCAGGCCTTCACCGGCGAGCATCACGCCCGCGTCAACCAGCTCCTCGTTGAAACGTCCCATTGCCGCCATCAGCTCTTCGCTGGGCATAATGCCGGCTTCAGAATCTGCAGTTGCCTTGACTATCACCATAAAACGCATCGCCTTTCTCCTTGTTCGGCTCGGTAAACCGCACGCAGGGTGCGCTATACGCGCCCTACTGCAGACAACGAACCCAAGATAGGGTTCTAAACCATAGTCGAGCGAGCGAGGGGCGAATCGACAGGCGCAGGAAAATTTTTTAATTGAGGTGCAGCGCTACTTTCGCCGCAGAGGAAAACGAGTGCCGATCAGCTGATCGCTCCACCAGGCAGCGAAGGGCCATGACTAGACTCCCATGTCGTCAGCCCTATTCTTGGAGACTCAGGATGATCAGCAATAGCCCCTGCTCCGGCATAGGCAGAGGGCGCTACGGGTGTGGGCAAATATCCATGAGCAATGGAGCACGGACGCCGTGCGAGGCGTCGCGCCCCCGACATGATGCGCTGCCGCAAGTGACTGCCTGATCGCGCAGCAATTATCAAGGGGGACGTTTCAACGCAAGGTTAAGCGAGATCAGGCCGCGCGACGGGTTGCCTCACGACCTCCTAGCTCAGCCCAGCAACTGCAAGGCTTCGCTGCTGCATTGCTGAATACGCGCCCAGTCGCCGCTGCTGACCCACTCGCTGTCAAACATCCAGGTACCGCCGACACACATCACGTTATTTAACGCCATATAGCGCTGCACATTGCCTGGGTTAATGCCGCCAGTGGGGCAGAATTTCGCTTCACCGAAGGGCCCGCTCAAGGCCTTGAGCGCCGCGGTGCCGCCGCAAACTTCTGCGGGGAACAGCTTGAAACGGCGGTAGCCAAGGGCATACCCGAGCATGATGTCGGAGGCGCTGCCAGTACCGGGCAACAGCGGCACCTCGACCTCCAAGCCGGCCTTTAGCAACTCGGTGGTCGAGCCCGGGGTAACGATAAATTGCGCGCCGGCCTCAAGCGCCGCATCGAGCATCTGCCGATCCAGCACCGTACCTGCACCCACGCACAATTCGGGGCGCTGTTCGCGCAGCAGTCGAATAGCCGTGAGGCCATGGGCCGAGCGCAGGGTGATTTCCAGCACCGTCAGGCCACCAGCGGCCAGGGCATCGGCCAGCGGCAGAATATCCGCCTCGCGGGCGATGGTAATCACCGGCATGATCCGCGCCCGGGCGCAGATGCTGTCGATCTGAGCGATCTTCTTGGCCATGCTGGCCTGTTGATTAGTCTCGTTGTTGGTCATATCGGCTGGTCCTTCGGGCCTAAGGGCACCAGTAAATCTCGAGGGGGGAATGCAGCAAGGCGCGGATCGGCATGCTGGTTACATCACCACCTGCCAGGGCCGCACGCAGCGTAGCCAGCTTGTCCTGGCCCTGAATCGCCAGTAATGACAGGCGCGCAGCGCTCAGCAGCGGCAGAGTCAAGCTCAAACGCTCAACCGGCTCGCTGGGGGCCTGCATCGGCAAGACTCGACGCGGGCAATCGAGCTGTAGAGCCAGCTTCAGATTGGGGCTGTTGGGGAACAGCGAAGCGGTATGGCCGTCGTCGCCCATGCCGAGCACCAGCACATCAATCGGCGGCAGCTCGACCAGGGACGCATCAGCCAGCTCAGCGGCCTGCTGCAGGCTGCTCGCCACTCGATACAAACCGAGAAAGCGCGCTTCGGCAGCCGGGCCGCGAAGCAGATGCCGGCGCACCAAACCCTCATTACTGCTGGCGTGATTGATCGGTACCCAGCGCTCGTCTGCCAGGCTGATCGTCACCTTGTGCCAGTGCAGCGGTTGCTGCGCCATGGCCTCGAAGAAGGCGATCGGGCTGCGCCCGCCGGACACTACCAGGGTCGCCTGGCCGCGGCTTTCAATCGCAATCCGCAGCGCCTCGGCCACGGCGATGGCCTGGGCCTCAGCCAAGGCCTGGGGGGTTGCGTAAGTGCGGGCAAACACGCCCGGCGGTAGTTCAAGATCAGAGATCGCCATACCAGCTCCTCCCGTCACGGGTGATCAGTGCAATCGAGCCCATCGGCCCCCAGGAGCCTGCTGCATAGGGCTTGGGCGCGTCGCCCAGGCGCTTCCAGCCGGCGATCAGTTGATCGCACCACTGCCAGGCGTGCTCGATCTCGTCTTTGCGCACAAACAGGTTCTGGTTGCCGCGCATCACTTCCAGCAGTAGCCGCTCGTAGGCATCGGGTATCCGGGCACTGCGGTAGGTGTCGGAGAAATTCAATTGCAGGGGGCCGCTACGCAGTTGCATGCCCTTGTCCAGCCCCTGGTCCTTGGTCATCACCTGCAGGGCGATGCCCTCGTCCGGCTGCAGACGGATGATCAGCTTGTTGCCGATCAACTGGCGCTGCTCCGGGTCGAATATGTAGTGCGGCGGCGTCTTGAAGTGGATAACGATCTGCGACATTTTCTGCGCCATACGCTTGCCGGTGCGCAGGTAGAACGGCACGCCAGCCCAACGCCAGTTGCGGATATCGGCGCGCAGGGCAACGAAGGTTTCGGTGTCGCTGCGGGTGTTGGAGTTCTCTTCTTCCAGATAGCCCGGTACCGCCTTGCCATCGCTGCTGCCGGCCACGTACTGGCCGCGCACCACCTGCTGGCTAAGCTGCTCTCCGGTGATCGGAGCCAGGGCCTTGAGCACCTTGACCTTTTCGTCGCGGATGCTGTCGGCAGAAAGGTCGCTGGGCGGGTCCATGGCGATCAGGCAAAGCAGCTGCAGCAGATGGTTCTGAATCATGTCGCGCAGCTGGCCGGCTTTGTCGAAGTAGCCCCAGCGACCTTCTATACCGACCTTCTCTGCCACGGTGATTTCCACGTGGGAAATATGGTTCTGGTTCCACTGGGTTTCGAACAAGCTGTTGGCAAAACGCAAGGCAATCAGGTTCTGCACCGTCTCCTTACCCAGGTAATGGTCGATGCGGTAGATGCGGGTTTCCGGGAAGTACTGCGCCACTGCGTCGTTGACCTCTCGGGACGAAGCCAGATCGTGGCCAATAGGCTTTTCCAGCACGGCGCGGGTGCGCTCGGCCAGGCCGACCTGCGCCAAGTTAGCGCAGATGCCGCCATATACCGAAGCCGGCGTGGCGAAGTAGGCGATTAGCCGCTCGCTGTTGCCGACGTTTTCGGCCAGCAGCTGGTAGTCGTCGACCTTGAGGAAATCCATGTGCAGGTAGCTCAGGCGCGCCTGGAAACGCTGCAACACAGCGTCGTCTACCTCGGCGGCCGGAACATGGCGGCGCAGGTGTTGTTCGATGTGCTGTAGATACTGCTGCGCCTCGCCAGCTTCACGGGCCAGGGCGAGAATCTGCGTATCGGCGTGCAGCAGCCCGGCCCGATCCAACTGATAAAGCGCCGGGAACAGCTTGCGCAGCGCCAGATCGCCCAAGGCTCCGAACAAGGCAAACGTACAAGATTCCACGGCTATCGAAGGCATAATGTTTGTTCTTTTATCAATTTAAATTAGAAATACGCGTTTTTGCGGATTTAATCAAGGCAATATGTAGTAATAAAACAACATTACCCTAACTCCCACTCCGCAGTGGTCGTCGTCAGGTCCAATCAGTACGATAGGCAAGCAAATTCAGTAAAGGTTTAAGGAATCAACATGGATCGCGTGCGCAATCTACTGGAGCAGATCCAGGGTCGACTCGACAGCCTGAACAAGGCCGAACGCAAGGTCGCCGAAGTGATCCTGCAGGGGCCGCAACAGGCTACCCGCCTAAGCATTGCCGCCCTCGCCCAGGCCGCTCAGGTCAGTGAACCGACGGTCAACCGCTTTTGCCGCTCCTTCGGCGTCAGCGGCTACCCCGAACTGAAGATGCAATTGGCGCAGAGCCTGGCCAGTGGCGCGGCCTATGTCAGCCGCGCCGTGGAAGCCGACGACACCCCACAAGCCTATACCCGCAAGATCTTCGGCAGTGCCATCGCCTCCCTGGACAGTACCTGCCAATCCCTCGATCCACAGATGATCAGCCGCGCTGTCGACCTGATGATCCAGGCCCGACAGATCCATTTTTTCGGCCTCGGTGCTTCGGCTTCGGTGGCCCTGGACGCGCAGCACAAGTTCTTCCGCTTCAACCTGGCAGTCACCGCGCATGCCGACGTGCTGATGCAACGCATGCTGGCCTCGGTGGCCCACACCGGCGATCTGTTCGTGATCATTTCCTACACCGGACGTACGCGCGAACTGGTGGAGGTCGCGCGCCTGGCCCGGGAAAACGGCGCCTCGGTACTTGGTCTCACGGCCGCCGGCTCGCCCCTGGCTCAGGCCAGCACCCTAAGCCTGGACATCCCACTACCCGAGGACACCGATATTTATATGCCGATGACCTCGCGGATCATCCAACTCACCGTGCTCGACGTTCTCGCCACCGGTATGACCCTGCGCCGCGGTGTGGACTTCCAGCCACACCTGCGCAAGATCAAGGAAAGCCTTAACGCCAGCCGCTATCCGGCGGACGAAGAACCGCTGTAATTTGCCAGGCGCCGTATAAGTCCCTCGTCAACCCAGCCGTGCCTGCAACGCCAATATCGCCTCCTCACCCGGTTTAAGGATCAGGCTATCTGCGCCGCAACAGGCAGCCTGCACACTGAGAAAACCCAGCGCCTCGTTCCAGCCAACATCGGTCAGGGGGCGACTGCCGGGATGCCAGACCACGCTGTTGGCAGCACCCTGGGTATCGATCAGTAAGCTGCGTTGCCAGGCCAGATCCTGCAGCTGCAAAAGCCCGCCATGGCGAAAGATCCGGTGACAGCCATCCTCGACCCGTAATGCGCCTTGCTGCTGACAGTCAGCGCGCCTGAGCAGGTCGTGACCGTGAGCCCCCTCCAGGCCGAGCACCGTCACCCGTACCACATCGCTGATGCGCCAGTAGGCATGCAGAGCATGACTCAATTTGCAGGGCTCGCTGTCCTGATGGCTGCTGCGCAGGCGCAGACTCATGCACTCGCCCAGATCGGCCTCCAGGATCACCTGCCAGTCACATAGCTGCAATTGCCAGCGCAGGCACACGCCCTGCTCGTCCACCGTGCAATCCAGCAGCTCCCACTCGCTTAGTCGTGCCCAGCCATGGGATGGCCAGCCACTCTCGCCAGGATGTCGAGCAAACCAGGGCCAGCACACAGGCACGCCACCGCGGATCGCACCGCCGCGTTGCCAGTGGCTGGCGCACCAAAGCCAGGCACGCTGACCATGCGGCTGGAAGTGCAAAAGCTGACCGCCCTGGCGACTGAATGCCGCCTGAAAACGCGGATGCTCGATCAACAGCAACTCGCGCTCCTGATGGGTTACCCAGCGCAGGACTTGCCCGCCACACGCCCCAAACAGGCCGGTCAGGGGGTGCTCTGCAACAGCCCCCGCTCGACCTGTGGCGAGTGCCGACAGACACCGTTGCTTAACCGGCAGCATGCAACCACCCCAGCCTCACAACCTCACGCTCACCACCAGTATTCGACCTGCACGCCGAAGTTCGAGCCGTGCTGGGCGTTGCCGAAAGCCCCGCTGTCCGACAGCGCCGAACCGGCGGCGATCAAGCTAGCCGCACGCTGCGCCGCTTCGTTCCAGCTGGCGTAGGTGTAGTACAAGCGCACTTCCGGACGTGCCCAGAAACCCGGGCCGGATGGCGACCAGGTCGGCGCCACGGTGAACTTGGTCAGCTTGCGCGTACCGCCGGTGGCATCGACCTGATCATGGCCCAACTCGCCAACCAGTTTGAACTGCTCGGTAAAGGCGTAGCTGGTACGCCCGCCAACCGACAGCCAATCCTGATCGCTACCATCGGGACGGATGTCCTTCTGATAGACGAACTGCACCTGCCCGCCCAGGCGCGGGGTAGCCTGCCAGTCAAAGAACTCAACCAGACGATAGCTCTTGTTGTCGCGATCCAAGGTCACATCGCCGGTGTATCCCAGGCCCGTACCGGGGCCACGGCCGTATTGCAGGGCCAGGGTGTTTTTGCCACCGAAAAAGTCGCTCTGCTTATGCTGCGCGGTAATCGCCCAACCGCTGTGGGCGTCAGTGCTGTCGGGCTTGTCGATATAGCTCAGGCCGAACTCCAGCTCACCGCCCGGATTGACTTTGAAGCCAGCGACGTTGAAGTCGTGACGGTTGATATAGGGTTCCTGGAAGTAGCTGTCCTTGCGCGAAAACGCGTAGCTGTACTTCAGCCCGCCCAGCTCGAAGTCCTCGATACCGGCACCGGTACCACTCTGGTTCCAGTAGAAGAAATCGGAGATATGGATGTCGTTACGCTTGTAGAAGCGCCGCCCGGCCCACAGCGAGCCACCGTTGAGCGCGGAGACATTACTCCATTCCGCGTACATCTGATTCATCCGCGCGAAGCCATGATCACCGGTGAACTTCGGCGTATGACCATAGGCGTTATACAGCTGCGCCATGCCCTCGACGCTGAGTACCGAGCCATCGTCGAAGCTGACCAGATCCTGACGCAGATCCAGCTCGATGTACTGCTCGCACTCGTTACCCAAGCGGTATTTCGACTGCGCGCCCGGTAACTGGAAGCACGATTGCGTACCACCGTTCTCCGAACCGCCGGCACCGCTACGGGCGTAACCGGTGAACTCCAGCGCGCTCGCCGCGTGAGGCAAAGCCAGGCTACCGAGGGTCAGTGCCAGGCCGATTTTCGTTGCTGCTTTCATGTTTACTCCTTCTTGTTTTTATTGTTGTAACGCTCGTTGCAGGGCACCAAGGGGGCGGATATGGCAGGCGCCCTCGGAGGTGTTCAGTGGCGTAGCCCGGATGCAATCCGGGGAAAGAGTGCGCGTCCGTAAACGCATCCCGGATTGCACCCGGGCTACGGTTCAGCGGCCTTTGAACTGGGCGACCTTGCTTGCCTGCTCAGCCGTTTGTGGCTTTCCCGGCAGCAGGCGCTCGCCACTCTGCGCGTCGAATAGCAGCACCTTGCTCGGGTCGAATTGCAGCTCCAGGGTTTGCCCGACCCGAGGCGCATCGTCCGGCGCCAGACGGCAGCAGACCTTGGTCTGGTTGAGGCTGACGAACACCAAGGTGTCCGGCCCAGTGGGCTCGATCACCTCAACCTCGGCGCGAAT
Organism: Pseudomonas sp. EA_35y_Pfl2_R5; assembly: GCF_963970805.1. NCBI lineage: Bacteria > Pseudomonadati > Pseudomonadota > Gammaproteobacteria > Pseudomonadales > Pseudomonadaceae > Pseudomonas > Pseudomonas sp. EA_35y_Pfl2_R5. The sequence goes on along the minus strand of NZ_CAXAOW010000003.1, from coordinate 342,307 downwards.
CGACGAGGGGCCGCTGGCTCCGGCCACAGCCATTTGAATCTGCTCGGGACGGATGCCAAGGATCACCTCACGGTTCTCGAAGCCCACCTCCATCGCCCCGAGCGGCAGTTCGCAACGCGCTTGGCCGGAGTCGAGCAAGGCGAACAACTGACCGTCGCGGCGCTGCAAACGCAGGGGAATAAAGTTCATCGGCGGCGAACCGATAAAGCTGGCCACGAACAGGTTGGCCGGGTCGTTGTAGATCTCACGCGGAGTGCCGAACTGCTGGATGACGCCGTCTTTCATCACCGCAACTTTGTCGCCCAGGGTCATGGCCTCAATCTGGTCATGGGTGACGTAAACAGTGGTGGTCTTCAGGCGCTGGTGCATCAGCTTGATTTCGGTGCGCATCTCCACGCGCAGCTTGGCGTCGAGGTTCGACAGTGGCTCGTCGAACAGATAGATCTTCGGCCGCCGCGCCAAAGCCCGCCCCATAGCCACGCGCTGCTGCTGGCCACCGGATAGCTGGCCGGGTTTACGGCTGAGTAAATGCTCGATCTGCAGCAACTTGGCCACCCGCGCCACTTCTTCGTCGATGGCTGCCGGCGCCAGCTTGCGCATCTTCAGGCCGAAGGCGATGTTGTCGCGCACGGTCATGGTTGGGTACAGCGCATAGGACTGAAAGACCATGGCGATATCGCGGTCCTTCGGGCTCATGCCGCTGATATCGGCACCATCGACCAGAATCGCCCCGCCGCTGATGCCCTCCAGGCCGGCGATGCAATTCATCAGGGTGGATTTGCCGCAACCGGATGGTCCCACGAGAATTAGAAACTCACCGGAGTCGATCGCAATATCGATGTGCTTCAGGGTGTCCGCCAGGCCGCTGCCGTAGGACTTGTTGACGTTGCGCAGTTCGAGCGTAGCCATTGTTGTTTCTCCAATCTTGAAGGCGTCAGCCTTTCACCGCGCCGGCAGTCAACCCGCGCAAGAAATATTTACCAGCCAGGATGTAGACGATCAGCGTGGGCAGCCCAGCGATCATTGCCGCGGCCATATCGACGTTGTATTCCTTGGCCCCGGTGCTGGTGTTGACCAGGTTGTTCAGGGCCACGGTGATCGGCTGGGTGTCGCCGCTGGCGAACACCACACCGAAGAGGAAGTCGTTCCAGATCTGGGTGAATTGCCAGATCAGGCAAACCATGATGATCGGGGTCGACATCGGCAGCAGGATGCGTCCGAAGATGGTGAAGAAACCGGCACCATCGAGCCGCGCCGCCCGCACCAGGGCATCCGGAATGCTCACGTAGTAGTTGCGGAAGAACAGCGTGGTAAAGGCCATGCCATAGACCACATGGATCAGCACCAGGCCGCCGGTGGTATTAGCCAGGCCGAGCTGGCCGAGGGTGAAGGACGCCGGCAGCAGCACCACCTGAAACGGCAGGAAGCAGCCGAACAGCAGCAAGCCGAAGAACAGCTGCGAGCCACGAAAGCGCCACATGGCCAGCACATAACCGTTCAATGCACCGATCACGGTGGAGATCAGCACCGCCGGAATGGTGATTTTCACCGAGTTCCAGAAGTAACCGCCGACACCGTCCCAGGCCTTGAGCCAGCCGATGGCGGTAAACACCTCCGGCCAGGACAGCAGGTTGCCGGTGCGAATATCTTCCGGGCTCTTGAAGCTGGTCAGCAGCATGATGACCAGCGGAATCAGATAGACCGCACAGGCCGCCAGCAGGGTGGCGTAGATGGCCAAACGACTCAGGCTAAAAGCGCGACTAGTCATGGCGTTTGCCTCGCAGCTCGGAATACAGATAAGGCACCAGGATCGCCAACACCGCGCCTAGCATCAGGATCGCGCTCGCTGCACCGAGGCCCATCTGGCCACGGGTAAAGGTGTGGGCATACATAAACATCGCCGGTAGATCGGAGGCGTAACCGGGGCCGCCGGCGGTCATCGAGGCCACCAGGTCGAAGCTCTTGATCGCGATATGCGCAAGGATCATCAGTGAGCTGAAAAACACCGGACCCAGGCTCGGCAGCACGATGCGCAGGTAGATATTCGGCAGGCTGGCCCCGTCGACCTGGGCGGCGCGGATAATCGACTGATCGACCCCGCGCAGCCCCGCCAGAAACAGCGCCATAACAAAGCCCGAGGCTTGCCAGACCGCCGCGATCACCAGGCAGTAAACCACCCGATCAGGGTCCACCAGCCAGTCGAAGCGAAAGCCTTCCCAGCCCCAGTCACGCAACATCTTGTCGATGCCCAGGCCAGGGTTGAGCAGCCACTTCCAGGCGGTGCCCGTGACGATCATCGACAGCGCCATGGGGTAGAGGAAAATCGTGCGAATAAAGCCTTCGCGACGGATGCGCTGATCGAGCAGCACCGCCAGCAGCACGCCAATCACCAGGCTGATGCTGATAAACAGACCGCCGAAGACCAGCAGGTTCTTGCTCGCCACCCACCAGCGGTCGTTGTCCCACAAGCGCGCGTACTGTTGCAGGCCGACCCAGTTGTAGCTCGGCATAAAGCGCGAGCTGCTAAACGACAGGACAAAGGTCCAGAGGATATAGCCGTAGAAGCCGACCATGATGATCAGCATGCTCGGTGCCAGCACCAGTTTGGGCAGCCAGCGCTGTAGCGCATCCAGCGGCGAGGCTTTGCTAAAGACGGCGATTGAACTCATGGGTAACTCCGTTATTGCACGTTGCTAGGGCGCCGCCGGGCGAGCGAGTCAAACGCGGCGCAGCCGATCCCACTGATGCATCGCTTGGCGATGCACCTCGGTCATTGAGGGGATTGACGGGCCGCCGGCGAACCGGCGGCAGAGTTAGCGCTACTGCACGGCCTGGATAGCCGCGGCCAGTTGCTGAGCGGCCTTGTTCGGATCGGCCTTAGGGTCGTTAAAGAAGTTGGTCACCACGTCGAATACCGCACCCTGCACGTAGCTGGAGGCGGCCATGCCGTGGGCCATGCTTGGTTGCAGGCCGCCACTCGCTGCCGCTTCCTTGAAGTCCTTCATCGAGGCCTGAGCGCAGGCGTCGAAGGAACTCATGTCCATATCCGTGCGAACGGGGATCGAACCTTTGTTCTGGTTGAAGAACTCCTGAAACTCCGGCTCCATCACGGTGCGCGCCAGGTCTTCCTGGGCTTTGCGGTTTTCCTCGTCGCTCAGCTTGAACATGGCCAGGGAATCGATGTTGTAGGCGAAGCTGCCTTTAGTGCCGGGGAACGGCAGGCACTGGTAGTCCTTGCCGGCGACCTTGCCAGCGGCGGTCCATTCACTTTTGGCCCAGTCGCCCATGATCTGCATGCCAGCCTTGCCGTTGATGACCATCGCGGTGGCGCTGTTCCAGTCACGCCCGGCGGCGTTGGCATCGACATAGCCGCGCAGCTTCTGCAGGGCGGCGAACACCTCGACCATCTTGGCGCCGGTCAACACCGACTCATCCAGGTCGACAAAGGCTTTGCGGAAATCATCCGGGCCAAGCAGGGCCAGGGCCAGGTCTTCAAACACAGTGCTGTCCTGCCAGGGCTGACCGCCGTGGGCCAAAGGCATAAAGCCGGCGGCTTTGAGCTTGTCGGCGGCGGTGAAGAATTCGTCGAGGGTGGTCGGAGGCGTAGCACCGGCCTTGGCGAAGACCTCGGGGTTGATCCACAGCCAGTTGACCCGGTGCACGTTGACCGGCACGGCCACGTAGTCACCGTCAAACTGCATCACCTTGATTACCTGGGGCGGCAGCAACTTGTCCCAGCCGCTCTGCTCGGCCACCTGATTGAGGTCGGCGAGCAGACCCAGCTCGCCCCACTCCTGAATATCTGGGCCTTTAATCTGCGCGGCGGCAGGCGGGTTGCCGGAGACGGCGCGGGTTTTCAGTACGGTCATGGCCGCTTCGCCACCGCCACCAGCGACGGCGAAGTCCTTCCAGCTATGGCCCTTGTCTTCAACCAGTTTTTGCAGGGTATCGGCGGCGCGCTTTTCGCCACCCGAGGTCCACCAGTGCAGCACTTCGACTTCGCCGGCATGGGCCAGCGGCAGCAGAGAGACGAGGGAGATAGCAGTAGCCAGGCGGGAGATCGCATTCATGAGCGGTACCTTATTGTTGTTATTCACGGGCAAGTCTGGTGCTTGCGCTGGAATCGAGTCTAACCAAGGGTCATTGCCCGGCGGGTAACGAAGGGATGCACAAAAGTCACGGGATAGTTACAAAACAGGCCACGCACCGCATATCCGTAGGGTGGATGACGCTTTATCCACCCTACCCAGCTGCAGCCCACCATAGAAGCGGCTGGGCGGCACTCTGCCTTGGCCGCGATCATTCGAGAGAGCCCAGCTAAACCCCTAGGCACTGCGCGGCAACCAGAGCGTCACCCGCAGGCCGCCCTCGCGCAGGTTGCGCAGGCTTACTTCGCCACCGTGGGTATGGGCGATATTGCGCGCGATGCCCAGGCCCAGGCCGTAGCCTTGCTGCTGCCCGGCCAGACGGAAATGCGGCTCGAACACTTGCTCCAGGCGCTGCTCGGGCACTCCAGGTCCTTCGTCGTCGACATGCAGGACAAAGGCAGTGCCATCGTCTTCGATAGACAGGTGGGCGCACTCGCCGTATTTCAGTGCGTTGTCCACCAGGTTGCCGATGCAGCGCTTGAGCGCCAGGGGCTTGCCCGGGTAAGCAGCCAGCGCCTGACCATCGAGGGTCACACGGCCATTGCCGGCAGGGGCCAGATAGGGCTCGATAACGCAGTTGAGCAGCTGGTTAAGCTCCACCGGCTCGATATTCTCGTGGATATCGGTGTCCTTGACGCATTGCAGCGCGCCTTTGACCAGCATCTCCAGCTCATCCAGATCACGGCTGAACTTGCCCTGCACGGCCTCATCGTCGAGCAGCTCGACGCGCAGGCGCAGGCGGGTGATGGGGGTGCGCAAATCATGGGAAATGGCGCTGAACAACTGGCTGCGCTCACGCAGGTAGCGGCCGATGCGCTCGCGCATGGCGTTGAAGGCACGGCTGACCTCGACTACCTCACTGCCGCCCGCCTCGGCCAGCGGTTCGACCTCACTACCCAGGGACATTTCCCGTGCCGCCCGCGCCAAGCGCTTGAGCGGCCGGCTCTGCCAGTGCACCAGGATGCCAATAAACAGCAGCAGAAAACTGCTGGTAAGGATAATAAACCACAGCTGCTGAGCCGGCAGACCCTGCTGTTCCAGGCTGACATAGGGCTCGGGCATCAAGGATGCGAGGTACAGCCATTCACCCGGAGCGATCTGAATCTGCGTCACCAGCACCGGCGGATTCAGCGGCTCCAGGCTCAGGGCGTAATGCGCCCAGGAGCGCGGCAGCTCGTCGAGTTTCAGGGCGCTGTTGAAGATGCGCAGATCCTCCGGGCTAACGAACTGCACCAGCAGGTCCAGATCCTTGCCCAGGCGCTCGCGCAGGGCTTCATCCACCGCATCGAGCACCGCGCGCTTGCGCGGCGTCTGCGGCAGCACGCGCATTTCCAAGGGCTTGTCGTTGAGCGAGACAAAGAAGCGTGTGCCGCCCATATTGCGCAACTGGTCGAGCACCATCGGCCGGTAGCCCAGGGGGAGCGAGCGGAAGTAGCTGACGCTGGCAGCCATCGACTGGGCCAGACTGCGCGAGCTGGTCAGCAGGCCTTCCACCTGACTGGCGCGCAGCTGTGAGACCCAAATCAAGCTGGACAGCGCCTGAGCCAGCAATACCACCAGCAGGGTCAGCAGTAGCATGCGACCGAGCAGCGAGCGCGGAACCGGCAACCACTTGCGCAGATTAGTCACCGACATAGGGACCCACCGCCGCCGCCAACTGATAGCCGCTGCCGCGTACGGTACGAATCAGCCGCGCCGGCTTGCCGGTATCGCGCAAGCGCTGGCGCAGCCGGCTAACGGCCATATCGACGATACGCTCCAGCGGCATCACCTCGCGGCCGCGGGTGGCGTTGCCGATGGTGTCGCGGTCGAGGATCTGCTGCGGGTGGTCGAGAAACAGCTTGAGCAGGGCAAAGTCTGCGCCGGAGAGAATCACTTCCTCGCCGTCGGCATGAAACAGACGGTGGCTGACCATATCCAGACGCCACTCGTCGAAGGCCAGCACCTCGCTGCCGCGTTCCTGAGTGAAGTGCGCGCGGCGCAGTAGCGCCTTGATCCGCGCCAGCAACTCGCGCGGGCTGAAGGGTTTACCCAGGTAATCGTCGGCGCCCAGTTCCAGGCCGATTACCCGATCGGTCTCATCGGAGCTGGCGGTGAGCATGATGATCGGCACCTGGGCAAACCGCTGGTGCTCACGCACCCAACGGCACAGGCTGAAGCCATCCTCGTCGGGCAGCATCACATCGAGAATCACCAGGTCCGCCGCCTCGGCGCACAGGCCCTGGCGAAACCCCGCACCATCGCCGACAGTACGCACCGTAAAGCCGGCGCGGCTCAGGTAAGTGTGCAGTAGCTCGCGAATTTCCTGGTCGTCGTCGACCAGCAGAATGGATTTACCGGGCTGGCTCATAGTCCGCCGTCCTTATTGTTATGCATTCGCCAAAAATGGCATGTAGATAGCGTTTTGTAAGAGCGACCGGGACGCCTAATTCATGCCCGCGATTGGCGGTCTACCAGACGATTTCGCGGCCATGGGTCGCCCCTACAGAATACCTAAGACCGGCCCAATGCCTGCTGCAAAGCCACCCCCGCGCCCATCAGCCCTGGGTATTGGGCGGTTACCAGCCATACCGGGATGCCGGCAAAGTAATCACTCATACAGCCTTTGTCACTGAAGCTTTTGGCAAAACCGCTACCCAACAAGAATTCGGCGAAGCGCGGCACTACACCGCCGACTATGTAAACCCCGCCGCGCGCGCCCAGGCTCAGCACGTTGTTGCCGGCGGCGCGGCCGAGCCAGACGCAAAACTGCTCCAGCACCGCCACCGCCACTGCGTCACCGGCCAACGCCGCGGCAGTAACTTCGACCGGTGTATGCAGGCGCAGCTCATGCCCATCCAGGGCGCAGACCGCCTGATAGAGATGCAGCAGACCTCTGCCGCTGAGCACATCCTCGGCGCGTACATGACCGAGCTGGCGATACAGCTGCTGCCAGAGTTCAGCCTCGCGTGGGCTGCCGATCGGTAGATCAACATGCCCGCCCTCGCCAGGCAAGGCCAGCCAGCTGCCATCGGCCAGGGCCAACAGGGTGCCGACCCCAAGGCCGGTTCCTGGGCCGATCACTACACAGGGGCGCTCGTGCTCGGGGGTGCCAGGGCAGACCTGCACGCGCTCGTCATCACGCAGCCGAGTCATGCCCAGGGCCATGGCGGAAAAATCATTGACCAACAGCAACTCGCGCACCTGCAACTCCCGGCAGAACGCCGCGCGACTGATGCGCCATTGGTTGTTGGTAAAGCGAAACAGATCGCCGCTGACTGGCCCGGCGCAGGCCAGGCACACCGAATCGACCGAGCCGAGCGGCAGACCCAGACCGCTCAGATAAGCGCGAATCGCCGCTTCCGGCCCCGGAAAATCGACGGTAGCCAACACCCGAACCGACTCCAGCTGCTCATCACGCCACAGGGCAAAGCGCGCGTTGGTACCGCCGATATCACCCACCAGGGCCAACTTCACCGCAGCGATTCCAGGCTGGTGGTGAAGGCACTAGCACCCTGCTCCGCCGAGCTGAAGGACTGACGCATAAAGGCGAACAGCTCACGGCCGCAGCCAACGGCATTATCCAGAGTGCCAACCGCCGGCTCGCGCGCCGCCAGCTCGGCGGCATCGACCAACAGCTGCAATTCGCCGGTATGACCGTCGAGACGAATCAGATCACCGTCGCGCACCCGCGCCAGCGGCCCGCCGCCGTAGGCCTCGGGGCAAACATGGATGGCCGCCGGGATTTTCCCCGAAGCACCGGACATGCGCCCGTCGGTGACCAGCGCCACCTTGAAGCCACGGTCCTGCAGCACGCCGAGGAAGGGAGTCATCTTGTGCAGCTCCGGCATGCCATTGCTACGCGGGCCCTGAAAGCGCATCACCGCAACAAAGTCGCGCTCCAGCTCGCCGGCCTTGAAGGCATCGGCCAACTGCTGCTGATCTTCGAACACCAGCGCCGGAGCCTCTACCACCTGATGCTCCAGGGCTACGGCGGAGACCTTCATCACCCCGCGCCCAAGGTTGCCCTGCATCAGACGCAGGCCGCCTTCGGCCGAGAAAGGATTGGCCACCGGGCGCAGCACGCTTTCGTCATGGCTCTTGCTCGGGCCATCACGCCAGACCAGTTTGCCGTCCTCAAGGAAGGGCTCGCGGGTATAGCGCGAGAGGCCGTGCCCGGCCACAGTGTTGACGTTTTCGTGCAACAGCCCGGCTTCGAGCAACTCGCGGATCAGAAAGGCCATGCCGCCGGCCGCCTGGAAATGATTGATGTCGGATTTGCCGTTGGGATAGACGTGCGCCAGGGTCGGAGTCACGGCGGACAGATCGGCCATGTCCTGCCAGGTCAGCTGGATGCCTGCGGCGCGGGCGATGGCCGGCATATGCAGGGTGTGGTTGGTGGAGCCGCCGGTGGCGCTCAGGGCGATGATGGAATTGACCAGGCAGCGCTCGTCGACGATCTCACCCAGCGGCATAAATTGTCCGTTCTGCTTGGTCAGGCGGGTGACCTGCTGCGCCGCCTCATGGCTCAAGGCATCGCGCAGCGGCGTATTCGGATTGACGAACGAAGCACCCGGCAAATGCAGACCCATCACCTCCATCAACAACTGGTTGGTGTTGGCAGTGCCATAGAAGGTGCAGGTGCCGGGGCTATGGTAGGCGGCCATCTCGGCGGCCAGCAGCTCGTCGCGCGTCGCCTTGCCCTCGGCATAGCGCTGACGCACATCGGCCTTCTCCTTGTTTGACAGCCCGGACGGCATGGGCCCGGCCGGCACGAACAGGCTCGGCAGGTGACCGAAACGCAGCGCGCCCATCAGCAGACCGGGAACGATCTTGTCGCAGATCCCCAGGTACAGTGCGGCGTCGAACATGTTGTGCGACAGGGCCACCGCAGTAGCCATGGCGATCACTTCGCGGCTGGCGATGCCCAGCTCCATGCCCGGCTCACCCTGGGTCACGCCGTCGCACATGGCGGGCACGCCGCCGGCGAACTGGCCCACCGAGCCGATTTCGCGCAGGGCCTGCTTGAGCTGCTCCGGGTAGTCCTGATAGGGCTGATGAGCCGAGAGCATGTCGTTATAAGCAGAAACAATCGCCACGTTGGCTGCATTCATCAGGCGCAGGGTCTGCTTGTCCTCGCTGCCGCAGCCGGCCACACCGTGGGCGAAATTGGCGCATTGCAGCTTGCCACGCTGCGGACCTTCACTGGCCGCCGCGCGAATCATCGCCAAATAGGGCTCGCGCGTGGCGCGGCTGCGGGCGATCAGGCGGTCGGTTACCTCAAGTACGCGGGGGTGCATGTGATTGACTCCTGGCTGGTGGGCAGCAATATCTTGTGCTTAATACAAAAATACTGCCACTTAAAACACTTGATTTCTATCAATACGGGAATAATCTTGTAATTCAAACAACAAAATAAATAACGGACCTCACCATGACTATTCGCATCGCTATCAACGGCTTCGGCCGTATCGGCCGCAATGTGCTTCGCGCCCTCTACTGCCAAGACTACCGCCAACAGCTGCAGGTGGTCGCCATCAACGACCTGGGCGACAGCGCGATCAATGCCCACCTCCTAAAATACGACAGCGTTCACGGGATTTTTGACGGCGAAGTGGAAAGTGATGGCGAAAGCCTCACAGTCAACGGCGACCGTATCTCTGTCAGCGCCATTCGCAACCCGGCGGACCTGCCCTGGCAAGTACTGGGGGTGGATGTGGTCTTCGAATGCACCGGGTTGTTTACTGAACGCAGCAAGGCCGCCGCCCACCTCGCCGCCGGTGCCCGCAAGGTGATCGTCTCGGCACCGGCCAAGGGGGCCGACGCCACCATCGTCTATGGCGTCAACCACGACATCCTGCGCTCGTCCATGCAGATTATCTCCAACGCCTCCTGCACCACCAACTGCCTGGCTCCGGTGGCCCAGGTGCTGCAACGCGAGTTGGGCATCGAGCACGGCCTGATGACCACCATCCACGCCTACACCAACGACCAAAATCTCTCCGACGTCTACCACAGCGACCCCTATCGGGCGCGCTCGGCCACTCAGTCGATGATCCCGACTCAGACCGGTGCCGCCGAAGCGGTGGGTCTGGTGCTGCCGGAACTGGCCGGCAAACTGACCGGCATGGCCGTACGTGTGCCGGTGATTAATGTCTCGCTGGTCGACCTGACCTTACAGGTCAAGCGCGACACCAGCGCAGAGGAAATCAACCAGCTACTGCTGAACGCCAGCCGTACTTCACCAGTGCTGGGCTACAACAGCCTGCCGCTGGTGTCCTGCGACTTCAACCACAACCCGCTGTCATCGATCTTCGACGCCAACCACACCAAGGTCAGCGGCAAGCTGGTGAAAGTCATGGCCTGGTACGACAACGAGTGGGGCTTTTCCAATCGCATGCTCGATACCTGTCTGGCGCTATGCCGCGCCGAGTGAAAGCACGTGTAGCCCGGATGAAATCCGGGGCATCGGTGGTGGCCGGAAGACTGTCCCCGGATTGCATCCGGGCTACGGATACTCGCGGCGGATACCGGCCGCAGCATTACCCCCCCTCGCAACACCAGGAAATCATCATGCCGCGTATCAGCTTTACCACCGCCACCCTGCCGGCACGCAAGCGCATTGCTCTGGTGGCTCACGACCACTGCAAGGAGTTCCTCCTTGACTGGAGCGAACGCCAGCGCGACAAGCTGGCGGGGCATCACCTACTGGCCACCGGCACCACTGGCCTGCTGCTGGGGCGTCGCCTTGGCTTGCCGATCGAATGCATGATCAGCGGCCCCCTCGGTGGCGATCAGCAGTTGGGCGCGCGCATCGCCGAGCAGCGGGTGGATATGCTGGTGTTCTTCTGGGATCCTTTCGAGCAGCAGCCCCACGATCCGGATATCAAGGCGCTGTTGCGGGTCGCCGCGGTGTGGAATATCCCCGTGGCCTGCAACGAGAGCAGCGCCGACTATATGCTCGGCAGTGTCCTGCTGGATCAAGCCCACGACTACCGCGTGCCGGACTATCAGACTTATCTGAATAACCGCCAATAACCGCCCGCTAGCTCTCCTCTCGCGCCTCGCCGTCAAGACAACAGTCACGGCTGTCCAACGCCTCCAGCAGCCGGCAATGTTCGGCCTCGGCGCTGGTACAACCGGCAAGCTTGCTCAGCTCGGCTTTCATCTTCTGCAGATCGCGAATCCGTGCATCGATGGTCAGCAGGTGCTCCTGCACCAGTTGGTCCGCCTCCGCACAGGGGCTGTGGGGCCGGGCCGCCAAACCGAGCAGCGCGCGAATCTCCTCCAGGCTGAAACCCAGTTCGCGGCCACGACGGATAAAGCGCAGCCGGCGGACATCGGCCTCTTCATAATGGCGGTAGCCCGAGGCGCTGCGCTTGGGTGGCGGCAGCAGTTCGCTGCGCTCATAGAAACGAATGGTCTCCAGATTGACCCCGCTTGCGCGGCTCAACCCGCTGATGGTCAACGGCTTGCCCATGGCTTGACTCCGTAGTGGCTACAGGGTTTAGCGTAGCGCTCAGACCTTTTCAGGAGAAGACTTATGGGCGTCAATTGCTGCAACAGCACATCGAGCTGCGACACCACCCGCATCAGCAAACGCTACCGCACGATTCTTTGGATCGCCCTGGCGGTCAACCTCGGCATGTTCGGGGTGGAAATCGTCGCCGGTATGCGCGCCGGTTCAGTATCGCTGTTGGCGGACTCGCTGGACTTTCTCGGCGACGCCGCCAACTACGGCATCAGCTTGTGGGTGCTGGGCATGAGCCTGACCCTGCGCGCTAAAGCCTCGCTGTTCAAAGCCCTGAGCATGCTGGTATTCGGCGTCGGCGTGCTGATCGCGGCGATCTGGCACCTGCTCAGCGGCCAGCTGCCGGATGCGCCCACCATGGGCGTGGTCGGCATCCTGGCGCTGCTGGCCAACGTCGGCGTAGCCGCCCTGCTCTACGCCTACCGCGAGGGCGACAGCAATATGCGCAGCGTCTGGTTGTGCTCGCGCAACGACGCCCTGGGCAATATCGCCGTGCTGCTAGCCGCCCTCGGTGTATTCGGCACCGGCAGCGCCTGGCCGGACCTGCTAGTGGCCAGCATCATCGCCGGACTGGCGATCACCGCGTCTTATCAGGTGATGCGTCAAGCCCGTCAGGAGTTGACCGAGGAAGCCGCAGCCTGAACGACCTCATCAATGCTAGGCAGCGGCCAACTGCCCCGCGAGGTAATCGAGAAAGCAGGTAATGCGCGAGGCCAGCGCAGTGTTGCGGTAGTACACCGCGTGGATCGGCTGGCGTACCTCGACGGTATCGCGCAGCAGCAATTGCACCAGCTCGCTACTGTTGCGGTCGGTGGCGGTCATAAAATCCGCCAGGCAAACGATGCCTGCCCCGGCCAACGCCAATTGGCGCAGGGTTTCGCCACTGGAGGCACTCAGGCAGGGGTTGATGCTCAGCGAGTCGCCCAATGGATGGCGCAACGGCCACTGATTAAGGCTCTCCGGCTGGGTAAAACCGAGCAGGCTGTGCCCGCTCAGTTCGGCAACGGTCTTCGGTGTGCCGTGGGCCTTGAGATAGGCCGGGCTGGCGAGAATGCGCAGGCGATTACTGCCCAACGCCCGCGCATGCAAGGTGGAGTCGCGCAGCGGACCGATACGAATGGCGACATCGGTGCGCTGTTCCAGCAGGTCGATGATCTGATCGCTGCTGTGCAGCTCCAGCTGAATATCCGGGTACAGCGCACGAAATCCCGCCACCAGCGGCACCACCGCATGCAGCATAAAGGGCGCAGCAGCATTTACCCGCAAACGCCCTGCTGGCTTCTGCCGACGCACCTTCATTTGCTCTTCGGCGCTTTCCACCGCATCAAGAATCTTGCGCGCCTGGGCGAGGAAGGCCAGACCCTCCTCGGTCAACTCCAGACGGCGCGTGGTACGGCGCAGCAGCGTGACATCAAGTTTTTCTTCCAGGCGACTGAGGGCGCGACTGACGCCGGAAGCAGTCTGCGTCAGTTGCTCGGCAGCGGCGCTTAGCGAGCCGCAGTCCACCACGCTGACAAAGGCCAGCAGTTCATCGAGGGTCGTTTTCATTCGTGCATCTTAGTCAAATATGCACGGATAAAAACCCTACTTTCCCTCACGAAAAATCAGCTGAACGAACCCGTTTAAACACGCAACAGACCGTAGACAGGCTTTAGAACCTGCTCACGATCTTGCGAGCTAGAGCCCTACAAGGCCAAAAAGGCGAGGAAGCGGACTGGGCTCGCATCCAAACCTGCTTTTACGCAGCAAGGCCGACGCGCAGCAGATCGTGAACAGATTCTTAGAAATCGACCTTGCCGCGCCCCGCCTTGATCGTCCCGCGAATGCTCTTGCCTTCCAGACGGCGCTTTTTCGAGCCCAGGGTGGGCTTGGTCGGGCGGCGGGCTTTCTCGGTTTTAGCGGCGCTGCGAATCAGCTCGGCCAGACGCTCTAGTGCATCAGCGCGATTTTGCTCCTGGGTACGGTACTGCTGGGCCTTGAGAACCACCACGCCCTCGGCGGTGATGCGGCTATCGCGCAACGCCAGCAGGCGCTCCTTGTAGAACGGCGGCAAGCTGGAGGCCTGGATATCGAAACGCAGATGTATCGCGCTGGACACCTTATTGACGTTCTGCCCGCCGGCGCCTTGAGCGCGGATAGCAGTCAATTCGACTTCGTCGTCAGGGAGGTGAACGCTGTTGGAGATAACCAGCATGAATGGGCTTCGGTGCGGAAAAGGTACGGCAGGATAACGCGAACGTAAAACAGTTGCCTGGTCGCGCTACCAGTCGCCCTCTGAGTTTTAGGTGGAGGTGGGTATGGCGCACAACAGCGCTTTCAGCCCAACTGAAACGGGCCATCGCAGGCACAGTAAAGCAGCCGATCGGCAGCTGCAGACTCAAAGTGCCGATCACAATAGGCAGCAAATGGGCCAGCAGCGGACCTCCATATTTGCGCCAGTGACCGCACTGTTGACAGGCCACTGAAAATCAGCAGAATCGCCGTCCTTTTTCGCGCCTGGAAGGCCCTCATGCAACGGATTGTGATATTGGGCAATGCTGGCAGCGGCAAGTCCACTCTGGCTCGCTCCTTGGGCAAAAGCCTCAGCTTGCCCGTCGTGCATCTGGATACGCTGTTCTGGGAGCCTGGCTGGGTCGAGCCCGACGCTACACAGTTCCGTGAAAGAGTTCGCGATGCCGTTGCAACTGACACTTGGATCTGCGAAGGCAACTATGCCCGACGCACTTTCGATCTGCGTCTACCCAACGCGGACCTGATCATCTGGCTTGATACGCCGCGGCTGACCTGCCTGAGGCGCGTTATCGTTCGTAGCGCACTGAACCGACCCCGACCGGACCTTCCTGCAGGCTGTAGAGAGCAGTTCGACCGCGCATTCCTGGCTTTTATTAAATTCGTATGGCAGTTCGACCATGGCTACCGCCAAGGTATCGACGCAATGCGCATGGCCATAAGTCCAAAGGTGCCAACAATGCATTTACGAGGTAACCGACAGATTGCCGCCTTCCTTGATGGGTTACCCACAGCATCTGCAACTCGGCCCTGTTAGAACAATTGACGACCAGAAGAAAAGGACCATTACGCGTGACAGAACCATTCATTCGCCCGCTCGCACTCTGCATTTTTCATCATCACGGAAAAATACTGGTCAACCAATTTCACGATGCCGTTGAAAACATGACGCTGTTCCGCCCCATTGGTGGTGGCATTGAGTTCGGCGAAAGGAGCCACGCCGCCATCGTCCGGGAAGTCCAAGAAGAACTGGGCCGCTCTATCAGCGAGATTAGCTTGATCGGCACTTTGGAAAGCATCTTCACCTACGCAGGCAAACCCGGGCACGAGATTGTCCAAGTCTACGATGCCAAGTTTGACGACGCAGAGGTCTATGAAGAACCTTGGCTAGACGGCCACGAAAGCGATGGCGCGCCGTTCAGAGCCACATGGCGCTCCAGCGCCAGTTTCACCCCTGCATCACCGCTAGTACCTGAAGGGCTCTACGACCTGCTCAAGCGGGCATCGCTATTGTGACTGTCCAAAGATAGGCCTTCCCATGCAGCCGTGCGCGAACTTGCTGAAGAGTCGGGCATTCATAAACCTGTGCTCAAACTGACCAGGGAGACATCCATTCAGATAGGTATCTGACCACCAATGCACCTGTCGAAAACGCTGATCAATGCTGAGTAGTCGCAGACCACCGCATCAATGTTGGCTTGAATCCATTCCCCTTCGTCAACGGCCCACCAGCTAATCTCATAGCCGGCGTTCACAATGATGTGTTCGAACAAAATGCGCTGAGCGCGGCCGTTACCTTCCCGAAAGGGGTGGATGACATTGAGATCGCCAAAATACTCAGCGACAGCGCTCACCAAAGCGGCACGTTCAAGCCCCTCAAGCCAGCTAACCTGAGCGAAAGCACGAAAAAGCTTTTCGGCTTCCGGCTCTATCCGGTTGAGGTTGCAGAAGTGGGTACCACCTTTGGAGATGTCTACTGTGCGGATCTGACCTGCCCAGTCGTAAAGATCTTTGAAGAGATGCTGATGAACACGCTTCAGGTAAGCGAGATCATAAGGGGGGAGTTCGAAATCAATTTCACTGGCAGCGATTACTGAAAGATCGTGCTCTGCCTGATTCAGTGCGGCATCGTCGCGAATACCAAGGCGATTGCGCAGAACGGCAGTGCCTGGGTAGCAATAAGGATCTTGGCCGGCGCCGTATTTATCCAGAATCAGGCCTGCCGGTAGGTGTTCAACACAGATTCACGAGTGGGTAGTTTGTGCTTCGCATCGGCAGGCGCAACATCGTAGCCCTCAAGCCGAAGGCTGGCGGCATAGTTGGACTGGCGGGTTTTGGCGCAGTAGGCCTTTTTGGCTTGCAGGCTTGGGGTTGTCACAATCGCAGCCTCGGTTGATTTGTACCAAGCCATTGTAGCCGATCCTCGTACGTTACTCACCCAGCAACAGCAAGCACTAAGGCCGCTGATAGCTCGCGGAAATTGGCTGACTACATCAGGCCTTTTTCTGGAAAGCTCTATTTGGATGAGGTTCAATGCCTGAAAACCCTATTTTATGGACTATTACGGTTCACTCTGGTCACCCTCAAGCGATTCATAATGCCCAGGCAGTAAGAGATCTAGGCAGTTGGAACACCGGGCACGAGCAACAAATCTGGTCGTTTCAGCTTTGCCAGGTTGCAGAGTCGCTGCCCCACCAATGGCTCTTCGCCACAGATGATGATGGCGGACATATCTTTGAGTTTTTCTGGCATCCACTAAACGCAGATTTGCCTATACCTTGTCACCCCTTGTTTCAGGCAGCTGGCCTTGAACAATGGCCGGCATGCACTTCCAGAGTGTTTGCCCAATCCTCCCGTTGGCTGTGTTATCACACTTGACGGCGAGGTCATTTCCAGTGGTTTTACCCAAGCTCCAGGACAACAACACGCTGAAGCGATGGCGCTGTCGCAGCTCCCTCCTGGCCTGAAAGGGTTAACGGCCTATGTAACCCTGGAGCCCTGCTCATTCTTCGGACGCACGCCATCCTGTGCCCACACATTGGTAGCTGCAGGAGTCCAGCGTGTGGTCGTTGCCATACTTGATCCCGACCCGCGCAACGCTGGTGCCGGCATTACGATTCTGCGTCAGTCCAATGTGGAAGTACGTGTGGGTTTGCTGGAAGAAGAGGCCAGGAAAGATCTGGGGGTTTACCTGTACAGCGCAAGCCCAAGCGAACGCTAACCCTAGGTATGTTTCTAGCAAAGCCCCACCCCGCTATTAGCCGGTTTTTGACTGCCGGCCCTGACAACTTTTGGCCTCGCATGATGTAAATGGCTGCTTCTGGCAAATAGCCCCCCTAAAGTCCCGCCTCAACAGCTTCTCCGCAGTTCTGCCATAACTAGCGCCATCTGATCTGCTTTTTATTGGAAAACCTGAGTCTGTTATCCAAACAGCTGTGCTCGCATCATTCGCCTCGCCTGATAAAGCCCGACGAGGCCCGTAATGAGCGAACGTATTCCCGCGCAGATCATCGAGACCATCGACCCGCGCCAGCCTATCCGCCTGACGCCCTCCCAAGCTGGCGGACAGATCCATACCCGCAGTTTCAGCGGCCGCTTTCGCAATCTGCGCCTGTACGGCGCGGGCTTGCTGTTTCTGATCTTCTTCGGCACCGCCTGGCTGGACTGGGACGGTCGTCAGGCGGTCCTGTGGAACCTGGCCGAGCACCGCTACTACATCTTCGGCGCGACCTTCTGGCCGCAGGATTTCACCCTGCTCTCGGCTCTGCTGATCATTGCCGCCTTTGGCCTGTTCACCATCACAGTGGTGGCCGGGCGGGTGTGGTGTGGCTATACCTGCCCGCAGAGCGTATGGACCTGGGTGTTTATGTGGGCGGAAAAAGTCACCGAGGGGGAGCGTAATCAGCGCATCAAGCTGGATGCCGCGCCCTGGTCGCTGAACAAGCTGGCGCGGCGCAGCGCCAAGCACGCGATCTGGCTAGGCGTCAGCCTACTCACGGCGCTGACGTTTATCGGTTACTTCACACCGATCCGTACACTTGCCAGCGACCTGCTGCACCTGCAACTGGACAGCGGCACGCTGGTGTGGGTGCTGTTCTTTATGGCCGCCACCTACCTCAACGCCGGCTGGCTGCGCGAGAAGGTCTGCGTGCATATGTGCCCCTACTCGCGCTTTCAGAGTGCAATGTTCGATGACGACACCTTGCTGGTGGCTTACGACGCCAAGCGCGGTGAAGGCCGTGGCCAACGCAGGAAGGACAGCGACCACAAAGCCGAAGGCCTGGGCGACTGTATCGACTGTTATATGTGCGTGCAGGTGTGCCCCACCGGTATCGATATTCGCGACGGCCTGCAGATCGACTGCATCAGCTGCGGCGCCTGTATCGATGCCTGCGATTCGGTCATGGACAAGATGGGTTATGTCCGAGGCCTGGTCGGCTATCACTCCGAGCGCGAACTGCAAGGTGGCAAAACCCACTGGCTGCGGCCACGGCTGGTTGGCTATGGCATTGCCCTGGTGCTGATGCTTGCCGCCTTTGTCTGGGCCTTGAGCGCGCGTTCGATGCTGTCCATCGACTCGGCCAAGGACCGCAGCATGTTCCGCGAAAACCAACTGGGGCAGATCGAGAACACCTACCTGCTCAAGGTGATCAACAAGACCCAGCAGCCGCAGCGCTATGGCCTGACCTTGCTCGACAGCCCCGGCCTGCGCCTGGATGCACCGCAGCAGTTGCAGCTCAACCCCGGAGAAATCCTTGATGTGCCGGTGACCGTGGTGCTGGAACGTGAGCAGGCCGAGGCCAGCACCCTGCCCGTACGCTTCGCGATCAATAACCTGGCCGATAGCAGCGAGCAGGCGCAAACGCAGAGCGTTTTTCTGTCGCCGCGCGGACGCTGACAGTCGCATGGCCAAGCAACTCCCCGTAGAGTGCGGTCATCCACTGGCCGCCCCTCCGGACCCGATGAAACGCTACGAGAAATTCGCCGACCAGATTGCCGAACTGATCCGCACGGGCATGCTCGCACCCGGCGAGAAGGTGCCCTCGGTGCGCCACGCCAGCCGCACCTACGGGGTCAGCCCATCCACGGTGTTCCAGGCCTATTACCTGCTGGAAGACCGCGGCCTGATCCAGGCCCGCGCGCGCTCCGGCTACTTCGTCCGCGAGCTGGCGCGGCATACGCTGGCCGAGCCGGAAACCAGCCAACAGCCGACGCAAACCACCGAGGTGGATGTCAGCGAGCTGGTGTTCTCGGTCCTCGCCTCACTCAAAGACCCAGGCACAGTGCCATTCGGCTCGGCCTTCCCCAGCCCGCAGCTATTCCCCCTGGCGCGCCTGGCCCGCGCCATGACGCACAGCCTGCGTGATATGCCGCCGCAAGCGGTGATCGCCGATATGACCGAGGGCAACCCCAACCTGCGCCGGCAGATTGCCCTGCGTTATATGGTCAGCGGCGTGATGTTGCCCCTGGAAGAAATGGTGATCACCAGTGGCGCCATGGAAGCACTCAATCTGTGCCTGCAGTGTGTTACCAATCCTGGAGACTTAGTGGCCATCGAGGCCCCGGCCTTCTACGCCACGTTGCAGGTGCTGGAGCGGTTAAAGCTCAAGGCGGTGGAAATCCCGGTCAACCCGCGTGAAGGCATTGACTTGGATGTGCTGAGCGAGCGCCTGGCCAGCCTGCCGATCAAGGCCTGCTGGTTTATGAGCAGCCTGCAGAACCCGCTGGGCGCGAGCATGAGTGACGACAAGAAGCGCGCGCTGTATGAACTGCTGCAGCGCCATCAGGTGCCGCTGATCGAGGATGACGTATACGCCGAGCTGTACTACGGCAGCCAGCCGCCAAAGCCGGTGAAGAGCTTCGACCGCGACGGTCTGGTGATGCACTGCGGCTCGTTTTCCAAGTGCCTGGCGCCCGGTTATCGAGTCGGATGGGTGGCCGGTGGGCGCTATGCCGAACAAATCAGCCGGCTCAAACTGATGACCACCATCTCGCCCTCAGTACCGGCCCAGGCCGCCCTGGCCGATTACCTGCAGCACGGCGGCTTTGATCGCCACCTGCGCAAACTGCGGCATGCCCTGGAGGTGCAGCAGGCTTCGATGCTTGCATCAGCCGCACGGCACTTTCCAGCCAGCACCAAGGTCACCCGGCCCAGCGGCGGCTACTTTCTCTGGTTCGAGTTCCCCGAACAGGTCGATGCGCTGCGCCTGTTCCAACTGGCTCTGGCCCAGGGCATCAGCCTGGCACCAGGGCCGATTTTCTCGGCCACCCGGCGCTTCGGCAATTGCGCACGGCTTAACTACGGCCACCCCTGGGATGCGCAGAGCGAACAGGCGATGGCCGTGCTGGGGCGGATTATTGCCTCTTTCTAGTGGCGTGTTCCGCTCAATCGACCGCGCCTCCGATGCGGTGCATGGGCTGAAATCTTTCTTCGATATTATTCGCAGCAAACGACCGGCAGCTCAGCTAATTTAGCCGCCTGTTCAATTCAGAGATCAGTCATGGACTCGATAACCCAGGCGGTACTTGGTGCCAGTATTCAGGGCGCACTGCTCGGCCGCTGGCAAGGGCGCAAGGCGCTGTTGTACGGCGCCATGCTCGGCACGCTGCCGGATCTGGATGTGGTCATCGACTACGGCGACGCCGTGGCCGATATGACCTATCACCGTGGTTTCAGCCACTCGCTGTTTGTTCTCACCGGCCTTGCGCTGTTTCTGACCTGGCTGACCCGACGATTCCGGCATAACCCCGGTTATTCAGCGCAGCGGCTATTTATCAGCCTATGGCTGGTGCTGATTACCCATCCGCTACTCGACAGCTTTACCAGCTACGGCACCCAACTGCTCTGGCCGCTGACGCCGATCCCCACCGCCTGGTCGAGCATCTTTATCATCGACCCGCTCTACACCGTACCGCTATGCATCGCCGTGGCACTGGGGCTGCTCTATGGCCTACGCGACCATGGACAGCAGAACAGAGCGGCCAAGGCGCCGGCCCTGGTCTTGCTGGTTTCCTCGCTATACCTGGGCTTTACCCTGGCCGGCAAATACATGGCCGAACAGCGCGTGGAGGCCGAACTGGCGCGTCAGGGCATCGAGGCGCAGCAAATCTTCAGCACCACCACACCGTTCAACAGCCTGCTGTGGCGGGTTATCGTGCTCGATGGTGAGGATTACCACGAGGCGCTGGTCAGCTGGTTTGATGATGCACCGCCGCAGCTTGCGCGCATCCCGCGTGGCACGCACCTGGCTGCAGCCCTGGCCGATTCACCAGCGCATGCGCGGCTGGCCTGGTTTACCGATGGTGTGTTGCGCTATGACCAGCTAGGCGAGCAACTGGTGGTGACTGATATCCGCCTGGGCATGACCGGTTTCCACCCCTTCCGCTTTGACTTCGCCACCCTGGAAAACGGCCAGTGGCGCGTGCATGACAACATCCAGCGCCTGCCGATGAACCGCGGCGACTTCTCGCGCCTACAGCTGTTGTGGGCGCGCATCTGGCAACCCGAGGTGCAAGTACCGTTGCTGGCCTGGGCCGATGAGCTGCGTAAAGCCCCGCTGGCCAGCAGCAGCGTGCAATAACCACAGCGCTTGCCGGCCCACCTGGGCCGGCACTACAGAGGCGCAGTGCATGGTCTAGGCTGAATTCCAACCTTTACCCGTTGGAGCCTGGCCATGAATATTCGGCAGAAAATGATCGCCTGTGGCGCGATCAGCGTACTGGCAGCCACCCTGCTGGGTAGCGTTGGTTTCTGGGGGCAAACCCGCCTAGCCAGCGCCTTAAACGAGAATCAGCTGAGCGTCAGCGCCCTGCGCAACCATCTGGAAGGCGACATGATGCACGACGCCCTGCGCGCCGATGTACTCGCCGCCTTCTATATCGACCCCGCCGACAGCGCGGCGGTGACCCAGGTACGCGATGACCTGCGCGAGCACAGCGAATGGTTTACCCGCACCCTTAACGACAACGCCAAATTGCCGCTCAGCGCGGATATCCGCCAGGCCATCAGCCAGTCGCAGCCGGCCCTGGCCAGTTACATTCAGCAGGCAGAAGGCATCGTTAACCTGGCCCTGACGGACCCGCAGTCCGCGCGCCAACAGATGGCCGCTTTCGATGCCAGCTTCGGCGATCTGGAAGAAAAGAACGAAGCCCTCAGCGGCCTCATCGAAGCGCACTCGGCACAAACCCGCAGCGATGGCGAAGCGGCCGTAGAGCAAGCCGCCTGGCTGCTGACTGGCGGCATTCTGCTGGTCTGCTGCCTGCTCTGCCTGCTCACCAGTCAACTGATGAAGGCGGTGCTGCGGCCCCTGGAAAAAATCATCGGCGTCGCCCGCGCCATCGCCCAGGGCAACCTGCGCAGCACAATCAATGTCGACAGCAATGACGAAGCCGGCCAGTTGCAACAGGCCCTGGCCGATATGCAAGGCAACCTGCGTCAGATGATCGACAGCATTCGCAGTGAAGGTGAACAGTTGCAGCAAACTGCACACGGCCTCAACGGGGCCTCACAGAGCATCGTGCGCAGCACCAACGAGGAGTCTGACAGCGCCACCAGCATGGCCGCCGCCATGGAGCAGATGATCCAGAACATCGAACAGATCGCCGGGCATGCACGCAATGCCCAAGAGATTTCCTCGCACTCAGAAGAATTGGCCAGCAATGGCGGCCAGGTGATCATGGGTGTGGTCGACGGCATGAGCCGGATCGCCGAGGCGGTCAATGAATCCTCCAATACCATCACCGCGCTGGGCCAGTCGTCCGAGGAAATCCACTCGATCATCCAGGTGATCAAGAGCATCGCCGAACAGACCAATCTACTGGCCCTCAATGCCGCCATCGAGGCCGCGCGCGCGGGTGAAGCCGGCCGTGGCTTTGCCGTGGTGGCCGACGAGGTACGCAACCTGGCAGCACGCACTGCGCAATCAACCCAGGAAATTACCGGGATGATCGAACGCATCCGCAGCAGCACCGAACAGGCCGTCAACAGCATGCAGACCGGGGTTACACGGGTAAACGACGGCGTAAGCCTGGCACGTCAGGCCGGCGAGTCGATCAGTGAAATCCGTGGCGGTGCGCAACGCGCGGCCGAGGTGGTGGAAGAAATATCGCAGACGATCAACGAACAGAGCCGTGCCAGCAGCGAGGTGGCGCAGCAGGTTGAAAATATCGCGCAGATGTCGCAGCAGAACAGTCGAACCGTCAACGAGTTGGCCAGCGCGGCGCAAAGCCTCGACCGCGTGGCGCGCAGCATGCAGAACGCGGTGCTGCAGTTTCAGACCTGAACGCAATTTCCAACTAGCTGCGGAACTGCGCCACCAACCCCTGCAGTTCAACCCCCAGGCGCGCCAGCTCGGCACTGGATGCTGCGGTCTGCTGGCTGGCAGTGGCGCTTTGCTCGCCGATATCACGCACCCGCGTCACGCTTTCGCTGATGGTTTCCGCCACCGCGCTCTGTTCTTCGGCGGCGGCGGCGATCTGCTGGTTCATCTGTTCGATGGTGCTTACCGCCTGGGTGATGCGGCCCAGGGCAGCGCCGGCTTCGCCCGCCAGGGTGACGGTGCGCTGGGTCAGACTGCGGCTGCTGTCCATCTTCTCCACCGCGCCCTTGGCCAGTTTCTGCAGGCTGGCAATCAGCCCTTCAATCTCTTCGGTGGAATCCTGCGCGCGCTTGGCCAGGGCCCGCACTTCATCGGCCACGACGGCAAAGCCGCGCCCCTGCTCGCCGGCCCGCGCGGCTTCGATGGCGGCGTTCAGCGCGAGCAGATTGGTTTGTTCGGCGACATTGCGAATCACCTCCAGCACGCCGCCAATCCGCGCGCTTTCCTGATTCAGCGCGGCGATGGCTTCGGCGGACTCTTCCACCTCCGTGGCCAAGTGGCCAATCTGGCTGACCGCCTGCTGCACCACCTGATTGCCCTGCTGCGCTTCTTGGTCGGCAGCGCGGGCGGCCAGGGATGCCTGCTCGGCGTTCTGCGCCACTTCCTGCACGGTTGCAGCCATTTCATGCATGGCTGTAGCGGTCTGCTCGGTTTCCATCTTCTGGTTCTGCACGCCGGCGCTGGTTTGCGCAGTAATTGCCGATAGCTGTTCGGCAGCGGCGGCAATCTGGCTGACGCCACCGCCAATCCGCCCAACCAAGGTGCGCAGGCTTACGCTCATCACCTGCATGGCAGCCATCAACTGGCCTGGCTCATCACGGCGATCCTGCGGCAGGTCGTGGGTCAGGTCACCAGCGGCGATGCGCTGGGCAAACACCACGGTCTGCTGCAAGGGCGCAACAATCAGGCGGGAGATAATCAGCGCCGCCAACATGCCAATAATCACCGCAGCAATGCCCATCGCGCCGAGCAATAGCATGGCCTGGCGGCTGTCCGCGGCCATGGCCTGTTCCTGCTGAACCTTGGCTTCATCCACCAACGCCAGCACGGCCTGGGCACGTTCAACCATGGCCACTTCGCTCTGCTGGCTCTGTTCACGCACCTGCTGGTAATTAGTGAACGCCTGCTGATACAGGGTCAGCGCCTTCAAGGCAGTTTCAATGGCGCCTTTCTGATCGTCGTCCAGCCAGACCATCAGGCTGCGCGCCACGGTTTGCAGGTCGTCGTTGATATAGGTCCACTCTTCCAGGGCTTCGGCCGAGCCATCGATGATGTACTGGCTTTCATGGCCGCGCAGGTCGAGCATGCGTTTGCTCAGTCCCGAGGCGGTTTCCGCCAGAGTCAGTGGGTCGCTGCCGCGCAGCTTGTCGCCCTCCAGGCGCAGCTCACGCACCGCGTCATACATATCCAGCTCGATCACATCAAACTGATCACGTGCCTCACCGGCCGCTTCGCGCATCTGCGTACGCGCAGCGCGAGCATTGTTCTGCTGCTCGACAAAGCTGTCGAACTGCCGGCGATAGTCGTCGATGGCCTGCTGCATGCTTTTCAGTCGCGCCTGATCGGTGCTGGAAGCGGCCGCCAGCTGCTGGGCGACTGCGGCGCCGACCCGATCCAGTTGCTCATGCACCTGTGCGGCTGCCTCGCTGGTCTGCCGCAGAGCAAAGTCACGCTCAGCGCGACGCGCCTGCAACACTTGCGCATCGATTGCCGACAAGCCACTGGTACTGGCATGCCCGTCCAACACGGCTTGCACCGCCAGAAAGCCACTGCCGGTAACAGCAACCGTGAGCAACAGCACCAGGCCGAAACCACACATAAGCTTTTTACCGACAGACAAGTCGGCGAACAGGCGAGCGGCAGAAGAGGACATAACAACGACTCCGTTTTTATTATCGTGCGCAGCGAGGCGACGCGATGGCGGCTCAGGCAAGCACATGAACTACTGATGGCAGTTTAGCTCCGCTTTATTGCAACCCTTGCGCCAGAGACCTGATCGGGGCTTGGGGAACCGCGCCAAGGCCCTAACCAGAGCCGTTTGCGGTTGCTCAGCGAAATAAAGCCAAAGGTCGAATGCTGCATACAAACCGGTTTATCGGCAGCTTTCCGCTGATCCTTTATCGAGAGTGGCGAGTTATCGCCAGAAAGCCCGCGCCAAGGTTATGGCGGAGCAATCTGTAAGTAAGAAAAAGGGCGCACGGCTTTTGCCCGTGCGCCCTTTTCTACTACAGCTCAGCTTGGCGTGATTAACGCCCAGCGAGCGCCGGTACGACTCGTGGCCTGAGCACTTCACCGAGCACCGCGAGCAGGCCGATGGCGCCGGCAATCCAGTACCACTGAGCAATCGGGTCAAACATCAACCAGCCCAGGGCATGCAGAAATACCACCATGATCAGCACTGGGCTGACGTAGCGCACCATAAACAACCAGAGTGCGTAGCCCAGCGGCGGCAGGTTCAGCTCATCGCGCATGATCTCGCTGCGCAGGGCGTAACCGGCCAGCAACACGATAAAGATCCCGCCCAGCGGCATCATCCAGCGCGAAGTCAGGTAATCCAGCCAGTCGAAGAAGTTCTTGCCCAGCGGGGTCCAACCGGCCAGCAGGTTGAACGAGAGCATGGCCAGCAAGCTGATTACCAGCAGCACCGAACCCGACATGGCCGCAGCCTTGAAGCGGCTAATGCCATGCTTTTCGTTGAGGTAGGCCACAGTGGCTTCGATCATGGAAATCGCCGAAGTCAGCGCGGCAATCGACACCATGGCGAAGAACAGCACGCCGAAGGCGGTGCCGAACGGCATCTGCTGGAAGGCCAGCGGCAGGCTCATAAAGATCAGCCCCGGCCCCGCGCCCGGGCTCATGCCGTTGGCGAAGATGATCGGGAAGATCGCCAGACCCGCCAGCAGCGCCACGCAGGTGTCACAGATGGCCACAACAAAGGTGGTACGCGCCACCGACTGACCGTCTGGCAGGTAGGAGCCATAGGTGAGAATCGCCCCGGAGGCCAGGCTCAGGGTAAAGAACGCATGGCCCAGTGCGGCCAGCAAGGCTTCACCGGTGATTTTCGAGGCATCGAAGGTGAACAGGAAATCGAAGCCAGCGCTAAAACCGCCACTGGTAAAGGCATAACCCACCAGAATCAGCAGCATCACGGCCAGGCCCGGCATCATCCAGCGCACGGCATTCTCGATGCCCTTCTGCACGCCTTTGGCGACGATCCACAGCGTCAGCAGCGCCACCAGCACGCTCCATCCGCCGAGCTGCCAGGGGTTGGCGTTATGCGCCTCGAACACCCCACCGAGGGCTTCCACGCTGGTGGCCGCCAGGGAGCCGTCGAGCATTTTCACGGTGTAGGCAAAGGCCCAACCGGCCACCACCACGTAGAAACACAGGATCATAAAACCGGCCAGCATGGCCATGCCGCCGACCGCTTTCCACAGCGGGTTGCCGCCATTTTCCTTGACCACCCGACCGATCGCATCGATGGGACTGCCACGGCCGCGTCGGCCAATGGCGATCTCGGTCATCATCACCGGAATGCCGATGGCCAGGATGCAGGCCAGGTACATCAGTACAAACGCACCACCGCCGTATTCGCCAGTGATGTAGGGAAATTTCCAGATATTGCCCAGGCCCACAGCGGAGCCGGTTGCAGCAAGAATAAAGCCCCAGCGCGAGAGCCAGAGGTTCTTCGGTTTTTCACGGGTCATGCGTCACCTGTTTGTTTTTATCTGTGACGAAATAGAACCCGCAGCGCTTATGGCGCGGCGGAGTGGCAAGGCATTCAGGTCGGTTTAAAGCTGCTGCGCTCGGCTATGCAGCGTTGAAATCAACCTCGGACTGCTCATGTACAGACGTACACTGCGCGTCCTCGACTGATTTCGCCTTGCCTAGCCGTCGCTCGCGACGCTTTGCACCCACCTGAGGGAGCCAGATTCGCCTGACCCTGACGGCGGCGAAGCCGGCAGGATCACTGGGCGTCGGGTTGTACCTCCGGCGCAGCCTGTTTAAAGGCTTCCAGAGATTCACAACGCGCCGCCATGGCGAGGATGCGCGGGTACGCATCAAGGTCACAGTTAAAACGGCGCGCATTATACAGCTGTGGAACCAGACAGGCCTCCAGATATCCGGGCCGCTCGCCGAGCGACAGGCGATCATTGAAGGCCGTCAGCCCAGCCTCGACTGCCGCCAGCCCCTTGTGCAGCCAGTGCTGATACCAGGCGTCCTTGGCCGCCTCGCTCACTCCCAGCCCGCCGGTCAGGTACTGCAGCACCCGCAGGTTGTTCAGTGGGTGCAGGTCGCAGGCGATATGCAAGGCCAGGGCGCGCACCTGGGCGCGCTGCGCTGGATCGTTGGGCAGCAGCGCAGGAACCGGAAACATCTCGTCAAGGTATTCCAGAATCGCCAGCGACTGGGCGATACGCACCCCGCCGTTGTCCTGGTCCACCAATAGCGGCACCAGTTGCTGCGGATTGAGCGCCTGGTAATCAGCGCTGTGCTGCTGGCCGCCATCTTTGACCAGGTGCACCGGCACTTGCTGATAGGCCAGACCCTTGAGGTTCAGCGCAATGCGCACACGGTAAGCGGCGCTGGAACGCCAGTAGGAATAGAGCTTCAGCATGGCAAGCACCCATGGTGGATGTGCAAAACGACATCCACCCTACCCTTCATATTTTTCCACGGCCTGGTCGATCGCACCGAACAGGCTGTGGCCAGCGGCATCGAACATCTCAATACGCACCCGGTCACCGAACTTGAGGAACGGGGTTTTCGCCTCGCCGTTCTCGATGACTTCCAGCATGCGTTTCTCCGCCAGGCAGCTGGAGCCGGCGCTGCGGTCGTAATTGGAGACGGTGCCGGAACCGATGATGGTGCCAGTACCCAACGGCCGGGTCTTGGCGGCATGGGCGACCAGGGTCGGGAAATTGAAGGTCATGTCCACGCCGGCATCCGGCTGGCCGAACAGCGCGCCGTTGATATGCGACACAAGTGGCCGATGCAGCTTGCCGTCGCGCCAAGTGTCGCCCAGCTCATCCGGAGTAATCGCCACCGGCGAGAAGCTCGACGAGGGTTTGCTCTGATAAAAGCCAAAACCCTTGGCCAACTCACCGGGGATCAGGTTACGCAGCGACACGTCGTTGACCAGCATCAGCAGCTGGATATGCCCGGCGGCCTCGGCAGCGCTCGCGCCCATCGGTACGTCGTCGGTGATCACCGCGATCTCGGCTTCCAGGTCGATACCCCAGGCCTCGTCGGCCATCTGAATCGGGCTGTGCGGCGGGATAAAGCACTCGGAACCGCCCTGATACATCAGCGGGTCATGCCAGAAGCTCTCCGGAATCTCGGCGCCACGCGCCTTGCGCACCAGCTCCACATGATTGACGTAGGCGCTGCCATCGGCCCAGTGATAGGCGCGCGGTAATGGGCTGTGGCACTCGGTTTGTTCGAAGGCAAATGCGCCCTCTTCCAGGCCATCATTCAAGCGCTGATACACCGCTTCCAGCTTGGGTTTGGCTACTGCCCAATTATCCAGCGCGGCCTGCAAAGTAGTGGCAATCGCCGGGACCTGTACCGCACGGCTTAGATCACGGGAGACCACGATCAGCACGCCGTCGCGGCCTTGATTCAGTGATGCGAGTTTCATGGTTCAACCTTCAATTTATCTGTAGGAGCGGGCCATGCCCGCGATGCTTTACAGCGCATATTCGCGGGCATGGCCCGCTTCCTACGGTTGCTCAGCTATCTTTACCCGGCGCACGCCAGGAGTTCACGTATTCGGGGACATCAACACCGGCGGCGGCTTCGCCGACTTCCAGGGCGCGGCGGGTATCGATCATCACCGCCACTTCATCAATAAAGGTGGCCGGCGCTTCCTGGCTCTTTTTTAGTGCCTTGGGGTGTGGGCCATGGGGGAAGCCGCACGGGTGCAGAGTAACCATGCCCTGCTCGATATTGTCGCGGCTGAAGAAGTTGCCACGGTGGTAGAACAGCACTTCGTCGTAGTCGTCGTTGTTGTGATAGAACGGCACTTTCAGCGCGCCGGGGTCGCTTTCCACCGGCCGTGGGGTAAAGGTGCAGATCACAAAACCATTGGCCACGAAGGTGGTGTGTGCTGACGGCGGCAGGTGATAGCGATGGCTCATTAGCGGGCGGATATCGCGCCAATTAAGCCGCACCACCGTGTTATCGCCATGCCAGCCGACCACATCCAACGGATTGTAGGGATAGGTCACGGTGCTGATCTGGTTGCGCCGCTTGATCCGGATCTGCCAGGTATTTTCATCCTGCTGGGCCTTGAAGGCGTCATCCAGCCTGGGATGATCCAGCACCGCCGGATCGAAGATCGCCTGCGGGCCAATCAGGCCCTTATCCGGTAGCTGATAGGCACCGTCGGTGCTTTCAATCAGCAGCATAAAGGTCGGCTCATCGGCCTCAATGCGCCAGGCCGTACCGCGTGGAATCAACAGGTAATCGCCATCACGGTAGGTCAAATGGCCGAAGTCGCAGTAGAAGTGCCCCGCCCCTTCATGGATAAACAGCAGGTCATCGCCATCGGCGTTGCGCACCAGATGGCGCATGGCGCCGTGGGTTTTCCACACGCGCAGCTTCACGTCGCTGTTATGCAACGTCAGTGGCGCAGCCAACGGGCAGTCACGCTCGCTGGCAATGTCATTGAAGTTGAACGCGTGCGGACGCAGCGGCCCTTGCCAGTCGATCCAGCCAGTCGGCGGATGCTTGTGGTGCAGGTGCGCCGTGGGGCCGAAGAAGCCCTCGCGGCCCATCTCGCGTTCATAGGTGCCTTCGGGAAAGTCGCAGTGCGCCTGGCGCGAACACTCGCCTTCACGCAGGGGAAAACTGATCCAGTTACGGCTCATGGCCTCACTCCTCGGAGATCACACCACGTTTGATCTGATCTTCCTCGATGGACTCGAACAACGCTTTGAAGTTGCCCTCACCAAAGCCCTGATTGCCCTTGCGCTGAATGATCTCGAAGAAGATCGGGCCAATCACCGTATTGGTGAAGATCTGCAGCAGAATGCCGTCATCATCCGGCGCGCCGTCGATCAGAATATTCAGCTCGCGCAACACATCGGTCGGCTCAACATGCCCGGCCACGCGGGTATCGACCTTGTCGAAATAGGTGCCTGGGGTAACCATGAAATCCACACCATTGGCGCGCAGCTGGCGCACGGTGGCGTAGATATCCTCGCTGCTCAGGGCGATATGCTGGATGCCCTCGCCCTGGTATTCGCGAATAAATTCCTCGATCTGCGACTTGTCGTCAGACGACTCGTTGATCGGGATGCGGATCTTGCCGCACGGCGCGGTCATGGCGCGGGACAACAGGCCGGTGAGCTTGCCTTCGATGTCGAAGTAACGAATCTCGCGGAAGTTGGCAATGCGCTCGTAGAAGCCCGACCACACATCCATCTGCCCGCGCTTGACGTTGTGGGTCAGGTGATCCAGCTCTTTCAGGCCCACCGAGTTGTCGTTAGGCGTGCGTCCTTCGATATATTCGAAGTCGACGTCGTAGATGCTCTTGTCACCGAAGCGATCCACCAGATACAGCAACGAGCCGCCAATGCCTTCGACGCAGGGGATATTCAGCTCGCCGAAGTTGGCGTGGCTGCCCACCAGCGTGGCGCCCTGAGACTCCACATAGGCGGCTGCCTGAGCCGCGTTCTGTACGCGGAAGGCCATGGCGCAAGCGCTAGGGCCGTGCTTGAGACCAAACTCGCGCACATGCCCAGTCGGGCTGCCGTTCAGTACGAAGTTGATATCGTTCTGCTGGAACAGCCAGACCTCTTT
Organism: Pseudomonas sp. EA_35y_Pfl2_R5; assembly: GCF_963970805.1. Classification (NCBI taxonomy): domain Bacteria; kingdom Pseudomonadati; phylum Pseudomonadota; class Gammaproteobacteria; order Pseudomonadales; family Pseudomonadaceae; genus Pseudomonas; species Pseudomonas sp. EA_35y_Pfl2_R5. Next base: position 311,456 of record NZ_CAXAOW010000003.1, on the reverse strand, counting down.
CGAGCGGTGCTTGGCGGTCTCGGTAAAGCCCATGGCGGTGAACAGCTCGCGCAGCTGCTGGATGCCTTCCGGGGTCGGCGCGGTGTACTCGACAAACTCGAAGCCGTCGGTGCCGATAGGGTTGTGCTGCTGGATCTTGTTCACGGCGTTCATTGCGCCTCCTCGTTGTTGTTTTGATCAACCGCTGCGTCATGCAACGGCGCGGATTGACCTCATAACAACTGAGCGCAGGCACGCTAACAAGCCAGCTCAAGGCCTCATGCAGCCGTTCAAACCAAGACTTTCGGCAAGATTTCATTACGCACATAAAAACCGGGGGCTTAGTGACTGTAAGCACCCTATTCGCGTAACGATTAATTTACAAAGCGGTCGATTTAACTGCCAAGAGCAGGGCCGCAGCGCTTCTGACCTAGCTGAAACCCGCAACAAACCGCGGGCACGGCCCGCGCCTACGATCAGGGTTTGCCCGTAGGAGCGGGTCATGCCCGCGAGAAAGTGTTGTATTTGCCAAGAGCCGTAGGGTGGATGGCGCTTTACCCATCCACCGATGCGCCCTCACGGTGGATGAAAAGAACCTCATCCACCCTACAGATGCCGCTTTCCGAGCGGGGTCGATCAGTGCTGCAGATGGCCGTAGAGCTTGGCGTAGAGCCCGCCATCGGCGATCAATTGTTGATGCCCACCGTCTTCGGCGATGCTGCCACCATCGAACACCAGCACCCGGTCAGCCTGCTTCACCGCGCTCAGGCGGTGGGCGATGATCAGCGTGGTGCGGCCGTGCAGAAACTGGTTGAGTGCCTGATGCAGGGCATACTCGGTGGCGGCATCCAGAGCCGAGGTGGCTTCATCCAGAATCACCACTTTCGGCTCGGCCAATACCATGCGAGCAATCGCCAGCCGCTGACGCTGGCCGCCGGAGAGCCTTACACCAGAGCGGCCGACGATGCTGTCCAACCCCTGCGGCAAACCGCGAATGGTATCGGCCAGCTGAGCGATTTCCAGGGCACGCCAGCAGAACTCGTCCGTGCGCTCACGCCCCATACACAGGTTGGCGCGCACCGTGTCGTTAAACAGCGCCGGATGCTGCAGCACCACCGCGACATGCTCACGCACCCCCTCCAGGCCGATTTCTTCCTGGCTGCTGCCGCCAAAACGAATAATCCCAGCCTGCGGCGTATACAGGCCGAGCAGCAGCTGTACCAGGGTGCTTTTGCCGCCGCCGCTGGCGCCGACAATGGCGACCTTCTCGCCGGGCGCAATGCTCAGGTTGAGGTGATCCAGTACTGGTTCGTCGTTATAGGCGAAGGTCAGTCCGCTGACTTCAATGCCCACGGTGTCGCGCCCCTTGAACGGATCGACGCGACCGGGGTACTGCGGCTCGTCCTTGCGCGCCAGCAGCTCGTTGATCCGACTCAAAGCGCCGCCGGCGGCGTAGAAGGCGTATTGCAAGCTGAGCAGTTGCTCGACCGGGCCGATCATAAACCACAGGTAGCTGAACACCGCGAGCATCTGGCCTATCGACAAGTCGGAGAACAATACGGTAAGCATGGCAGCGGCGCGGAACACGTCGATACCGAACTGGAACAGCAGACCGCTGGCACGGTTCGAGGCGTCAGTCTTCCACTGCGAGTTCACCGCAAAGTCACGTACCTCTTTCGCCCGCCCACCAAGGCGACCAAGGAAAAAGCCCTGACGATTGCCCGCGCGGATTTCCTGGATCGCTTCAAGGGTTTCCGTCAGCGCCTGGGTAAAACGTGAGGTACTGTCGTTCTCCAGTTTCTTGAGGTGTTTGACGCGCTTGCCCAATTGCACCGTGGCGTAGATCACCAACGGATTGAACAGCAGAATCAGCAGCGCCAACTGCCAGTGCATCCACAGCAGAATCGCCGAGGTGCCGGCCAGGGTCAGCATGGCCACCAGAAAGCGGCTCAGGGTTTCGCCGACAAATTTGTCCAGGGTGTCCAGATCGGTGACCAAGTGAGTGGTCACGGTGCCGCCGCCAAGGCTTTCGTACTCGCCAAGGGAGATGCGTTTGAGCCGTTCGATCAGGCGAATACGGATGCGGTAGACGATGTCCTTGGATAGCCGGGCAAATAACCTCGCCTGCAACACGTTGAAGATCAGTGCGCCACCGCGCAGAAACAGGGTCAGCACCAGCATCAGGCCGATATAACCGGCGGCGGTTTCCCAGTTAGCCGGCAGAAAATTGTTCATCACCTTGAGCGCAGCATCGCCGTCCTGCAGCAGCACTTCGTCGACCAACAGCGGCAGCAACAGCGGGATAGGTACGCTGCACAGGGTCGCCAACACGGCGACCAGGTTGGCCAGGATCAGGGCTTTTTTGTGGTGCAGGGCTAGCCGACGAATTTCCGCCCAACTCAAACGATCAGGCATCGGCAACCCGCTCCAGCCAGCGCGCAAGCAAGGGCTGCAGTACCTCAAGGGGCTGATAGCCGTTGGTCAGCAGTGCCAGCTGGCCATTGCGCTCTGCCAGCAGGGTGGGAAAGCCGGCGATGCCTAGATCCTGAGTCCAGCTGAAATCGGCAGCAGTTGCAGCACGTTGCGCGGCGCTGTCGAAGGCTTCGGCAAACACGATGCGCGGAATCCCGGCGCGCTCGGCCAACTCCACCAGCACACTGGCGCGGGTAACATCCACGCCTTCGGTATAGAACGCGCGCTGGATCAACTGCGCCAGCGGCCAGACCAGTTCGGGTGCCAGATTACGCGCCGTGACCAATGCGCGGCAGGCTGGCTCGGTGTCGTAAACCAGGCCCTCGGGCAGGCCTTCGTTGAAGTTGAACAGCTGCCCGGTGCTGGCATTGACCGCCTGCCAATAGCCCAGATAACGCACCCGCGCTGCGGCATCGATGGCCACGCTATCACGGCGCAAACCGCCCAACACCAGTTGCAGTCCCACGCCAGCCTCAGCGGCCTGTTCTGCAAGGGACTCAAGCACCGGGGCAAAGCCCCAGCACCATGAACACATCGGGTCCATCACATAGAGCAGGCGTGCGTGCATGCTTAAGCCTCGCGGTTCTGTCGGGGGTTGTAACCCAGCGGGTGCGGCTGATTACGTTCTTTCGCCAGTTCGATCTGGCGCTGACGCTCGCGAGCGCCGGCGCGGGTTTTCTCCGGCAGCGAGTCCCAGCAATGCGGGCAACTGACGCCTGGGGTATAGAGCTCGGACTGGCGATCTTCCACCGAAACCGGCGTGCGGCATGCGTGGCATTGGTCGTAGTCGCCTTCGCTGAGGTCATGACGCACGGTGACCCGATTATCGAAAACGAAGCAGTCGCCCTGCCACTTGGTCTCTTCCTGCGGTACTTCTTCCAGGTACTTGAGGATGCCGCCCTTGAGGTGAAAAACCTCCTCGAAACCTCCACCGAGCATATAGCTGGAGGCCTTCTCGCAGCGGATGCCGCCGGTGCAAAACATTGCGACTTTCTTGTGCTTGGCCGGGTCGAAGTGCGCCTTGATGTAGTCGGGAAACTCGCGGAACGACTTGGTTTTCGGGTCTACCGCGCCCTCGAAGGTACCAATCGACACTTCGTAATCGTTGCGTGTATCAATCAGCAGAACTTCGGGGTCTGAGATCAGCGCGTTCCAGTCCTTGGGCTCAACGTAGGTGCCGACTTTCTGGTTCGGGTCAACGCCAGGTACGCCCAGGGTGACGATTTCTTTCTTCAGTTTGACCTTGGTGCGATAAAACGGCTGCTCATCGCAATAGGATTCCTTGTGGTCGATATCGGCCAGGCGCGGGTCCAGGGCAAACCAGGCGAGCAGCCCGTCGACTCCAGCACGACTGCCGGACACTGTGCCGTTGATGCCCTCTTCAGCAATCAACAACGTGCCCTTGATACCGTTATCCAGCATGGCTTGCAGCAGCGGCTCGCGCAGCTCGTGAAAATCAGGCAGGGAAACGAACTTATAGAGCGCGGCGACAACGATCTTGTCTGTCATGTGCATGTCCTTCAGTAGTCGCCCACGTAAAGGGCGGACCGGGATACAAAAAAATACGCCGGCCCAGGTTGTTCACCTAGAGCCGGCGGGGTCGGCAGTTTACTGTCCTTGAGAAGCGCCGTGTAGAGGCGAATTGCCTCAGTGGCCGCCCTTGCAGGTCGGTGAGGCCGGAGCCACACCCTGCTGAGACCACTCATCAGGCGTATAGGTGTGCAGCGCCAGCGCATGGATCTGACCCATCAGCTCACCCACGGCGGCATAAGCTTTCTGGTGACGTTTGACCGCATTCAAGCCCGCGAACTGCTCGCTGACGATCACCGCCTTGTAATGGGTTTCCAGGCCACGGCTGTGCATATGGCTTTCATCCAACACGTCGAGATGTTGGGGTTGCAGGCTCGCCAGAGCGACCTGCAATAAATCGATCTTCGGCATAAGGGCTGTCACTCAGGGCTTCTTCGGGGTCAGCTTGGTGGTCATTTCCGCCAACAGCTGGTTGACCTTGGGCACGGCGGCTTCCAACTTGCCTTGGGTCAGCTGCGCCGACTGCGCAGTCAGTGTCGGCATCTTTTCCAGGACTTTCTTGCCCAGCGGTGATTCGTAGAAACGAATCAGGTCTTTCATTTCCTGTTCGTTGAAGTTAGTGGTGTAGAGCTTGACCATATCCGGCTTGAGTTTGTCCCAGCCTACAGCCTGCTCAAGCGCGGCATTGGCCTGGGCCTGATAGGTTTCCAGCACGGCCTTCTCGCTCTGCGGCGCCTTGCTCTCGGCAAAGCGTTGGGCAAACATCTGCTGCACCTGGGCATACACCGGTACAGCCAGCTTATCGGCGCGGGCCAGCAGCAGGAAACGCTCGGCATCGGCGGCGTGACTCTTGGCATCGGCGAGCACCTGAGCACTACCGCACGTCAGTATTAGGGCAGCGCAAAGGGCAGGTAAACGTGACATGTACTACTCCTGAGAAAGGGATTGAGTGCTGTTGGACTCAATTGCCGGCATTTTGTGCCCAAGCGCGGGTCACACTCAAGTAAGCAAGAGCGTCGATCAACTCACGCTACAACTGTGCACTGGCGCACTGCGTGCTTAAAGTCCAAAATGCCAGCACTTGCCGAGCAGGCTAATGCCTGTGCATGCTCGACGAGATAAGCCATCTTCTGCTTCAGCGCGCCAATGCTCACAAAGCGAAGCGCCAGCACACACATGGACGTGTCGATGAACAGTTTCACTCATCCAGAGCCTCTCGCCGCCATCGCGCTATGCGATAGCCACGGGCTGCTTAACCCGCAGGCCATCGGCTGGTCACCCAGGCCCATGATCGATTGCGCCATACCTGGGCACTTCGGCCGACGCAAACGCTGGAACCATTGGTGCATCACCACCCCGCAGTGGATGCTCTCGTTTACCCAGGCCGACCTCGATTACCTGGGGTACGCCGCCGCCTATTTCCTTGATCTGCAAAGCGGCCAAGCCGTCGCCTACAGCCAGTACCGCCTGTTCGGCCGTGGCTGCGACCTGCCAGATCAGCCGCAAGCCAGCCACGAATTCAACCACCCCCGCCTGCAACTGCGCGTGGCTGAACACACCGGGCGCACGCGCATCATCATCAATGCGCCAGATATTGGCGGACAACCGCTGCAGGTGGCCCTGGATATTCAACGCCCATCCCACCTGGACTCAGTCAACCTGGTCGCCCCGCTCGGCCCGCATAGCTTTCACGCCACCAGCCGCCAGCTGGGTCTGCCCTGCAGTGGCAGCGTGCAACTGGGTAAGCAGCAATACAACTGCGTCACCGGGCAAAGCTTTGCCTCGCTGGATTTCGGCCGTGGCGTCTGGCCGCTTAATAGCCACTGGACCCGCGCCGCGTTCGCTGCACCCGGTGGTATCGCAGGCAACTTCGGCTCCGGCTGGACCGATCACAGCGGCCTGTCAGAAAACACGCTGTGGTTTGGTGGCGAACTGCAGCACCTGGATACACCGATCATCATCACCCAGGCACCGCACAGTCCGCTGGCACCCTGGCAGCTGCGCAGCCCGGATGATGCCGTACAGCTGATTTTCACCCCACGCCAGCGCCACCAGGCTTGTCGCCGGCTCGGGCCGTTCTATGCAGATACGCAGCAGTGGTTTGGGCACTTCGAGGGTGTTCTGCGTGGTCCGGAAGGTGAACGTGTGCCCGTCAATAACGCACTTGGCTGGCTAGGCGAGACCCGCGCCCGCTGGTAATCGGCCACCGATGTTGAACCTCTACTGATGCAGCGCCGCCTAAGCTCAAATACTCCCGGCCAGCAATCGCTGACCTGAGAGGTTGTTTGCCGCATGCACAACATTGAGGAGAGCCATCATGAGCCGCACTGAAACCGACAGCCTGGGCCCGATCGAAGTACACGACGAGGCGTATTGGGGTGCACAAACTCAGCGCTCGCTAGTCAACTTCGCTATCGGCCAGGAGCGCATGCCTTTATCGGTGGTGCATGCCCTGGCGCTGATCAAGAAGGCTGCCGCGCGGGTCAATCAGCGCATCGGCGAACTGCCTGCAGACATCGCCCGATTGATCGAGCAGGCAGCCAATGAAGTACTGGCCGGCCAGCATGATGAGCAGTTCCCCCTGGTGGTCTGGCAGACCGGCAGCGGCACGCAAAGCAATATGAACGTCAATGAAGTAATCGCCGGACGCGCCAATGAGCTAGCCGGCAACGGCCGTGGCGGCAAGACGCCGGTGCACCCCAACGACCATGTCAATCGCGCGCAAAGCTCCAACGACAGCTTCCCCACCGCCATGCATGTCGCCGCCGCGCAGGCTGTGCAACAGCAACTGCTGCCTGCCGTGCGCGAACTGCGTGACGGCTTACAGGAACAGGCCGAGCGCCATGCGCGCCTGCTCAAGACCGGTCGCACACATATGATGGACGCCACGCCGATGACCTTCGGCCAGGAGCTGTCGGCCTTTGTCGCGCAGCTGAGCTATGCCGAGCACGCTATCCAGGCCGCTCTGCCGGCAGTCTGCGAACTGGCCCAGGGTGGCACCGCCGTAGGTACCGGCTTGAACTCACCGCAAGGTTTTGCCGATGCTATGGCCGCCGAACTGGCCGCCTTGAGTGGCCTGCCCTTGGTCAGCGCACCGAACAAATTTGCCGCTCTATCCGGACACGAGCCGTTGGTTGCGCTATCAGGCGCCTTGAAAACCCTGGCGGTCGCCCTTATGAAGCTTGCCAACGACCTGCGTTTACTGGGCTCCGGCCCGCGCGCAGGCTTTGCCGAAGTGCGTTTGCCGGCCAATGAGCCGGGCAGCTCGATCATGCCCGGCAAGGTCAACCCAACCCAATGCGAGGCGCTGTCGATGCTGGCTTGCCAGGTTCTTGGTAACGACACCACGATTGCCTTTGCCGCGAGTCAGGGCCATCTGCAGCTCAACGTGTTCAAACCGGTGATTATTCACAACCTGCTGCAATCGATACGCTTGCTGGCGGACGGCTGCCATAACTTCCAGCAGCACTGCGTCGCCGGCTTGCAGCCGGATGCGCTGAAAATGGCCGAACACCTGGAGCGCGGCCTGATGTTGGTGACCGCGCTGAACCCGCATATCGGCTACGACAAAGCCGCACAGATCGCCAAGCAGGCCTATCAGGATGGCACCACCCTGCGCGAAGCAGCGCTGCAACTGGGCCACCTGAGCAATGAACAATTCGACGCCTGGGTGCGCCCTGAAAACATGCTGGAGGCGGGTCAACATGAGTGAAGCGGCAAAGAGCGGCGCAACGCCCCTGGAAGGTGACGGCAAACGCATCCTGATGATTCTCGGCACGCCGAAAAACAGCAGTTTCTGTCATGCCCTCGGCGAAGCCTATGCCCAGGGCGCACGCAGCAAGGGGCACGTGGTGCGTCAACTGAAACTGGGCGAGATGAGCTACGACCCGGTGCTGCGTGATGGTTACGAGCAGAGCCAAACCCTGGAACCTGACCTCTTGGAGGCGCAGCGGCAGATTCATTGGGCCGAGCATCTGGTATTCGTCTACCCAGTCTGGTGGGGCGGCATTCCCGCGCTGCTCAAAGGCTTCTTCGACCGCACCTTCCTGCCCGGCTTCGCCTTCAAATACCGCAACCGCTCGCAACTCTGGGACAAGCTGCTGACCGGACGTACCGCCGACCTGCTGGTGACCATGGATACGCCGCCCTGGTACTTCCGTTGGATCTACGGCGCCCCCGGACATCGGCAGATGACCCGCACCATCCTCGGCTTCAGCGGCATCAAAACCCGCCGCCTGGCCGAGTTCGCCCCAGTACGCCCCTCCAGCGAAGAACAGCGCCAGAGTTGGTTACGCCGCGCCGAGGCCCTCGGCGTGCGCGCCTAAGCCTTATTAAGCCAACGCGGCCATGCGCGCCTTACGAGCGCGCCAACCGGCCAACAATGAAGGCCCCAGCGCAATCAGCGCCGAGCCCAGCACCACCAGCACCGCACCGCCATAGGCCAACCAGTTGATCTGTTCAGGCTGCACATGGTCAGGCCACCAGCTGGCGGCCAGGGCCACCGAAGCAAAAGTCACCAGCGGAGTAATCGCCAGCGCCGCACTGACCCGCGAAGCTTCCCAATGCGCCAGCGCCTCGGCAAACGCGCCATAGGCCACTAGGGTGTTCAGGCAGCAAGCAAACAGCAGCCAGCCCTGCAGCGGGCTTAGCTCTAGAGCTTGCAGCGGCTGCGCCCATGGTGTCAGCAACACAGCGCAGGACAGGTAGATCACCATCATCACCTGCAGCGAGTTCCATACCGTCAGCAGTTGTTTCTGTGCCAGGCCATAAAAGGCCCAGACAAACGCCGCCGACAGCACAATCAACACCCCAGTGGTGTATGCCGTCAGGGAGGTCAGCAGCTCATCCAGGCGCTGATTGAAGAACAAGGCAAAGCCGATTATCAGCACCAGCAAACCCAGCCCCTGGCCGAGGCTGAAACGCTCGCGAAAGATAAAGAGGCTGCTGATCAACAGCAGAATCGGCGCCACCTGAATCACCAACTGAGTAGTGCCGGGGCTGAGCAAGTTGAGGCCGACCAGATACAACACATAGTTGGCGGTCAACCCGGCTATCGCCAGCAGCAGAAGCCAGGCGCCCTTCTTGCCCAGCGGGCGAAATCTCGGCAGCCGGTTACTGGCCGCCAGGTAGGCCAGCAGGATGGAACCGGAAACCAGCAGGCGAAACCAGGTCACCGTGACCGGGTCCATCACCTGCAGTACTTCCTTGAGTTTGATCGGTAGCACGCCCCATAGCACGGCAGTCAGCAGCGCGAGAAACAGACCGTAGAGCCAGCGACCAGAAGAAATATGCATAAACGCCTCGCTACCGGCACCGCAACCTTTGCCCGATGCAGGTTGAAGCGACAACACAGCATTCTAAGTCGCCACCACCGACCGGCACAGCCACAGCCAGGCGCAGCTATTCCAGGAAACTGTACCGATGGCGCTACAGCATCAAGACAGTGTCCTGACGTCAAAAAAATATGAAAACCGAGAAAAACATGCCGAATTTCGGCAAAAGCGACCACTTGTCGTTAAATTCTGCAGCTCGGATATCGCCGTTTAGACTGAATTCAGCAGCTCATTTTGCGGGAGGTTCATCTATGTTCGGCCAACGCCATATCGACCATAACCCCGGCACCCACTACCGCAGTGAACGCGTTAGCGCGGTCAACGGCCAGTACTTCTTCTCCACCCGTGAGGGCACGCTGGAAGGCCCCTATTTCAACCGAACGGATGCCGAGCGCGAGATCGCCTTCTATATCCGCCGAATGATCCAGGCCAACGAAATCATCGAAAGCCGCGCTTTCTAGAGCGTAAACACAGCCAATAAAAAACCGCGATTGCTCGCGGTTTTTTATTGGCTGTGTTTATCGAGGCCTGATCAGCGCACTGCTTCAAACAACCCGGTAGCGCCCATGCCGCCGCCCACACACATAGTGACGATGCCATAGCGCAGGTTGCGACGCTGCAGTTCACGCACCAAGTGACCAACCTGGCGCGAGCCGGTCATGCCGAATGGGTGACCGATGGAAATCGAGCCGCCATTAACGTTGTACTTGGCGTTGTCGATTTCCAGACGATCGCGGGCATACAGGCACTGCGAAGCAAAGGCTTCGTTGAGTTCCCACAGATCGATATCGGCAACACTCAGGCCCTTGGCCTTGAGTAACTTGGGCACCGAGAACACCGGGCCGATGCCCATCTCGTCCGGTTCGCAACCGGCGACGGTAAAACCGCGGAAGAACGCCAGCGGCTTGAGGCCCAGTTCGATGGCTTTTTCCAGGCTCATGATCAAGGTCATGGATGCGCCGTCGGACAGCTGCGAAGCGTTGCCGGCGGTGACCGAACCGTCGTCCGCAAACACCGGTTTGAGTGCAGCCAGGCTTTCTAACGTGGTGTCAGCACGGTTGCAGTCATCACGATCAACCACACCCTCAACGATGCTCTTCTCGCCGGTGGCTTTGTCTTCAACTTGATACTTGACCTGCATCGGTGCGATTTCATCGTCGAACAGGCCTTCGGCCTGCGCCCGCGCGGTGCGCTGCTGGCTTTGCAGGGCGTAGCCGTCCTGGGCTTCGCGACTGACGTTGTAACGGCGGGCGACGATCTCAGCGGTCTGCCCCATGGGGTAATAGATACCCGGTACATCTTTTTGCAGAATGGGGTTGAACAGGTTGTCGGTATTCATGCTTTTCAGAGTCATGGTGATCGACTCGACGCCACCGGCCACGATCACATCGCTGCAGCCGGATGCCACTTGGTTGGCGGCAATCGCGATGGCCTGCAAGCCCGAGGAGCAGAAACGGTTGAGGGTCATGCCGGCCACGTTGGTGCCCAGACCGGACAACACCGCCACGTTGCGACCGATGTTCATGCCCTGGGCGCCTTCATTGGAGCCCGCGCCGACGATGCAGTCATCCACCAACGCTGGATCGATACCGGTACGCGCCAGCAGCGCATTGACGCAATGAGCCGCCATGTCGTCTGGACGGGTCAGATTGAACTTGCCACGGAAGGACTTGGCCAAACCAGTCCGTACGCTGTCAACGATCACCACTTCACGCATGCCGCACCTCATTGTTATTGGGTTGAGTTGCCAACAAGAATAAAGCCGGACAATCTCACTCAGCGATGATCATTCATCAGCCGTATGCGCGACCATCCTGTTACCCATGCCAAACAGTTACTCAGTCTTTGCCGAACGCGGCCTCCAGGGCCTCATTGATGGTGCGCAGCACCTTGATCCGGGCAAAGCGTTTGTCATTGGCTTCCACTAGCGTCCAAGGCGCAATTTGCGTGCTGGTGCGATCAACCATATCGCCCACCGCATCGCGGTACAGCGGCCACTTGTCGCGGTTGCGCCAGTCTTCTTCGGTGATCTTGAAGCGTTTGAAGGGGATCTGCTCACGCGCCTTGAAGCGCTCCAGCTGGGTTTGCTGATCGATCGACAACCAGAATTTCACCAGCACCACGCCGGCTTCGCTGAGCTGCTCTTCGAAATCATTGATCTCGCCATAAGCGCGCAGCCAGTCGCCGGGACCGCAGAAGCCCTCAACCCGCTCCACCAGCACCCGGCCATACCAGGAGCGATCAAACACGGTGAATTTGCCACGCGGTGGAATGTGCCGCCAGAAGCGCCACAGATAGGGCTGCGCGCGCTCCTCTTCGGTCGGCGCGGCAACCGGAACGATGCGGTATTGGCGCGGATCAAGCGCACCGATCACCCGACGAATCGCCCCGCCCTTGCCTGCCGCATCATTGCCCTCGAATACCGCAACCAGCGAATGACGACGCATGCGTTTATCGCGCATCAGGCTGGACAGTCGCGCCTGCTCAACCACCAATTGTTCGTTGTAGCTGTCCTTGTCCAAGGCCTGGGTCATGTCCAGGCTGTCAATCAAGCCACGCTCATCCAGACTGGAGGTCAGCGGCGCGGCATGCGGGTGTGGTAACGGCCGGCTCTGCGCCTTCAGCGCGGCTTGCAGGCCCTCAAGCAGAATGCGCCCGACCGTCAGACTGCGGTAATGCTCATCGACGCCTTCAACCACATACCAGGGCGCGTAATCGCGACTGGTACGGCGCAGCACACGCTCGCCGACCCGTACAAACTTGTCGTAGGTTTTCGACTGTTGCCAGTCCAGCGGGCTTATCCGCCAGCTGTGCAGCGGATCATCCTGCAGCGATTTAAGACGCGCTTTCATCTGCTGCTTGGACAAATGAAACCAGAATTTGAAGATCAGTGTGCCTTCGTCGCAAAGCATGCGCTCCAGGCCCAGGGTGGTGTCGATAGCCTGGTCGAGCACGGCGTTCTTGATCCGCCCGTGCACTCGCCCCTGCAGCATCTGGCTGTACCAGTTGCCGAAGAAGATACCGATACGCCCCTTGGGCGGCAGTTGCCGCCAGTAGCGCCAGGCCGGCGGTCGCGCCAGTTCCTCATCGGTTTGCTGGTCGAAGGTGTTGACCTGAATCAGCCGGGCGTCCATCCACTCGTTAAGCAGTTTTACCGTCTCGCCCTTGCCCGCCCCTTCGATGCCATTGATCAGGATCAGTACGGCAAAACGCCCTTGCTGCTGCAACTCGTACTGCGCCTCCAGCAACGCTTCACGCAACGCTGGCGCCTCAGCCTCAAAGGTTTCTTTATCAATGCTGCGGCCGATCTCGGCGGATTCGAACATAGCCCACTCCCTGACAATATCGTTTGAGCCTAGCGGATCGGCACTGGCTTTGGCCAAGCCGTTGTGGGATTCACTCAGCGCCGGGTGATCAGCCCCTGCTTGGCCACGCGCGTCAGCTGGCGCACGGTTTCTTCCAACTGCGCGGCCGTTGGCGCCTGGATGACCGCCATATCGAAGTGATTGCTGGCAAAGCGTGCCAGGGATTCGCCATCGTGGACAAAGTTGATCAGAAAGGCCCGCGGCCCTGGCCAGCGCTTGGGCCAGCCATCGAGGTAACGCAGCAGGGTCGGCTGATGGCTACCGCCAAGGAGAATTTTTGGATTGTGTAACGTCAGCCCGGAAGTGATTGGGGCCAGGCGAATAAGCGGTTGGGGACAGTGCATCGATATGTCTCCGCCTCATTAAGTCCGCTGGGCAGCGGTGAGAGGCGACACCGAACCAGCGCTTTAGCGGAATTTCAAAGCCTCCGAAGAGTACTTCTCAGGGCGCTGCATTCAGCAGTTAACCCGGCGCCCCGCAAGTAGCTGTTTAAATCGGCGCATGGGGCAGCATCCTAGAGAACCCCGCGCAAAGCTGTCAAGGCGCGAGTTTACGGGCTTTCACAACCACCCCAACCTTTGACTGGTGGCATTACGATTCGGTCGGCCAACCTGCCTTTTCACCGCGAAAAGGCGGGCAGCCGACCCTGTGCATGGGGCCTGTATCCGGTCCTGCGTCGTTTCACCCCGTAACAACCGCACGTCAGTGCGCAACTAGCGAGCTAAACACGTCTGCCCCACATCACCCGTGGCAGAGCCCTGCAAGCTTGTTTTGCCGGAATGGCATGCTTTCTGCCAATACCCTTGGGCTGATGTATACGCCACGGGATGGGCGTTTTGGCTGCAGGGAGTGCCTTGAACTGCCCGATTAACCCTAGCGAGAGCACCAATGAACAACAATAAAACCCTGCTCGCCCTTTGCCTGGGCGCCGGCTTGCTGGCCTCTGGCAACACCCATGCGTTCTGGTTCGGCTCCTCCGGCTACACCCAGACCAAATACCCAGTCGTGCTGGCCCACGGCATGCTCGGCTTCGACAGCATTCTGGGCGTTGATTACTGGTACGGCATTCCTGCCGCACTGCGTCGCGACGGTGCCAGCGTCTACATCACCGAAGTCAGCCAGCTGAACACTTCGGAAGCCCGCGGTGAGGAACTGCTGGCCCAGGTGGAAGATATTGTCGCCATTAGCGGCAAGCCCAAGGTCAATCTGATCGGCCATAGCCATGGTGGCCCGACCATTCGCTATGTAGCCGCGGTCAGCCCCAACTTGATTGCCTCGGCCACCAGCGTCGGCGCGCCGCATAAAGGCTCGGCCACTGCCGACTTTCTCCGCCAAGTGCCGCCTGGCTCTGCTGGTGAAGCCCTATTGGCGGGAATCGTCAACGGCCTCGGCGCACTGATCAACTTCCTCTCCGGCAGTTCCAGTACCAGCCCGCAGAATGCGCTTGGCTCGCTGGAGTCGCTTAACAGTGAAGGTGCGGCGCGTTTCAACGCCAAGTTCCCACAGGGCATTCCGACTAGCGCTTGCGGTGAAGGTGCCTATAACGTGAATGGCGTGCGCTACTACTCGTGGAGCGGCACCAGCCCGGTGACTAATATCATCGACCCTAGCGACCTGCTGCTGGGCGCCACCGCGCTGACTTTCAATGGCGAAGCCAATGATGGCCTGGTCGGCCGCTGCAGCTCACGCATGGGCAAGGTGATCCGCGACAACTACCGGATGAATCACCTCGACGAGGTCAACCAGACCCTGGGCCTGACCAGCCTGTTCGAAACCGACCCAGTCACGGTTTATCGCCAGCATGCTAACCGCCTGAAAAACGACGGCCTGTAGCAGCTTCGCCAGGGGCGCTCTTGCAGCCCCTGGCGCCTCTGCCCGTCTTGCCGTCCTGTCTGAAGAGTGCCTGTGAAAAAACTTCTGTTGCTGTGCCCGCCTTTATTCGCCGTCTGCCTGGTTCTCGCGCTGTACCTGCAACCCGTGGATATTCCCGTCCAGCTCAGCGCCGATACGCCACAGCCGATACAGCGCGTTGATACGCCGTCCGCCATGCAAGAACAAAACAGTGCAAATATTAAGGCGGAGCCTTTGAAAACCCTGCCTGCCTCATTCGACGGCACTATGGTAGATGGCGTTTTTCGCCTGGATGCCAACGGCAATCTGCTGATCAGCGAAGACATCCGGCGGATCTTCGATTATTTCCTTGCCGCAGCCGGTGAAGAATCGCTGCGCACCAGCGTCGAGCGGCTGCGTGCCTATATCGCCGCGCAGCTGCCGGTCAATGCCCGGGAGCAGGCATTGGCCCTGCTAAATCAGTACCTCGACTACAAGCGTGAGCTGGTACTGCTCGAACGCGACCTGCCGCAGATGGCCAATCTGGATGCCCTGCGTCAACGCGAGGCCGCCGTACAGGCCTTACGCGCGCGCATCTTCGATGCCCAGACCCAACAGGCGTTCTTCGCCCGCGAAGAGGCCTACGACCAGTTCACCCTGCAGCGTCTGGCGATTCTGCATAACAGCCAGCTGGATGATGCCGGCAAAGCCGCCGCCATCGACCAACTGCGTGACAGCTTGCCCAGCGAAATGCAGGACACGGTGCTGCCGCAACTGCAGAACGAGCTACGCCAACAAACCGCGCAGTTACAGGCCGCTGGTGCCAGACCGGAACAAATCCGCCAGCTGCGCCAGCAACTGGTCGGTGCCGAAGCCACTCAGCGCCTCGAAGTGCTCGACCAGCAGCGGCAAACCTGGAAGAAGCGCATCGCTCAATACAGCACTGAAAAAGCTGCCATCGAAAATAACCCAGGCCTGAGCGACAGCGACAAACGCGCGGCCATCGCCCAACTGGCCGCAGAGAACTTCGATGAGCGCGAACAACTGCGCCTGGAAGCCGCCGAACAGCTGGCGACGCAGAACAAGGCCAAACCCTGAAACGTAAAAAGCCCACCGAAGTGGGCTTTTTACTGGCTGCTGCCGAATCGCTTAACCGGCGATGCGCTTGTCCAGCGACAGCTTGCCAGCACCTTCAATCAGGATCGCGACGCTGATGGCCAGCAGGGCCAAGGCAAACTCATAACCGTTGTTGCTCATAAAGAAGCCGTTGGCCAGGTGCACTGTAGCAATCGCCACCACCATGGTCAGCGCCAGCACCGCTGCAGCTGGGCGCGCCAGCAGACCGATGATCAAGGCAATGCCACCAAAGAACTCGGCACTACCGGCCATCAGTGCCAACAAATAGCCCGGCGCCAAGCCGATGCTTTCCATCCATTGGCCCACGCCTTCCAGGCCGTAACCGCCAAACCAGCCAAACAGCTTCTGCGCGCCGTGGGCGGCAAAGGTGATACCGGCGATGATGCGCAGCACGGTCAGGCCATAGCCAGCTTGAGTTGCAACAACAGATTTCATCAGAGCGTTCATGTGCAGCAGTCCTTGTTGTGGGGAGTTGATGGCGTGAAGATTAAACCAATTATCAAATATTTAAAGCAGATAAAATCGCTTTAAAATATCGAATAAACTAATAAATCTACATTCTCAACCCACGCTGACAGGTCTTTGAAAACGTTGGCGAGGCAGCCAGCGCAAGGCAAAAACAGGCGAAAAGGCGGAGTTTACGAGCTGTAAATGAGCACTTGATTCGCTTCGCTCACCCCTCCGGGGTCGTGCTAAAGCACGTTCAGCCTTGCGGTTGTGACCCCGTTTTTAACGCCGCGATGGCAACGCACGACTGCATGGATGCAGAAGGTAGAGCGACGCAGGAGCCAAAGCCGAGGTAGTTTTCAACGGCCTGTTATGGCTCCAGCAGATAGCGCTCGCGATCATAAGCAAGGTAGTACTTATTCACGCTATTCACATAGCTGACCACGCCCATGCCCATCTGCTCCATCGCCACCCGCTCAACCTGAAAGAACCACTGGTTGGGGTTCAGGCCGCGCCTGCGCGCTTCTGCCCGCAGGCTCTGCACCCGTTGCGGGCCCATGTTGTAACCGGCCAGAATAAAGGCCATGCGCTCGCGCTCGTTAAGCTGCGGGCTGTTGAAGTAGTTACGACGAATCATCGCCAGGTACTTGGCGCTGGCCTGCACATTGTTATCCAGCACGCCGATATTGCTCACGCCAACGCTGCGCGCGGCCGCCGGGGTGATCTGCATCAGCCCGGTCGCGCCACCGGCGCCGCGCGCAGCCGGGTTGAGGGTCGACTCCTTGAAGGCTACGGCAGCCAGGGCCAGCCAATCGAAATCATGCTGAGTGGCATAACGCTGCAGCACCGGACGAACCTTTTCCAGGCGCTGACGCTCGGTGCGGCCCAACGGGTAATGCACCTTGTACAGACGCCGGTAGACACGCTGGAAGGCCGCATCCTGATCCGCCGGGTCACGGTAACCTTTGAGAAAGCGGTCGATACTTGCGCCGAGCATTGGCGTGTCGCGCCGTATATACCAACGCATATCACCGTCACTGGCCAATTGCAGATGGCGGTCCAGACGGAGCTTAGGCATTACTTTCGACCAGCGCTCGGCAATCGGCTGTTCGACCGCTGTGACACTGAAGATGCCGGCCTGGACCATTTCCAGCACATCCTCGACCGCCAGAGTCGGATCAACCCACTCGACAATAATCGGCGAACGCTTGCTGTCGATCAGCCGCTGGTTGACGGCCCTCACCGCATCCCCTGCCACGCTACCCGCAGGCAAGGCCAAACTGCGCCCGGAGAGCTGTTCGAGGTTCTGGTAACGGCGGTTACCCTGTTTGGCGACGATGATCAGCGGCACATTGCTGCGGATCGCTGCGCTGGCGCTGAGGTTGCTAGCGCGTGGCATATTTAGTAGCTCACCGGGGGCGACCAGATCACCTTCACCGCGCTGCAAGGCAGCCAGTAGTTGATCCTTAGCCCTGGGAATAACTTTCAGTTTGAGCGTGCGCCCATCGCGCGAATTGCGGTTGAGGTATTGCTCGAAGGCGCGCATGCGCTGGTACTCGACGCCAATGCTCTGGCCTTTGACCTCACCCGAACTGTTGCGGCTCTGGTTGACCAGCACGCGCAACTCACCACTGCTGCGAATGCTTGCCAGGTCGCGGGCGGCCTTGGGCTGCTCGACTTCCAGCGGACCAGCCACGCGCGCCACCGCTGCGCAGGGCAGCAGCAATAAGCAGCAGGTGAGCAGCACTCGCAACATCAAGGCTCCAGGGCAGAATCGACCGATAGATCAGTGCAGCGGCTCGTCTGAACAGGCTGCATACAGGACAACTGACCCCTCGCGCGGGGCGCGGAGGTTCGCACAGCCCGCCTATGGATGCCAGCCAGCAATCACACTCAACATCACGTATAGGCTTTAACTAGCTGTATTTATTGACTTTTAATCTATTAAAAAAGCTCTGTTATGCTGCTCAATCAATTCAGCAGGTAGCACCATGCAACTCATCGACATCGGCGTCAATCTGACTCACCCAAGCTTTGCCGAACAACGCGAAGCACTCCTCGCTCGCGCCTACGCGGCAGGCATCCAGCAAATGCTGCTTACCGGCACCAGCCTGGCAGAAAGTGAACACGCCCTGGAGCTGTGCCGGCAGTTGGATGACAGCGCAGAACATTTGTTCAGCACCGCCGGCATTCACCCCCACGACGCCAGCAGCTGGAATAGCGACAGCCATGCGCAGCTCAAGGCCCTGCTGGCCGATCCCAGAGTGCGCGCGGTGGGCGAATGCGGGTTGGACTTCAACCGCGATTTCTCACCGAGGCCGCAACAGGAACTGGTGCTGGAGCAGCAACTGGCTCTGGCAGTAGAGCTGCAACTGCCGGTGTTTCTACATGAGCGCGATGCTGATGAACGCCTGTTGGCAATCCTGCGGCACTTCCGCGACCAACTCCCGGCGGCCGTGGTGCACTGCTTTACCGGGGAGAAACGCGCGCTGTTCAACTACCTGGATCTGGACCTGCATATCGGCATTACCGGCTGGATCTGTGATGAGCGCCGTGGCAGTCATCTGCATCCACTGGTCAAGGAAATCCCCCGTGGCCGCCTGATGCTGGAAAGTGATGCACCGTTCCTGCTGCCCCGCAGCCTGCGGCCGAAACCGAAGAGCGGCCGTAACGAGCCGGCCTTTCTGATTGAGGTGTTGCGTGAAGTGGCGCTACACCGTGGTGAGACCGAACAGGTACTGGCTGCCCATACCAGCGCTACGGCCCAGGCCTTCTTCAATTTGCCTGCATTCACGGGCGCAACCAGCTAATCGGCCAGTAACCCGGCACCAGCTGGCTTGTTGATAAGGATCAATTGATCTGCTGTGAGACTGGGTGAAACTACTGGCACTTTGCCAACTCTTCACCTCACACAGAGACACCTGCATGGGCCATTGGATCAGCGACCTTTCCCTGAAGTACAAATTCTGGGCCGTAAATGCCGTGGCCTTCTTTACCACGCTGCTGCTGGTGCTCTATGCGCTACACCTGGAACAACAGGTGCACTACGCCGCCGCCAAGCAGGCTGTGCAGCAGCAGGCACGCTTATTAAGCCAATGGCCGCAGGAGCTGGCCTGGCCGAAGGCTAGCAATATGCTGAGCTTTACCAGCGGGCAGACGCCACGCCTGCCGGATAATCAGGGCAGCACCCTGGCCAACGCACGCGGCTGGGTCGATTTAAATGGTAGCGAGGGGCTGATCGGCGCCGAAGTCATCGTCCGTGAAGACGGTCAGCGCCTAGCCATCACCGCTTTGGCACCGAACCTGCCCGAGGTATTTCTCGACCGAGCGCCAAGCTATGCCTTGGTCGTCGCGCTGTTGATGCTGCTGTTGCTAGCGGCCTCGCAATTGCTGATTCGCTTTCTGCTCAGCCATCTCAACACGCTCAAGGACGTGATGCTGCAGGTGGAAAAAAGCGGTGACCTCAGCGCCCGTGTGCCACTCGAGTGCAAAGATGAAGTAGGCCAGATGGCCAGTGCCTTCAATGCCATGCAGGCCGGCTATCAACGGGTGGTCGGTATCGTCGCCCAGTCGGCGGCGCAGCTGGATGAGGGTGCCGAACGCCTGGCTGGCAATATGCGTGATGTGCGCAAGGGCATGCTCGAACAGCAGAGCGAAACCGAACAGGCGGCCACGGCGATCAACGAGATGTCCGCCACCGTACACCATATTGCCGAACACACGGCCGACACCCGCGATCAGTCAAAAAACGCCGAGCACCTGGCGCGCAGTGGTCAACAGGCGGTCAACCGCGTGAGCCTGTCGATTTCCGGGCTGTCCAGTGGCGTGCAGCAAACCGCGCAGATGATCGAACAGCTGGCGGTCGACAGCCAGAAGATCGGCGGCGTGGTCAGTGAGATTCACGGCATC
Organism: Pseudomonas sp. EA_35y_Pfl2_R5; assembly: GCF_963970805.1. Classification (NCBI taxonomy): domain Bacteria; kingdom Pseudomonadati; phylum Pseudomonadota; class Gammaproteobacteria; order Pseudomonadales; family Pseudomonadaceae; genus Pseudomonas; species Pseudomonas sp. EA_35y_Pfl2_R5. Next base: position 291,454 of record NZ_CAXAOW010000003.1, on the reverse strand, counting down.
GCCGAACAGACCAACCTGCTTGCGTTGAACGCAGCGATTGAAGCCGCCCGCGCCGGTGAGATGGGCCGCGGCTTTGCCGTGGTCGCCGATGAAGTGCGCAACCTGGCCAAGCGCGTACAAGACTCCACCGACCTCATCACGCAGATGATCAACACTCTGCAAAGCGGCACCCGCGATGCCGTGGATTTTATGCAGGACAGCTCAATCAAGGCCGATGAATGCGTCAAACAGGCCGGTGAGGCCGGCCAGGCATTAGTCGCCATCACCGAATCCGTTGCGCTTATGCGGGAAAGCAATACGCAGATCGCCGTGGCAGCGGAGCAACAGAGCCAGGTGGCCGAAGAGATGAACCGCGCGGTGATCCGCATCCGCGATGTGACCGAACAGACCGTCGGCCAGACCGGTCAGTCGGCGACCACCAGTACCGACTTAGCGAACTTGGCTGGCGAGCTGAACAAGGCGATTCGCCAGCTCAAGTTATAGAGCTGGCGCAGGACGTTTAACCGAACACAGCCACTGTCTGCCGACTGATCGCCAGCAGCTCACCGGTCGGCGACCAGAGTGCGGCGGCGATATGGCCATAACCATCGCGGGCATGTTCGATCTGCGCGCGGTACAGGCACCAGTCCAGGGTACTCAGCTCGCTCATCGGCTGGACGAACTCGATGGTCCAGGTCAGTGAGCTACCCGGCGCCGGTGCGCTCAGGTGCGGCAATACCGCAGGTGGCCAGGCATCGACCAGAGCCAGCAGATGGGCCTCATTGGCCGGTTCGGCACTGCTTTGATCACGCAGGCGCACCCAGCCGCCCATGTCGCGCGACGGATTATTGGTAAAAGGCATGCCGCCAAATGCCCAGCGCATGGCCAGAAAACGCGTGAATTCCGGGGTAACGTTGGGGATATACGGTAGCTCCTGGCACGCCTCCACCGCCTTGGCTTGCGGCGCGGGATCGGCCTGTACGGCGATGCGCGACTCGCGCCCGGCACCAAAGCTGCCCTGCACCAGGGTCACCACCTGACCGTCCTGTATCGCACGGCCGAGTACCTGGCTGACGGCCTTGCCTTCGCGCAGCACTTCCACGTCAAAGCGCACCGGCACATCGGGCGCGGCGGGGCCGACAAAGGTAATCGCCAAAGAGCGCGGCGGTCGCCCGCTAGGGGCTTGAGCACGCATGGCCTCGTACACCAGCGCTGCCACAAGGCCGCCAAAACTGGCGCGACCCTGCCCCCACTGCGCGGGAATCAGCACCGCCTGAGGGTTGTCGCGCACCGCCTGGAGTAATTCGGAAAATCCCATAACCACCTCGAACACTGAAGATGTGGGTGATCTTAGGGCAAAGACGCCAGCAAATGACACGACATTTCGGCCAAACAAGCCGAAGGTATAACGACTTTTCCGCCAACTCAGCCGCTGTTGCGAGCAAAACCTGCGGTCAATGCCTGCAGGGCCAGATCGGCCTGCTGCTCGGCACTCTGCATTGCTTCATGCCAAGTTGGCACGCACGGCTGCAAATCTGCCTCGGTTTCAGCGCGCAGCAACCACTGCCAATGGTCGTGCCAATCGCCCAGCGCTGACTGCGCCTGTTTCAGCTGCATGCGCGTGCGCCCGGACAAATCGGCCAGCTGCGGATAAGCCTCGGCTGCATAGCGCAGCCGCTTAACCAGCAAACGTAGGCGGTGGCGGTCATGTGCGGGGTCAAGCAGCGCCTCGGCCAGGCGCTTGCGGTCCTTGCGCAAGCGTTGCCTGATAAGCTTGGGCAGACCACGTAGTTGCCCGCAGTTGGCAGCCTGGCGCCACTGCTGCGGCCAGTCATCCAGCGCAATCAGCAGATCTGCCAACGGCGCACTGTCCAACAGCAGCAGGTATCCCTGCAGCAACAGTGGCTGGCGTGATTGCGCGGCGCTATCGAGCCCTTGCTGTTGCAGATAGCCCTGCAGCACCTCAAGGTCGCGCAGCGGACCGGTCAAGCGGCCCAACTCGGCCGCACGCTGCTGCAAGTCCTCACAGACTGCGACCGAGGACAGCGGCCGCAGCAGGCTGCGCAATTGGCGCAAGGCGATGCGCAGATCGTGCAGGGCCTCATCGTCGGTGCCTGCTCGCAGCCGTTCACGACAGGCAAACAGGCGCATCTGAATGCGCAGTACGTGTCGCGGCACCTCATCAACCAAGCCTTGCATCGCCTCACTCCTGTGAACTCGCTCCTCAGCTTATGCACTTGATGATTAGCCACAAGTGGCCAATGGTCGCGGTACTAGGGTTCCAGACGAGTAAGCCGCCAAGGTAGGGCACGCTTGAGGGCCTTTAGATGCTGACGTAACTGCGCAGCAGAAGGTTCTTGCCCGGCATAACGCTGCGCCTCGAAGGTCGCCGCAAAATTAGCAATCGCCTCAGCCTGGACCGGCATCTGCAGGGCTGCTCGCGCGGCATAGTCGCGCGGCCCTTCGCCGGGCCTGCGTGGCACGCCATGGCGCGCCAGCAGCCCCTCAAAACGACGGAACAAGCGCTGCTGCACATCACGCTCACGCTGCCAGGGTTTGAACAGCCAGAGCGAAAGCAGACCAAGCAGAAACGCACCGCCGCCGACCAGGCCAATCACCAGCGACTGCGAATCTACCCGGCCCAGCCAGCGCTGGAGAAACTCCAGTTGCTGCTGACTCTGGTAGCCCAGCACCCAGCGCTGCCAGCCGTAATTGATATTGTCCCAGGCCAGCCGTAACTCATTCAGCCAGCTGAGGTTGCGATAGCGCAACGGGGAGAAAGGCGAGTCTTCGAGAAAACTCTGCTCACCGGCCAAGGCCTCTTCCAAGCCCATGTCGATCCGCTCGGGGGCCACCTGGAAGGTCGGGTCGACACTGACCCAGCCCTGCCCCTCCTGCCAGTAATCAACCCAGGCATGGGCATCAAACTGGCGCACCTGCACGTAGTTTCCCGCCGGGTTGTATTCGCCCCCCTGATAACCCGCCACTACCCGCGCCGGAATACCTGCAGCACGCAGCACATAGGTCATGGCTCCGGCGTAGTGGGCGCAGAAGCCGCTGCGGGTTTCAAACAGGAAATCATCGATGTTGTTCTGCCCCAGCGCAGGCGGAGTCAGGGTGTAGGCAAAGGGTTCTCGGTTGAAATGGGTGAGCAGCGCCTGCACCAGCTGTTCCGGCTGTGGGTAATCGCGCTTAAGCTGTTCGGCCCAGGCGCGACTGCGCGGCTCGCCTTGCTCCGGCAACTGCAAAACACGGCGCAGGGCTGCCTGGGGCAATTGCGGCTCGCGTAGCGCCTGCGGCCACGATGTAACCTGATAGATCAGTGAGCGGTCTACCGGCTGGCGCCGCTGCAGACGGAAATCGCTCATCTGCCGAGTCTGTTCCAGCGAGGTTTGCGCTACGTCCAAGGCAAACAGCCAACGCTGCCCACTGGGCTGCATCACGATGCTGTAACTCAGCGCCTCGCCTTGCTTCTGCCACTGCGCACCGGGGCCAAACTCGGCGTAATCGGATTGTGACCAGCGCCGTCCATCGAAGCGATCCAGGGTCAATGCGCGCCAGTACAACTCACTGCGCGGCGGCGTCTCGCCGTTGAAACTGGCACGAAACGCCAGGGCAGCAGAGCGGCTCAGGTCGGCAATATCCGCGGGAGCCATGCTATCCGACAGGCCAGTGGTGGCCTTGTCATTAGGCACCGGCAACGACCACAGCGGGCCCATGCGTGGGAAGAATACAAACAGCAGCAACATCACCGGCAACGCCTGCAGCAGCAGCCCACCGGCCAGACGTGCGGTCGGCCATGGCTGAGTGGCCAGGCTGCTCTGCTGCAGGCCAATCAAGGCCGCCAGCAAAGCGGTCACAGGCAGCAGGCTGTAGAAGGCCATCAGCATACTGTCATCGAACAGGTAGGCGGTGACCACCACAAAGAAGCCGAGAAAGATCAGCACCAGTGCATCACGCCACGTACGCATCTCCAGCAATTTGAGCACAAAAGCTGCGACCAGCAGCACCACCCCGGCATCCAGACCGATTAGGCTGCCACGGGAAAGAAACACCCCGAGCGCCGCCGCCAGCATCAAACCGCCCTTGGCCCAGGCATTCGGGTAGCGCGCACGCATGCGGAAAATCTGAATGCGCCAGGCCGCACTGCCCAGCCACAGACCAATGATCCACAGCGGTAAATGCGTCAGATGGGGAATGATCACCAGCACCTGCGCCACCAACAGCCAGGTCAGGCTGATCCGCGGAATCGCGTTAACCCGGCTCATGCCACACGCCCGAACAGCGCCAGGGCGCGCAGGCAGGCATCGCGGTGCAGCTCACCGCTATCAGCACCTAATACCTGGCCCGGCAGGCTCAGGGCAAACGGCTGCTGCCGCTCGGACAACTGCAATACCCAGTGGCAGAGTAGCGACAGGCGAGTTTCCACATCGCCAGCCAGGGCTTCGAAATCCAAATACAGATCACGCCCAGTGATCGAGGCAAAGTCCTTAACAAGCAAACCCTGGCCGCGAGAATAGGCTTTCCAGTGCAGCCGGCGTTTGGAATCACCCGGCTGGTAGGTCTTCAGCCCTTGATAATCATCCACTCCCTGGCCATGGGGCCGGCTGCCCTCCTCGTCCTGATCCTCGCTGACGCCAGCTGACAGCGGCAGATCACCGGGCAAAGGTCGCGGATAAACCAGCACGCGCTGATCCAGATCGACCCAGCTCCAGGCCACCAGAATCCCCAATGGAAAACGACTCTCGACGCGCAAGCGACCGGGCCGCAACCAGCCACGTTGCAGCGCCGGCAGGTTTAACTGGCACTCGCTCACGCCTTCGGCCGGCACATCCAGCGTCTGTAACTCGGCCGGTGGCCAGCCCAAGCTGACGGCCTGATGAGGCCTCTGACTGCTCTCCAGACGTACGCGAAAACCGGCGGGTTCGCCGACAAATACCGCCGGCGCACTGCCGGCCTTAAGGATCAACCCGGCCAGGTTGCGGTAGGTGTGCAGAATGGCCACGACAAAAACCGAGGCCAGTAGAAAGGTCAGGCCATAGGCCAGGCTGTTCTGGTAATTGATCGCGGCTAGCAGCATCAACAGCAGCGCCAGCATAAAGGCCGCCCCGACTCTGCTCGGGATAATAAAGATCCGACGTTGATTCAGCCGTACACTGGCGGCGGCCGGAATACGCCGGGCCAGCCAGCGGTTCCAGCGCGGCTTGAGCTGGGCGATCAAAGCGCCGGCACCTCACGCAGCAACCACTGCACCAAGCTGCCCGCGCCATGCCCAGCCGGGTCGGCGCGCTCGCGTAGGCGATGGCCTACGACCGAAGGCAGCACGGCCTGCACGTCTTCCGGAATCACATAATCACGCCCCGCGAGGAAGGCCCAGGCACGCGCTGCTGCCAGCAGCGCCAGGCTGGCCCGTGGCGACAAGCCCCAGGCGAATTGCGGCTGGGTGCGGGTAGCATCGACCAAACGCAATACATAATCGACCAACGCATCGCTGGCACGCACCTTAGGAATTTCCGCCTGCACCAGCGCCAATTCGCTGTGATCAAGCAGCGCCGGCAGGCTGGGCAGTAGCGAGCGCCGCGAATCACCGAGCAGCAAGGCTTTTTCCGCGGCCTTGCCGGGATAGCCAAGGGAGAGGCGCATCAGAAAACGGTCCAGCTGCGACTCGGGCAAAGCGAAGGTACCGCCCTGGCTGACCGGGTTCTGCGTGGCAATCACAAAGAAGGGTTCGGGCAGCGGCCGGGTTGCACCTTCGATGGTCACCTGGCCCTCTTCCATGGCTTCAAGCAGCGCACTCTGGCTTTTCGGCGTGGCGCGGTTGATCTCGTCGGCCAGTACCAGCTCGGCGAAAATCGGTCCCGGGTGGAAAATAAACTGCCCGGTGTCCTTATCAAACACCGAGGTGCCGAGGATATCGCCGGGCAGTAGATCGGAGGTGAACTGAATACGCTGAAAACTCAGGCCCAATACCTTGGCCAGGGCGTGACTGAGGGTGGTTTTACCCATGCCGGGCAAATCCTCAATCAGCAAATGGCCCTGGGCCAACAGGCAGGTCAGTGCCAGACGCACCTGCGGTTCCTTGCCCAGTACCACCTGATTGATCGATTCCAGGCAGGCATCTAATTTCGTGCGCATCGCTCACTCCTTATGCAAGTGGACCGATGCTACTGGGCTGCAAGGGGTCGGCAAAGAGCCAAGTAACCTTTGCTCACGAATCTTTTATCTCAGCTGCGACATACATCGCAGGCAAAGCTATAGGCGGAAACGCCCAGCCATACCCTGCAGCTCGCGGCCCAGTTCTGCCAGCTGAATACTGGAGCTGGCAGACTCGTCCATGGCCAGCGCGGACTGATCGGCAATATCGCGAATCGAGGTAACGCTGCGGCTGATTTCCTCCGCCACCGCCGTCTGCTGTTCGGCGGCAGCGGCAATCTGCTGGTTCATCTCGAAGATCTGGCTGACTGCTGCGGCGATTTCCGCCAGCGCGCCGTCGGTCTGGCTGGCATCCTCCACAGTCTGCGTCACCAGCACGCCACTCTGATGCATGTCCGCCACGGAGCGCCGCGTGCCCTCACGCAGGGTGGCGATCAACCCTTCAATTTCCGCCGTGGACTGCTGAGTGCGCCGCGCCAGCGCACGCACCTCATCAGCTACCACGGCAAAACCGCGGCCCTGCTCGCCCGCCCGCGCCGCCTCGATAGCTGCATTGAGTGCCAGCAGATTGGTCTGTTCGGCCACGCTCTTGATCACATCCAGCACCGAGTCGATGCGCTGGGTGTCCTGGCTGAGACGCTCGATGCTCTGGGTAGTGGTCTGCATGGCACTGGCCAATTGGTTGATCCGGCCAATGGTCTGCTGCACCACAGCCACACCGCTGCTGACCCGGCGATCAGCCTGTTCGGTGGAAGATGCCGCCGCCTCGGCATTACGTGCCACCTCGTGCACGGTGGCGGTCATTTCACTCATGGCGGTGGCGACCTGATCGGTTTCCACCTTCTGCCCATTCACCCCTAAACGCGTTTGCTCAGTACTGGCTGACAGCGACTGTGCGGACGCGGAAATCTGTAGCACCCCGCTCTGCAGGCGCCCGACCATCTCACGCAAATTGCTGGACATAACCTGCATAGCCGTTTGCAGCTGGCCGATCTCGTCGTCACGCTGCACCTCAATGCGTGCGCTGAGGTCACCATCGGCAATGCGCCGCGCCTGTTCGATAACCTGCTTCAACGGCCGAACGATCAACAGAGTGATGGTCAGCGTCGCCAACAGACCGATCAGCAACGCCAACGCCGTGGCTAGCACAATTAGCCCGGTGCTGGCCTGCAGTTGCCCATGCAGGCTGGCTTTCTGTCGCCCGTAAGCTTGATCGACCAGGCTGAGGATGCGTTCGGCCTGTTGCACCAGGCTCTGGTATTCGCGTTTTTGCTGCTGCAACAATCCGGTGTACTCGTTAAGCCGGTCATTGAAAGAGTTGACGTTGCCGATCACCTCGACCAGCACCGCGGCATAACCGGGGTCCTCCATGACATCGCGCAGCTCACCGGCTAACGTCTGGGCGTCGACGGCTTCCTGAATAAGGGTTGAAGTCGCTTCGCCACTGCTGCGACTCTGCTCTAGCAGCACGCGGGCCTGATCCAGCGCACGCAGCAATAACTGATGCACCTGACTGATTTTCCCAGCCTGCAGCACGGATTCAGCGCCCTGCTGACCCTGGCTGCTCTTGAGCAGATCAACGCCGTCCTCAGCCAGACCGTCCTTGAGCAAATCCAGGCTATTGGAAGCGCTCACCACCAGCCACGTGGCGGCCTCCAGCGACAGGTGCATATTGTCGCTTTGCTCGACATAGCGATCGAAGGCAGCGCGATACGCGGTCATGGCTTCGGCTACCTGATCCAGCCCTGCCCGCTCGGCATCCGGCAACAGCGCCTGCAACGCGGTACTGGCATCGAGAATCTGCTGCGCCTGCTCATGCAGCCGAGTCGCGTGCTGCTTGTCGCCGCTGAGGACGAAATCCTGCTCGCTGCGACGGATCTGCATAACCTGGCTATTGATCGCGCTCATGCGCTCCAGCAGTGCCGAGCGTGCACTGACATCGCGCAGCGCAAGGAACCCAGTGGCCGCCACCAGCGCCGTAAGTGCCAGAACAACACCAAAGCCCGAAGCCAGTTTGCTCGCCGTGCTCAAACTGGCGACCCGCCGCTGCACCACAGTCCACATAACTCCCCCTGCCGAATGACCACCAGGCAGCCCAGCGCTGCTTGCACTCAAGATTGGCAACATAGGAGCACAGCCATACTAGCGACAAGCCAGCAGGCTGGTGCGTGGTGCTAACAGCTAAACGGAGGTCGTTTTTGTATCGATTACTACGCCAGACAAGCGTGATTACCAACAACGCGCGCATCAACCGGGACGGCGCATCTCGAAGGTATCGCGAGTGCGACTGTATGCCATACCACCCAAACGCCCGATCAGATCGAGCTTGTGCGCATCGATGCGGCCCTGCTCGTTGAGCACCGCGTCATCGATATGGGCCAACAGCACCTCGGCGAAGATCAGATGGCAATTGGGTTTTTCTGCGGGGTAAGCCTGAATCTGCGCCACCCGGCATTCAAAGGCCACCGTCGCGCCAGCCACTCGAGGTGGAGTAATGCGTTGCGAAGGCAGGCTGGCGATACCGCACTGCTCGAACTCGCTGATGCCATAAGGCAGCACTGCCGCGCTGGCATTCATCGCCTCGGCCTGGGCAAAAGACACCAACTGAATCACCAGCTCGCCACTGGCCTGTACATTCAGCAGGGTGTCTTTGAGGCCACCATCACTGCGGTGGTTGACGTTGACCATCAGAGTCGGCGGGTCGTCGCTGATCACCTGGAAGAAGCTGAATGGAGCCAGATTGCTGACTCCTTCGGCCGACAAGCTGGAAACCCAGGCAATCGGTCGCGGGGTAATGGTCGATGCCAGCCAGCGGTAGCGTTCGAGCGGTTCGAGTGCGTTGAAATCCAGTTGCATCAGCGGCCTGCTCGCGACTCACGGATATAGAAACGTGCGCGCTCGGATTTCGCCGTGCAGCCCTTGTAAGCCTCGAACTGCTGCTGGGTTTTCGCCGCTGTCATCAGCGACACCGCCTTGGAATAACTCACCGTGCCGGCAAAGCCCTCGGCCTTTGCCAGGTCCAGCTCACGCCAGGCAGCATCCAGCTGATTGGCACAACTGTTGCGATAAGTCGTTTTTCCCGCACAACCGCTCAGCACCAACAGCAACATGGGCAACACGATCCACAGTTTCATCAGGTAACTCCTGCAAATAAACAGACAATTGGCTCGGCATCACAGCGCATCGCCGTCAGTATTCGCGATGCTTCAATGCTGCCAGTATGACGCGTAGAACAGAGAAAAGTGCCGGCACCGCTGTAACCGCTCTAGCAAGCCACTGCGCATATGCTCGACTGCGCAGGATTACTGACAAGTCGCGCCTTGGCGGCGCGCAGCACGGCGAGTATGTTCGCTGCATTGATCGTGACGAGGAACCTCAGAATGAGTAAGCGCATTGCGCTGGTATTGGGCTCCGGTGGTGCACGTGGTTATGCGCACATCGGTGTGATCGAGGAATTGGAAGCCCGTGGTTATGAAATCGCCTGCATTGCCGGCTGCTCCATGGGCGCGGTGGTCGGCGGGATTTACGCCGCTGGCAAGCTCAACGAATACCGCGAATGGACCCAGAGCCTAGACTATCTGGACGTACTGCGCCTGCTCGATGTGAGCTTTCGCCTGGGGGCGATTCGTGGGGAAAAGGTCTTCGGCAAAATTCGCGAAATCGTTGGCGAGATCAATATCGAAGAGCTGCCGATCCCCTTCACCGCCGTGGCCACCGACCTGACCAACCAGCAGGAAATCTGGTTCCAGGAAGGTTGCCTGCATCAGGCCATGCGCGCCTCGGCGGCAATTCCCAGCCTGTTTACCCCGGTTGTGCAAGGCAAACGCATGCTGGTCGATGGCGGTTTGCTCAACCCATTGCCCATCGTTCCGGTGGTGTCAGCGCACTGCGACCTGATCGTCGCGGTCAACCTCAACTCGGCCCATCAGCAGCACTACGAACTGCCTATCATCGAACGCGCGCCGGCGCTCAAGGGACGTTTCGATCTACTGATGAGTTCACTCGGCTCACGTCTACCCTCGTTCAAACGTAAACCCGGCGAAGACGACGAGCTGCTTCTGTTGGAAGATCACAGCAGCCCACTGCAACCCGAAGCCATCAACCCCTGGCAGCAGAACGCCCGCGGCAGCCTGGATAAAGCCGCCGCGCCGAAATCCGCAAGCGGCTCGCGAGTCGCCGACCTTAGCGGCCCAGCCTCGCTGCTGGAGCTGATAAACCAGAGTTTCGAGGTGATGCAAACGTCCCTGGCGCAGTACAAGATCGCCGGTTACCCACCGGATATCCTGATCAACGTGCCCAAGCGCGTGTGCCGCTTCTTCGAGTTCTACAAGGCGCCGGAGCTGATCATGCTCGGCCGGCAGATCGCCAGCGACACCCTAGACAAGTACGAGCGCGGCGACCGCTAAGCACCAACAAAAACGGCCAGATGCCCTACAGGTCACCTGGCCGCATTGGCTGCGCCGCTTACGCCAAAAACGTTACTGCACGGTACTTTGACCCTCGCTTTCATACAGCGCTTCATCGGCCGGGACTTCATGCCCCATACCAGCCAAACCGCCGCCACTGCTCATGGCCAGCGCCACAAACTCATCCACGGTCATCTGCTTGCCGTTGAAGGTCACTTGGTCGTCGGCGTAATGCAGGCTGGAGCTGATGTCCTCGCCCTGCATTACAGCCAGTTCGCTGGCCACCGCCATGCCGCTGGCCATTTCGCCCAACATGGTCGCCTGCTGGGCAATCGCTTCCTTGTCGGTTTCACCGGCAATCGTGGCCTGAACGCCAACCACATCACCGATCATCGCTTTGGATACCAGCAGTTTGGCATCCAGCTGGGCGATCAGTTGCTTGGCCAACTCAGGCGCCGGCAGGTCGAAGGACATCGGCTTGTCGAGGTCCAGACCAAAGCTGAAGCTGCTTTCACCATTGGCGGTCTTGAACGCCAGTTTTTCCAGGGCCAGGCCCGGTTTTCCGGCCAGCAGTTTTTCCAGATCGGTCTTGAACAACGCAGTCTGCTCGTCGGTCAATTCCGGCATACCGCTTTCACTGTCGACCTTGCCGCTCTGCAACAGCGTGCCGTACAGCTCGATCATTGACTGCAGAGCCGCCGCGTCGAGGTTCTTCACGGTCCAGAGCATCTGCGAGGAGCCGATGTCGTTGCCCTGGTAGCTGATCATACCAACGTCATAGCTGTAACGCGCCGACAGCTGCTGATTGGCCTCGCTGGTTTCATCACGCTGGACGAAATCCTTAAACAGGATTGGCGCGTTCTCACCAACCTGCAGCTCGATCTGCTGTAAACGCACCTCGTTCTGCCCCAGATAAAAATCGCTGACGCCCTTGCGGGTGTCGCTGGTGAGGTTCATGCCCTTGAACTCGAGGCGCATGTTTTCATCAGTAGCCAGGGTTGAGGTGACCTTGAAGCTGTCCATCACGCCACTGGCGCTGATTTTCTCAACATTTGCGCTGCTATCGAAGTCGATCTCCAGGCCGCTGAAATCGATCTGGGTCTGTTCATCCAGCGCCATCTGCAGCGGCTGCACGTGCAGGTTGCCGCTCATCGAACGGTCATAGCCGAGGCTGACCTGGCCCTGCAGCGGCGCACCGCCCTGGCTGCCGGCGAACCACTTCTCCAGCTCCGAACTGCGTTCCAGCGCGTAATTGCTGGTGGCCATCACGGGCAGCAGCTTGAGACTTTGCAGTCGCGAAAGCGGGAAAGGCCCATGCTCGATGTGGTCGGTGACAAACCACTCGAAGTTGCTCGGCGATTCGCCATCCAGGCTGCCGGCAAACTGAATGCGGTAGCGCGCATTGCTGCTGAACAGCTGACGCTCCAGCGAAACCAGTTCAATAGTGGCGCTGAGGCCCAGGGCCGGCAGGGTTTTACCCATATCCTGATTGGCTTGCTGAATCGAGGTTTCCAGCACCGCTGGAAGCTGCTGACCGGTATACCAGGCGCCTGCGGTGGTCAATGCGCCGAGAACGACAACTACGCCAAGGGCGCTGCCTGCAATTTTCTTCATGGGGGGGTAATCCTGCGTATCCGTTATGGGTGTGGGGCTTCCCTGCTACCGCCTGTTGCGGTTTGAGGCGCGGCGTCGGGCTTACGCGCAACGCTTGACTGCGCAGCCGTGTATCAGCCACGAAGCGCAGCAAGGCTACCACCCCGGTTACAGGGGACCAAGGCGCCCCCGGGAAATTTAACGAGAATGCCAACCCGCTCGAACACCAGCGTGATGGCATATCTAACTCAGCTGAGCGGCTTTTCCGCCGGCTCAGCGCTGCTCGCCGCAGTATTCACAACCGGGCTGCCAACCCAGTCACTGAGCAGGCTGTACGCCACGGCCAACAGGGTTGGGCCGAGGAACAGCCCCATAAAGCCAAACGCCAGGATGCCGCCAAATACTCCGAGCAGCACCACGATCAACGGCAGGTTGCCGCCACGGCTGATCAGGTAGGGCTTGAGGATGTTATCGACGCCGCTGATCACCAAAAAGCCCCAGACCAGCAGGAACATACCCATGCCGACTTCGCCCTGCCAGAACAACCAGGCCACTGCCGGCCCCCAGATAAGTGGCGGGACCATGATCAGGCTGAAGCCGAAGGTCAGAATCCCCAGCACCAGCGCACCCGGTATGCCGGCGATGGTGAAACCGATCCAGGCCAGGATCGCCTGCGCTGCGGCAGTACCGATCACCCCGTTAACCACCCGCTGCACGGTGCCGGCCACCAGCTCCAGATAATGCTCGGCGCGATCACCGATCAAACGTTGCAACAGACTTTTGGCAAACGCAGCCAAGCGCGGCCCATCTCGGTAGAAAAAGAACACCAGAATCAGGCTCAAGGCCAGCTCCAGCATGCCACCACCGATCTGCGCACTGCGCGCCAGCAGCCAGTTGCCGACCTGCCCCAGGTACGGCCGTACAGTGGCGAAAAACGCCGCACCTTGCTGGTCGATGGTCATCCAGAAGCCCACCAAACGCTCACCAACCAGCGGCACGCCGGCCAGCCAGGTAGGCGCGGGCGGCAAGCCATCAACCTGAAAATCCTTGAGCAAGGCGGTGCCATCCTTGATGTGATCCGCCAGGTTGAAGCCCAGCATTACCAACGGCACGGCCACTACCACGGTCCAAACCAGGGTCAGCAGCCCCGCTGCCAGGGCCTGGCGGCCACCGAGCAGGCGTGTCAGCACGCGCATCACCGGCCAGCTGGCAAACGACAACACCGCAGCCCAGAACAGCGCCGACCAGAACGGTGCCAACACCCAAAGGCTGGCGCCTAACAGAAGCAGCAGCAGTATCTGCACCAGCAAACGATCGTTATTGGCCATTCAACCAGCTCCCCACACAACGCAAAAAGGCTCTGCCGCAGGGGACAGAGCCGGATCAATTAATGACGACAAGAGTACCGACAGTGGCGTCTTAGCGCAGCACGTTGAGTTGTACGCCGCTTACACCCGCATCACCCAGTTCCAGGCGGCTGGCGCGCACGCGCTGCTCCACTAGCGCATCGCGCCAGGCTTCAGCTTGTGCACCACTGATGCTGATACGCAGCGTGCTGTCGAGCTTGAGGCTGCGCGCCAGCAATTCGGTCCAGGCAGCGCTGGGCTCAACCTGTTTGGCCAGACGTAGTTCACCAGTGCTTTTCAGCTGCCGCTGCAGAGTGGCCGGAGTGGGCAATAGCTCGCCCAAAGCTTTATTGGCCGTGAGCAACTCGGCGTGCAGGTAGGCGCGCTTGTTGCCACGGGTGATGCTGTACAGCGCCAGCAGGCTGTCCTGACGCGGTTCAGCGAGACGCAGCAGTGCATAGGTCTGCTGATCATCTGAGCCCGTTAGGGTGGCGTTATCAAAAACTGCGTTGGCCCACAGGCTGCTCGAACCGCACTCCCGGCCCACGCACCAGTAAAGCAACTCAGCGTCCTGGGCTTGCAGGTCGCCCCGGGCCTTGGCAAACACCTCGTTGGCCGTGTGGGTGCGTGGCAGCTCATAAGTCACGGCGGTCAACTGGCCTTGGGTGGCCACCTCGCGCTCGTAGCGTAGGGTACCGCTGATGCGCCGTATTGCCCCTTGGGGGTAGATGCGCTCTAGCTCGGCAACATCCTTGAAACTGACAATCTTGCTCCCGGCAAACCGCGGCAGCACGTCCAGATCCTGGCTACCGGCCACATCTGCCCAGACAACGGCGCTGCTCAACAACAGACTCAGGCCGAGGCAATAACGATTAAGGCGGCTCATTTGATCAACATCGACTGGGCGGCTTTGACGATTTTTTCACCATCTGCTTCGCGCTGTGGCACCAGCAAACCGCGTTGCACTGCAGGGCGCGCAGCCAGCTCAGCCATCCAGCGTTGCAGATGCTCCAGACCGTCGACGGACACGCCAGCCCAATCATGGATACGCACCCACGGATAGGTGGCGATATCGGCGATGCTGTAGTCATCGGCCAGGTACTGCGACTCGCTCAGGCGCATGTCGAGCACTTCATAAAGGCGGCGAGTTTCGTGCTGATAACGATCGATCGGGCCCTGTAGTTTTTCCGGGAAATAACGAAAGAACACATTGGCCTGGCCTTGCATAGGCCCGACCCCACCCATCTGGAACATCAGCCACTGGATCACCCGCGAGCGCCCCTTGGCGTCGCTGGGCAGCAGTTGACCGGTTTTCTCGGCAAGATACAGCAGAATGGCGCCGGACTCGAACACCGCGAAATCATCGTTGCCACGGTCAACAATCGCCGGAATGCGGCCATTGGGGTTGATCTTGAGAAAGGCCGCAGCCTTCTGTTCCTGCTTGTCGAAACTCAAAGCCTGCACGCTGTACGGCAGTTGTAACTCTTCCAGTGCGATGGACGCTTTATGGCCGTTGGGGGTGGCGGCGGTATACAGGTCGATCATGCGAATCTCCGTGGCTATCGCCGACACCTTTCCCCAGTTGCCTTTAGCAAGTCAAGGCGCGCCCAGGAAAGCTTTGAAACAGTCTGCTACCAAGCCGGCGCCCACGTCGTCATCCAAATGCAGATGATGGCCGCCCGGCAGCTGCGCCACCTCGATGGCCAGGCCTTCGACCAGCTGAGTGATGCTCGGCTGTGCGAGCAACATACCCTGCTGGGCCATCACCAGTTTGGTCGGGCATTGCAGGTTGTGCACAAACGCCAGCGCATGGGCCTGGGTCAGGCGCAGCGGCGATGGCAGGGTCAGACGGCTGTCGGTGCGCCAGGTGTAACCGCCTGGGACAGGCATCAGACCGCGCTGGGCAAGCAGTTCTGCGGCTTCGCGGCTGACCGCCCCTACCCCGCGCATGCGTGCCTCTACTGCGCGGTCAAACTCCGCATACACCGGCTTACTCTTGCCGGCCAGGGCCAATTGCGCCTTCAGCGCTTCGCCGAGCTTCTGCGGCGCCGTATCGGCTTCACCGGTGTAGGGAATCAGCCCGTCGATCAGTGCCAGGCGCTCGATACGCTGCGGCATGGCCGCCGCCAGGAGCACGGAGACAATCGCGCCCATGGAGTGCCCGAGCAGGGAAAAGCGCTGCCAGCCGAACTGTTCGGCGACCTGCAGCACATCGTGGGCATAATCCCAGATGGCGTAACTGCCGCCTGGCGGGCGGTGATCGGAATGGCCGTGACCAGCAAAATCCAGGGCCACGATGCGCAGCCCCGGCAGCAGCGGCGCCAGGCGGGCGAAGCTGGCGGCATTGTCCAGCCAGCCGTGCAGAGCAATCACCGGCACGCCGTTTTCCGGGCCATACAGATGGGCAGCCAGCTCGATATGCGGCAGGCGCAGACGGACTTCTTCAAAATTCAGACTCATGCGCTTTGCTCACTCGCAGGTTGCCCAGCCCAACGCTGGAACAGCTTTTTCAGCAGCTCCGCCGTATCTTGCGGGCGTTCCAGAGGAAACATATGCCCGCCGGGCAGCGTCAAGTATTCGCCCTTCGGTACGCGCCTTACCAGATGAGCGTGATGCGGCATAACCACCCGGCTATGCCGGCCGCGAACCATGGCCAGCGGCACCTTCAATTGTTGCGGCCGGCCTGGGCTGGTGTGCGGCACGCTGCGGTAGATGCTGATTTCCGTGGCCGGATCAAAACGCAGGCGCAGGTTATTGCCCGCCGCTTGCAGACCGTGTTGCACATAGGCATCCAGGCATTCGGGATCGAAACGGCGGAACAGGCCCTTGCCAGCGAAATAACCCCGCGCCTCGACCAGGTCGACAAACTCCTCACGCCGACCCAACGTGCGCCCAGCCGGGGTGATACGGTCGATAAAGCCAAAGCGTTTGGCGGCGCGAATCACCATCTTGTCGGCCAGGGTCAGCACTGGCGAATCAAGCATCACCACGCCCAGATACAGCTCGGGGCGCAGCAAAGCGGCGTGATAATGCAGCACGCCGCCCAGGGAATGGCCCACACCCCAGACCGGCTGCGAGTTGGCTTCGAGGTGATGGATCAGCTCATCGACTAGGTTGCTCCAGTTGTCGTTGACCGGAAAGCGCGGGTCATGGCCGTGCTGCTCCAGATGCTGCACCGAGTAGTCAGGCGCCAGCGCGGCAAACAGCTTGCCGTAGGTGGCCGAGGGAAAGCCGTTGGCATGGGCGAAGAATACGGACTGGGTCATGGCGGCGGGCTTATCAGGGAAGTTGCCAATGATTGTCCGGCAGTGTTTGAGATGCAGCAATGACAAAACGGCCAGTGAATGACGGCACTATAGCCAAAGCTGATGGGAGGCCCGCCAACGAATAGCGCGGGGCCCTCAGCGTTGCGCCGGGCCATTCTCCCCCAACGGCACAATGGCCATGGTCAGCCGGGAAATGCAGCTGGCCTTGCCATCCTCGCCACTCAGGCGGATATCCCATACATGAGTGGTACGCCCCAGGTGCACCGCGCGCGCGACCGCAGTCACCCGGCCGCTGCGCAAGCCGCGCAAGTGGTTGGCATTCACTTCCAGGCCGACGCAGTAGAACTTGCTGCTATCGATGCACAGATGGCTAGCAGTGGAGCCAAGGGTTTCCGCCAGCACCACCGACGCGCCGCCATGCAGCAGGCCGTAGGGTTGGTGAGTACGGGAGTCAACCACCATGCTGGCGGTCAGCGACTCGTCGTCGAAGGCGTCAAAGCGGATATCCAGTTGCTCGCCGATGGTGTTTTTCAGAAAGCCATTGAGCTGAGCCAGGTTCGGGGTTTGCTGCCAGAGGGCCATAGTCAGTCCTTTTGGGTCGATTCAGCCAGAACATGGCCGGCATACAGGCATACCGGCCACATGCCTGATCACTCGTGCCAGAGCACCGCTTCGCTGCGGGTGGTCCACTCGTCGAAGCGTTCACCATAGGTGCCTTCAACCACCGCGCGTTTGATCTTCAGTGTAGGGGTGAGGAAGCCGTTATCCACCGCCCACACCTCTTTGACCAGCACCAGGCTTTGCAGGCGCTCATGCTTGTCGAGATTCTGATTAACCTCTTCCAGCAGTTTTTTCAGGCTGTTTTCCAACTCACCGCGCGCGCCGTTGAGGGCTTCGCTGCGGCCTACATCAGAAAGCACGCAAAGCGCCATCGGCTGAGCCATGCCATCGCCGACCACACACACCTGCTCGATGCGCGAGTGCTCGCCCAGACGGTTCTCAATCGGTGCCGGCGCGACGTATTTGCCTTTGCTGGTTTTGAAGATTTCCTTGATCCGCCCGGTCAGGCGCAGGTTGCCCTCGGCATCCTGCTCACCCTTGTCGCCGGTGCGCAGGAAGCCATCTGGGGTGATGGTTTCTGCCGTTTTTTCCGGGTCCTTGTAGTAACCCTGCATGGTCGCACCGCTGCGCACCTGCACTTCGCCATCCTCGGCGATGCGCACCTCGACGCCGGGACTGCTCTGGCCGATCCAGCCCTGTTTGAACTTTCCTGGCCGGCACACATGCGAGTAACCACAGTTCTCGGTCATGCCATAGACCTCAAGCACATCCAGGCCCAGGCGCTTGTACCAGTTGAGCAATGCTTCAGGCACCGGCGCCGCACCAGACAGTGCGTAGCGCACGGCATCCAGGCCCAGGCCGACCAGCACTTTTTTGCCGACGATGCGGCCGATGATCGGCAGCTTGAGCAGGAAATCCAGTTTCTCGGCCGGCATCTTGCTGTAGACGCCCATCTGAAACTTGGTCCAGATGCGCGGCACGCCGAACATTACCGTCGGCCGCGCACGCTTGAGGTCTTCGAGGAAGGTATCCAGGCTCTCGGCGAAGAAAATCGTCTGCCCGGCGTAGATCGACGCCAGTTCGACAAACATGCGCTCGGCCACATGGCACAGCGGCAGGTAGGACAGCACCCGATCATTCTCGCCAACGCCAAACAGTTCGGTGGCGTGGCTGGCGGCAAAGCCGAAGTTACTGAAGTGATGCATCACGCCTTTCGGCGTGCCGGTGGTGCCGGAGGTGTAGATGATGGTGGCGAGCTGATCGGCGGCCGCCTTGGGGTTGTCCTGAATCGGCGTGCAGGCCTGCAGATCCTCCCAGGTAAAGCTGAACTCGCCTTGCGGGCGCAGCGGCAGGCCAATGGTCGGCATATCCTGCGGTACCCCAGGCGCCATGGCCGGCCAATCATCCAGCTTGCCGACAAACACCAGAGCGGCCTCGGAGTGGTGCAGCACCTGGCCGACTGACTCGGCGGTAAGGTTGGGATAGAGCGGCACGGAGACATGCCCGGCCATCCAGATCGCCAGGTCGGTGACGATCCAGTGCGCGCAATTCTTGGAAATGATCGCAATGCGGCTGCCCTGAGGCAGTTCGCGGCTACGCAGCCAGTTGGCGGCCCGCCGGGCTTGCTCACCAACATCGGCCCAGCTCAGTTCCTGCAGCTGGCCGCCCGGCAGCGGCTGCACCATGTAGCGTTTATTCGGGTGTCGAGCCTCGCGCTCATAAAACACCTCAAGCGGCAAACGGAATGCATCAGCCACAGGGCTTCCTCCTTTGTTGTTTTTGTGGAGCCAACCAAGCAATTGCTTGGTTTGACTATTCCACGCACAAAGGCGACCCGCAAGAGGAGAAATGTTTCGGTGTGTAGTAATGCCTTATGCGCGCACCGGATGTATATGAGCGGACAACTGCATCAGCCCCGCAGCCAGTTCGTCGCCTTCCAGCAACGCCAGACTGGCGGTGCTCATCGGCAGCGGCTGCTGACGATGGCCATGGATCAACATGCCCGCCAAAGCCCCCACCAACGGCTGATGGGTGACCAGCAACATCTCGTCAAAGGCATAGCCATCCAGTTCCCGCAGCGTTTGGCGCAGATCACTTTCAGGCGTCAGCCAGGGCACGGTCTGCCGGATACCGGAAAACGCCAGCACCTCACAAACCAGATCTGCCGTTTGCTGAGCGCGCACATAGGGGCTGACAAGCACCGCACGCAAAGGCCGCCCCTGCAGCTGTGCAGCGGCCTCGCGCACTTGCTGACGGCCATAGTCAGTCAGGTTGCGTCCGGCATCAGTGCGTGCAGTCGGTTCGGCTTCACCGTGGCGCAGCAGCCACAGCTTCACCGCCCTGCCTCCATCAACCGACCAGTCAAAGCTTCGGCTCTTCGTCACGCACCGGATGGGCGGCTGGCGGAATGCTGTGCGGGGTTTCACCTAGTGGTGCTTGCGCGGTTGGCCAGTCGGCGAACGGCCAGGGTTTCTCATCACTATTGAAGGTGCCAAAGCGGCCGATCTGCGCCAGGTACTGGCTCAGGCTGTCACCAAAGCCCAGCAGGCCGGCATTCGGCGCGCCATAGAACAGGCGGTAACCCAGCTGCAGCAACACCACAGCGCCCAGGAGGATTTCCGCCAGTTGCCAGACGATGGTGAAGATCACCATCCAGAGGATGCGCAGCAGAATGGATTCGCGCTGCAGTTCCTGATTGTCATCACTCATGCTCATCTCCTTGCAGGGTCTAGAAAGATAAAACTCAGAAACCGGTGGTGGGGATAAAGTCGACGTCGGTCTTCGGTTCTGCATTCATCAAGGCGCCAATCACCTGATCCAACGTACGGCCCTCAAACACGATCGCGTGCAGGCCGGCCACCAAGGGCATGTACACCTCTAACTCCTCGGCCTTGGACTTCAGTACCTTGATGGTGTTCACCCCTTCCGCCACTTCGCCCAAACGCGCTACAGCATCGTCCAGACTCAGGCCCTCGCCGAGGGCAAAGCCGACTTGGTAATTGCGGCTTTTCGCCGAAGAGCAGGTGACGATCAGATCACCCACCCCGGCCAGACCGAGGAAGGTCATGGGGTTGGCACCCAGCTTGACCGCAAAACGGGTCATCTCCGCCAGCGCGCGGGTAATCAGCATGCTTTTGGTGTTCTCGCCCATGCCCATAGCCGCCGCCATACCGGCGATGATCGCGTAGACGTTCTTCAGTGCGCCACCAAGCTCAACGCCAAAGCGGTCGCCACTGGCGTATACACGGAAGGTGCGGCCATGTAGAGCCGCCTGCACTTGCTGGCAAAGCTCCTCATCCTCGCTGGCAACAACCGAAGCCGTCAGCGCATGCTCGGCCACTTCACGCGCCAAGTTCGGCCCAGAGAGCACGCCAATGCGCGCCTGCGGGGCGATGTCTTCGAGAATCTGGCTCATTAGCAGAAAACTCTGCGCCTCAATACCCTTGGTGGTGCTCACCAGCAATTTACCGCTCAACAGCTCAGCCACCGGCTGCAACGCCTGGCGCAGCGCGCTGGAGGGCAAGGCTACGAAAATAAGCTGGCAGGCATTCAAGGTCGCACTCAGATCGGTTACCGGGTCAACGCCTGGATGAATCTTGATGCCTTTGAGGTAACGCGGATTCTCACGGGTCAGCCGAATCGCCTGGGCCTGTTGCGGGTCGCGCATCCAGTGCAGAACCTGTTGGCCATTTTCGGCCAGCAAATTAGCAATCGCAGTGCCGAAGCTACCGCCGCCGAGCACTGCGATGGGTTGCTGATCAGTCATAACGTATCCGTGGTAAACCATTGAAAGTGGCGAATCGCTCGCATTATACGGCGACACCCGTATGCAGCCAGCTTTTAGCAGGTTGCCTGGCACTGGCAAAGCCAGGCAGCTCAGTTAACATGCAGCCTTTCAAACGCAAACAAGGTTGTGGCGTGATCTATAGCACCCAAGCCCGGCTTCACCCTGAGGTCGCTAAAAATCGGCCAGTTATCCAGTGCTCGCAAGGTCTGCGCTGCAGCCGAGTGGCCCAATGATCCTGCGCCGAGGCTGGAATATCCATACCCGTACACAACTGATCAGTGTCGGCCCCGCACTGCTGCTGACCCTGCTGCTTACCGGATTCTTCACCTTTGCCCGCTTGCAGGACCTGCGTCAGGAACTCAATCACTACGGTCAACTGATCGCCAGCCAGTTGGCGCCGGCTAGCACCTACGGCGTGATTTCCGGCAACCTCGACGTGCTAGACGCTTTGCTGCAAGCCACGCTGAAGACCCCCCATGTGCGCTTTCTTGAAGTACGCGACCACACCGGCAAGATTCTCGTCTACGTCGAACAGACGCCCGGCAGCGGCCACGCCAGTAGCCTGGTCGAGGTGTTCCAGGCGCCGATCCACCGGCAACGCGCGGCGCTAAACGACCCTAGTCAGCGGACGCTCAGCGATGACTACCTGGGTTATGTCGTCGTGGGTATGTCCAACGATGCCTTCAACACCCGCCAACAGGAAATCCTCTTCAAGGCCACCCTAATCGCCCTGTTTGCCCTGGTGCTGACTTTTCTTCTAGCGCGCCGCCTGGCCCGCCATCTGTCACAACCGCTTAGCGCCATGGGCGAAGCGGTTAGCGCGATTCAGGCCGGCAATTATCAGACCACCCTGCCCGAAGTCGGTGAAGGGGAGTTACAGGCCCTGGCGCGGCATATCAACAACCTCGCCCACGGCCTGGCCAGCGCCAGTGAAGAGCAGCAGCGGGCCATGACCCTGCTGATTAAGGCACGCGAGCAGTCGGAGCTGGCCAATCGCGCCAAATCTGATTTCCTGGCGATGATGAGCCACGAGTTACGCACACCGATGAATGGCGTACTGGGCATGCTGCAGTTGCTAGAAACCACGGAGATGACCCAGGAGCAGGCGGAATACGCCGCGCTGGCCACCGAGTCCACCGAGCACCTGTTGAAAGTCATCAACGATATTCTCGATTTCTCGCGCATCGAACGCGGCGCGCTGGAACTGGAGCGCATCCCTTTCAGCCTGCTCGACCTGCTGCAGAGCTCGATTCAGGTGTTCCAGCACAGCGCCCAGCAGCGTGGCCTGCAATTACTCTTGGAGACACAGAGCGGGCTGGAGCAGCTACAGGTGCAGGGCGACCCGACGCGGATTCGGCAGATTCTGGTCAACCTCATCGGCAACGCCCTGAAATTTACCGAAACCGGCAGCATCCGTGTACACAGCACCTGGCAGGCGCTGGACAACCAGGTGCTATGGTTCAGCTGCGCGGTACACGACAGCGGCATCGGTATCTCTCCCCAGCGCCTGGAACATATGTTCGATGCTTTCCAGCAAGCCGACACTTCTATTTCAAGACGTTACGGCGGCACCGGGCTGGGTTTGCCGATTGCCCGCACCCTAGCCGAACGCATGGGTGGCACCCTGCGTGCAGTCAGCCAAGAAGGCCAGGGCTCGGTATTTACCCTAGAAGTGCCACTACCGTTTTCCCAGCAAGTCGTCCCGGCTGTCAGCGATACACCGCTGCCGGCTGATCAGGGCAACGGTCAGCCGGTGCTGTTAGTCGAAGACAACCCGGTCAACCAAACCGTGATCGAAGCCATGCTGCGCAGCCTGGGCTATCAGGTCAGCCTGGTAGGCGATGGCGCCCAGGCGGTGCACCAGGTTAGCCAGCAGCATTATTCAGCGATTCTGATGGATTGCCGCCTGCCGATCATGGATGGTTACGAGGCCACTCGGCAGATCCGCCGCCTACCAGGCTGCGCCGAGTTGCCGATCATCGCCCTGACCGCCAATGCCCTGCAGGGCGACCGCGAGGCCTGCCTGCAATCGGGTATGAATGACTACCTGGCAAAACCCTTCAAACGGGCAGATTTGCAGCGAATCCTGCAACGCTGGCTCCCCCCTCGACCTTCGACGGGTAGTCAAGAAGGCTCAACTGCTGCAGGCTAGAGCCATAGACCTATGACAGGCCAACAAGAGCAGAGTACAACTGTACTCACAAGGCTGTGACTTTCACCACAACGCAACAGTCTATGACTAGGCTGTTGGCAGGCGCAGAGGCTGCGCCGCCAGCCAGGACGATTCGCCCAGCCTTGGCGCATGGGACATATTGAGGAGCTCGCATGACCAAACAAAACGCCTTCACCCGGGAAGAACTGCTCGCTTGCGGTCGCGGCGAACTATTCGGCCCAGGTAATGCGCAACTGCCCGCGCCGAACATGCTGATGATCGATCGCATCACCCACATCAGCGACACCGGCGGCAAGTACGGCAAGGGCGAAATAGTCGCCGAGCTCGATATCACCCCTGACCTGTGGTTCTTCGCCTGCCATTTCGAAGGCGACCCGGTAATGCCAGGCTGCCTGGGCCTTGATGCCATGTGGCAGCTGGTGGGTTTCCACCTCGGCTGGCAGGGTAACCCAGGCCGCGGCCGCGCCCTCGGTTCGGGCGAAGTGAAATTTTTCGGCCAAGTGCTGCCGACCGCCAAGAAAGTCACCTACAACATCCATATCAAACGCACCATCGCCCGCTCCCTGGTCCTGGCTATTGCCGATGGCACCGTCAGCGTTGATGGCCGCGAAATCTACAGTGCCGAAGGCCTGCGGGTTGGCCTGTTCACCTCTACCGACAATTTCTAAAGGACTCTCTGCATGCGTCGCGTCGTGATTACCGGCCTGGGCATCGTTTCCTGCCTAGGCAATGACAAAGCCACCGTCTCTGCCAGCCTGCGTGCTGGCAAGTCAGGCATCCGTTTCAACCCTGCCTATGCCGAAATGGGCCTGCGCAGCCAGGTATCCGGCTCGGTTGAGCTCAACCTGGAAGAGCTGATTGATCGCAAGGTCTATCGCTTTATGGGCGATGCTGCGGCATTTGCCTACCTGTCCATGGAGCAGGCGATCAAGGACTCGGGCCTCAGCGCAGAAGACATCTCCAACCCTCGGGTAGGTTTGATCGCAGGCTCCGGCGGTGCATCGACCTTCAACCAGATGGAGGCCATGGACATCCTGCGCGAGAAAGGCGTCAAGCGTGTGGGTCCATACCGCGTGCCGCGCACCATGGGTAGCACCGTTTCCGCCTGCCTGGCTACGCCGTTCAAGATCAAGGGCGTGAACTACTCGATCTCATCGGCCTGCGCCACCAGCGCCCATTGCATCGGCAATGCCATGGAGCAGATCCAGCTGGGCAAGCAGGACGTGGTGTTTGCCGGCGGCGGCGAAGAAGAACATTGGAGCCAGAGCTTCCTGTTCGACGCCATGGGCGCCCTCTCCACCCAGTACAACGAAACCCCGGAAAAGGCCTCCCGTGCCTACGACGCCAAGCGTGACGGTTTCGTTATCGCTGGCGGCGGCGGCATGGTGGTGGTCGAAGAGCTGGAGCACGCCCTCAAGCGTGGTGCCAAGATCTATGCAGAAGTCGTCGGCTATGGCGCCACCTCCGATGGCTACGACATGGTCGCGCCAAGCGGTGAAGGCGCTGTACGCTGCATGCAGCAGGCCCTGGCTACCGTCGATACGCCAATCGACTACCTGAACACCCACGGCACCTCGACCCCGGTCGGCGACGTCGCGGAAAGCCGCGCGGTGCGTGAAGTGTTCGGCGACAAGGCGCCCGCCATCAGTTCGACCAAGAGCCTGTCCGGTCACTCCCTGGGCGCCGCCGGCGTGCAGGAAGCGATCTACTGCATGCTGATGATGGAAGGCAATTTCATCGCCGGCTCGGTCAACATCGACGAAGTCGACCCGGAAATCGCCGACCTGCCGATCCAGCGCAGTACCGTCGAAAACGCCAAGCTCGACACGGTGATGAGCAACAGCTTTGGCTTCGGCGGCACCAACGCCACTCTGGTACTCAAGCGCTGGGCTGGCAAATAAGTCCAGCCGTTTGTTTGCCACATAAAAAGGCCACCCCTCGGGGTGGCCTTTTTATTGCGCTAAGCGGTTCTAATTTAAAAGCCGAGCGATGCTCTGGGCGCAATATTGCCATCTCAGAGGGTCATGATGGTCGTCCTTTACGTTTTTGATACATGCTCGACCCAGAGCTCGGGTTTGTTTGGACCATTGCGAATAAGTCAGCGCACGATAAAGCGCTGCTCCAGCAACTTGCGATCGTCCTGAAATACCAAAAAGCGCCACTCACCCGTCACCACTTCATGCGCTTCGGTGAACTCGAAAGCCATGACATCCTGCGGTGCACCGGCGACCAGTTTTTGCGTCACCACGAATTTATCGTGACGCGTGCCTTGCGGGGTGATGACTCCCGGAGTTAGATACAGCAATGTCAGTGGCGAATCATCAGCCATCTTGCCGGCCAAGCTGTAGCGCAGGCCGAATTTGGTGCCGAGCTTGGCGGGAATCACCTCGCCCTGCTCAATTTGCTGATTGCTACGGGTCAAGACCCGCTCGCCTTCCTGGAAGTCCTGGTAATCACTGACGAAAACGCCGTACTCGACCGGGCCTTCTACCCGGACTTCGGCCTGTACCAGGCTGCTGGTCAACACAAGTGCGGCCAAGGCACTAAAACGGGTGTATTGCATGTCGCGCTCCTTTTTTTAGATGGCGCGAGCCTATGACACCCGTGTGACAGAGCAATGACAGCCCTACTCCGTCAATTCGGCCTGCACTCGGCGCGGCAGCACCGCGAGGAAGTTATCGCGTGCCACCTGATGCGCAACCTCCTCAGGCAAGGCGTCGAGAAACGGCTTAAAACCGCTCATATAGTCCGACAGGCTAGTGAAGCGACCGACTACATCGGAGCCGAGCATAAAGCGCGCCGGATAGCTGCTAACCAATTTCACCCAAGCTGCATCAGGCTTGCCGTTGGCATCAAGCAGGTACGGCTGCAGCACAGTCCAGGACAGATCGATATACAGATTGGGGTACTGCTTGAGCATCCGTTCCAGCGTAGGCAGAAGGAAATCCAGTTTCTCCTGATGCCGATGAATTTCCATGCTGGTACCGGCATGCGCCCAGATAAACCGCACATGCGGATGGTTGCGCAGCGGGTCCTCGATTTCCTGCAGGTAGAGCGGATTGCGCTCGCGCTTTGAGGTGATATTGGAGTGCAGCATCACCGGCAGATCGTACTCGGCGGCCAGATGAAAGACTCGTGCCAGGGCCTCGTTATTGGCCCGCGGCGCATCACCATGGATCAGTGCGGTGAGGTCGTCATGCCGGGTAAAAATCTCGCCGATGCCTTGCCACAGACCAGGGTCGAGTTCGAGCATGCGGCGAATATGCGCATCGGCATTTTTGTCATTCGGGTTGAAACCGGAGAGAAACGGATGCAGGCGCTTGCGCTGTTCGGCGGGCACCTGTTTGTAGGCATGCGCCACCAGTACATCGGTAGCGCTGTACCAATAGGCATTGGCATCGTCACCGGCGTAGTAACGCGGACGTTTGGGTTCGTCCTCATGCCACTTTTTCGCCACCGGAATACCCGAGAGCATCACATGTTCGATATTACCTGCGGCCATCTGCTCGAACAGCTCGGTCATGCCCGCGCTTTCCTGAAAGAAATCGACATAGTGCAGATGAGCATCGCTAAAGCGGTAATCACGGGCCAGCGCCAACGGGCTGCAAACAGTGGCAAGAACAGCAAGACTCAATGCTAGTCGCCTCAAACCTCAACCCTCCTTGAAGACGTGAGCACAATTGACTCACTACACTGAGTTCTAGTTCAGAAACCGGGATTGCAGCAATGGCTTCAGCTTCGACACAGCGGCAACGTACCTGGCCAAACTACCTGCAGGCACTGCTGATTCTCGCCCTCTTCAATCTGCCAACAGCCTATGCGGCAGAACAGTTGAACTACCCACTGCACTCGGACGGCATTGACCCCGAAGCCTATGCCCTGGCGCTGCTGACGGCGGCGCTGGAACGCACTCCTGGACGCTACCAGCTGCAACCCACACCTGTGCCCATGGCGCAAAGCCGCGCGCTGCTGGCCATCGAGCACGACAGCAAAAGCGTGCAGGTGATGTGGACCATGACCACCCGCGAGCGTGAAGAGCGCCTGCTGCCGATCCGCATTCCGATCTACCGCGGCCTGATCGGCTGGCGTGTGCTGATGCAGCGCAGCAACGCGGCGGAGCAGCTGGCTTCGGTAGAAAGCCTTGAGGAACTCAAGCGCTTCAGCTTCGGCCAACGCCACGACTGGCCGGACACCGCGATCCTGCGTGCCAATGGCCTGGATGTGGTCACCAGCCAGCATTATCTCGGTTTGTTTCAGATGCTCGCCGCCGGGCGCTTTGATCTGTTTCCCCGCGAAACGGTGGTGGCCTGGCAGGAGCAGGCACGCGCTGCAGAAAGTGGGCTGGCACTGAGCATCGACAACCATCTGCTGCTGCATTACCCGACAGCGTTCTACTTTTTCATCTCACGCAACCGCACGGATCTGGCCGCCGACATCAAGCGTGGCCTGGAGGCAATGATTGCCGATGGCAGTTTTCAACGCCTGTTCGAGCAGTACCATGGCGACACATTGCGCCAGGCCAATCTGCATAAGCGGCGCATCATCGAATTGCACAACCCCGACTTACCCCCAGCAACGCCATTTACCCGCAAGGCATTATGGTTTCAGCCCAAGGAGCTCAAATGATCAGCATCAGCAACGAGAAAGGCCTGTTGCAGCGCATCAGCATCGGTCCGCACACCCTGCACAGTGACGTGTCGGTGGAACTGGGCGGCGAAGGCTCAGCGCCCGAGCCTCATGACCTATTCGATGCTGCGCTGGGCGCGTGCAAGGCGCTGACCCTGGCGCTGTATGCCAAACAACGCGGTTTGCCGCTGGAAGGCCTCGACGTAAAGCTCAACCGCGATGACCGCCAGGAACGCCAAGGCATCTACCGCCTGGATGTCGAACTGACCCTGCACGGCGCGCTGGATGACGCGCAACGCGAGCAGCTGCTGCGCGTCGCCGATAAATGCCCGATTCACAAGCTGATGACCAGCAGCGAGGTTCAGGTCAGCACTCAGCTAAGCGAGGGCGCGTAATGAGCGATTTTCTACTAATCCAGCCGCGCCCGGAAAACCTCGGCGGACAACCTATCCTGCGTCCCCTGCCCTCGGCCAAGTGCCGCAGCGTTGGGCCGTTCGTGTTCTTCGACCATATTCTGGAAAACACCTACCCGGCCGGCAGCGGCATGAATATCAACCAGCACCCGCATATCGGCCTATCCACCCTCACCTACCTTTTTGAGGGGCAACTGCAGCACAAGGACAGCCTCGGCTCGAATCAACTGGTCAGCCCCGGCGAAGTCAGCTGGATGACCGCCGGTCGTGCCGTGGCACATGTCGAGCGCACACCGCAGACGCTGTGGGAAAGCGGCTCACACATGCATGGCCTGCAGGTCTGGCTGGCCATGCCCACGGCTGAAGAACAAGGCGAACCCCGCTACAGCCATCATCCCGCCGACAGCCTGCCACGCAGTAGCAGCATGGGCGTGGACGTCTGCCTGATCGCAGGCACTGGCTTCTGCCTGCAATCCCCCGTGCCGGTGCTGTCGCCAACGGTCTATGCCGAGATCAAACTGGCCGCAGGCAGCGCACTGCAGATACCCGCCGAGCATGCCGAGCGCGCGCTGTACCTAGTGGACGGCGAGGCGACGCTCGATGACCAGCAACTGCCGCTGCGTGGCCTGTTGGTGCTGCCCGAGGGCGAGATCTACACCCTTAGCGCCTGCAGCGAGAGCCACCTGGTGTTGATTGGCGGCGCGCCGATTGGCCCGCGGCGGATCAACTGGAACTTCGTTGCCAGCGACCCGGCACTGATCGACCAGGCGCGTCAGCGCTGGGCCGCGCAGGACTGGCCAACAGTGCCGGGGGAGACCGAGCGAATAGAGCTACCACGCTGACAGAGAAGATTTGTTGCACTCCCGAGACATCCAAAGCGCAGGTGCTCGGGTATAACCCTTGGCACGCTCATATATTCAGGAACCCTGTGCATGGCGCAGCCGCTGTTTGATTACGAAAGCCATCTGGAAGCCTGTGCCCAGCAGAATGAACGGGCATTCCAGGCGCTCTACCAACAGGAGGCCGCACAAATGCTTGGGTTGGCCATCACCCTGCTCGGCCGTCGTGATCAGGCTGAGGACTGTGTGCACGATGCCTTTGTGCAGATATGGCGCAATGCCCAGCGCTTTCAACGAGCCCTTGGCAGCGGCCGAGCCTGGATCCACAGCATCCTGCGCTACCGCGCGCTGAACCAGCTGCGCAGCCGTGGCCGCACGGTGGAGATGGATGATGACTTTATCGAGCGTGCTGCCGACGACAACCCGCAGGCCGCCGAACTGTTCGAACAGCAAAGTGAAGAGCAGCAACTGCGCCGTTGCCTACAGAGTATCGAACGCAACCGCCGTCACCCGATTCTGCTGGCCTTCTACCGCGGCCTGACCCATGAACAAATCGCCAACCGCCTGACCATCCCGTTGGGCACCATCAAAGGCCGTATTCGCGCAGGTTTGCGCGCCCTGCAGGAGTGTTTGCAAGCATGATTACGCAGCAACCTGCCGAACGCCGAGCATTGATCGGCGAATACGTCCTGGGCCTGCTTGATGAAGCCGAAGCCGCTGAAGTGCGCGAGCTGATTGAGCACGACAGCGAAGCCGCGCAAATGGCCCTGCAGTGGCAGCAGCACTTTCTTGAGTTAAGCGACCAATTGCCGCCACAGACACCCTCAGCGCAATTATGGCAACGCCTGCAGGACAGCCTCGGTCTGACGCCAGCCGTCAGCCACGTCGACAGCTGGCTGGCCTGGTGGCAGAGCCTGACCACCTGGCGCCTCACCAGCGCCGCCCTGGCCTTTGTCCTGATCATCGCCGTGCTGCCTGATCTATGGCGCACTGATACTGCCGCCAACAGCTACACCGTGGTGCTGCAAGCGCCAGGTGAAGCAGCCAAGCCAGGTTGGGTGGTGCATGTCGACGGCACTGGCGGCTTGCGTTTGCAACCATTGCTGGACGATCAGATTCCGGCCGATCGTTCTGTGCAGTTCTGGACGCTGGTCGATCCAGCCATTGGCCCGCGCTCGTTGGGCCTGGTCGAACCGGGTAAGCCGCTGCAACTGTCTGCCGAACAGATTGGCGCAGTACAACCCGGCCAGCTGTTCGAACTGACCCTGGAACCAGCGGGCGGCTCGCCGAAAGATCGGCCAACCGGCAAGGTGCTGTATATCGGTCGCGCGGTAATGGCTTCAGTCAACTGAGGCCATTTCTAAAAAACTGAATTTATTTTCAGGCGACGACATCCAAACGTTCTCTCGTGGGTATAGCTATCAGGTGTTTCATCGAGGCACCTGCAAGGCTGGCCTAGGCCGGTCTTGCATCGATGCTGGATAACCACAGATGAGAGAACGCATATGAACAGGCTCAATACCCTGCTGACCGCTGCCGTTACCACTGCCACCCTCAGCCTTACCGCCGGCACTGCCAGCGCAGCGACCCTACTGGCCCTGGGCGCAGACGGTCAGCTGTTCAAGATCGACAGCACCAGCCAGAAAATCACCGTTACCATGTCAGCCAACAGCCCAAGCCCGCTGCGCGGTATCGATGTGCGCCCGGCCAACGGCATGCTCTATGCGCTGGGTAGTGACCATCAGCTCTACACCCTGGACCTGGCCACTGGCGCAGCCAGCAAGGTCGCCAGCCTGAACAAGCAACTGCCGGGCAGCGGTCAGGCGGTCATCGACTTCAACCCGGTGGCTGACAAAATGCGCATGCTGGCCGCCGACGGCACCAACTTCCGCGTCAATGTCGAAACCGGTGAAGTAACGGTCGATGGTTCAGTGGCCTACGCCGCTGACGGCGCCTATGCAGGCAAAAGTGCACAAGTGGTGGCCGGGGCCTACACCAACTCCTATGCCGGCACCCAGGCGACGTCGTTGTACAACGTCGACCTGGCCAGCAGCAGCCTGATGCTGCAAAACCCGCCAAATGATGGCATCCAGCAAGTGGTTGGCATGGTCGCCGATGGTCTGAAAAACGCCGCGATGGACATCGCCAGCGACGGCAAAGGCGGCAATACCGCCTACCTGCTGACCGGCACCACACTGCATACCCTGGATCTGGCCACTGGTAAGCCGACCACCCTGGGTGAGATCGCAGACCTGCCGGGCAATATCATTGATATTGCCGTGCTGCCCAACATGTAAGTCCGGATGCGGGAGGGCCATCCGGCCTTCCCGTTCACGGTTTATTTGGCAAAGGTTTCATCGAACAGATTATCCATGGCCTTGAACGCACGAGCTGCCACCAGCGGGTGGTACTCATTGCGCCCCGGCACAGTAGCCTCTGGGTTGGTGAAGGAATGCACGGCACCGCCATAGCTGACCAGTTGCCAATCGGCTTTCGCCGCTTTCATTTCCGCGACAAAACCATCGACCTGGCCCTGCGGCACCGCTGGATCATCCGCGCCATGCAGCACAAGGACCGGCGCCTTGATGTTTTGTGCATCACGCGGATTAGGCGTATCGAGGTTGCCATGGAATGACACAAATCCTTTCAGATCGGCACCCGAACGGGCCAGTTCCAGTACAGCCCCACCACCAAAGCAGAAACCGATAGCGCCAAGCCGCGCGGTATCCAATGCCACCTGCCCGGCCTGCGCTTTGAGCACCTCAACAGCCGCCTGCGCCCGCTTGCGCATCAACGGTCTATCGCTGCGCACCGTCGTGGCCGCTACCTTGGCTTCATCGGCATTAGTCGGGCGAATAGCTTTGCCGTACAGGTCGGCAACGAATATGACGTATTTATCAGCAGCCAGCAGCGCGGCCTTGGTTGCCGCGTTTTCATTAACGCCCATCCAATTAGGCACCATCAGCAGGCCCGGACGCGGCGTAGTGAACGCATCGTCATAGACCGCCAAGCCTTCGAACGCTTCGCCGTCAATTTCATACTGCACCGGCTTTACCACCACGGCTGCTTCGGCAGCACCAACCAAACCGGCCAGCGCCAAGGGTAAAAGTGATTTTTTCATCGCCCCAAATCCCTCTTGAATGAGTAGTCATCAACAGTAGCGCCTGTGCGCGTTGCGCCAAGAAAAAAGCCCGCTTGCGCGGGCTTAATTGTTTACGGCACGTGTCAGGCAGACAGCTCGACCAGCAGCTTGTTCAGCCGCTGCACATAAGCGGCCGGATCTTTCAGATTGTCCCCTGCGGCCAAAGCAGCTTGATCGAAAAGGATATGACTGAGGTCGGCAAAACGATCTTCGTCCGCCTCGCCATCAAGCTTCTCGATCAGCGGGTGGCTCGGGTTGAATTCGAAGATAGGCTTGGAGTCCGGCACCTTCTGCCCGCTGGCTTCGAGAATCTGGCGCATCTGCAGGCCCAGGTCCTGTTCACCAATGGCGAGAATGGCCGGCGAGTCGGTCAGGCGGTGCGAAACACGCACCTCGGCAACCTGCTCACCCAGCGCAGTTTTCAGACGCTCGACCAGACCTTCTTTGGCCTTGGCGACTTCTTCCTGAGCCTTCTTGTCTTCTTCTGAATCCAGCTTGCCGAGATCCAGGTCGCCACGGGCGACGTCGACGAAATGTTTTCCGTCGAACTCGGTCAGGTAGCTCATCAGCCACTCATCGATACGGTCCGTGAGCAGCAGCACTTCGATGCCTTTCTTGCGGAACACTTCCAGATGCGGGCTGTTCTTCACCTGAGCGTAGGACTCGCCGGTGAGGTAGTAGACCTTGTCCTGACCTTCGGCCATGCGCGTGATGTACTCGCCCAGGCCAACGCTCTGCTCGCCATCTTCGGTACGGGTGGAAGCAAAACGCAGCAGACCGGCGATCTTCTCCTTGTTGGCGAAGTCTTCGGCCGGGCCTTCCTTGAGCACCTGGCCAAAGTTCTTCCAGAAGCTCTTGTATTGCTCAGGCTCGTTCTTCGCCAGCTTTTCCAGCATATCCAGCACGCGCTTGGTCAGCGCCGACTTCATCGAGTCGATGATCGGGTCTTTCTGCAGGATTTCACGGGAGACGTTCAGCGACAGATCATTGGAGTCAACCACGCCTTTGATAAAGCGCAGGTATAGCGGCAGGAAGGACTCGGCCTGATCCATGACGAATACACGCTGCACGTAGAGTTTCAGGCCGCGTGGCGCTTCACGCTGATACAGGTCGAACGGCGCCCGGGCCGGGGTGTAGAGCAGTGAAGTGTATTCCAGCTTGCCTTCGACCTTGTTGTGGCTCCAGGAAAGCGGGTTCTCGAAATCGTGACCGATGTGCTTGTAGAACTCCTGGTATTCCTCGTCCTTGATCTCGGTACGCGGACGGGTCCACAGGGCACTGGCACGGTTGACGGTTTCCCATTCAACCTCGGCAGGCGCCGCCTCACCTTCGGCAGCGGTTTGCTCCTTAGGCAGTTCAATCGGCAGAGCGATATGGTCGGAGTACTTCTTGATGATATTGCGCAGACGCCAACCATCGGCGAACTCGTCTTCGGCCGCTTTCAAGTGCAGGACAATACGGGTGCCGCGCTCGGCTTTTTCAACCGTGGCAACTTCGAACTCGCCCTCGCCCTTGCTCGACCAATGCACGCCTTCGCTGGCCGGGCTACCGGCGCGGCGGCTGAACACGTCAACCTTGTCGGCGACAATAAAGGCCGAGTAGAAACCCACGCCGAACTGGCCGATCAGGTGTGAGTCCTTCTTCTGGTCGCCCGTCAGGTGCTGCATAAAATCAGCGGTGCCAGACTTGGCAATGGTGCCCAGGTGGGTGATGGCGTCTTCACGGCTCATGCCGATGCCGTTGTCTTCGAGGGTGACGGTCTTGGCGTCCTTGTCGAAGCTGACGCGGATTTTCAGCTCAGCGCCGCCCTCGAGCAATTCCGGCTTGGCCAGCGCTTCGAAGCGCAGCTTGTCGGTGGCATCCGATGCGTTGGAAATCAGTTCGCGAAGGAAGATTTCCTTGTTCGAATACAGCGAATGGATCATCAGATGAAGCAGCTGCTTCACCTCGGTCTGGAAGCCCAGGGTTTCTTTTTGAGTTTCCACACTCATGCTCTCTTACTCCACGTTGTTGACGAAGCCGCAGTGCGGCGGATGTCATACAGGTGGGGGCATGTTGCGGGATTTCAAGTGCTTGGCTTAGGGCTCAAGCAACTCGATACGGGAAATCTCTTCCGGCAGCAGGCTGTAACTGACTTCGCCTTGTCCGCTCATACGCTGACGCAAGATAATCCGCCCGTCCTGATCAATACCGTGGAAACGGCCCTCGGCACTATTTCCACGCTCGGTGGCGGCACGCATGCTGAGGTTCTGATAGCGGCTGGGGTTGCGCAGCAGGCCATCGAGACTGAAACGCACGCGGCGATCCAGGGGCCGGCTAACTCGCTCTGGAACAACCGCTGCTACAGCCGCAGGCTTATCGTCGGTAACGGGCGGAGCAAGCGTGCTAGGCAAAGGCGGAAAGCTATCGGCCGCGACCTGCCAGCCACGTTTATCCTGTTTCTGCAGAAGGATTGGCAACTGCTGCAGCTCACCGTTGATCCGCGCCTGGACGTTCAGATCGAGGCTCTGCAAGGGAAAGTTCAGGCTGCCGATAGGTTGCAGTTCCACATCGCGACTGGCAAAACGGCGCTCTAAATAGTCCTGAATCACGTGAGTGATGGTATCGACCGAGTCGAACTGACGATCCACTTTATCGCCCTGATAGCGCAGGCCATTGCTGAACAGCTCAAGCTCGCCACTCAAGGTGGTTTTGAACTGCGGCGGCAGCACCAAATGGAAATCACCGGCCAGTTTGTTCTGCCCAACCGGCTGCAGGTCCAGATGCAGGGTGTAACCACGACTCAATCGCCGGGCCTCGGGTAATTCCTGCTCAGGTAATAACCAGCTGATTTCAACCTCCGGCAGTATGCCTTTGTCAGCAGGCAGCACATCAACCCGCACCGGCCCCTTTTCGA
Source organism: Pseudomonas sp. EA_35y_Pfl2_R5 (assembly GCF_963970805.1). Classification (NCBI taxonomy): domain Bacteria; kingdom Pseudomonadati; phylum Pseudomonadota; class Gammaproteobacteria; order Pseudomonadales; family Pseudomonadaceae; genus Pseudomonas; species Pseudomonas sp. EA_35y_Pfl2_R5. The sequence continues at coordinate 256,274 of NZ_CAXAOW010000003.1, read as the reverse complement.
CTGACGGCAAACGTATCACCAGCTCGCTCTGGGCGAAGAAATCCTGACCTTCGCGCAAGCTCAGCACGCCATTGAGCAGCTCCGCCTGTTGCGGTGCAAATGGCCGGCCATTCAATTGACCGCGCAAATTGATGGCCAACTCGGCGGGCACTGGCACCTCTGGTTTAAGCCACTTGAAACTGAGGATGGCTTCCAGACGCTGGGCGTCATGGCTGGCCAGCAACGTCAGACCAACCACCAGCGGAATGACCCCCAAGCCAGCCAGCGCTATGGCCGGCCGCGCCGAACGCCAATGGCGCAACACATACAGCAAGGTGAATGGCGGCAAGAAACTGGCCCAGCCCCACAGCAGGCTGGTAGCAAAGGCTCGCATCACCAGCCAGACCAAACTGGCGAGTATCAGCAGCAAGCCACCCAGGATCAGCAGCGCATCCATTCAATATTCCTTAGCGATGGTTAAACGAGTGGTTATTCGCCAGCCCGGCTTACCTCAAGGCTCATCGACCTTAAAGTGCGCCCGTGCGGTGGCAATCGGCTCGGTCTGGTTAGTTTGCCAGGCGGTGATGGCTACGTTTGCGACCCTACGACCCTGCCGCCAAACCTGGCATTGCACGAAGGTGTCACGATAATGGCCAGCGCGAAGGTAATCTATCGAGAAGTCGATGATTTTCGGCAAATGTGGGATACCCATGAACATCAGCAGGTGCAGCATCGCCGAATGCTCCATAAAGCCGGCAATCACTCCACCGTGCAAAGCCGGCAAGGTCGGGTTGCCGATATTGTCTTGGTTGGCTGGCAGCCGAAACACCATGTCATCGCCGAGGCGCAAACACTCAATGCCGAGCAATTTGGCGTAGGGAATCAGGCTGATCAACGGGTCGTAATTCTTCTGCTCATGGGCTTCACGCACCAGTTGGTTGAGATTCAGCGTACTCATTGGCCACCTCCCTGAGCGCTTGCGGTAACTAACTTGGCGCTTTGCACATGTTTACCCATGCGCATAAACGCACCGACCACATGAGCAATCGGCTCATCGGGGTTGTCCTGATAGGCGTAGCCACGCGTGAAGATGATGTTCTCGGTTACCCGGTAGCACTCGGCAAAGCCAAATACATCCTTGCCCGGCTCGGCCGGGCGCATGTAATCGACGCGCAGGTCGAGGGTCGGGCAGATCTCAAATTCAGGCAAGACGCACACGGTGGAGATGCCGCAGGTGGTATCCATCAGTGTGGTGATGGCGCCGCCGTGGATCACTCCGGTTTCCGGATTACCAACGATTTGCGGACTGTAAGGCAAACGCAAGGTCAGGCCCTCGGCGGTTGCATCCTGCACCTGCAGGCCCAGCACCTGGCAATGGCGCAATACCGAGAGGAAGCGCTGGGCGCGCTCTAGAACAGGGTTGGTGCTCATCATGAAGCCTCGAGATGCCTAGTAAAACCGCGCATGATAACCCTGAGCACCCATGAGCGACACGTTGGGCACGGCTCACGCGAACTGAACTTATTGGCGCTTGATTCTCTCGAAAAAATGCAATGGCATTTTTTCCAAGGAGAACATCATGCAGAAAACAGTTGCTTATGCCTTCATGCTAGCCGCCACATTGGGACTTGCCGCGTGCGACAAACCTTCTGAGGATGCTCGCGAGGACGCACGCGAGGCACAATCGGAAGCACAGGAATCGATGAACGACGCGGCCGAGCACAAAAAAGAGGCAGCCAAACTAGAGGCTGAAGCCGCTCGGGAGCGCGCTGAAGAAAACCGCGAGGAGACAGAGGAAGCGTACGAGGCGGATGATACGCCCCCAGCGGCCCCAGTCACTCCGCCCCCTGCGCCGACGAATTAAACCAACCAGTGACGGTTACTAATTCGCCTAGCCCACGGCCTACCCGTGGGCTTTGTTTTTTTGCAGCCAGGAACTTCGTTTCGCTTGATCGCTCCAAGTAGCACGGACGAGGCTACATGCCATCATCCGCATCACACATGGAGACGTAACCGTGCCAAAACCATTTACCTACGCCCTACTTCTCGCCGCAATGCTCGGCCTTGCAGCTTGCGAGAAAACCCCAGAAGACAAAGCAGAGTCAGCTAAGGAATCCGCTGCTGAAGCCATCGAGTCCATGGGAGATGCCGTTGAAGAAACCGGCGAAGCCATCGAGCAGAAAGCCGATGAAGTAATGGGCACTGAGCCAACCACCGGCGAGAAAATCGAAGACGCTGCCAATGATGCAGCCGATGTCATCAGCGATGCTGGCGATGAAGTCAAAGATACTGTTGACGGCCAATAAGCCTTCCAGCTGAAACAAACAGGCCCGCTTACTGCGGGCCTGTTTGTTTATCGCACCATCAAAGCGCCGGGGTAAGCATCAACAGCAGGCTGCACACCAACCCAACCACCCAGACCACACTGCGCTGCCAATGTAGGTCAGCCCAGTAGAAAAACAGATAGAACACTCGCGCCACCACAAAGATCACGGCTAATACATCTACCAGAACGCCGTGGGTACTGGTCACATGGGCCATCAGCACACCTACGGCAAACAGCGGAAACGCTTCAAAGCTGTTCAGGTGCGCAGCCAAAGCGCGCGCGCCAAAGCCCGTCAGACGCGCTTGCTGGGCGCGCGGATGGTGGTTGTCGTAGTGGCCATCGCCCTCCTTCGCCATGGCCTTGGCCAGCGGGGCCTTGGCGATGAAAATCAGTAGTGCGCTGATAAAGATGCACCAAAATGGAATGCTCATTCGCTTTTCTCCTTGGGCGATTCGAATGCCGGGGTTTGGGTATAGACCATCACTTCCAGTACATCAGAATGAAACTCACGGCGGTACAACACCAATACCACACCCGCACTGACCAACATGAAAAACCATGGATTGATAAACCAGGACAGGGTCGCCATGCCGAAGTAGTAGGCACGCAAACCCTGGTTGAACTGGTTGGCGGCCATCGAGATCACCCTCGCAGTACGCTCGGCAAAGGCTTTACGCTCCTGCTCAGTCACATGCCGCTCACCCACCATCGGCGCAGAGCCGACCAGCACAGCCGCGAAATTGTACTGACGCATGCACCAGCTGAAAGTGAAGAAGGCGTAAACGAACACCACCCCCAGGCACAACAGTTTGACCTCGGACAGTTCACGGCTGGCAGCCTGCACAAAAGGCAGATCGGCCAGTAGCGAAACCGCCCGATCAGAGGCGCCGAGCACGGTGAGAATACCGGCGAGAATGATCAGCGTGCTGGAAGCAAAGAACGAGGCGTTGCGCTCCAGGTTGCCGATCACGTTGGCATCGGCGATGCGGTTATCGCGCAACAGCATGCGGCGCATCCAGTCTTCACGATACAGGTGCAGCACACTGGCCAGGCAAGGCGTGGTGCGACCCTTTGCCTGGGCATAGCGGGTGTAGCCGGCCCAGCAGACGACAAACCAGAGAGCGGCGAGCAGATGTGGCAGGTAGTGGTCACTGATTGACATGCAAACTCCTTGTTAACCTGCGCCGATTATAGACAGGCCTAGCTTTCAACTGGCCAACAAAAAGGCCGCTCAGTGAGCGGCCTGGGGAAAACAGCAGAGGCTATCAGCAGCGCTTAGGCTGCGGCGGTTTTCGCGGCACCCAACGCGCGATCTACCACAACAGCCAAGGCTAGAGTCAGCAGCACTGGCAATAGCCAACCGAGGCTCTGGTCTGCCAATGGCAATTGACTGAAGAAGCTTGGAATTAGCGCTTTGCCCCCAGCGGCAGCAACACCATCAACCAGGCCAAAAACCAAGGTTACGGCCATCACCGGACGGAATACCCGCGCTGGTGAACACCACAGATTATCCAGCAGGCTCAGCGCTACCAGCACGATGGCCAACGGATACAAACCGACTAGCACAGGAATAGAGAAACTGATCAGCTGAGTCAAACCTTGGTTCGCCACCAGCAGGCTGAACACACCGAAGGTGATCACGACCGTGCGGTAGGAAACCGGCAACAGGCCGCTGAAGAACTCACCACAGGCAGTCAGCAAGCCCACAGCAGTGGTCAGGCAGGCCAGGGTAATAACCACTGCCAGCAGCATGCTGCCGGCAGTACCGAAGGTGTGTTGCACATAGGCAGTAAGAACTTGCACGCCATTCTGCGCTTCACCGGCAATCCCCTGACTGGTCGCGCCAAGGTAGAACAGCGCCAGATACACCAGCGACAGACCTACTGCGGCGATCAGGCCGGCAATCACTGAATAACGGGTAATCAGCTTGCCGTCGGTCACACCATGGTCACGAATCGCAGTGGCGATCACGATGCCAAACACCAGCGCACCGAGGGTATCCATGGTCAGGTAACCCTGTAGGAAACCCTGCACAAATGGCGTGTTCTGGTAGTCAGGCGCAACGTTCCCGATTTCCCCAGCAGGAACTAGCAGCGCGGCACCCCCCAAAACCAAAAGCGCCGCCAGCAGCACAGGAGTGATGTACTTGCCGATGCGGTCAACCAGTTGTCCTGGATTGAGGGACAGGAACATCACTGCGGCAAAGTAGGCCAGGGTATAGAACAACAACGCCGTACTGCTATTACCGCTGAATGGTGCTACGCCCATTTCGAACGACACCACCGCCGTTCGCGGCGTGGCAAATAACGGGCCGATAGCCAGATAAACCGCTACAGCAAACAGCACACCAGCGCGCTTGCCCAGCGGCGCAGTGAGCAGCGCCATGCCACCACCGACGCGCGCAAGGGCAACAATGGTTAGCAGCGGCAAACCGACGCCCGTGAGTAGAAAGCCCAATGCCGCCAGGCCGATGTTCTCACCCGCTGCCATGCCGGCGCTGGGCGGAAAGATGATGTTACCGGCGCCCAGAAACAGCGCAAACGTCATAAAGCCGAGGGCCAGGAGATCTGAGCCTTTCAAACGAGTCATAGAAGGGAATACCACAGGCAGAAAGTTGGAAGTTGAAAACCGAAAGTTCCGAGGGGTTTCCCGGTGGATCGGGGGAAACGTCACCTAGCCGGTTAAGCGAGGCCACTACAGCACCTGGAACCGCTTGTGGCGGAGCAGGCGTGAATAGTTGCAAGCCTAACGAAATAGATGCGGCAACGGCACTGACACAGGTCAGGCTGTCGGACTGGTGAAAAAAGCTGTCGCATCGGCAACAGTTCACCCGGCATGCCTAGGCTTGAAAATAGCTTTATACCTTGCAGATAGGCCGATGAACGCCAAAGCGCCTGACGCGCAGCATCGGCGGGCCTTCTTTCTCGGTACATGTGAGGGCGTCCCTGCTGCAGAATGTTCGCCCTTAAGTGCCATAGCACTCCTAGAGCCTTCTCTGAACAACGGCAGCGGATTTAAAGGCCTAGGAGCCATCCTCAAAGTTCGCTTCACACTTTGCCCATTTGGATCTTCGTAATTTCAAAGCCGGAGGTGTAAATCCGATGCGGACGGGCTACAGACATAAAAAAGGCCGCTTAATTAAGCGGCCTTTTCTCCGTTGCCATCCATGGCAATTACCCTACGGGCCGTCGCTGTGCGACGTTACAAGTGACGTCCTGCCATTCTTTATGCCGTGACATCGATCAGAAACGCTCGATATCCGCTGTCTCTTCTAGCTGCTTGCGGAACGCGGCGAAGTCCTGCTGACCAACGCGCGAGGCGAGGAAGCGGCTGTACATAGCCTTGTCCTCTTCCGACAGCGCTTGCTCCGGCTGGCTCACGCCATTGAGGCGGATAACCACGTAATCACCGTTGGCCAGGCTGATCCCGGCGAAGGTCGGCTTGTCGGCCGTTTCAGGCTTGGGCATGCGGAACAGCGCTTGCAGTACCGCTGGCTCAACGCCTTCCTGACTGCGCGTTGCAGCCTCGACAACCGCCCAGCCCTGCTTAGCATCGGCTTGAGTAACCGGCGTCTGGCCGTCACGCAGAGTCGTCAACTGCTCTTCACCCTTGGCTTTGACAGCTTCGCTCGCGCGAACCTTGGTCAGCTGAGCACGAATGCTATCGGCGACTTGTTCAAGCGGCAGTTGCTCAGGCTTGTTGTGCTCTTTAACGCGCACCACCACCACCGTGTTCGGATCAAGCTCAATCACACTGCTGTTGCTGCCGTCTTCAAGTACTTCATCACTGAATGCCGCTTGAATCACTTGACGATTAGCCGTCAGTCCTTCAAGGCCACCCTGACGACCGAAGGCTTCAGTGGTCTTGACCTGCAGGCCCAGTTCCTGAGCTGGCTGGGCCAGGTCCGACGCTTCAAACGCGGAGTCTTCGAGGTCTTTGGATACTTCGACAAAACGCTGCTCAACCTGGCGCGCCTTGAGGTCGCGCTGCAGTTTCTCCTCCAGGCTGGCGAAGCTAGGCACTTCCGGTGCCTGTACGCCCAGAAGCTTGATCAGGTGCCAACCGAAGTCGCTACGTACGGGAGCCGACACAGCATTTTCGTCCAGCGCATACAGCGCTTCTTCGAAAGCTGGGTCATACACGCCAGGACCGGCAAAGCCCAGATCACCACCCTCACCTGCCGAACCCGAGTCATCGGAGACTTCTTTTGCCAGCGCGGCGAAGTCTTCACCCTGCTCCAGGCGCTTTTGCACCGCGACCAGTTTAGCCTGAGCTTGTTCGTCATTCAGCTCATCGCTCACTTCAACCAGAATATGCGCGGCACGGCGCTGTTCGGCGAGATTGGCGATCTCACTCTGATAAGCGCTTTGCAGTGCTTCATCAGTGACGTCAACCTGATCGAAGAAGGTATCCTTCTTCAGCTCGACATACTCCAGCACTACCTGTTCAGGGCTCATAAACTCGCTGGCTTGAGCTTCGTAGTAGGCCTTGATGTCGTCATCACTAAGCGTGACCGCGTCAAGATCAGCCTTGAGGGTTAGGGTCGCAAAGTCGCGGGTCTGCTTTTCAAGAGCGGCAAAAGCTTGCACCTGAGCATCAGTCACAAAACCACTGTTAGCCAAGCCTGCGCGTAGCTGGCCAATGAGCATTTCTTCCTCAAGCATCCGGCGGAACTGCAAGCGGCTGTAGCCCATCTGACGGATAACCTGATCGAAGCGCTCAGCATTGAACTGGCCATCGACAAGAAATTCAGGCGTTTTCAGGATCAGCTGATCCAGCGCCTGTTGCGAAAAGGCGAACTTGGCGTCTTTGGCGCTATCGAGTAGCAGGGTGCGCTCAACCAGGCCATTCAGGGCGGCTTCACGCAGCAACTTCTCATCCAGCAGGGAAGCATCGAAGTCGCGCCCCAGCTGTTGCAGCAACTGACGACGCTGCATCTCGACAGCCTGATTGAGCTCGGCGGAAGTGATTTTTTCGCCATTCACCTCAGCGGCATTCTGGCTGTTGCTGGTGCTGGTAAAAATGGCATCCACACCCGTCAGCGCGAGCAGCGCGACTATGATGCCGATGATGGTTTTGGCAATCCAACCCTGTGAATTGTCCCTGATGTTTTGCAGCATGCGTCCCCCAGAACGACTGTACAAATAAAGCAGTCGCGCAGTGTGGGTAAAATCCGGATAGAAGAAAGGCGCATCAGTGGATGCGCCTTCTCGTAACTGGCGAAGCGGATCGAACTCAAGCAGCTGATTCGTCGTGCTCAGCACAATGTGATTGGCTGAGCATCCCGCCCCGCATCAGATCAGCCATTAACTGATCTGCTGGGCAAAACCGAAAGAGGCTTAGTTGACAGCGTCTTTCAGAGCTTTACCGGCTTTGAAGCCTGGAATCTTGGCAGCAGCGATGCTGATTGGGTTACCAGTTTGTGGGTTACGGCCAGTGCGAGCAGCACGTTCTTTAACAGCGAAAGTGCCAAAGCCAACCAGTACTACGGAGTCACCAGCCTTCAGAGCGCCAGTTACGGATTCAATTACTGCGTCCAGCGCACGGCCGGCAACAGCTTTTGGGATATCAGCAGATGCAGCGATGGCATCGATCAGTTCCGACTTGTTCACTCTTAAGTCCCCTTAATTTCTGTTGAGTTTATTTCTTGCTTTTAAATGTAAGCGAAGCTGGTGCGGAGAGCCTGCTGACACGATAAGAGCCGCTTTATAACAAGGGCTCTAAAAATGTGTCAAGAAACCCCTCCGGCTAATGCGTGCTAATTCGCTCCTTGGAATCAGTCTCGCGTTTTTCATCCTTTGCAACCATGGGAGCCGCATCAGGCAAGGGCTCCGGGGCGTATTGCAGCGCAATTTGCAGGACCTCGTCAATCCATTTAACCGGTTTAATCTGCAGGTCTTGCTTAATATTCTCAGGAATCTCCTTCAAATCGCGCACATTCTCTTCTGGAATGATCACGGTTTTGATTCCACCGCGGTGAGCAGCAAGCAATTTTTCTTTTAAACCACCAATGGCTAATACCTGACCACGCAGGGTGATCTCACCGGTCATTGCCACATCCGCACGAACGGGTATCTGCGTCAGGGCTGAAACCAGCGCCGTGCACATGCCAACGCCTGCGCTGGGGCCGTCTTTGGGCGTCGCCCCTTCCGGCATATGGATATGAATATCCTGCTTCTCATAGAAGTCCACAGGGACACCTAGGCTCTTGGCCCGACTGCGTACAACCGTCTGCGCTGCCGTGATCGATTCCAGCATCACATCACCGAGCGAGCCAGTTTTGATTAGCTGGCCTTTACCAGGAACCACAACCGCCTCGATGGTCAACAATTCTCCGCCAACCTGGGTCCAGGCAAGACCTGTGACCTGCCCGATTTGATCCTGCTGTTCGGCCAATCCATAGCGGTGCTTGCGCACGCCGAGGAAATGCTCGAGCGAGTCGGCCGTCACAGTGACCTGGAAGCGCTTCTCAGTGGAGTGCTCCTTGACCACCTTACGGCACACTTTGGCAATTTGCCGCTCCAGACCGCGCACGCCGGCCTCGCGCGTGTAATAGCGAATGATGTCGCGAATCGCCGCATCTTCAAACACCAGCTCAACCTTCTTCATGCCGTTGGCCTGCACCTGCTTAGGTGCTAGGTATTTGATCGCAATATTGATTTTCTCGGCTTCGGTGTAGCCCGGCAGACGAATCACCTCCATACGATCTAGCAACGGCCCCGGAATATTCATCGAGTTAGCCGTGCAGAGAAACATCACATCGGACAGGTCGTAGTCGACCTCCAGATAGTGATCATTGAAGTTGTGATTCTGCTCTGGGTCTAACACCTCAAGCAGCGCCGAGGCCGGATCACCGCGCATGTCCTGACCCATCTTGTCGATTTCATCGAGCAAGAACAGCGGATTGCGCACGCCAACCTTAGTCATTTTCTGAATCAGGCGACCCGGCATGGAACCTATGTAGGTGCGACGGTGACCCCGGATTTCGGCTTCGTCGCGAACCCCACCGAGCGCCATGCGCACAAACTTGCGATTGGTCGCACTGGCAATCGACTCAGCCAGCGAGGTTTTCCCCACACCAGGCGGGCCAACCAAACAAAGCACTGGCCCTTTGAGCTTCTTCACCCGTTTCTGCACTGCGAGGTACTCAAGGATACGTTCCTTGACCTCCTCCAGGCCGTAGTGATCGGCATCAAGTATGCTTTCAGCGCGCGCCAGATCCAGGCGCACCTTGCTCTGCGCCTTCCACGGCACATTGACCAACCACTCAATGTAGGAGCGCACCACCGTCGCCTCAGCAGACATTGGCGACATTTGCTTGAGTTTGTTCAGCTCGGTATTGGCCTTGGTCTGCGCTTCGGCAGTCAGATCGGCATTCTCGATGCGCTTTTTCAGCTCATCGAGTTCGTTATGACCGTCTTCGCTGTCGCCAAGCTCCTTCTGAATGGCCTTCATCTGCTCATTCAGGTAGTACTCACGCTGGCTACGCTCCATTTGCTTCTTGACCCGACCACGAATGCGCTTCTCAACCTGCAGCAGGTCGATTTCGGCATCAAGCAGCGCCAGAACATGCTCAACACGCGTAGCCAGATCGGTAATTTCCAGAATTTCCTGCTTCTGCTCAATCTTCAGCACCATATGTGCAGCCATGGTGTCGACTAACCGGCCCGGCTCATCAATGCCGTTGAGCGAGGCCAGCACCTCCGCAGGCACCTTCTTGCCAAGCTGAACGTACTGTTCAAACTGGCTGAGCAGGCTGCGGGTAAAAACCTCAGACTCACGTTCGGCAGCATCGACCTCGTCAATTAGCTGCACTTCAGCCCGGCAATGGCCTTCGGCCTCGATAAAGCGCTCAATCTCGCCCCGCTGCTCGCCTTCAACCAATACCTTGACTGTGCCATCCGGAAGTTTCAGCAACTGCAATACCGTGGCGACGGTGCCAACACGGTAGAGACCCGCTTCATCTGGATCATCGTCGGCAGGATTTCTCTGCGCGAGCAGCAGAATCTGCTTCTCACCCAGCATCGCAGACTCAAGGGCTTCGATGGATTTTTCACGCCCGACGAATAACGGAATGACCATGTGCGGATAGACCACAACATCGCGTAACGGCAGGAGAGGCAATTCGATGGTTGTCTTCATGATTTCGGCTCTACGGCGGCCATACGGCCGTAAACAGATGGGATGACCCTTGGCCTTAAGATGGGGGCAGCCCCAACAAAAAACAAGCGCTGGCGCAGCAAAAGCAAAGGGGCCCGCAGGCCCCTTGCTTTCAACATATTACAAAACGGCTACGCGTCAGGCGCAGCCTTGGCTGGCAACTCGTTATTCTCATAAATGAGCAACGGCTTTGAGGAGCCATCAATAACGCTTTCATCGATAACCACCTTGCTAACGTCGGACTGCGACGGAATCTCGTACATGGTGTCGAGCAGGACACCTTCGAGAATCGAACGCAGGCCACGAGCACCGGTTTTACGCTCAAGCGCCTTGTGGGCAACCGACTTCAACGCATCTGGGCGAAACTCCAGCTCAACCCCTTCCATCTCGAACAACTTGCCATATTGCTTGGTCAAGGCGTTCTTCGGCTCGGTCAGAATTTGCACCAATGCTGCTTCATCGAGCTCATCCAAGGTAGCGATAACCGGCAGACGACCGACGAACTCTGGAATCAGGCCAAACTTAACCAGATCGTCGGGCTCAACCGCACGCAGTGAGTCGCCAACTTTCTTGCCCTCTTCCTTGCTGCGAACCTCGGCACTGAAACCGATTCCGCCCTTGGTCGAACGGCCCTGAATGACCTTTTCCAAGCCTGAAAAAGCACCACCACAAATAAATAGAATATTGCGCGTATCAACCTGCAGAAATTCCTGCTGCGGATGCTTACGGCCACCTTGCGGAGGAACAGATGCAACAGTCCCTTCAATCAGCTTGAGCAGCGCCTGCTGCACGCCCTCCCCCGATACATCCCGAGTAATCGATGGGTTGTCGGACTTGCGCGAAATCTTGTCAATTTCATCGATGTAGACTATGCCCATCTGGGCTTTTTCTACATCGTAGTCGCACTTCTGCAACAGCTTCTGAATGATGTTTTCGACATCCTCCCCTACATAACCGGCTTCGGTCAGGGTGGTGGCGTCAGCGATAGTGAAGGGTACGTTGAGCAAACGCGCCAGCGTTTCAGCCAACAGGGTTTTACCCGAGCCTGTCGGACCGATGAGCAGGATGTTGCTCTTACCTAACTCAATGTCATCTTTCTTATCGCGCTGGTTGAGACGCTTGTAGTGGTTATAAACCGCTACAGCCAAAATTTTCTTCGCGCGCTCCTGACCAATGACGTACTGGTCAAGGATGCCGCTGATTTCCTTGGGGGCAGGCAATTTATGCGCACTGCTCTCGGCCTGGGCTTCTTGCACCTCCTCACGGATGATGTCATTGCACAGGTCTACGCACTCGTCGCAGATGAAGACCGAGGGGCCGGCAATTAATTTGCGCACTTCATGCTGGCTTTTGCCGCAGAAGGAGCAATAAAGCAACTTGCCGTTGTCCTCGCCGTTGCGGGTGTCAGTCATTCGTTCGATCCAAATCCGATAGGCTTGCAACACAAGATGAAGGCTTATGCGGGCTTTTTCAAGCCCGCCGGAGGCCGGAAACGCCGCTCCGCCCTATTTGAGCTGCTTATATTACGCGGGGCGCTTTTCAATCACTGCGTCGATCAACCCGTACTCACGGGCGGCTTCGGCACTCATGAAGTTATCACGATTGGTATCACGCTCGATTTCTTCTAGGGTGTGCCCGCTGTGTTTGGCCATCAGCGTATTGAGACGCTCGCGGATAAAGAGGATTTCCTTGGCGTGGATTTCGATGTCCGACGCCTGCCCCTGGAAACCACCCAGTGGCTGGTGAATCATCACGCGCGAGTTCGGCAGGCAGTAACGCTTGCCCTCTGCACCAGCGGTCAGCAGGAATGCGCCCATGCTGCATGCCTGACCAATACAGGTGGTCGAAACGTTAGGCTTAATGAACTGCATGGTGTCGTAGATCGACATACCCGCAGTCACCGAACCGCCGGGCGAGTTGATGTAAAGATGGATGTCCTTGTCCGGGTTTTCCGCTTCAAGGAACAACAGTTGCGCACAGATCAGGTTGGCCATGTAGTCCTCTACAGGACCTACCAGGAAGATCACTCGCTCTTTGAGCAGGCGCGAATAGATGTCATAGGCGCGCTCACCGCGAGCCGACTGCTCAACAACCATAGGAACCAAGCCGCCAGCGGCTTGGATATCAGGCATTTGCTGCATAAAAGGATTGCGGGACATGCGTGCACTCGCTCCCTAAATAGTCATGTCACAAATACGCATAAGCCAGCACGGAGGCTGGCTTATGACGTGTTCGAACGAGGTAAAGAAATCAGGCGGCTTGTGGTGCTTCTACCGGCTTGACAGCTTCTTCGTACGAGACCGCTTTATCGGTCACGTTGGCCTTCTGCAAAACAGTATCTACAACTTGCTCTTCCAGTACAACCGAACGCACTTCGTTCATTTGCTGGTCGTTTTTGTAGTACCAGGCAACAACCTGCTCAGGCTCTTGGTAAGCAGACGCCATTTCCTGGATCATTTCGCGAACGCGCGCATCATCCGGCTTCAGCTCACACTGCTTGACCACTTCAGCCACAACCAGACCCAGCACTACACGGCGCTTGGCTTGCTCTTCGAACAGCTCAGCTGGCAGCTGCTCAGGCTTGAGGTTGCCACCGAACTGCTGAACCGCCTGCACGCGCAAACGATTCACTTCATTAGTGATCAGCGCCTTAGGCACTTCGATCGGATTGGCAGCCAGCAGGCCGTCCATCACCTGGTTTTTAACCTTGGATTTGATGGCCTGGCGCAGTTCGCGCTCCATGTTCTTACGCACTTCAGCGCGGAAGCCTTCCAGGCCACCTTCTTTCACGCCGAACAGGGCGAAGAAGTCATCATTCAGCTCTGGCAGCTGAGGTGCCGCGATGCTATTGACGGTGACGGTGAACTCGGCAGCTTTGCCAGCCAAATCCAGATTCTGGTAATCAGCCGGGAAGGTCGGGTTGATTACGCGCTCTTCGCCAGCCTTGGCGCCCACGAGGGCCTCTTCAAAGCCTGGGATCATGCGACCAGAGCCGAGGACCAGCTGCGTGCCCTTGGCCGAACCACCTGCGAAGGCTTCGCCGTCGACCTTGCCAACGAAATCGATGTTCAGTTGATCGCCATTCTCAGCAGCGCGCTCGGCAGCCTCGAAACGGGTGTTCTGCTTACGCAGGATTTCCAGCATGTTGTCGACGTCGGAGTCAGCCACGTCAGCCTGCAGGCGCTCGATGGCGATAGAGTCGAAACCGGCAACGGTAAACTCTGGGAATACCTCAAAGGTCGCAACGTATTCCAGATCCTTGCCTTTCTCGAACGACTTCGGCTCAACAGCCGGAGCGCCGGCAGGATTGAGCTTCTGCTCAACAACGGCTTCGTAGAAAGTGGATTGGATCAGATCACCCAGCGCTTCCTGACGCGCAGCATCTTCATAACGCTGACGGATCACGCTCATTGGCACTTTGCCAGGACGGAAACCAGGGACCTTGGCACGACGGGCAGTCTGCTGCAGACGCTTGTTGACCTCAGTCTCGATGCGCTCAACAGAGACGCCAACGGTCATACGGCGCTCGAGAGCAGAGGTACTTTCAACAGAAACTTGCATGGATAATCCTCGTTGCACAGACATAAGCCGGCCGCTTGCCGGCCCCTAATCAAGGGCATGCATTCTAGAGGGTCGATTTGCAGAAGTCACCCTAGATGCAGGCGGCAAACGGGAGGGAGCTAAAAGATGGTGCGGACGGAGAGACTCGAACTCTCACGCCTTGCGGCGCTGGAACCTAAATCCAGTGTGTCTACCAATTCCACCACGTCCGCGTGGTAAAGCTTTATACAAAAACGCCAGGAATTAACCTGGCGCTTTGGAATATGGGGTGGACGATGGGGATCGAACCCACGACAACAGGAGTCACAATCCTGTGCTCTACCAACTGAGCTACGCCCACCATATTGCATTGCTTGAGCCAAGACCGCCAAATGGCACGCCCGGCAGGACTCGAACCTGCGACCATCCGCTTAGAAGGCGGATGCTCTATCCAGCTGAGCTACGGGCGCCTATCCATCTGCAAATGCAGACTTAAAGCTTTCGGCTTCGGAAAAAACTTTGCAGCTTCGACCTTTGCCGTCTTACCCAGCGACTGGCTGTGCTCGACAAGCGGGGCGAATGTTATAGAGACCGCTTCAGGTCGTCAACAGGAAAAGTTAAAAAAATTCAGCCATTTAAAGGAGTTACGCGAAAACCGCGGTGTGCGCCTTTGCCCCACAGCACGGTCATGCGAGAATGCGCGTCCTTTTTCCATCCTTTCTTTATGGTTAACCAAGCGCAATGACCGCACAACTGATCGATGGCAAAGCAATTGCCGCCAGCCTGCGCCAGCAGATCGCCCAACGTGTCGCCGAACGACGTCAGCAAGGCCTGCGCGCACCCGGGCTGGCAGTAATTCTCGTCGGTAGCGACCCCGCGTCCCAGGTCTACGTTTCGCACAAGCGTAAAGACTGCGAAGAAGTTGGCTTTGTCTCACAGGCTTATGACCTACCGGCCACCACAGCCCAGGCCGAGCTGATGGCATTGATCGACCGTTTGAATGACGAACCGAGCATTGACGGCATCCTAGTGCAACTGCCGCTGCCAGAGCATCTCGATGCTTCTTTATTGCTGGAGCGCATCCGCCCGGATAAAGACGTTGATGGCTTCCACCCTTACAACATCGGCCGCCTGGCCCAGCGCATGCCATTGCTGCGCCCCTGTACCCCGAAAGGCATCATGACCCTGCTGCAAAGCACTGGCGTCGATTTGTACGGTTTGCATGCAGTGGTGGTTGGCGCATCGAATATCGTCGGCCGGCCGATGGCCATGGAGCTTCTACTGGCCGGCTGCACCGTCACCGTGACCCACCGCTTCACCAAAGACCTGCCAATGCATGTCGGCCAGGCCGATATCGTCGTGGTTGCGGCCGGCAAGCCTGGCCTGGTGCATGGCGAATGGATCAAGCCTGGTGCAATCGTCATCGACGTAGGCATCAACCGCCAGACCGACGGCAAACTGATTGGCGATGTGGTGTACGAAACCGCCCTGCCCCGCGCAGGCTGGATTACCCCGGTGCCGGGCGGAGTTGGCCCGATGACCCGTGCCGGCCTGCTGGAAAACACGCTGCATGCCGCCGAGCATTTGCACGACTAAGTGCAGCGTGGCTAGAAATAGAAAACGGCACCCTTAGGTGCCGTTTTTTTATACCAAGCTAACCCGCTAGGTTTAGTCGCGGGCTTGCTCCCAGGATTTCAGCAGCTCGCTGTAGCTGATGGTTTCACCCCGAGGTTTCTCGTTAGCCAACTTGGGCTTCGGTGCGCCCGGTTGATCCAGCCAGTACTGCGGATCACGTGGTTCATTGAGTTTCGGGCCACACTCGCCAAGTACACCAGAGCGCTCCAGCCGCCCCATCATGGTGTCCTGTGCAGCCGCCAGGCCATCCAACGCCTCTTGTGGTGTTTTATCACCGCTGGCGGCTTCAGCAATAAACTGCCACCACAGCTGAGCCAAACGCGGATAGTCAGGCACATTGGTACCCGTTGGGGTCCACTGCACACGCGCAGGGCTGCGATAGAACTCCACCAGGCCGCCCAGTTTCGGTGCAACGTCGGTCATGGCTTGCGAGTTGATATCCGACTCACGAATCGGCGTCAGGCCGACCAGGGTCTTCTTCAGCGATACGGTCTTTGAGGTCACAAACTGAGCATACAGCCAGGCTGCCAGGCGCTGCTTCTCTGGAGTGGACTTGAGGAAGGTCCAGGAACCAGTGTCTTGATAACCCAGCTTCATGCCCTCTTCCCAGTACGGGCCTTTCGGCGACGGCGCCATACGCCATTTCGGCGTGCCATCTTCGTTGACCACTGGCAAACCGGCTTTGGTCATGTCGGCGGTAAAGGCGGTGTACCAGAAAATCTGCTGGGCAATGCTGCCCTGCGCTGGCACCGGGCCAGATTCGGAGAAGGTCATGCCCTGCGCTTCTGGCGGCGCGTACTTGCGCATCCAGTCGACATATTTGGTGGTGGCATACACCGCCGCCGGGCCATTGGTATCTCCACCACGGGCAACACTGGAGCCCACCGGACGGCAACCGTCGACGCGAATACCCCACTCATCCACCGGTAAACCATTGGGCAGGCCCTTGTCGCCGCCACCAGCCATGGAGAACCAGGCATCGGTGAAGCGCCAGCCGAGGGATGGATCCTTCTTGCCGTAGTCCATATGACCATAGATACGCTGGCCATCGATTTCCTTGACCTTCTCGGAGAAGAACTCAGCGATGTCTTCATAGGCCGACCAGTTGACCGGCACGCCCAGCTCGTAACCGTAGATTTCCTTGAACTTGGCCTTCAGCTCTGGACGCTCGAACCAGTCGGCGCGGAACCAATAAAGGTTGGCGAACTGTTGGTCTGGTAGCTGGTAAAGCTTGCCATCAGGCCCGGTAGTAAACGACAGGCCAATAAAGTCTTCGAGATCCAGAGTCGGCGATGTTACCGCCTTGCCTTCGCCTTCCATCATGTCGCTGATAGCCACCGCCTTGCCGTAACGGAAGTGCGTGCCGATCAGATCAGAATCGTTGATATAGCCGTCGTAGATGTTCTTGTCCGACTGCATCTGGGTTTGCAGTTTTTCGACAACATCGCCTTCCTGCATCAAGTCATGCTTGAGCTGGATTCCAGTAATTTCGCTGAAGGCCTTGGCCAGCACCTTGGACTCGTACTCGTGGGTGGCGATGGTTTCCGAAGCCACGCTGATGCTCATGCCGCGAAACGGTTCGGCGGCCTTGATAAACCATTTCAGCTCTTCGAGTTGCTGCTCGGCCGTCAGGGTCGAGGGGCTGAACTCCTCGCCGATCCACTTCTTTGCCGCTTCTTCGTAGGCATCAGCCCAGGCTGCGCCGCTCAAGCCGGACAACGTCAGCAAGGCAGCCAGCGCCATGCTATGTCGAGTTTTGTTGTTATTGTCGAACATAGAGACCTCCATCTCAGGGTTTGGAATGAGGTAAGCGGGTCATGGACGCGCCCAAGCAACTGGCGCGTCCAAGGCTGCCCGGTTTAGCCCCAACGCATCACTGCAAACAACCAGAACAGGGACAGCACCGAGGCTATCCAGACACTCCAATCGGTCACGCCCACCACCAACAGGTGCAGGTAGGCACTTCCAAGCAGACCGATAAACAACCGATCACCACGGGTAGTGCTAATCGGCAATAAGCCTTTGCGCTCGACGCAGGGCGAACGCAGTTCCCACACTGTCATGCCCACAAGAATCGTGGCGATGCCACCGAAAAACAGCGCAGTGGGCAGAGTCCAGGCCATCCAATCCATCGTTTCCTCCTTACACCCGGCCCAGGGCAAAGCCCTTGGCCACATGGTTGCGGACAAACCAAATAACCAGCATGCCCGGCAGAATGGTCAATACCCCCGCCGCTGCCAGCACGCCCCAATCGATCCCCGATGCAGACACGGTACGCGTCATAACGGCGGCAATTGGCTTGGCATCCACCGAGGTCAGGGTGCGCGCCAGCAGCAGCTCAACCCAAGAGAACATGAAGCAGAAGAACGCGGTAACGCCGATGCCCGAGCCAATCAGTGGAATAAAGATCTTCACGAAGAATTTCGGGAAGCTGTAGCCGTCGATGTAGGCGGTTTCGTCGATCTCCTTCGGCACGCCAGACATAAAGCCTTCAAGAATCCACACCGCCAGCGGCACGTTGAACAAGCAGTGCGCCAGGGCCACGGCAATATGCGTGTCGAACAGGCCAATGGACGAATAGAGCTGGAAAAACGGCAGCAAAAACACCGCAGGTGGCGCCATCCGATTGGTCAGCAGCCAGAAGAACAGGTGCTTATCGCCGAGAAAGCGGTAGCGAGAAAACGCATAGGCCGCCGGCAGCGCCACCGTCAGTGAAATCAGCGTATTCAAGCACACGTAGTACAGCGAATTGAGGTAGCCCTCGTACCAGCTCGGGTCGGTGAAAATCACTTTGTAGTTATCCAGGGTGAAACCATGCGGCCACAGCGTCAGGCCGCCAAGAATCTCGGTGTTGCTCTTGAACGACATGTTCAGCAACCAGTAGATCGGCACCAGCAAAAACAGGACGTAGAGCCCCAGCCCCACTTGTTTACGTAGGTTCATGATCGGCCTCAGCGTGTCTTATCGTTGTGGGTCATGGCGGTGTAGAACAGCCAGGACACCAACAGGATGATCAGGAAGTACACCAGCGAAAACGCCGCCGCAGGGCCCAGGTCGAACTGGCCGATGGCCATCTGCGTCAGGGTTTGACTGAGAAAGGTGGTGGCGTTGCCCGGGCCACCACCAGTCAGCACGAAGGGTTCGGTGTAGATCATGAAGCTGTCCATAAACCGCAGCATCACCGCGATCAGCAGCACACTCTTGAGCTTGGGCAGCTGGATATGCCGGAACACCGCCCAGTCAGATGCGCGATCGATGCGCGCGGCCTGGTAATACACATCGGGAATGGCGCGCAGCCCGGAATAGCAGAGCAATGCCACCAACGAGGTCCAGTGCCAGACGTCCATAATCAGTACCGTGACCCAGGCGTCGCTGGTATTGGAGGCGTAGTTGTAACTGATGCCCAGGCTGTTCAGGCTCCAACCCAGCAAGCCAATATCGGCGCGGCCGAATATCTGCCAGATGGTACCAACCACGTTCCACGGAATCAGCAGCGGAATCGCCAGTACGATCAGCACCAGCGAGGCCATGCGCCCTTTGGTCGGCATGCACAGAGCGATGGCAATGCCTAAGGGGATTTCGATCAGCAGCACGCAGGCGGAGAAGATGAACTGGCGCAATAGCGAATCATGCAGACGGGTGTCCTGCAGCACCTGTTTGTACCAGTCGACGCCGACAAAATAGCGCGTGGAATGATCGAAGATGTCCTGCACCGAATAGTTGACCACCGTCATCATCGGCACGATGGCGCTGAACGCCACCAGCAAAAATACCGGCAGCACCAGCCACCAGGCCTTGTTGTTCTGCACCTTCATGACTGCACCTCCAGCGCTTGCGCCTCAACCAGAAAGTCATCGGCGTAGAGCATCAGCCACTGAGCCGGAAAGCTCAGGTACACCTGCTGGTGCGGCACGGGCTGGTCTTCCTGCAGGCGCACCTTGAGCGACTGCCCATCGAGTTTGAGGGTAAGAATCTTGTAGGTGCCAAGGTCTTCAACATGCACCACCTCGCCACACATCGCGTCCTCGTTGGGACCGTCCCAGACATGCACGAACTCCGGACGGATACCAATCTTCAGCTTGGCCCCAGGCAGCTCGGCAAGCCGTTGATTGAGCGCGGCCGGTAACGGCAACAGGGTGTTGTTGAAGCGCACACCGCCGCTATCAGGCAATACATCGATCAAGTTCATCCCAGGGCTGCCAATGAAATAGCCGACGAAGGTATGGCTAGGTCGTTCGAACAGCTCACGCGGCGTGCCGAACTGGACGATCTGCCCGCCGTACATGACCGCGATCTTGTCGGCGAAGGTCGAGGCTTCGAGCTGGTCGTGGGTGACGTAAACCATGGTGATATTGAACTGCTCGTGGATCTGCTTGAGCTTGCGCCGCAGTTTCCATTTCAAGTGCGGGTCGATCACCGTCAGCGGCTCGTCGAACAAAATCGCCGACACGTCATCGCGCACCAAGCCGCGGCCCATGGAAACCTTCTGTTTCTCATCGGCAGTCAGATTACGCGCGCGCTTGTGCAGAAGCGGATGCAGCTCCAGTACCTCGGCAATTTCGTTGACCTTGGTAAGGATCTTCGCCTCATTCATGCCCTGATTGCGCAAGGGGAAGGCCAGGTTGTCGAACACCGTCATGGTGTCGTAGACCACCGGAAACTGGAAAACCTGGGCGATATTGCGCTGCTCGGGCGGCAGCGCGTTGACCACCTTGCCATCAAACTGCACTTCGCCATGGGAGGGGCTGAGCAGGCCGGAAATGATATTCAGCAGGGTCGACTTGCCACAACCAGAAGGTCCGAGCAGCGCATAGGCACCACCCTGTTCCCATACATGGTCCATCTCGCGAATGGCGTAATCGGCCGGACCGCTCGGGCTGCGGCTGTAACTATGAGCAAGGTTATGCAGGCGAATCTCGGCCATCAGGCAACCCTCCCCAGACGGCGGCTGGGCGCCTGAATCAACAGCCCGTTAGCGGAGAAGACAAACAGCTTGTGGGTGGGGATATAGATAAGGATCGGCGTATCCACGTCGTACTCATGCACCCCAGGCAGATGCAGCACCAGCACGAACTGCTCGTTACGCACGTGCAGAAAAGTTTCTGAACCGCTGATCTCGGCCAGCTCAACCGTCACCGCCAGCTCCAGATCGTCATCGTTGGAGGGCACCAGGCCGATATGGCTGGGGCGTACGCCGAAACGGTATTCGCCTTCGGCGATGCCTTGCAGGTCAGGGTTGAGCGGGAAATGCACAGTATCGGCAAAGCTCACTTCGGTACCGCTGACGCGTCCCGGCATCAGGTTGATCGCCGGCTCGGAAAAAAGCTCCGCCGCCAGCACCTGTTGCGGACGGTGATAAACCTCAGCAGTCTTGCCGCTCTGCACCACCCGCCCCTCATGCAGGATGGTGGTGGTGCCGCCTAGGGCCAGTGCCTCATTGGGCTCGGTGGTGGCATAGATGGCGATGGTGTGGCGGGCCTGAAACAGCTCACGCATTTCCTGACGCAGCTCTTCGCGCAGCTTGTAGTCGAGGTTGACCAGCGGCTCGTCGAAGAGAATCAGCGAGGCATCCTTGACCAGTGCCCGGGCCATCGCCGTGCGCTGCTGCTGACCGCCGGACAGTTCCAGTGGGTAACGCTTGAGCAAACCATCGATGCGCAGCATTTTCGCGGTGGCGTGGACCTTTTCCAGAATCTCGGCCTTGCTCACGCCAGCCTGGCGCAGCGGCGAGGCGATGTTCTCAAACACCGTCAGGGTGGGGTAATTGATGAACTGCTGATAAACCATCGACACGTTGCGCTGGCGCACCGGCACCTGAGTCATATCGGCGCCATTCATCAGAATGCGTCCGCTTGTGGGCTTGTCCAAGCCGGCCATCAGCCGCATCAGGCTGGTCTTGCCAGACAGCGTGCGCCCCAGCAACACATTGAAAGAACCGGGTTCGAAGCTCAGACAGGCATCATCGATATGCAGCTGGTTATCGACGATACGCGTGACATGCTCCAAGGTAAGTGACATGAGCCGTCCTTATTTCTTGTTATCTGCCCAGCTACAAGGCGAGTTCCGTGCCAATCCCTTTAATTAACTTTAAGCCATTGATTTAAAATAACTCCAGCCACACGCAAGTAATCTACGGAGACTTCAGTGAACACTTTTGAACAGTGCACAGTGAACAACTGAACAGTCGCAACGTTGACATTGAACAGCCTTCGGCGACACTGCATAGGCCCGGCGCAGGCCGTGGCCCATAACAACAAGAACCCGCGCGAGATACCTGTCATGGCTGACGCTGTCACCGCCCTGCCCCACGAGACAATCATCCAGGACTCCTGGACACGCTGCCGTGACTACGGCCTGACCCACCAGAGCACACCGATTTTCAGCCAGCCCGAGCGCGGCCAAATCAGCGCCCTGCTGGAAAGCCAGCACGCCCTGGTGCACACCACCCACAAGGAGGTGCTGCCCTACTACGGCACCATCCTGGCTAACTCCAATTGCCTGATCATGCTGGCCGACCACCAGGGCCAGGTGCTGCAGTCCTGGGGCGACCAACGCTTTATCGAACCCAGCCGCGCGGCCGGCTTTGTCGCTGGGGCCACCTGGCTGGAGCGCTACACCGGTACCAATGCCATCGGCACGGCCCTGAGTTGCGGCCAAGCGGTACACATCCAGCACGATGAACACTTTCTCAAAGCCAATCGCTTTATGACTGGCTCGGCCTCGCCGATTTTTGATGAGCAACGGCAGATGATTGCGGTGCTGGATGTGTCGAGCGACAGCTACCTGCCGCCCTCACACACCCTCGGCATGGTCAAGATGATGAGCCAATCGGTGGAAAACCGACTGATCCTTAACCTGTTCCAGCAGCGGTATTTTCAGCTGAGCTTTAACACCAGCCTGGATAACCTCAGCAGCCCCTGGGCCGGGTTGTTGATCTTCGACGAGCAAGGCCAAGTGGTTTCCGCCAATCGCCGCGCCGATAGCCTGTTGGGCGTGGGCCTGGCCCAGGTGAATATCGAAAGCCTGTTCGACGTGCCGTTGCAGCAACTGCTCAATCAGCCCGAGGCGCAGCCGTTCAACCTGCGCGCCAGCGGGCGCTTTCGCTTTCACGCGCAGATCAAACGTCCGCAACAACCCTCGCCGATCCAGGCCCGTGACTTTCGCCAAGCCCAGCAGCCGCCGGCCAGCGCCAATCGCAATTCGTTCACCCTGGCCTCGCTCAACCTCGGCGACCCACGCGTCGACAAAGCCGTGCGTCAGGCCGAGCGGCTACTGGAAAAGAACATTCCGATTCTGGTGCATGGTGAAACGGGGGTGGGCAAGGAAGTCTTCGTCAAAGCCCTGCATCACGCCAGCTCGCGGGCCAGCCAAGCCTTTATTGCAGTCAACTGCGCGGCCATTCCCGCCGAGTTGGTGGAGTCTGAGCTGTTCGGCTATGAAAAAGGTGCGTTTACCGGGGCCAATCAGAAAGGCAGCGTTGGCCTGATCCGCAAAGCCGACAAAGGTACGCTGTTTCTCGACGAAGTCGGCGATATGCCGCTGCGTGTACAGGCCCGCCTGCTGCGGGTATTGCAGGAGCGCTGCGTACAGCCGCTGGGCAGCAGTGAGCTGTACCCTGTGGATATCCGCCTGATTTCCGCCACCAACCGCCCGTTGCGCCAGGATGTAGAGAGCGGGCTGTTTCGCCAGGATCTCTACTACCGCATCAGCGGCCTCAACCTGGAACTGCCGCCGCTACGTGAACGCACCGACAAGGCGGCCATGATTCAGCGCATCTGGGATTACCACCGCGAGCCACAGCAATGGGCGGGGTTAAGCCAAGACGTGCTGAACCTGTTCGAGCGTCACCCCTGGCCCGGCAACCTGCGCCAGTTGAGTAGCGTCCTGCAGATCGCTCTGGCCATGGCCGAAGACCAGCAGATCCGCGCCGAACACCTGCCGGATGATTTCTTTGCCGATTTGCAACCACCAGTCGCGCAAACACCCACCATCCAGCCATCTCCGCAACCGTTGGCCAGCACCAGCGCGGATGATCTAGCCAGTCAGTACCAAGCCTGCGGCGGCAATGTCTCGCACCTGGCGCGCAGCCTCGGGGTTAGCCGCAACACGTTGTACAAACGGCTACGGGAAACGGGGCTGATGGAACGCTAAATCCTCCTCCCAACCCTGACTGCAGGTGGCAGGGACCGGTCAGCGCGATAAACCTATGAGCTGCGCCGGCCATGAACCTATAGGGCTCAAACAGGGTCGAAATCGATAACAGCCAAACACAGATATCCCCGGCGGCCATAGCCGCATAGACTCCGCGTCCGCCTCTATTGCCGTTGCTCGATCCCGCCGCCCCTGTCCTTTCGCGAGCCAAAGCCTAATGCGTTACCCGGCAATTCCAACAAACGCTTTTTCGCCAGTTCCGTCGCTGCTCCTATGGAGCGGCGCCGTATTGATCAGCATTTTATTGAGCGCCTGCAGCAGCGTTGCACCACCGCAACCCAACCCAGAGATTGAGCCGATACGCTTTCTCCTGAGTTTTGATGACGGTCCCAGCGCCGACACCCGCGACAATCCAACCGAGCAGATCCTCGATACTCTGGCAGACAACCCGATCCAGCCAGGAATCAAAGCGCTGTTCTTTGTTCAGACTCGCGCCGCCGCAGCTGGCGGTAGCGTAAAGGGTCAGGCGCTACTGCAGCGCCAGCAACGTGAAGGGCATCTGCTGGGTTTTCATACCGCCACGCCGGGGCATGCCAACCACCGTTTCCTTAGCCCTGCCGAACTGGAGCAGTCGCTGAGAGATGGCGTAGCCGACCTCACGGCCATCAGCGGTGCCGCCCCGCGCCTGGTACGGCCACCCTTCTGGAACTACGACGAACGAACCTTCGCCGCCTACCAGGCGCATGGCCTGCGTTTGCTGCTGACCGATTTGAGCGCCCACGATGGCAAGACTTGGGGCATCAACGGCAGCCTGCGCCGGCGCAGTAATCTGCGAGACCAGCTCGCGCGCGCCGCACAACAGATCAGCGTTGGCGCCTTGCCTGCAGTAGATGGGGTTATCCCGGTGGTGGTGACCTTCCACGACCTCAACCCCTACACCGCGCGGCATATGCAGGAATACCTGCAAATCCTGATGGATGTGGCCGAAGACGTTGGCCTGGCCACCGACAAGCAGCCGTTCTATGACCAGCGCGATGCCCTGCAACGCGCGGCCTTAAGACGCGCCCTCGGCGACCCACAGCAATACGCCCGCCTGCCGGGGCTGTGGAACTGGTTGTGGAACTAAGCCTTGCGGCCTAACGGTTACAAATGACCGTTATGAGCCTGTTCACCATCTCACGAACAGCGGTCAACAATGCCAAGACAGGCGAGCACCGCGTTAGCCTTCACACAACGCGCCCTTAAGTAGCTTGAGGTACTCCTGGCTTTGCGATAACGAGTTGTGTCCCGCTGCCGGAATAACCTTGAGCTCAGCTACACCCGTGGCGAAATGGTTGAAAAGTGCATCGGTGCTGGCGCGAGGGATGACCTGATCCTGCTCGGCCGCGATCAACAGTGTTGGAATACGTATCTGCTGGGCGTACTTCCAGGACTCGAATTTGTCCTTAAGCAGCCACTGTACGGGGATATACGGGAACCGGCTCTGCGCCAGTTCTTGGATGCTGTTGTAAGGCGTAATCAGAATCAAACGGGCTGCCGGCCGCTGACTGGCAAGGCGCACCGCCACGCCCGAGCCTAAACTGCGTCCCACCACCACAATGCAAGGATGCTGAGCATAAGCCTGGTCAAACAAGGCAAGCGCATCGGCCTGAATAGCCTCTTCTGTGGGCGTGCCGCTGCTTCCGCCATAGCCTCGGTAATGCAGCAGGTAGAGCGCATGGTCGCTGAAAGCCTGGGAAAACTCAGGCAGATTGAGGGAAACATCCTCGCCGTTACCACCGAAATAGATCAGGGCATTGCGCCCCTCGAGTGACCGGGTGGAAATCAGCACCTCGCCATCCTCTATGGGCAGTTTGAGCAGCGTGGTGGGATTATCGATAGCGCGGGGCTGCGGAAAGTAGATAAGCGAACGCTGGAACACCAGCAAAGCAACGCAGAGCAGCACATACAAGGCCGCCGCCCAGAGCAGCAACGCAAGCAAGGTTCGCGATAGACGACTGACGTGCATTGAATCTTCCCTCTGTATCTATCGCCGCAAATAAACAAGCCGCTCGAAAGCGGCCTGTTTAATCCAACACCTACCTTACTCAGCCAAACGCCAGGTAGTGCCACCCTTGCCGTCTTCCAGTACCACGCCCATGGCGGTGAGCTGATCGCGGATACGGTCAGACTCGCCCCAGTTCTTCTCAGCGCGGGCCTGCAGGCGCGCAGCGATCAACGCCTCAACCTCGGCAGCATCGACCTTGCCGGCGGCACCGGCCTGCAGGAAAGCCTCAGGCTCAAGCTGCAACACACCGAGCACTCCGGCCAGTTCCTTCAGCCGCGCCGCCAGGCCGGCAGCCGCCTGCACATCGTTTTCACGCAGGCGGTTGATCTCACGCGCCAGCTCGAACAGCACGGCGCAGGCTTCCGGCGTGCCGAAGTCATCGTTCATGGCTGCGGCAAAACGCTCGACAAAGGCTTCGCCACCCACCGGCGCTGCTTCCGGCAGACCTTTAAGCGCGTTGTAGAAGCGCTCCAGGGCGCTCTTGGCGTCCTTGAGGCTTTCTTCGGAGTAGTTGATCGGGCTGCGGTAGTGGCTGGACACCAGCAGGTAGCGCACCACCTCGGGGTGGTACTTCTCCAGCACATCGCGAATGGTGAAGAAGTTGTTCAATGACTTGGACATCTTCTCGCCGTTGATGCGGATCATCCCGCAGTGCATCCAGGCGTTGGCGTAAGGCTTGCCGGTGGCCGCCTCGCTCTGGGCGATCTCGTTCTCGTGGTGCGGGAATTCCAGGTCGCTGCCGCCGCCATGAATATCAAAGGTCTCGCCCAGGCAGCAGGTCGACATGACCGAGCACTCGATATGCCAGCCCGGACGACCCGCGCCCCACGGCGATTCCCAGCTCGGCTCGCCGGGTTTGACGCCTTTCCACAGGACGAAGTCCAGCGGATCCTGCTTGGCTTCGTCCACTTCAATGCGCGCGCCGATGCGCAGGTCTTCGATCTTCTTACGCGACAGCTTGCCGTAGCCCATGAACTTGGCGACGCGGTAGTACACATCACCATTGCCCGGAGCGTAGGCGTAACCCTTGTCTATCAAGATCTGGATCATGCTCAGCATGCCCGGAATGTGATCCGTAGCGCGCGGTTCCATGTCTGGTTTGAGGATATTGAGACGCGCCTCGTCCTCGTGCATCGCAGCGATCATGCGTTCGGTCAGCACGTCGAACGGCTCATCGTTCTCCCGGGCGCGATTGATGATCTTGTCTTCGATGTCGGTGATGTTGCGCACGTAGGTCAGGTCATAACCGCTGAAGCGCAACCACCGGGTTACCAGATCAAAGGCCACCATGCTGCGGCCGTGGCCGATATGGCAGTAGTCGTATACGGTCATGCCGCACACGTACATGCGCACCTTGTTACCGTCCAGCGGCTTGAAGACTTCTTTGCTTTTGGTCAGCGTGTTGTAGATCGAGAGCATCGGCATTCCTTGGAAAACCACGGGCCGGCATACCGGCCCGGTTCTAATCAGAGCGACTGGGCACTAGAGCCTGTTTCGGATCTGGCGAGCTAGAGCGATACAAGGCAAAAATGGCCGAGGAAGCGGAGTTTACAGCTGTAAATGAGCATTCCGAGGCCATTTTTAACGCAGTATTGCCGACGCGCAGCAGATCCGAGACAGACTCTTAGGCCCAGGAGTCACGCAACGTCACGGTACGGTTAAACACCGGCGCACCCGGCTTGCTGTCCTTCATATCGGCGCAGAAGTAGCCTTCACGCTCGAACTGGAAACGCTCTTCCGGTGCAGCTTCGGCCAGCGATGGCTCAGCGCGACAGCCCTTGAGCACTACCAACGAATCCGGGTTGATGTTGTCGAGGAAGCTGCCGCCCTCTTCGTCTTTCTCCGGGTTGGCAGAGCGGAACAGGCGGTCATACAGACGCACTTCGCACTCAACGCTTTCGGCTGCCGGCACCCAGTGGATCACACCCTTGACCTTGCGGCCTTCAGGGTTCTTGCCCAGGGTGTTCTCGTCATAGCTGCAGCGCAGTTCGACGATATTGCCTTCGGCATCCTTGATGGCTTCGTCGGCGCGGATCACGTAGCTACCACGCAGACGCGCTTCGCCACCGGGGATCAAACGCTTGAAGCCGGCCGGCGGGACTTCTTCGAAGTCGCTGGCGTCAATATAAATCTCACGGCTAAACGGCAGCACGCGTAGGCCCATATCCTGCTTCGGATGGCGCGGCAGTTCGAGGTTCTCGACCTTATCTTCCGGGTAGTTGGTGATCACTACTTTCAGCGGTTTGAGTACGCACATGGCACGAGCCGCGTTGGCGTCGAGATCATCACGAATAGCGAATTCCAGCATGCCAACATCGACCACGCCGCCGGCGCGGTTGACGCCGATCATGTCGCAGAAGGTACGGATCGATGCAGGGGTGTAGCCACGGCGACGGAAGCCCGAGAGGGTCGACATACGCGGGTCGTCCCAGCCATTAACGTGCTTTTCATCAACCAGCTGCTTGAGCTTGCGCTTGCTGGTGATGGTGTAGTTCAGGTTCAGACGAGCGAATTCGTACTGACGCGGCTGCGCCGGGACTGGCAGTTGCGCCAAGAACCACTCGTAAAGCGGACGATGATCTTCAAACTCCAAGGTGCAGATTGAATGCGTCACGCCTTCGATGGCATCCGACTGCCCGTGGGTAAAGTCATAGCTCGGGTAGATGCACCACTTATCACCCGTTTGGTGATGATGGGCATGACGAATACGATAGAGAATCGGATCGCGCAAGTTGATGTTCGGCGAGGCCATGTCGATCTTCGCGCGCAGCGAGCGGGCACCATCGGCGAACTCGCCTGCTTTCATGCGGGCAAACAGATCAAGGTTCTCCTCAACGCTGCGCTCACGGAACGGGCTGTTCTTGCCCGGCTCGGTGAGGTTGCCGCGGTAGGCGCGCATTTCTTCGGCGTCCAGGTCGCAGACAAAGGCCTTGCCCGCCTTGATCAGCTCAATGGCCCAGGCATGCAGCTGGTCAAAATAGTTGGAGGCATAGCGCTCCTCGCCAGCCCACTGAAAGCCCAGCCACTGCACGTCGCTCTTGATCGCGTCGATATATTCCTGGTCTTCCTTGGCCGGGTTGGTGTCATCAAAACGCAGATTGCACTCGCCACCCATTTCCTTGGCCAGGCCGAAGTTCAGGCAGATCGACTTGGCGTGGCCAATATGCAGGTAGCCATTGGGCTCCGGCGGGAAGCGGGTGATGATTTTCGCGTGCTTACCGGCATCCAGATCGGCCTGGACGATGGGACGAAGAAAGTTAGCGGCGGCGACAGTTTCTGGCTTGCTCATGGGGTCCTTGGCGAGTGCGTGGCACGTTTCAGAGCCTGTTCACAACCTTGCGAGCTAGAGCTAAACGGTGGCGAAAATAGCCGAGGAAGCGGAGTTTACGAGTGTAAATGAGCATTCCGAGGTGGTTTTCAACGCCGTTTAGCCAACGCGCAGCAGGTTGCGTACAGGCTCTCAGGGTAGGCCGGCTTATACAAAGCGCTTATCATAGCCGAAGCTGTCAACCCCCTGACAGGCCCAAGAACCGCTGCAATGCCCTTTGCTGGAAATTCAGCGGCTCACGGATTTATCGACAGAGCGATTACCTCCATGATCAAGCTGCACACCAACCACGGCGTTATCACCCTTAACCTGTTCGAAGACAAAGCCCCGGAAACCGTGGCCAACTTCAAGCAGTACGTCTCGGAAGGCCACTACGACAACACGGTATTCCACCGCGTAATCAGCAACTTCATGATCCAGGGCGGCGGTTTCGAGCCGGGCATGAAGCAGAAAACCACCCGCGCACCGATCAAGAACGAAGCCAACAACGGCGTCGCCAACAAGATCGGCACCGTAGCCATGGCCCGTACCATGGAGCCGCATTCGGCCAGCGCACAGTTCTTTATCAACGTTGGCGACAACAGCTTCCTCAACCACAGCGCGCCGACCGTACAAGGCTGGGGCTATGCAGTGTTCGGTGAAGTAGTTGAAGGCATGGACGTGGTCAACGCCATCAAGGCCGTTGCCACCACCAGCAAATCCGGCCACCAGGATGTACCGGTTGATGACGTAATCATCGAGCGTGCCGAGATCGTTGAGTGATTCTACTGATCTCCGATCTGCATCTTGAACAGGAACGCCCGGATATCAGCCGGGCGTTCCTGCATTTTCTCGAAACCCGCGCGGCTCAGGCTCAGGCGCTGTATATCCTGGGCGACTTCTTCGAAGTGTGGATCGGTGACGATGCCATCAGCCCTTTCCAGCGCTCGATTGCCCAGGCCCTGCGCCAACTCAGCGAGCGTGGTACGCGCATCTATTTGATGCATGGCAATCGCGACTTCTTGATCGGCAAAGCCTTCTGCCGCGAAGCGGGCTGCACGTTGTTGCCCGACCCTTGCGTGATTGAACTGAATGGCGAGCGCGTGCTGCTGATGCACGGCGACAGCCTGTGCACTCAGGACATTGGCTACATGAAGCTGCGCCGTTGGCTGCGCAACCCGATCTCACTGTTTATCCTGCGCAACCTACCGTTGAGTACTCGGCAAAAACTGGCGCGCAAGCTGCGCAATGAAAGCCGCACGCAAACGCGGATGAAAGCCAGCGAGATTGTCGATGTCACCCCGGATGAAGTGCCGCACATCATGGCCGAGCACGGCGTACGTACGCTGATTCACGGCCATACCCATCGCCCCGCCACACATCA
The DNA here is from genome assembly GCF_963970805.1 of Pseudomonas sp. EA_35y_Pfl2_R5. Taxonomy (NCBI): domain Bacteria; kingdom Pseudomonadati; phylum Pseudomonadota; class Gammaproteobacteria; order Pseudomonadales; family Pseudomonadaceae; genus Pseudomonas; species Pseudomonas sp. EA_35y_Pfl2_R5. The sequence goes on along the minus strand of NZ_CAXAOW010000003.1, from coordinate 225,745 downwards.
GTTACAGGTCAACGGCCAACCCGCCCAACGCATTGTGCTTGGCGACTGGGATAAACAAGGCTGGGCACTGCAGGCAGACCGCCAAGGCTTGCAGCAAAGCGCCTTCGATCTGTAACCCGCGTGAACTTTGATAGCGCGCACAAAGTGCCGCCCTGCACCCCCTTGACGGATTTTGCGCCGGTCCTCAGGATCAGCGCCCTCAAAATGCCATCAGGGACCGATCATGCTGCTCAGCAAGGAACATCTTTTTAAATACGCCATCGCGCCGGTTGCAGTTATTGCGCTCAGCTTTGTCACCTTCAACAGTGTGTTCTTCTATAACGAAGCCGGTTTCGCCACCCATGTGCGGACCATCTTCGGCGAAGAGAAAGTGGTCGACGACGTTGGCTATGCCACCAAATGGTTCGGCCGCGCCACTGCCTGGAAGAAGGCCCTGAGTGTGCAATCGGTACTCACCGAAGCCCTGGCCATCGATGACAGCAGCGACAATGATTCTCTCGGCGCGACCATCGAAGCCTTCCCCATCGTGTTTCTCGGCAACGTCGACGCCAAGGTCGAGTCATCCGCACGCTTTCGCCTACCGGCGGGTGAACAGTTCCTGAAGATCGCCCAGGAATACCGTAATCCAGAAAATTTCATCAAAACTGCTCTGGTGCCGGCTATCAAGGAAACCCTACAGGCCACCGCCTCATTGATGAGCGCTGACGATTTCTACGCCGGCGCGCGTAGCGAGTTCGCCGCTGAGTTCGAGAACCAGCTCAATGACGGCCTCTACCTGATCAAGCGCAAGGAAATCCGCGGCCCGCGCGGTCATCAGCCAAGCCAGACCGCCATCCTGCAAGCCGGCACCGAACAGGGCGCATTCGGCGACAACAATGTCAGCCAGTTCATCACTGAAAAGGTGATGGACAGCAAGGGCATCCCTGTACGCAAACAGCAGCAGTTCCGCAAATATGGCGTTGAGGTGGTCGAGGCGCGCATCACTAACGTCGATCCCAACCCGCAATACAAACAGCGCATGGTCAAAGTGCAGCAAGCCTTGGCTGAGCTGGCGGTTGCGCGGCAGAACCGCTTGAAGGAAGAGGAAGAAAAGCTGCTGGTGACCGCCCGCGGTGAAAAGGAGGTGGAAGCGCGCCGCCAGGAAACCCTGCGTGATCAGATCGAGCGCACCACCCAAGCGGAAACCGAAAAACAACTGGCACGGATCAACGCCGAGCGCGAAAAAGGCCGGGCCGAGATCGAGAAGCAGACCGCCGAACTGCTACGCGACAAGGCGGCGATCACCGCCGATGCGACAAAAATCACCGCTGACGCCGAAGCCTACGCCCGCGAAGCGGTGATCAAGGCCGATGGCGCACTGCAACCCAAGTTGGATGCCCTGATCGAAATTAACAAGGTCTGGGCACAGGCAGCCGCGCAAGCCCCAGTACCTAGCGTAATGATGGGCGGCAGCAATGACGGCGCAAGCAGCCGCCAGGATGAAATTGGCCAGCTGATGGGCGTACTGGCCACCAAGGCGGCGCGCGATCTGGCGCTAGACCTGAAAGTGCAGCAGTAAGCACCGCACACGGCCTACAAAAAAGCGCCCTACTGGGCGCTTTTTTGTTTTAGAGCGGCGGCACACCGCTGTGAAAGCGGAACTCAGTGTCCGGAAACTCGATCAGCTCGCGCTCGGCCACCCTCACCCGTTCGATGGCCTGGTCTACATCACGCGCCTCGCCGTACTGATAAGCCAGTTTCAGGTAGTTCTGAAAGTGCCGCGCCTCGCTTTTCAGCAAGCCGAAGTAGAACTTGCCCAGTTCTTCATCCAAGTGCGGCACCAGGGCCTCGAAGCGTTCGCAACTGCGTGCCTCGATAAAGGCGCCCACCACCAGGGTGTCCACCAGTTTGTGCGGCTCATGGGTGCGCACCACCTTACGCAGGCCTGAGGCGTAGCGCGCCGCCGAGACTGGGCGCAGGCCGATCTTGCGGCGCTTCATGATGCGCAGCACCTGCTCATGGTGCACCAGCTCCTCACGGGCCAGACGCGACATGGCGTTGAGTAGGTCGACGTAGGTGCTGTACTTGGCCATCAGGCTCAGCGCAGTGCTCGCGGCCTTGAATTCGCAGTTTTTATGGTCGATCAACAGGGTCTGCTGGTCCGCCAAAGCGGCGGTGATCCAGCCATCCGGCGTGCGGCAGCCGAGAAACTCGTGAATTTCCGGCAGGTTCATGGGCGCACGCTCGGCGTCCGGCCGTGCCAGGGCTGATGAGTGGCGCAACGCAGCAAATTATCGATTTCGGCTAACAGATACATAAATTCACAAAAATGGGCGGGCTTGGATGGTGCGGCTTGAAGGCCGTCATTATACGAATGAGCGCGCGAACAGCCACTCGATTGACACCGATCAAGCAGCAAGCCAGTGGCGGCGATCTATAGTGATAAACAGTACAACTGACTGCACATGGAGATGATCATGCAAGCTATTCGCAGCATTTTGGTAGTGATGGAGCCCAATCACACGGAAGACTTGGCCCTGAAACGCGCCAAACTGATTGCTGGCGTTACTCAATCGCACCTGCACTTACTGGTGTGCGACAAGAAAAGTGATCACAGCGGCTACCTGCGCGATCTTACCGGCTTGCTCAACGGCGAAGGCTTCAGCACCACCAGCCAACAGGCCTGGGATGAAAACCTGCACCAGACCATCATCAACGTGCAGCAAGCCGAGGGCTGCGGCCTGGTGATCAAGCAGCACTTCCCCGATAACCCGCTGAAAAAAGCCCTGCTCACCCCCGATGACTGGAAACTGCTGCGCTACTGTCCGGCGCCGGTGCTGATGGTGAAAACCGAAAAATCCTGGGCCGGCACTGCCATCCTGGCGGCGGTCGATGTCGGTAATGCCGACAGCGAACACCGCACCCTGCACACCAGCATCGTCAGCCATGGCTTTGATATCGCCGCCCTGGCCAAGGCCGAACTGCATGTGATCAGCGCCCACCCGACGCCCATGCTTTCTGCTGCCGACCCGACTTTCCAGCTCAAGGAAACCATCGAGGCGCGCTACCGCGAGCAATGCAAAGCGTTCCAAGCTGAATACGAGATCAGTGATGAGCGCCTGCATATCGCCGAAGGCCCGGCCGATGTGCTGATCCCCCAGGCTGCGCACCGCCTCAACGCTGGCGTGACGGTGATCGGCACCGTGGCGCGCACCGGAATTTCCGGCGCGCTGATTGGCAATACAGCTGAGGTAATTCTCGACTCGCTGGAAAGCGACATCCTGGTGCTCAAGCCGGACGACATCATCGCCCACCTGGAAGAGCTGGTCGCCCAGCGCTAACTCAACTGCAGCTCAACAAAAAAGCCGCCTAAACAGGCGGCTTTTTCATTTAAAAGACCTACTCAGACTCTTATCTCCAGCCCTTCGAGGAGAAAGCGCGGCGCTATATAGCGCTCGTAATGCGCCTCGGACAGCAGAAAGAACTCGCGATCAATCGCGTCACGCAATTCCGGCAGGCTCCAATAGCGAAACTCTGGCAGCAGCACCATGCCATAAGCCTCCAACTGACTGATTACCCGCGCGCCACGGGCGATCAGCTGGTAGGCCCAGCAATACGGCGATTGCTGCGGCACAAAGCGAATCCTGCGTTGTTCCAGCTGCATCCGTAGGCGATCCGCATCGAAAACCTCCACTTTAGCCGCCATAACCTGCACCAACAGCACCTCTAGGCGCAGCCACACGGCGCGCTTTTCTTCGTCGTTATAGCCGTTCCAGTTGATCACCTCATGATGGAAGCGCTTGCAGCCACGGCAGACCAAATCGCCGTACACAGTGGAACACAGGCCGACACAAGGGGTTTTGATACGTTGGTTGGACATAACGAAAGGCATGGGTACTGGCGGACAGGCTGGCATCTTAACAGGCCGCTGAAAAATGTAGCGAGCCGACAGCAAGGCAAGGTGACGTCAGCTGAAGAGGCGCAATGTACGAGCTGTACATGAGCACTCTGAAGCTGACTTCAACGCCGCATTGCCGAGTGCAGTAACTTTTCAGCGGCCTGTTAGCCCTTTGTCTAAGGCAGATTCCCCCCATATAAGCGGGGCCTTTGGCTTAACTTTGTCAAAGCTTTCCAGTAGAATCGGCCGGCCTTTTAGAGGCAGCAACGTCCGTTGGAAGCTGTTTTCAAAGCGTCACGAGCACAGTCAATCCTGCAGGTTCGATGTTGGTGCTGACCCTTGAGCCACCCTTCAAGTGTCGGCACCAGCCCTCATCCAGCCCATCCTGCCGGCGTAAAACTTTGAAAACAGCTTCTGCAAGAAAGCAGCACAACCTCGGCTGAACGGCCCATAAAGCCAAGAAGCGCCTGGTTTGTTGTTTTCTGGATCGCGTCCCGGACAACTCTTTGGGACCACTGATGAGGGTAATAACTGTGCTTGAAGCCTATCGCAAACATGTAGCAGAGCGTGCCGCTCAGGGTATCGTGCCCCAGCCGCTGAACGCCGAACAAACCGCAGGCCTGATCGAGCTGCTAAAAACCCCGCCCGCTGGCGAAGAAGCCTTTCTCCTCGACCTGATCACCAACCGCGTGCCGCCTGGCGTCGACGAAGCCGCCTACGTCAAGGCCGGTTTCCTCTCTGCCCTTGCCAAAGGCGAAGCCACTTCCCCGCTGATCGACAAGAAGCACGCCGTTGAGCTGCTCGGCACCATGCAGGGCGGCTACAACATCGCCACCCTGGTTGAGCTGCTCGACGACAGCGAACTGGCTGCCGTGACTGCCGAGCAACTGAAGCACACCCTGCTGATGTTCGATGCCTTCCACGACGTCGCGGAAAAAGCCAAGAACGGTAACGCTCACGCCAAAGGCGTGCTGCAATCCTGGGCTGACGGCGAGTGGTTCAAAAACCGCCCGACCCTGGCCGACAAGATCAGCCTGCGCGTATTCAAGGTGACTGGCGAAACCAACACCGACGACCTGTCGCCGGCTCCAGACGCCTGGTCGCGCCCGGATATCCCGCTGCACGCCCTGGCCATGCTGAAAATGGCCCGTGACGGCATCGTGCCGGACGAGCAAGGCGTCACCGGCCCGATGAAGCAGATCGAAGCCATGCGCGGCGAAGGTTTCCCGATTGCCTACGTCGGAGACGTAGTCGGCACCGGTTCCTCGCGTAAATCCGCCACCAACTCGGTGCTGTGGTTCTTCGGCGACGACATCCCGTACGTGCCGAACAAGCGTGCGGGCGGCTTCTGCTTCGGCAGCAAAATTGCCCCGATCTTCTACAACACCATGGAAGATGCCGGCGCTCTGCCGATCGAATTCGACGTTTCCAACATGCATATGGGCGACGTGATCGACCTCTATCCGCATGCTGGCAAAGTCTGCAAGCACGGCACCGACGAAGTCCTGACCACCTTCGAAATGAAGACTCCGGTACTGCTCGACGAAGTCCGCGCTGGCGGCCGTATCCCGCTGATCATCGGTCGCGGTCTGACCGAGAAAGCGCGCGCCGAACTGGGCCTGGGCCCAACCGACCTGTTCAAGCTGCCGGAGCCACCTGCTGCTAGCACCAAGGGTTTCACCCTGGCGCAGAAAATGGTCGGCAAGGCCTGCGGTCTGGCGGAAGGCAAAGGCGTGCGTCCTGGCACCTACTGCGAACCGAAGATGACCACCGTCGGCTCCCAGGACACCACTGGCCCGATGACCCGCGATGAGCTGAAAGACCTGGCTTGCCTGGGCTTCTCCGCTGACCTGGTGATGCAGTCGTTCTGCCACACCGCGGCTTATCCGAAGCCAATCGACGTCACCACCCACCACACCCTGCCGGATTTCATCCGCACCCGTGGCGGCGTGTCCCTGCGTCCTGGCGACGGCATCATCCACAGCTGGCTGAACCGCATGCTGCTGCCGGATACCGTCGGCACTGGTGGCGACTCGCACACCCGCTTCCCAATCGGCATCTCCTTCCCAGCCGGTTCCGGTCTGGTTGCCTTCGCCGCTGCCACTGGCGTAATGCCGCTGGACATGCCGGAGTCGGTACTGGTGCGCTTCAAGGGCAAACTGCAACCGGGCATCACCCTGCGTGACCTGGTCCATGCCATCCCTTACGTGGCCATCCAGAAAGGCCTGCTGACCGTCGAGAAGAAAGGCAAGAAGAACATCTTCTCCGGCCGCATCCTCGAGATCGAAGGTCTGGACGAGCTGACCGTTGAACAGGCGTTCGAGCTGTCCGACGCCTCCGCCGAGCGCTCCGCCGCCGGTTGCACCATCAAGCTGCCGGAAAAGGCTATTGCCGAATACCTGCAATCGAACATCACCCTGCTGCGCTGGATGATCAGCGAAGGCTACGGCGATGCCCGCACCATGGAACGTCGCGCCCAAGCGATGGAAGCCTGGTTGGCCGATCCGAAGCTGATGGAAGCCGACAAGGACGCCGAGTACGCCGAAATCATCGAAATCGACCTGGCCGATATCAACGAGCCGGTGCTCTGCGCACCGAACGACCCGGACGACGCGCGTCTGCTGTCCTCCGTTCAGGGCGAGAAGATCGACGAAGTGTTTATCGGTTCGTGCATGACCAACATCGGTCACTTCCGTGCGGCCGGTAAGTTGCTGGAAAAAGTCGACGGCACCCTGCCGACTCGTCTGTGGCTGTCGCCGCCGACCAAGATGGACCAGCATCAGCTGACCGAAGAAGGCTACTACGGCATCTACGGCAAAGCCGGCGCGCGCATGGAAATGCCGGGCTGCTCGCTGTGCATGGGTAACCAGGCACGCGTTGAGGCGAACTCCACCGTGGTGTCGACCTCCACCCGTAACTTCCCCAACCGTTTGGGCGATGGTGCCAACGTCTACCTGGCTTCGGCCGAGTTGGCCGCTGTTGCAGCCATCACCGGCAAACTGCCGACTGTTGAGGAATACATGGTCTACGCGAAGAAAATCGACACCATGGCAGCGGACGTATACCGCTACCTGAGTTTCGACCAGATCGCCGAGTTCCGTGAAGCCGCTGCGAACGCCCAGATCCCGGTCGTTCAAGCCTAAGCGTTACCCGCGTCAGAGAAGCCCCGCCTAGTGCGGGGCTTTTTCTTGCTGCCTGGCTTGCCAGGCAAAGCCCAGCAGCTACCTTCTGACATGGGGGTGCAACAATGCACCACGGACTATCAGGAGAGGCTAATGAAGCACTGGATTATTGCCGCACTCTGCGTGCTCAGCCTGGCCGGCTGCAGCAGTGAATACATCATCAGCACTACCGACGGGCAGTTACTGACCAGCGATGGGAAGCCGAAGCTGGATAAAGGCACTGGCATGATCGAATTCACCGACAGCGAAGGCCGTAAACAGCAAATCCCGCAAAGCTCGGTTAGGCAAATGCTGGAGCGTTAAGGCAACTCTTCCAGATCCAAAGCAAACCCCGCTACGGCGGGGTTTGTTCTGCCTGTAGCCCAGCCCGTGCTCTGGCATACGCCTTGCTATGAGTTAAGGCATTAGCCTTTCCAACGGCGGAATCGGCTTGAATAGACAATGGTGTCGTTCTAATCGCAGATGGAAGTCGGCGGTTGGTACGGCACCTTTTTGTGTGGGCACAGGAAAAACGCATCATGATTGAGCACGACATCAGCCGCAGCGATACACCAGAGAAACCGGCACTGAATATCGGCTTTATGGCCCTCACAGACGCTGCATCGGTCATTGTGGCTGCCACCCAAGGCTTCGCCGAGAAGCATGGCTTGACGCTTAACCTGCAGCGCCAGGCATCCTGGGCCACTCTGCGCGATAAACTGCTAAGCGGCGAGCTGGATGCGGCCCATAGCCTCTACGGCCTGATCTATGGTGTGCAACTGGGCCTCGGTGGCGCGCCTGCCACCGATATGGCGGTGCTGATGGGCCTCAATCAGAACGGTCAGAGCATCAACTTGTCGCCCGCCTTGCAAGCCGCTGGCGTGAGCACTGGCAGCGCATTGGCGCAACGCGCGCACCAGTCTGGCGCAAAACTGACCTTCGCCCAAACCTTCCCCACCGGCACCCACGCCATGTGGCTGAATTACTGGCTCGCCAGCCAGGGCATTCACCCGCTCAGCGATGTCGACAGCGTCGTCGTACCGCCACCGCAAATGCTCGCCCACCTCAAGGCCCGGCGTATCGATGGCTTCTGCGTCGGCGAACCCTGGAGCGCCCAGGCAGTGGATGAACAGATGGGCTGCACCCTGACCACTAGCCAGGCGATCTGGCCCGATCACCCGGAAAAAGTCCTGGGTTGTACCCGTGAGTTTGCTGAACAACACCCCAACAGCGCTCGCGCCTTGATCATGGCGATGCTGGAGGCCAGCCGGTTTATCGATGAAAGCGAGGAAAACCAGCGCAGCACCGCGCAACTGCTCAGTGGTAGCGAGTATGTCGACGCGCCGCTGTCAGCGATCCAGCCGCGCTTTCTCGGCCAGTACCAGGACGGCCTCGGCCATGCTTGGCAGGACGCCCATCCACTACGCTTTCACGCAGGCGGCGCGGTCAACCAGCCCTACCTGTCCGATGGCATGTGGTTTATGACCCAGTTCCGCCGCTGGGGCCTGCTGCGCGAAGATCCAGACTACCTGGTCATCGCTCGCCAAGTGCAGCAGCTAGACCTCTATCGCCAGGCTGCCGAAGCACTCGGTATTGATATACCAAGTGACATGCGCAGCAGCCAGTTGCTCGACGGCCAAGTCTGGGACGGCAGTGACCCAGCCGGCTACGCGCGCAGTTTTGCCTTGCATGCCCTGACCGATGCCCCACTCAGCGCCCAACAGGAGAGCCGTTAACATGCTGCGCATCCTGCTGATCAACGACACTGCGAAGAAGGTCGGCCGCCTGAAAACTGCCCTGACCGAAGCCGGTTTCGAGGTCATCGATGAATCCGGCCTGACCATCGACCTGCCGGAACGGGTCGAGGCTGTGCGCCCTGATGTGATTCTGATCGACACCGAATCGCCGAGCCGCGACGTGATGGAACAGGTAGTGCTGGTCAGCCGCGATCTACCGCGGCCGATTGTCATGTTCACCGACGAGCACGACCCCGGCGTGATGCGCCAAGCGATCCAGAGCGGCGTCAGCGCCTATATCGTCGAAGGCATCCACGCCCAGCGCCTGCAGCCGATTCTCGATGTGGCCATGGCCCGCTTCGAGAGCGACCAGGCGCTGCGTGCACAACTGCAGGCACGTGATGCCCAGTTGGCCGAACGCAAGCGCATCGAGTTGGCCAAAGGCCTGCTGATGAAGATGAAGAGCTGCGATGAGGAACAGGCCTACACGCTGATGCGCCGTCAGGCCATGAGCCGCCAGCAAAAACTGGCGCAGGTGGCCGAACAGATCATCGCCATGCATGACATGCTCGGCGGATGAGAACACCGGAGCCCGGCCTAGGGGCCACAACTGTATCGGTCAACGCGGCACTGTTACCCCATCAGTGCCGTAGCTGCTTCAACTGTATGGCTCACTCCCAGCAACTGTGTATCTGCGCTGGCAGGCCCTGACTGGCTAAGGTGAAGGCATCCATCGCCCATCGCCGAGAACGTCATGCCCACCTCCCATGAAGAACGCCAACTACTGGCCGACGCGGATCGCCGCGCTCTCGGCTATTACGATGGCATCGACAGCCGTCCGGTCTACCCCTCACCCTCCGCCATCGCCGCGCTGCTGGCCTTCGAGCAGCCCTTACCCGAACAGGGCCTGAATGATCAGGAGGTGCTACGCCAGCTGGACGAAATCGGCTCGCCCGCCACCGTGGCCAGCAACGGCCCGCGCTACTTCGGCTTCGTCATCGGCGCCACGCTGCCGGCTGCCGCAGCGGCGGAACGCCTGGTGCTGGCATGGGACCAGTGCGCGTCCTCCTTCGACAATGCCCCGGTCGCCGATGTGCTGGAGCGCACCGCCGGACGCTGGGTGCTGGAGGCCCTCGATCTGCCACGCAGCAGCGCCGTCGGCTTCGGCACCAGCGCCACCGCCTGCACCCTGGCCAGCCTGTCGGCCGCCCGCCGCGCGCTACTGGCGCGCAAGGGCTGGGACTTTGATGGTGATGGCCTGATCGGCGCGCCGGAAGTACGCGTGGTGGTCTCCGCCACCTGCCACATCACGGTGAAGAAGGCCCTACGCATACTTGGCTTCGGGATGAACCGGCTGATCGTCGCCCCCACCGATGCCGAGGGCCGCATCGACCCGGCGCAGCTGCCGACCCTGGATGACCTGAGCATCCTCTGCCTGCAGGCCGGAGAGGTGAACACCGGCGAGTTCGACCCCTTCGCCGAGCTGATTCCCAAAGCCAAAGCCCCCGGCGCTTGGGTGCATGTGGACGGCGCCTTCGGCCTGTGGGCCCGCGCCTCCTCTTCTGCGCATCTGGCCACTGGTGTGGAGTTGGCCGACAGCTGGACCTGCGACGGCCACAAATGGCTGAACACACCCTACGACGGCGCCATGGCCATCTGCCGTGATGCCGATGCCCTGGCCACGGCGATGAATAGCGACGCCGCCTATGCCAGCGCGAGCAAGGATGCGCAGAAAAACCTGACGCTGGAGTTTTCCCGCCGCGCCCGTGGCGTAGCAATCTGGGCGGCCCTCGCCAACCTTGGCCGCGATGGCCTGCGCGAACTGATCGACCGGCATATTCGCCAAGCCGGCCAGTTGGCCGAACACCTGCGCGATGGCGGTTACCCGCTGCTCAACCGCGTGGTACTCAACCAAGTGCTGGTACGCGGGGATAGCGACGCACAGACCGTGGCCATCCGCGAAGCGGCGCAGGCCAGCGGCGAAGTCTGGTTCGGCCCGACAATTTGGCAGGGCCGCCCGGCCTTTCGCCTTAGTGTCTCGTCGTGGCGCACCATGGATACCGATATCGAATTGCTGGCCGATTTGCTGCTGCGCCTGAAGCGCCAGATTCCGGCATGAACACCAGCGCCGCTTGGGGGCTCGACAAAGCCCCCAGGCAGCGCTTATCTTCGCCGCCTGGCCAGCGCACTGGCCAACGTCGCTCGGACGGTTCCGGGCGCTTACGTACCGAGGAAAGCATGGCTGACCAAGCTCCGCGCCGCTTTGCGCGCATCGATCGACTCCCCCCCTACGTTTTCAACATCACCGCCGAATTGAAGATGGCCGCGCGCCGTCGCGGTGAAGACATCATCGACTTCAGCATGGGCAACCCAGACGGCGCGACGCCGGCGCATATCGTCGAGAAGCTGGTCCAGGTTGCCCAGCGCGAAGACACTCACGGCTACTCCACCTCGCGTGGTATTCCGCGTCTGCGCCGCGCGATTTCGCGCTGGTACAAAGACCGTTATACGGTCGAAATCGACCCGGAAAGCGAAGCCATCGTCACCATCGGTTCCAAGGAAGGGCTGGCGCATTTGATGCTGGCAACCCTGGATCACGGCGACACCGTATTGGTGCCCAACCCCAGCTACCCGATTCATATCTATGGCGCTGTACTGGCCGGCGCCCAGGTACGCTCGGTACCGCTGGTGCCTGGCGTAGACTTCTTCGCCGAACTGGAACGAGCGATTCGTGAGTCGATTCCCAAACCGAAGATGATGATTCTTGGCTTTCCGTCCAACCCCACAGCGCAATGTGTCGAGCTGGATTTTTTCGAGCGTGTGGTGAGCCTGGCCAAACAATATGACGTGCTGGTGGTCCACGATCTGGCCTACGCGGACATCGTCTACGACGGGTGGAAAGCCCCCTCGATCATGCAAGTTCCGGGTGCCAAGGACATTGCCGTGGAGTTCTTCACCCTGTCCAAAAGCTACAACATGGCCGGATGGCGCATCGGATTTATGGTCGGCAATAAAGAGCTGGTCAACGCCCTTGCACGAATCAAGAGCTACCACGACTACGGCACCTTCACCCCACTGCAGGTAGCCGCTATTGCGGCGCTTGAAGGTGATCAGCAATGCGTGCGTGACATTGCCGAGCAATACCGCCAGCGCCGTAATCTGCTGGTCAAAGGCCTGCATGAGCTGGGCTGGATGGTCGAAAATCCGAAAGCTTCGATGTATATCTGGGCGAAGATTCCCGAGCAGTACGCCAAGCTCGGCTCGCTGGAATTCGCCAAGAAGCTGCTGCTAGAGGCCAAGGTCTGCGTCTCGCCGGGCATTGGCTTTGGCGATTATGGCGATGACCATGTGCGCTTTGCCCTGATCGAAAACCAGGACCGCACCCGCCAGGCGATTCGCGGGATCAAGACGATGTTCCGCGCCGATGGCCTGTTACCTGGCAAGAAGGCCAAGGTCGACGAATAAACAAACAGAGGGCACCTTAGGGGTGTCCTCTTTCGTTTCAGCCGGAGTAATCCAGCACCGTCCAAACCTTGCTCAGCCCACTGGTAATGACGCAGCCGCTCTGCCCCAATTGATTGTTGCTGTGCAGCGACATCAGGTTAGTCATGCCATCGGCCGCATCAGAGCGTTCGCTCAGCCACTGCACGCGGCCGCAATTGGCCGTTTCGATCACATAACTGGCCGCCACGACAGAGTTCTCGCTGGGCAGTCTGATCACATCCACCACCGTGCCCTGCTCTTCCACGCGCTTGCCGTCAGATACCAGCACGGCCCAGGCCTGACCATTCTCGATCACCAGGTAGGTGCCATTTGCCCGAGGTTGATCAAGCTGCGGTTGCGCGCAACCGGCCAGAAGGCCCAATAGCACAATTGTCATCAGCATCTGTTGCATTGTTCGTGACTCCTCTGCAGTGCCTGTGGCCATTGGCTTTGCGGGCAGATGGCGCGAGTGATCGAGTAGGTGCCGGTTAGGGCCTTGGGCTTACTATTATCGAATACTGTTTATTTGTACAGTATTTTTCGATTACCCTTGGTCATGCCATCCAGCCAACCATGCCGCCCGGCAGATCGGGTCCATACAAGGCGTTAACAGGAGTACCCAGATGCTCGACGTACTGCAGCTGAAACACAGCGTAAACCGTATGCCCTTGGAGAAAGTCCGGGCCACCGTCAATGAATTGCAGCTTGAAGGCATCGTCACCGAGGGCAAGACGCCGTTTTCCCGGGTGCACTTCAACACCTGCTTTGCCGAGATCGAAGCCTTGCTGCAGCGCGCCGGCTATCACCGGCAGCTGGATGTGGTCGGCTATCAAGGCCTGGCCTATGCCATGTTCGATCCGTCGCGCTGGGAGGCGGTAGAGGTGTTGCGCTGGCTCAAGGAGTTCACAGAAGAAGCGCAGCGCCGACCTGCTGCGCAGTAAAGATTACTGAGTGCGATTTCTTGAGGATGTGGCGCTCAGTGCCGCCCAGATTGCTGGCGAACCAAAAGCGTTCAAATATGTGAATAGCTGTACAGCTATGACTCAGAACGGTGCCTGGTGGCCACTCAAATGGCCATCGCCTACCTGCTCACTCAATGGTTCAACTACTACAATCACAGTTAGATAACAGTCTTAAGCCTATGTAGTTAAAAAGATTTATTGGGCTATTCGAGAAGCAAATAAGGCGCTTTGCGCGCCTCATGCGCAATAACACGCGCAAAATTGGCAAGCCCCTTGCAACGATCCTCTCAAGACCTTACACCCGTCTTCGGATCGCCAACGGCGGTGATCGGGACGAATAGACAAAGACGTCAAAGGCAACCTGCTCTCACTGGGCGGCGTTGACCGTTGACGTCTTTTTTCGTTTCTGAGACCTGAGGATTCACCATGCGTAACTTCAACGCTCGCCGTTCGCTACTGAAAAAGACCCTGACTGGCTTCGGCTGCGCTGCCGCTTTGTTACTCAACCCACTTAGCCTGCAAATCAGCCTGGCTGCCGAGCTGGAAAAAGACGAGCTCAAACTCGGCTTTATCAAACTCACCGACATGGCGCCGCTGGCCATCGCGTATGAAAAAGGCTTTTTCGAGGATGAGGGGCTCTACGTCACCCTAGAAGCGCAAGCCAACTGGAAGGTACTGCTGGATCGGGTGATCACCGGCGAACTGGACGGCGCGCACATGCTGGCCGGTCAGCCCCTGGGGGCCACCATCGGCTTTGGCACCAAAGCCGATGTCGTGACCGCGTTTTCCATGGACCTCAACGGCAATGGCATCACCATGTCCAATGCGGTGTGGGAAGAAATGAAAAAGCATGTGCCGATGGAAAATGGCAAACCGGTGCACCCAATCAAGGCCGATGCACTCAAGCCGGTGATCGAGCAATACAAAGCCAAGGGCAAGCCGTTCAACCTGGGCATGGTGTTCCCGGTGTCCACCCACAACTATGAGCTGCGCTACTGGCTGGCTGCCGGTGGTATCAATCCGGGCTATTACGCCCCAGCCAAGGGCGACATCACCGGCACCCTGAGCGCCGACGCTCTGCTCTCAGTCACCCCGCCGCCGCAAATGCCTGCCACTTTGGAAGCCGGCACCATCAGCGGTTACAGCGTGGGCGAACCATGGAACCAGGCCGCCGTATTCAAAGGTATTGGCGTGCCGGTAATCACCGACTACGAAATCTGGAAGAACAACCCGGAAAAAGTCCTCGGAGTCTCCAAGGAGTGGGCCGACGCCAACCCGGAAACCCATAAGCGCCTGGTCAAAGCGTTAATCCGCGCCGGGATGTGGCTGGATGAAAACAACAACGCCAACCGCGCCGAAGCCGTGGAAATCCTCGCGCGCCCTGAATACGTCGGGGCTGATGCCAAGGTGATCGCCAACTCCATGACTGGCACCTTCGAGTACGAAAAAGGCGACAAGCGCGACGTACCGGACTTCAACGTGTTCTTCCGCCACAACGCCACCTACCCTTACTACTCCGATGCCATCTGGTACCTGACGCAAATGCGCCGCTGGGGCCAAGTCAGCGATGCCAAGCCGGACAGCTGGTACTTCGACATTGCCAAACAGGTCTACCTGCCGGCGGTGTACCGCAGCGCTGCCGACGAACTGATTGCTGAAGGCAAGGCCAAGGCCGAAGACTTTCCACCGGCCAACGAAGAAGGCTTCCGTGCGCCGACCAATGAGTTCATCGATGGCCTGAGCTATGACGGGCGCCAACCCAACGCCTACATCGAGCAATTCAAGATTGGCCTGAAAGCCGACTCCACGCTCTAACCCATCCGTCGCCCGGGGGCCGCACCTGCCGCCCCCATCGTTACCAAAGGATATGACGATGAGTAATCCAGCCGTCGCCCAGACCATTCAGGACACCCTGAAAACCGCCCGCGCTGCTGCATTCAAGCGCTGGCTGCCAAACCTGTTGATGCCGACTATCGGCGCCCTGGCCTTTCTGCTGTTCTGGCAGCTGGTGGCGGGTACCATCGACACCAGCCTTGGCAAATTTCCTGCACCGACCCAGGTAGCCAGCCAGTTTGGCGCCCTGGTCAACGAGCACCTGCGCGAGCAGAAAAAGGCCGATGCCTTCTTCGAGCGTCAAGAGGTGCGTAATGCCGAAAAGCTGGCCAAGAACCCGGACGCCAAGGTCAGCATTCGCCCTTACACCGGCAAGCCGACCTTTTTCAAACAGATACTCACCAGCCTGTACACGGTGATGACCGGCTTTTTGATTGCCTCGATCATCGCCATTCCACTGGGCATCATCTGCGGTCTGAGCAAACCGATCTACACCGCGATTAACCCGCTGATCCAGATTTTCAAACCGGTGTCGCCGCTGGCCTGGCTGCCACTGGTAACCATGGTGGTCAGCGCCGTGTACACCAGCAGCGATCCGCTGTTCGCCAAATCCTTCGTCACTTCGGCGGTAACCGTGGCGCTGTGCTGCCTGTGGCCCACTGTGATCAACACCACAGTGGGCGTGGCCAATCTGGACAAGGACCTGCAAAACGTCAGCCGCGTACTCAGCCTTTCGCCACTCAGCCACGTGCGCCGCATCGTGCTGCCGGCCGCCATTCCGATGATTTTCACCGGTCTGCGCCTGTCGCTGGCCACCGGCTGGATGGTGCTGATTGCCGCGGAAATGCTCGCGCAGAACCCGGGCTTGGGCAAATTCATCTGGGACGAGTTCCAGAACGGCAGCTCCAATTCCCTGGGACGGATCATGGTGGCGGTGATTGTCATCGGCCTGATCGGTTTCGCCCTCGACCGCCTGATGCTCGCGCTGCAACGCCGCGTCAGCTGGGACAAAAACGCCGACCTGCGCTAAGCGTACCGAAGAACTGAGGAGCCTCACATGAACCGTCCACACCTCGAACTGTCCGGCGTCGGCATCGACTTCCCCACCGACAAGGGCCTGTATTGCGCACTGCAGAACGTCAACCTGAAGATCGACAAGGGTGAATTCGTCTCCTTGATCGGCCACTCCGGCTGCGGTAAATCCACCGTCCTGAACATCGTCGCCGGGCTGTATCAAGCCACCACCGGCGGGGTTATCCTCGACGGCCGCGAGGTCAACTCGCCCGGCCCAGAGCGCGCCGTGGTGTTCCAGAACCACAGCCTGCTGCCCTGGCTGTCCTGCTACGAGAACATTGAGCTGGCCGTACGCCAGGTTTTCAAAGGCGAAAAAAGCCGCGGCGAAATGCGCGACTGGATCGAGCACAACCTGTCTCTAGTGCATATGACCCACGCCAAGGGCAAACGCCCGAGCGAAATCTCCGGCGGCATGAAGCAGCGCATCGGCATTGCCCGCGCCCTGGCCATGCAACCCAAGGTGCTGCTGATGGATGAGCCCTTCGGCGCGCTCGATGCCCTGACCCGCGCCCATCTGCAGGACTCGCTGATGGAAATCCACGCCGACCTCGGCAACACGGTGATCATGATCACCCACGATGTCGACGAAGCCGTGCTGCTGTCCGATCGCATCGTGATGATGAGCAACGGCCCGGCCGCCAGCGTTGGCGAAATCCTTGAGGTGAAGTTGGAGCGCCCGCGCGAGCGTATCGCCATGGCCCATGACGCGCGCTACCACGAGTACCGCGCGGCCGTGCTGGAGTTTCTCTACCAGAAGCAAATCCGCCCCGCCGCTTGATTACGTATCCGCAGCCCAAATAGCCAAATGCACCATGGCGATTGGGCTGCCAACAAGGCATCGCCCCACTGGTCAGCCTGAATGAACTTCGCCCGCCAATGTCCGCCGAACAGGAGCCCAATAACCCCGATTGTAAGGATGACCTGTGCTTGACCTGACCACCTGGAACCTTTCGACGCCCACTAACCCAGCCCCTGCCACAATCAGCACCGCCCGCCTCAACAATGGTTACAGCAGCCAGTATTTCCGCCGCAACGCCGACGACAGCGTGACGTTCTGGGTGCCGGTCAATGGCTCGCACACCGCCGACGCCCGCTACCCACGCAGCGAACTGCGCGAGACCCAAGCCGATGGCAACTTGAGCAATTGGCACCACGCCAGTGCTGACAACTACCTGAACGCAGTGCTTACGGTTAATCAGGTACCCAGCAAGAACAAGATCGTGATCGCCCAGGTGCACAGTAAGGATCAACCCGGTAGCAACAACGATCCTCTGCTGAAATTGCAGTACCACTATCTACGCGGAGTAGGTCGCCTTGAACTGCTGCTGCGCAAACGCCCAGGCGACAGAACAGTGCAAAACATCCTGCTGGCGGAGAACATTCAGCTGAACCAGCGCTTCAGCTATGAGCTGCGCATCACCCCAAGCGGCAAGCTTGGCGTCAAAGTCACCAGCACTCATGGCGATAATGGCTCGTTCTACCAACAACTGAGCGGATACTGGAGCACGCAGCTGCTCTACTTCAAAGCTGGCGCCTACGTTCAGGACAACCACGGTCCGAGCACTGAAGGTGCCCGGGTGACCTTCTACTGGCTTAACAGCCTGCACCGCTAGCGCTTTCCCTGTGCCCTAGCGCGTTGTTGCGCAGTAATTAGCGCCAGCGTATTTGCCATGGATGGCGCCCGGTGCGAATAGGTAAACTGACCGCCTTTCTCGAAAGCGATCTTACCCATGGCCCGCCTGACCCTTGAGTTTCCTGAAGACCAGTTCTGCTACAGCACCCACCTGACCGTACGCGTAACCGATATCAACGCCGCCAACCACCTGGGCAATGATTCGATGATCTCGATGATTTCCGAGGCGCGGGCGCGTTTTCTGTTTGAGTTCGGCATCGAAGAAACTCAGGAAGACGGCACCGGCATTATCGTCACCGATCTGGCCACCACCTACCGGGCCGAAGCCCACGCCCGCGACCAATTGCTGTTCGAGGTCGGCGTGATGGACTTCAATAATTATGGCGGCGACATCACCTTCCGCATCACCCGCCCAGCCGACGGAGCGCTGGTGGCCATGGCCAAATCCGGCTTTGTGTTCTTCAACTACAAACTGGGTAAGGTGGTGCAGATGCCGGCAACCTTCAGCGGAAAATTCAGCAAGGTCAACTGGCTGGGCAAGTAGCCAGGGTTTACACGCATAAGCGGGCGATTAACGACCTGATCACGCTTGATCGCAGCAAAGATGCTGGGTTGAACATTAATTGCTCAATTATCCGGCCATCGCCGTGACAGCTGGCACATCCTCTGCTACGCCTTAGGCATAACAACAAAAGCAGGGGAAATTGCTATGCCGACCACGCGCAGCCATGTCCGCCACGCCGGACTTTTGAGCAACCTACTCGCTCTGGCCCTCCTAACCCTTCCTTTACCCACCCAGGCTGCAATTGCCGCCACCGACGTCAAACCAAGTGACTCACGCTGCAGCGCGCTAACGCTTACCAGCTGACCCACTGCGACCAAGGTCCATCGCGGCCTGCTTGCCCAGCCTGGTTTGCCAGAACCTGGAATACACTCTGCGCCCTATTCAAGGGCAAGCCTCTCTGTTAACGCCTCCTTTTGCAGCACAGCCGCAGCCATCTAACAACTGAAAGCCCGTTAATGCAGGGTTTTGCGCGGTTGGCGCAGCTCTTGCTATAGCCCTGTTACAGGTAGCCAATGGCGGCTGCTCAACAAACGACAAAGACGTCGCATAGACCACGCCCCACGGCGTTCGGCTTATGCGGCGTTTTGCGTTTTACGCCCCAGTGTTTGGGGCTGGCACCTGCCCTGCGATCCAGGACTCGCGCTAGTAACTCTCTCAACCCAGCTGTGGCGGAGGGTCTGTTGATGTTGCGCCGCAATCGCGTCGAAGCGTCAACAGCCCCTGTTCCTCAGGGTGGCGTACCACAAGTACACCGCCTCCCCGATGGGTTGCGGCCGCCGTGTCCACGACCATGGCGCACCGCACCCCACCGGGACCCTTTTTTGCTGAATGAGGTTTTCGATGAATACAAGTTTCTGGAAATCCGGCCACACCCCAACCTTGTTCGCCGCGTTTCTGTATTTCGACCTGAGCTTTATGGTCTGGTACGTGCTCGGCCCACTGGCTGTGCAGATCGCCACCGATCTCGACCTGACCGCGCAACAGCGCGGCCTGATGGTCGCCACGCCGATTCTCGCTGGCGCCGTGCTGCGCCTGCTAATGGGTTTTCTGGCCGATCGCCTATCACCTAAAACCGCTGGCCTGGTTGGTCAGGTGATCGTCATCGTGGCGCTGTTCTGCGCCTGGCAGATTGGCATCAGCAGCTATGAACATGCCTTGTTACTTGGGCTGTTCCTCGGTTTTGCCGGTGCCGCATTCGCCGTCGCCCTGCCGCTGGCCTCGCAGTGGTATCCGCCACAGCATCAGGGCAAGGCCATGGGCATTGCCGGTGCGGGCAACTCCGGCACGGTGCTGGCCGCGCTGTTCGCCCCCGGTCTGGCGGCCCTGTTCGGCTGGCAGAACGTTTTCGGCTGGGCACTGATCCCACTGCTGGCCACCCTGCTGATCTTCGCCCTGGTGGCCAAGAACGCCCCCGAGCGGCCCAAGCCCAAAGCCCTGGCCGACTACCTGAAAGCCCTGGGTGACCGCGACAGCTGGTGGTTTATGTTTTTCTACAGCGTGACCTTCGGCGGCTTTATCGGCCTGGCCAGCGCCCTACCCGGTTACTTCAACGACCAGTACGGCCTGAACCCGGTGACCGCAGGCTACTACACCGCCGCCTGCGTCTGCGCCGGTAGCCTGATGCGCCCCCTCGGCGGGGCATTGGCCGACCGTATCGGCGGTATTCGCTCGTTGTTGATGATGTACACCCTAGCGTCCTTGAGCATTGCCGCAGTCGGCTTCAATCTGGAAAGTTCGGCCGCCGCACTGGCCCTGTTCGTCACCGCGATGCTCGGCCTTGGCGCGGGTAACGGCGCAGTGTTCCAACTGGTGCCACAGCGCTTTCGCAAGGAAATCGGCGTGATGACCGGGCTGATCGGTATGGCCGGCGGCATCGGTGGCTTCCTCCTCGCTGCAGGCCTGGGCACCATCAAGCAGCAGACCGGTGATTACCAGCTAGGCCTTTGGATGTTCGCCAGCCTCGGTGTACTGGCCTGGTTCGGCCTCTATGGGGTCAAACTGCGCTGGCGCACCACCTGGGGCAGCGCAGCAGTGACCGCAGCCCGCGTGTAACTTCCGAATGTAGGGTGGATGACGCCTTTCTCATCCACCATCAAGCAACGGTGGATCGCTAAAACGCGATCCACCCTACCCCAAACCATTGGAGCATTGAGGCAAAGGCGAGGCTGACTGGCAGCGCTTATTGCACTGGTCAGGAAAGGCGGGAGAAGTCGGCAGCGGCTCTCCTTAGCTGCCTCACCAGCCTCGCCTTTGCCTCAGCGCTTCTTCAGCCGTCTATCCAGGAACCTCTGCATGGCCTTGCAATTGACCTTCGGCGAAGCCAGCGCCACCGGCCCTCGCAGCGAGAATCAGGACGCTATTCGCGTGGTCACCCCGGCGCCGGCACTGGCGGCCAGCAAGGGCTATATGTTCGCTCTAGCCGATGGTGTCAGCCAATGCGCCGACGGCGGCTTGGCGGCGCGCGCCACCCTGCAGGCCTTGGCCCTGGATTACTACTCCACGCCAGAAACCTGGGCAGTTACTCACTCGCTGGACCGCGTATTGGTCGCGCACAACCGTTGGTTGCAAGCCAATGGCGGCGGCCAGCCGCTGCTCACCACACTGAGCGCACTGATCCTGCGCGGCCGGCGTTTTACCCTCGCGCATGTCGGTGACTGCAGGGCCTATCGCTGGCTGGACGGCATACTCGAGCGCCTCAGCGAAGACCATGTGTGGGAGCAGCCAGGTATGCAACATGTGCTTAAACGCGCCATGGGCCTGGATCAACACCTGGTGATGGATTACCTCGATGGCGAGTTGCGAGTAGGTGAATGTTACGTACTGGTCAGCGACGGTATCTGGGCCACCTTGGGCGATGCGGGCATTCAGCGCATTCTCCATGATGAACAGGATTTGCCAGCCGCCAGCCGTGCACTGGTCAATGCTGCGCACCTGGCCGGTAGCCAGGACAATGCCAGCGCCCTGCTGCTGCGCGTCGATGCATTGCCGCAAAGCGATCTGGCCGACACCTTGGCGCAACTGCAGCACTGGCCACTACCGCCCAAACTACGTGATGGTCAGGACTTCGAAGGCTGGCAGGTCGAACGACTGCTGGCCGAGTCGCGCCAATCGCTGGTCTATCGGGTGCGCGATGCCCAGGCACGGCGCTGGCTGCTGAAAACCCTGCCACTGGGACGTACCGATGAGCCGCATGCCGGGCCTGCGCTGTTGCTCGAAGAATGGTTTCTGCGCCGCGTAGCCGGGCGCTTCTTCGCCGAAATACATCCGCTACCGCAGCGTCAGCATCTGTATTACGTGCAGCGTGAGTACGCAGGGCAAACCCTGGCCGAACACCTGCGTCTGAGCGGCCCATTGGGGCTACCGGAATGGCTGGACATCGCCCCGCGGCTGATCAAAGCCCTGGGTATGCTGCATCGGCGCAATATCCTGCACCGCGATATCAAGCCGGAAAACCTCTTATGGGGCGACGACGGCGAATTGCGCGTGCTGGATTTTGGCCTGGCCTACTGTCCCGGCCTGACCCGTGATGAAACCTGCGAACTGCCCGGCACCCCCAGCTACATTGCCCCCGAAGCCTTTACAGGTGCATCCCCCAGCCCACAGCAGGACCTCTACAGTGCAGGCGTCACCCTGTATTTTCTGCTCACTGGGCATTACCCCTATGGCGAAATTGAAGCCTTCCAGCATCCGCGCTTCGGCCAGCCGACTCCAGCCAGCCGCTACCGGCCAGATTTACCCAGCTGGGTCGACGACAGCCTCAACCGAGCCCTTAGTGCCGATCCGAAACAGCGCTATGAAACCGCCGAAGAATGGCTGCTCAACCT
The DNA here is from genome assembly GCF_963970805.1 of Pseudomonas sp. EA_35y_Pfl2_R5. Lineage (NCBI taxonomy): Bacteria > Pseudomonadati > Pseudomonadota > Gammaproteobacteria > Pseudomonadales > Pseudomonadaceae > Pseudomonas > Pseudomonas sp. EA_35y_Pfl2_R5. Next base: position 203,597 of record NZ_CAXAOW010000003.1, on the reverse strand, counting down.
GGAGCAGGCGGAACGAAAATCCCTTAGCAGCCGGCCACGGCCACTGCTGGAACGTGAACCGCTGCTGGTCTGGCGCGGCGTGGCGTTGTTTTCCCTGCTGCTGAACCTGGCCCTGCTAATCGGGCTGCTGCGTTAAAGACGCCTTGCGCACCAATACTGCGCAAGGCGCCTTTAAACGGTGCGTAAAAACTTCGCAAATTAGCTGTAACTCGCTGATAAGCCTTGAAAATACGTACCACATAAGTTGGCACAGGCTCTGCATTGGTAATCGCACAATTTAATAAAGCGCGGCCTCAACGAAGAAGGCTGCACTTCCCGATAGAACGGGACTTGGACAAAGGCGTCCTCGCTAGGTAACTAGCGGGACGCCTTTTTTGTGGCCAGCCATCCATGGCGCCCCTACGGGCCGTCGCGGGGCGACGGCAAAAATTGCTCCCGGCAATTTTTTGTTTTACGTGAGTTTTATTCAGCAGATTGCTGGCCACCTAAATGACCGTTGCAACATGGCTGCTGCATAGCCAAATCAAACCACTGCTGGTGATGCACTAGGGTTGAGGAGATCAATATGAGCGCAAAAGTCTGGCTGGTAGGCGCCGGCCCCGGTGACCCGGAGCTACTGACCCTCAAGGCGGTCAAAGCACTGAACCAGGCCGAGATCGTAATGATTGATGACTTGGTCAATCCCGCAGTACTGGAGCACTGCCACAACGCGCGGATCATGCCAGTAGGTAAACGCGGTGGTTGCCGCTCCACTCCGCAGGCGTTTATCCACCGCCTGATGCTTCGCTATGCCCGCCAAGGTAAATGCGTGGTGCGCCTGAAAGGCGGCGACCCCTGCATATTCGGCCGTGGCAGCGAAGAAGCCGACTGGCTGAGCGAGCACGGCATCGAGGTGGAGATGGTAAACGGCATCACCGCAGGCCTGGCCGGAGCGACCAATTGCGGCATCCCCCTGACTCTGCGTGGCGTAGCGCGCGGAGTAACTCTGGTTACCGCGCATACTCAGGACGACAGCAGTCTGAACTGGTCAGCCCTGGCTCAAAGCGGCACCACATTGGTGGTGTATATGGGCGTGGCAAAACTACCGGAAATCCGCGAAAGCCTGCTGGCAGGGGGCATGCGCGCCGACATGCCGGTGGCCATGATCGAAAACGCCTCGCTGCCACAACAGCGTGAGTGCCGCAGCAGCCTCGCAGCTATGCAACAAGCCGCCGACGACTTCCAATTGAAAAGTCCGGCCATTCTAGTGATTGGCGAAGTCGCGGCTCAACCTAACATGCAGCTCGCTGCTATCCGCGCCTAACCGCTTCGCGCTCCGCGAAGTTCCCCTTGCCCGCCACAAGCGGGCTTTTTTTATAGCAGGGCTTTTTGCAGGCAAAAAATGATCGGGAATCATTTTTAACGTCGCGTAGCGGCGGCCCGCAGGGTGGCCGCTCGGGTTGGCGGACCAATAAAGAAAAACCCGGCCGAAGCCGGGTTTTCTATACAGCCAGATCGATTACTGCTTGATCTGAGCTTCTACTTCAGCTTCTACGCGGCGGTTAACAGCACGGCCAGCGTCGGTAGCATTGTCAGCAACCGGGCGAGCTTCGCCGTAGCCAGCAGCGTTAACGCGAGCAGCGTCTACGCCGTACTGGTTGACCAGCACGTCACGAACAGCGCTTGCACGACGCTCGGACAGTTTCTGGTTGTAAGCGTCGCTGCCTTTGGAGTCAGTATGACCTTCAACCACGGTGGTGGTCTGTGGATACTGCTTCATGAAGTCAGCCAGGTTCTTGATGTCGCCATAGCTTTCTTCTTTAACGCTGGCTTTGTCGAAGTCGAACTTAACGTCCAGCTCAACGCGAACCAGTTCCATCGGCTCTTCAACAGCCACTGGCTCTGGAGTCGGTTCAACTGCAGCAACCGGAGCCGGAGCAGGCTTGCTACCGCCACCGAAGTTCATGCCGATACCGACGCTTGGCGCCCACTCGGTGTCGCCCTGGTCGATGTTGTACTGAGCTTCAACGCCTGCACGGGCGTAGAAGTTGTCGGTGAAGTAGTATTTGGCACCGCCGCCAATGTTGGCGAAGGTAGAGCCGTTACGACCACCGCGGCCGGATTGACCGATGCTCTGATCCGAGAAACCGGCAGAAACGTAAGGACGCAGTGCGTCGCCAGCGTTGTTGAAGTGATACAGAGCATCCAGAGCGGTGTTGGAGCCCTTGATGTTGCGGCCGTCTTCGCCACGAGCGTTGTGCACTTCGTCGTAAGCCAGGCGCAGTTCAACATCATCAGTCAGGTAGTAGCCGATGCTACCGCCGAACAGGTTGCCGTTATTCTTGAAGTCACGGGCGCTGTCGAACATTTCTTTCTTAGCAAAACCCTCCACTTCGACAGCGCCTTGACCCTGAGCCAAAACGCTGAGGGAGGATGTGGCCAACAGCGAGCCAATGACAACGCCTAAAGTGTTTTTCAATTTCATTACTAATGTTCCCTATCTTGGTGGTCAGTAAGTTGTCTGACAAACACAAGACAACTCAGCCGGAAATTCTATCAGAATTAACCGTTAGCTAAGATGGCTTTATTCAAGATAAGTTTCAGAGCTATCTGAAAATTTATCGCGCAGACGATCAAGTGCGCGTTTGTAGCGCATTTTCGTGGCGCTCAGGCCCATGTGCATAATGTCGGCAATCTCTTGAAACTCCAGCTCTGCGACAAAACGTAGCACCAGTATTTCCCGGTCTATCGGGTTTACATGCACCAACCAACGGTCAAGGCCAGCTTTATCTTCAGGCTTTGGTGTTTTTTCCTCGGATGCCTCTTCGAGCGGATCCAAACTTAAGGCATCAATAAGACGACGTTTACGCCGCTCTTTGCGATATTGAGTAATACACTCGTTATAGGTAATGCTGTACAGCCAAGTTTTAAACTTAGATTTACCCTCAAAGTTCTTTAGGCCATATAAGACCTTAAGCATGACCTCCTGGCAGACATCGTCCGCATCACGGTCATTGCCTAAATAACGCGCGCACACATTGAATAAAGTGCGCTGGTAACGGCGCATCAGCTCTTCATAGGCGCGGGTAATGTGAAATAACTCGTCATGGGCACGCGCCACCAACTCTTCGTCCGAGAGTTCGCGGGGATCGTAACGCAGAGACGCAGAGTGGGCTTTATTCAAAACGAGTCGGGCCGACAGTCAGGACATAAGCCAGCGCAGCCTGCAAATCAGGCTGCGGATTGGCCGCATACAATAGCAGGGATTGGCCTTAGCGGCTGCTTACCTGCTGCTCGAGCAAAGTACGGTTGGCCACTGAAACCAGTTCACCAGCTTCCGTCAGCAACGTGGTTTTAACCGTACCGATTTCCTCGATCTGCCCTTCGACCGCACCAACCTGCACTTGTTGCCCAACCTCATACAACTCGCGCACATAAATGCCGGCCAGAATCTGGCTGGCAATATCCCGGCTGCCCAAGCCCAGCGCGAGGGCGGCAGCCAGCCCCACCGAGATCAACACAATGGCGATCACGTTATTGAGCAGGTCGGTTTTCACCTCAAGCTGACCGATCGCCACCGAGATACTGATGATGATCACCAGACCCTGGGCAACGCGACCCAGCCCGCTCGCATAGTCCAGCCCAACGCCTTCCGCCGCACCACGCACCAGGCCGCTGACCAACTGCGCCAGCAACACGCCGGCGAGCAATACCAGTGCAGCGCCGAACACTTTTGGCAGATACAAGGCCAGCACATCCAGGGTTGCGGAAACCCGCTCCAGCCCCAAAGACTCAGCGGCAGTAACCAAGAAAATCAACAGCACGAACCAGTAAACGATCTTGCCGATCAAGGTCGATACCGGCACCTGAATACCGGCACGGCTCAACAGCTTGGTCAGCCCCGTACCGGCCATCAGACGATCCAGGCCGATCTTGCCAAGTAGCTTGGACAGCAGCGTGTCGAGGAACTTAGCCACCACAAAACCGAGCAGGACCACCACCATGGCGCCAAACAAGCGCGGGATAAAGGCGGCAATCGGGGTCCAAACGCTGGCCATCGCGTCAACCAGAACTTGAGTAAATTCCATGCTCAGTCAGCCTTATTAACAGTTGAATCGGTGGTTTTACGACGCGAGACCGGCGCCACATGCGCCGAACCATTATTCAGCGCCAGCATCAGCGCGCCGGCCCAATGCCCCATCAGGGCAAATAGATCACCGGCGCCGACCTGACGATTGGCGGTTTTCAGCACGCGATGCAGGCAGGCATCATCGTCGTGACTCGAGGTGGGCGACTTGAGCAAATCGCGCAGTGATTCTTCAAAGGGATCGTGCATGGCGCACCTCACAGGATGTGTCGGCTAGACGAGGTGAGTACGGGGCAAGTCACATCAGATCCAGCGCAAGCGACGAAACAGCAGCCATTGCACCAGCGCTACCAGTGCCATCAGCGAGCACGCCAGAAGAAACCCATAAGGGCTTTCAGAGCCTGGAATACCGCCGACATTGATGCCGAGCAAGCCGGTGAGAAAACTCATCGGCAGGAATATTCCTGTGATGATGCCGAAGCGGTACATGGTGTGGTTCATCCGCTCATCCATGCGCCGATTTTCAGCCTCCAGCAGCAGGTTGACCCGCTCACGGCTCAACTCCAGCTCTTCGAGGTAACGCGTCAGACGGTTATTCAGCTCGTTCCAGTAGCTGCTGTCAGCACCCACCAGCCAGGCTTGTGCACTGGCCGTAAGCTGTCCGTAGATATCGCGCTGTGGCGCCAGAAAACGTCGCAGACTGGCAGCTCGGCGGCGGATTTGCAGCAGTACAGAATGATCAGGCGGCTGACTCTCCAGCGCATCAGCGCGCTCTTCCTGATCATCAACCTGCTCGGACAACTCACCGACTAGTCGCTCGACCTTATCGGTCAGGTAATGCGCCAGACGCAGAATCAGCTCAGCTGAGGTTTTCGGCCCCCGCCCTGCCAGCAGATCTTCGATCAAGTCTTCAGTCGCGCGCAACGGCCGTAAGCGCAGAGAAATTGCCCGCTGGCTATCAGCGAAGATACGCACCGAGACCATGTCCTCGGGCTCGGCCCCAGGGTTGAGATTCAAACCGCGTAGAAACAGCAGCAATTGCTGTTCAGGCAGTGCCAGCAGCCGCGGACGGGTGTTCTCTTCCAGCAGCAGATCGCAAGCAAAAGCGCTCAGGCCACTGTCAGTGCGCAGCCACGTTTGCGTCTGCGGATGACTGCGATCCCAATGCAACCAGAGGCTTTCCTGCTCGCCCAGCACCAACCCGTGCAGCTCCTGACGGGAAATACTGCGGGCGCCGCCATGACCATCAAGAACAAAAGCGTGCACCAGGCCCCATTGCGCGCCGTCACCTTCGTGCATGACCGTTTCCTGCAAGCGCCCTACTCCGGCATCTGCAGCGCAGACGGCGAGATGATCACACCATTGTTATCGGCATAGATAAACTCGCCTGGGCGAAAGGTCACGCCACCGAAGGTCACCGCGACATTGAGGTCACCGATACCGCGCTTGTCGGTTTTCATCGGGTGGCTGGCCAGGGCCTGGATGCCCAGGTCGGTTTGCGCCAGTACGTCGACATCGCGCACACAGCCATACACCACAATGCCTTCCCAGCCATTCTTCGCAGCTTTCTCGGCGAGCATATCGCCCAGCAGCGCGCGGCGCATGGAGGCGCCACCGTCGACTACCAACACTTTGCCTTTGCCCGGCTGGTCGACCTGCTCCTTGACCAGCGAGTTGTCCTCGAAGCACTTGACGGTGACGATCTCGCCGCCAAAGGAGTCGCGGCCGCCAAAGTTGCTGAACATCGGTTCAACCACCTGGATCAGCTCCGGGTAGGCGTCACATAGATCAGGGGTGATGTAGTGCATGGCAAAACTCCTTGAAAGAGAGATGGACGTATAGACCAGTGCAGGCCAGATACTAGTCGCAAAACTTAATCTGGCAAAACGGCTTTGTTGCGCTCTAACTCGGCACTTTCAACCTCAGCAGCCACCTGCGGACTCTTAAGCAACCACTGCTCAACCAGCGGCCAGACCTCGCGTTGCGCTTCTTTGCTGACGAGCATTTCGACATGGCCGAAATCACCGCTAAAGCCATGTTTCTTACCTAAACAAAGAAACTCGCTCAAGGGCGAGCCAAATTGCTTGAGCAACTTTTCGCATGCCCAAGCCGGATCCTGTTGATCGCCCAGCGCAGCCACAGCCATGATCGGTACACGCACCTCGGCCAGACCAGCCCACCAATCGCGTTCAGCATCACCAAAACGGCCGAATAGCCCATGCCAGCGCAGGCTTTCTAGCGCCAGGCCAATCGGCTCATCCTCCGGACCACGCTTGAGCCGCGGGCCGGAAATTACCGAGAAACGTTTAAGCAGTAAGCGACTGCCCCACTCCAGCGGTGGCAATTTCAGCGGCCAATAAACCCGGCTGACCTGACTGCCGAACAGTACGCCGGAGGCGATTCTGTCTTCACTCAGGTAATGCCCACCGAGCGCCCCGGCGAGCGTAATCCCGCCAAGCGAATGCCCCAGCCAGTGGGCTTTTTGCGGGTTTTGCTCGTAAATAAAATCGGCAATGGCCGGCAGGTCGTAGCGCACGTAGTCACTGACTGTGTTGCGCGAATAGTCGCGATTACGCGGCGACAAGCCATGGCCGCGCATCTCGGCGATCCACACATCAAAACCGGCACGCGCCAGGTAAGGTCCCAGGCCAATGCATTTGGGCGAATACCAGAAACGTCGATTAGAAAAACTGCCGGGAAGCAGAATCACCGGTACGCCACGATCCTGCTCATATCCGGCGCGGCCGAGGCGAGTCAGGGCCAGCTCGACACTGCTGTCCGGGCTATTGCCAGGTTTAAGGCGATAGACATCCTCGCTAAAATCGCCACGCAACTCCGCGCTGATCAAGGCGACGGGGAAAAGCTCACTGCTGCTTTGCATCTATCTTCGCTCTGGTACAACAAATTGCCGGGAGCAATTCTTTCACGTCGCAAACGACGGCCCGGAGGAGTGCAGCACAGGTATGTACTGGCACAAAAAAGGGCAGGATCAACCCGCCCTTGAATCGAGGTTTAACAGCTCTATCAGGCCGGCGCTTGTCCTTCGGCCAGGAAGAACCAGGTATCAAGTACCGAATCCGGGTTCAGCGACACGCTTTCGATGCCCTGCTCCATCAGCCAGCGCGCCAGATCCGGATGATCCGATGGCCCCTGACCGCAGATACCGATGTACTTGCCCGCCTTGTTACAGGCCTGGATGGCGTTGCTCAGCAGCTTCTTCACCGCCGGATTACGCTCATCGAACAGGTGCGCGATGATGCCGGAGTCACGATCCAGGCCCAGAGTGAGCTGAGTCAGGTCATTGGAGCCGATAGAGAAACCGTCGAAGAACTCAAGGAACTCTTCCGCCAGAATCGCGTTGGACGGCAGTTCGCACATCATGATGATTTTCAGGCCATCCTGTCCGCGCGCCAAACCATTCTGCGCCAGCAGATCAACTACTTGGCTGGCTTCGCCGAGGGTCCGTACGAACGGCACCATGATTTCAACGTTGGTCAGGCCCATCTCGTTACGCACTTTCTTCAGCGCGCGGCATTCCAGCTCGAAGCAATCGCGGAACGATTCGCTGATATAGCGCGAGGCGCCGCGGAAACCCAGCATCGGGTTTTCTTCTTCCGGCTCGTACAGCTTGCCGCCGATCAGGTTGGCGTATTCGTTGGACTTGAAGTCCGACAGGCGCACGATGACCTTCTTCGGCCAGAACGCCGCAGCCAGAGTGCTGATGCCCTCGACCAGCTTCTCGACGTAGAAATTGACCGGATCGTCGTAACCGGCGATACGTTTTTCAACGCTATCCTTGATCTCCGGCGGCAAGCCCGCGAAATTCAGCAGCGCTTTGGGGTGCACGCCGATCATGCGGTTGATGATGAATTCCAGACGCGCCAGGCCGACACCTTCGTTGGGCAGCTGAGCGAAATCGAAGGCGCGGTCGGGGTTGCCGACGTTCATCATGATTTTGAACGGCAGATCCGGCATTGCATCGACCGAATTCTTGCGGATATCGAAGCCCAACTCGCCTTCGAATATAAAGCCGGTGTCGCCCTCGGCGCAGGAAACTGTCACACCCATGCCGTCTTTCAGCACCTGGGTGGCGTTACCACAGCCGACGACCGCCGGAATGCCCAGCTCACGGGCGATGATCGCCGCGTGGCAGGTACGCCCGCCTCGGTTGGTGACGATGGCGCTGGCGCGCTTCATCACCGGTTCCCAATCCGGGTCGGTCATGTCGGAAACCAGCACATCGCCAGGCTGGACTTTGTCCATTTCGGACACGTCATGGATAACCCGCACGCGGCCTGCACCGATCTTCTGACCGATTGCCCGACCTTCCACCAGCACGGTGCCGGTTTCCTTGAGCAGGTAACGCTCCATCACATTGACATTGGTGCGGCTTTTAACGGTCTCAGGGCGCGCCTGAACGATATACAGCTTGCCATCGTCACCGTCTTTGGCCCACTCGATATCCATCGGGCGGCCGTAGTGCTTCTCGATGATCATCGCCTGTTTGGCCAGCTCGCTGACCTCGGCATCCGTCAGGCAGAAGCGCGCACGCTCGGCGCGATCCACATCGACCACCTTGACCGATTTGCCGGCCTTTGCTTCGTCGCCGTAGATCATCTTGATCGCTTTGCTGCCCAGGTTGCGACGCAGAATGGCCGGGCGCCCTGCTTCCAGGGTCTGCTTGTGCACGTAAAACTCGTCCGGGTTGACCGCACCCTGCACCACAGTTTCACCGAGGCCATAGGCGCCGGTGATAAACACCACGTCGCGGAAGCCCGACTCGGTATCCAGGGTGAACATCACGCCAGCCGTGCCAGTTTCCGAACGCACCATGCGCTGCACGCCGGCGGACAGGGCGACCAGTTTGTGGTCGAAGCCCTGATGCACGCGGTAGGCGATGGCGCGGTCGTTGAACAGCGAGGCGAATACCTCTTTGGCTGCGCGGATTACGTTGTCCACGCCGCGAATATTCAGGAAGGTTTCCTGCTGACCGGCAAAGGAAGCATCCGGCAGATCTTCGGCTGTGGCCGAGGAGCGCACAGCAACGGCCATATTCTCGTTGCCGCCAGCCATTTCGGCGAATGCGCTGCGGATCTGGCTGTTCAACTCCTCAGGGAAGGAGGCATCCATCACCCACTGGCGGATCTGCGCACCGGTTTTGGCCAGGGCATTGACGTCATCAACATCTAAGGCATCCAAGGCCTCATGAATCTGCGCATTCAGGCCGCTCAGCTCGAGAAAGTCTCGGTAGGCCTGGGCTGTGGTGGCGAAACCACCGGGCACCGAAACTCCGGCACCAGCAAGATTGCTGATCATCTCGCCCAGGGAGGCGTTCTTGCCCCCTACGTGCTCAACATCATGATTGCCGAGCTTATCGAGGGAAACTACGTACTCTACCAAGGTGATCTCTCCACTAAATTGTTGGAAAAGCTCAGAACCTGTCCAAGATTGCTTACAGCTTGAACAGACCATCTTAAGGCAGGGAAAGTTCGGCGGCATACATGCCCGCACGATTGTGGCCTGGCCCTGGAAAATAAGTAACAATGCCGACCAGATCGGCCCTGCAACGGCGGGCCTATGATAGCCAAGATTCGTCCTCAGCTTAAGGCCCATGGCGCAAATGAAACGAACCGCTTTTTTCATCTCTGATGGCACCGGCATCACTGCCGAAACCCTGGGCCAAAGCCTGCTGGCTCAGTTTGAAACCATCGACTTTACCAAACTCACGCGCCCCTACATCGACAGCGTGGAAAAAGCGCGCGCAATGGTACAACAAATCAATAGCGCCGCAGAGAAAGACGGCTCTCGTCCGATCATCTTCGACACCATCGTCAACCAGGACATTCGCGACATCCTGGCAGAGTCCGAAGGGTTCATGATCGATATTTTTGCGAGTTTCCTTGCGCCGCTCGAACAAGAACTGACTTCTCACTCCTCGTATTCGGTCGGCAAATCGCACTCCATCGGCCACAACTCGAATTACATGGAACGCATTGAGGCAGTCAATTTCGCCCTCGACAACGACGACGGTGCGCGCACCCACTATTACGACAAGGCTGACCTAATCCTGGTCGGCGTATCACGCTGCGGCAAAACCCCGACCTGCCTGTATATGGCCATGCAGTACGGCATCCGCGCGGCCAACTACCCACTGACCGAAGACGACATGGAGCGCTTGCAGCTGCCAGCGTCGCTGAAGAAGTACAAAGACAAACTGTTTGGCCTGACCATCGACCCGGACCGCCTTACCGCTATCCGCCACGAACGCAAACCCAACAGCCGCTACGCCAGCTTCGCCCAGTGCGAGTTCGAAGTGCGCGAGGTGGAAAACCTGTTCCGCCGCGAGAGCATCGCCTATATCAACTCCACCCATTTTTCGGTTGAGGAAATCTCCGCGAAAATCCTAGTGGAAAAAGGTGTTGAGCGTCGCCTCAAATAACCCGCATAACCTTCTCATTAATCTACAAAATATCGCCTGGTACGCGAACCCAACCTTCCATCAATATCCGTGCGCTGCGCGACATAATGGCCTTGGTCACCGTCCACTGACCGTCGACCAGAGCCGCCTGCGCACCAACGCGCAAGGTGCCGGATGGATGACCGAAACGCACCGACTCGCATGCACGGCCACCTGCTGCCAGATTGACCAAGGTGCCGGGAATCGCTGCTGCAGTACCGATGGCCACCGCGCAGGTACCCATCATCGCGTGATGCAACTTGCCCATAGACAGCGCACGCACCAGCAGATCGATTTCCGCAGCCCGTACTGTCTTACCGCTGGACGAAACGTAATCCTTGGGTTTGGCAACAAAGGCGATTTTCGGCGTGTGCTGCCGGGTCAGTGCCTCTTCCGCTGTTTTGATAAGGCCCATGCGCAAGGCGCCAGCCACACGGATTTTCTCGAAGCGCGCCAGTTGCTCAGGGTCGCCGTTGATTTGCTCACGCAGCTCAGTGCCGCTGTAGCCGATGTCTTCGGCATTGACGAACACGGTCGGGATACCGGCGGTGATCATGGTCGCCTTGAAAGTGCCGACACCTGGCACGTCCAGGTCGTCGACCAGGTTGCCGGTGGGAAACATCGAGCCACCCTCCTCGCCATCATCGGATGGATCGAGAAACTCCAGCACGATCTCGGCAGCGGGAAAGGTCACGCCGTCCAGCTCGAAATCGCCGGTTTCCTGCACCTGGCCATTGCTGACCGGTACATGGGCGATGATGGTTTTCTGGATATTCGCCTGCCAGATACGCACCACGCACACGCCGTTATCCGGAATACGCGCAGGGTCGACCAGCCCGGCATGGATGGCAAAAGCGCCGGCACCGGTAGACAGGTTGCCGCAGTTGCCGCTCCAGTCGACAAAGGCCTTGTCGATGGAGACCTGGCCATAGAGGTAGTCGACGTCATGCTCCGGCTGGCTGCTTTTCGACAGGATCACGCACTTGGAGGTCGATGAGGTGGCGCCGCCCATGCCGTCAATCTGCGCGGCATACGGATCGGGACTACCGATCACCCGCATAAACAGCGCATCGCGTGCCGCCCCCGGCACCTGGCAGCTTGGTGGCAGGTCCTGCAGGCGGAAGAACACGCCCTTGCTGGTGCCGCCACGCATATAGGTGGCGGGAATTCTAATCTGGGGTAGATGAGCCATGGCTTGATCCTGGCTGAAGAGTGAAATTGCCGTAGGGTGAATCACGCTTCACCGATCCACCACCTGTGCGCGAAAACGGTGGATGGAAAAGCGCCATCCACCCTACGGGATCAGGCGACGGCGCCTTCGAGGAAGTCCTGGGCGAAACGCTGCAGCACGCCACCCGCCTTATACACATGCACCTCGGCCGCAGTGTCCAGGCGACAGGTCACTGGCACTTTGATCACATCACCATTGCGGCGATTGACCACCAGGGTCAGCTCGCAGCGTGGCGACACATCGCCCTGGATGTCGTAAGTTTCAGTGCCGTCGAGGCCGAGGGTCAGGCGGGTAGTACCCGGCTTGAACTCGACCGGCAGCACGCCCATGCCGACCAGGTTGGTCCGGTGAATGCGCTCGAAGCCTTCGGCCACAATCACTTCCACACCGGCCAGGCGCACACCCTTGGCTGCCCAGTCACGGGAGCTGCCCTGGCCGTAGTCGGCACCGGCAACGATGATCAGGTTCTGCTTGCGGGTCATATAGGTTTCGATCGCCTCCCACATGCGCATGACTTTGCCTTCCGGCTCGACGCGTGCCAGCGAACCCTTTTTCACAACGCCATCAACAACGGCCATTTCATTGACCAGTTCTTTGTTGGCGAACGTGGCTCGCTGCGCCGTCAGATGATCGCCGCGGTGGGTGGCGTAGGAGTTGAAGTCCTCCTCCGGCAGGCCCATCTTGTGCAGGTATTCACCAGCGGCCGAGCTCATCTGGATCGCGTTGGACGGCGACAGGTGGTCGGTGGTGATGTTGTCCGGCAGGATCGCCAGCGGCAGCATGCCTTTGAGCGTCCGTTCGCCGGCCAACGCGCCTTCCCAGTATGGCGGACGACGGATATAGGTGGACATCGGGCGCCAGTCGTACAGCGGGCTTTCAGCTTCGACAATGGTGCCCAGATCGAACATCGGGATGTAGATCTGCTTGAACTGCTCCGGCTTCACCGAGGCGGCAACGATAGCGTCGATTTCCTCGTCGCTCGGCCACAGGTCCTTCAGGGTGATCGGGTTGCCCGCTTTATCGGTGCCCAGCACGCCCTGCTCGATATCAAAGCGCACGGTACCGGCGATGGCGTAGGCCACCACCAGGGGCGGCGAGGCCAGGAAGGCCTGCTTAGCGTAGGGGTGGATGCGACCGTCGAAGTTACGGTTACCCGACAGCACGGCGGTGGCGTACAGGTCGCGCTCGATGATTTCCTGCTGGATTACCGGGTCCAGTGCACCGGACATGCCGTTGCAGGTGGTGCAGGCATAGCCGACGATGCCGAAGCCGAGTTTTTCCAGCTCGGTCAGCAGGCCGGCGTCTTCCAGGTACAGCTTGGCGACCTTGGACCCCGGAGCGAAGGACGTCTTGACCCACGGCTTACGCAGCAGGCCCAGCTCGTTGGCCTTTTTCGCCAGCAGGCCAGCTGCAACCACGTTGCGCGGGTTAGAGGTGTTGGTGCAGCTGGTGATGGCAGCGATGATCACCGCACCATCAGGCAGCAGACCTTCGGCTTCCTCGATCTTGGACGCCGCCAGCATGGCATCGCCAGCGATACCGCGCTCTTGCAGTGCCGAAGTCGGCAGGCGTTTGTGCGGGTTGGACGGACCGGCCATGTTGCGCACGACAGTCGACAGATCGAAGCTCAGCACGCGCTCGTACTCGGCGCCGACCAATGCATCGGCCCACAGGCCGGAGGTCTTGGCGTAATTCTCGACCAGCTCGATCTGCTCTGGCTCACGACCGGTGAGTTTGAGGTAATCGATGGTTTGCTGATCGATGTAAAACATCGAGGCAGTGGCGCCGTATTCCGGGCACATGTTGGAGATGGTCGCGCGATCACCGATGGTCAGGCTGTTGGCACCTGCACCAAAGAACTCGACCCAGGCTCCGACTACGCGCTCTTTGCGCAGAAACTCGGTAATGGCCAAGACGATATCGGTGGCGGTAATGCCGGGCTGGCGCTTGCCAGTCAGCTCAACACCGACGATGTCAGGCAGGCGCATCATCGACGGGAGGCCGAGCATCACGGTTTCGGCTTCCAGACCGCCAACGCCAATGGCGATAACACCCAGGGCATCGACGTGCGGGGTGTGCGAGTCGGTGCCCACGCAGGTGTCTGGGAAGGCTACACCGCCGCGCGCCTGAATCACCGGGCTCATTTTCTCCAGGTTGATCTGGTGCATGATGCCGTTACCGGCCGGGATCACGTCGACGTTCTTGAACGCGGTTTTGGTCCACTCGATAAAGTGAAAACGATCCTCATTGCGCCGGTCTTCGATAGCGCGGTTCTTGGCAAAGGAGTCCGGGTCGAAGCCCGCCGCTTCCACAGCCAAGGAGTGGTCGACAATCAGCTGGGTCGGCACCACCGGGTTGACCTTGGACGGATCACCACCTTTCTCGGCGATGGCATCACGCAGGCCGGCCAAGTCGACCAGAGCGGTCTGACCGAGGATGTCGTGGCAGACCACGCGAGCCGGATACCAGGGAAAATCCAGGTCCTGCTTGCGCTCGATCAGCTGCTTGAGCGAATCGGTCAACGCGGCCGGCTCACAGCGCCGCACCAACTGCTCGGCCAGCACACGGGATACGTAGGGTAGCTTGGCATAGGCCCCGGGGGCGATGGCATCCACCGCCTCACGGGTGTCGAAGTAGTCCAGCGCAGTGCCGGGCAGAGGCTTGCGATACTGAGTATTCAGCGGGCTGTTCATGATTATTTGCGATCCTTGAGCGGCACGAACTTAAGATCTTCCGGGCCCACATAGTTGGCGCTGGGGCGGATGATCTTGCCGTCGATGCGTTGCTCGATCACATGGCTGGACCAGCCGGAGGTGCGGGCGATAACGAACAGTGGAGTAAACATGGCCGTCGGCACGCCCATCATGTGGTAGCTGACGGCGCTGAACCAATCGAGGTTGGGGAACATCTTCTTGACTTCCCACATGGTGCTCTCTAGACGCTCAGCAATGTCGTACATCTTCATGTTGCCTTGCTCTACCGACAGCTCGCGGGCCACGTCCTTGATCACCTTGTTACGCGGATCGCTCACGGTGTAGACCGGGTGACCGAAACCGATCACCACTTCCTTCTTCTCCACGCGGGCGCGGATATCGGCCTCAGCCTCATCGGCGTTGTCGTAGCGTTTCTGGATCTCGAAGGCCACTTCATTAGCACCGCCGTGTTTCGGCCCGCGCAACGCGCCGATGCCGCCGGCGATGCAGGAATACATATCCGAACCAGTGCCGGCGATCACCCGTGAAGTGAAGGTGGAGGCGTTGAATTCGTGCTCAGCGTAAAGATTGAGCGAGGTGTGCATGGCGCGCACCCAGGACTCTCGTGGCTTCTCACCGTGCAGCAAATGTAGGAAATGACCGCCGATGGAATCGTCGTCGGTTTCCACATCGATACGCTTGCCGTTGTGGCTGAAGTGATACCAATAGAGCAACGCGGAACCCAGCGAAGCCATCAGCTTGTCAGCGATATCGCGAGCCCCCGGATGGTTGTGATCATCCTTCTCCGGTGACACACAACCGAGCACCGACACCGCGGTGCGCATCACGTCCATCGGGTGCGCCGACGGCGGCAGTTGTTCGAGAGACACCTTGAGCGCTGCCGGAATACCACGTAGCGCTTTAAGCTTAGCCTTGTAGGCAGCCAGCTCAGCAACGTTGGGCAGCTTGCCGTGCACCAGCAGGTGGGCGATTTCTTCGAAGTCGCAGCGATTGGCAAAGTCGAGCACATCATAACCGCGGTAATGCAGGTCGTTGCCAGTGCGGCCGACCGTGCACAGCGCGGTATTACCGGCGGCGGTGCCGCTCAGGGCCACGGATTTTTTCGGTTTGAAGCCTGGGGTGGTTTCTGGGGTCGCACTCATCGCTAATCTCTCCTCATCCGATCCGGTCGGTTGTTCTTTTTAAGCCGGCGGCTACTGCCTGCGTTCCGGTTATTTTTTGGCGGCAAACAGCGCGTCGAGGCTCTGCTCGAAGGCGTGATAATTGATGCGCTCGTACAGCTCCATGCGGGTTTGCATGGTGTCGACCACATTTTTCTGCGTGCCGTCGCGGCGCACGGCCATATAGACGTTCTCGGCCGCCTTGTTCATAGCGCGGAAGGCCGACAGCGGGTACAACACCAGGCCGACATCCACCGCAGCCAGCTCTTCGGTTGTATACAGCGGCGTGGCACCGAATTCGGTGATATTGGCCAAAATCGGTGCTTTCACCCGGTCGGCGAAGGTCTTGTACATGGCCAGTTCGGTGATGGCTTCCGGGAAGATCATGTCGGCACCGGCCTCGATGCAGGCGGCAGCGCGGTCCAGCGCCGAGTTCAAGCCTTCAACCGCCAGAGCATCGGTACGCGCCATGATCACAAAGCTGTCATCGGTGCGGGCATCGACGGCGGCCTTGATACGGTCGACCATTTCCTGCTGGGTGACGATCTCTTTATTAGGACGGTGACCGCAACGCTTGGCACCGACCTGATCTTCGATATGAATCGCCGCCGCGCCGAACTTGATCATCGACTTGACGGTGCGCGCGACGTTGAACGCCGAGCTGCCGAAGCCGGTGTCAACATCCACCAGCAGCGGTAGGTCGCACACATCAGTGATGCGACGCACGTCGGTCAGCACGTCATCCAGACCGGTGATGCCCAGGTCCGGCAGGCCCAGAGAACCTGCGGCCACGCCGCCGCCAGACAGATAGATAGCCTTAAAACCAGCGCGTTTAGCCAGCAATGCATGGTTGGCGTTGATCGCGCCGATCACTTGTAGCGGGTGCTCTTCGGCAACGGCATCGCGGAAACGCTGGCCTGGACTCTTCAAGCTCATGAATCACCTCGGGGTTTGGCTGTCTTGGGATGCGCGCCCTGCCCCATGCTGATGGCGTAGTGGCGCTCGATATTACGTTTGGAGGCACCGATATGCCGGCGCATCAATAGCTCGGCCAGCTCACCGTCACGGTCGGCAATGGCATCGAGAATGCGGTGGTGTTCAGCGAACGCCTGGTGAGGCCGGTTCGGCGTGGCGGAGAACTGCAGGCGATACATGCGCACCAGTTGATACAGCTCGCCGCAGAGCATTTGGGTCAGGGTCTTGTTACCGCTGCCTTGGATGATCCGGTAGTGAAAGTCGAAATCGCCTTCCTGCTGGTAGTAGCCGACCCCGGCTTTAAAGGCAGTGTCCTGCTCATGCAAGTCGAGCACAGCGCGCAGCTCATCGATTTCCGCCTGGGTCATGCGCTCGGCAGCTAGGCGACAAGCCATACCTTCCAGGGACTCACGAATTTCATAGAGTTCGACCAGCTCGGCATGGCTAAGCGAGACCACCCGCGCGCCGATATGCGGCACACGTACCAGCAATCGCTGGCCTTCCAGACGGTGAATCGCCTCACGCAGCGGGCCACGGCTGATGCCGTAGGTGCGCGCCAGCTCAGGCTCAGAAATCTTGCTGCCGGGAGCAATTTCGCCCTTAACGATGGCAGCCTGAATACGCCGAAAAACCTGTTCGGAAAGGGTTTCCGAGTCTTCTTGACTGGACTCTAGCGGCTCAATGACATCAAGCATATTGTCAACACTGCGCGAATTAAGTGCCTGAAAATTACTCCTGCAAGGGTAAAGTGTCAAACAACTCAACAACATTGTTGACAGTGTCCATTACGACTTTAGTCCTCTACAGCCGCGACGTTACTTGCATAAACGCTTATAAGCGCCTGTCCTGACTGAAAAAGCCCATGATAGAATGCGCCCCGTTTAACGCTTGCAGAGGAATTTCCGCCTGCCTGCTAGACTCCAACCCCAGGCCCGCCAATAGCACCACGCGCGACCGACATTAATTTGCTCGCCCCATCGTGAACGCCACGCCCTCAGGACTTATGACATTCAAGCCCCCCATCCTGCTGCTATGCCTGCTACTTGCTCCCAGCCTGAGCCTGGCTGCGGAAAAGACAGTCTATGGGCTTAATGAATACGTCAGATTATTCGACCTTGATCTGAAGCTGGCCGCCAAGCTCGACACAGGTGCCAAAACCGCTTCACTCAGCGCTCGCGACATCAAGCGTTTCAAGCGCGATGGTGAAACCTGGGTGCGCTTCTACCTGGCCATCGACGAAGCCCACAGCAACCCAATTGAGCGCCCTTTAGCACGCATCAGCAAAATCAAACGGCGTGCGGGGGACTATGATCCAGATGAAGAAAAAACCTATACCGCACGCCCCGTGATCGATATGGATGTATGCATGGGCAATGCTTTACGCACTATTGAAGTGAACTTGACCGACCGCAGCGCATTCCAATACCCGCTGTTGATAGGCTCCGAGGCGCTTAAACGCTTTTCAGCCCTAGTCGATCCGAGTCTTAAATACGCAGCAGGCAGACCTGCCTGCGCCCCTGACGCAAACCTTGGCGAGTAACTTCCATGCGCTCTCTTACCCTTCACCTGAAAGTCTTGGTCATAGTCCTAGTGAGTCTGGGCGTTCTGATCACGGCCTATCAGATTTTCATTCTCGGTATTCCGATGACCGAAGACGAGACTGATGATTTATGGAACATCGACGCCAAAGTCGAATTTCAGGCCAGCCCACGCGAGCCGGTCAAGTTGCAGATGTTCGTGCCGCCCCTGGCCCAAGATTACGTCAGCCTGAATGAGAGCTTTATCTCGAATAACTACGGCGTGAGCATCAACCGTGCCGATGGCAACCGCAAAGTCACCTGGTCCGCCCGCCGCGCCAGTGGCAAGCAGACCCTCTACTACCGGCTGGTGCTGACCAAGCGCTACAGCGGTGAACAGGCCAAGGCTAAAGGACCTATCTTCCGCGACAGCATCCCGGTCGAGGGCGCCGAGAAAATTGCCGCCGAAGCACTGCTCGCGCCGATTCGCCAGCACTCGGCGGACGTTGAAACCTTTATCAGCGAAACCATCAAACGCGTGAACAACAGCAATGACGACAACGTCAAACTGCTGCTGGGCGGCGATGCTTCCACCTCGAATAAAGCCAAAGTCATCGAGCTACTGCTATCCATTGCCCATGTGCCAATGGAGCGCGTACACACCATTCGCCTGGCTGCCGATATTCAACAGAACCCTGAACTGTGGCTGCGCAGTTTCAATGGTGAGAAATGGCTGTACTTCAACCCGGAAAGCGGCGAGCAAGGTATGCCAGTTGATCGCCTGGTCTGGTGGACCGGCGATAACAGCCTGATCACACTCGAAGGCGGCAAACAGGCGCAAGTCAGTTTCAGTCTGAACAACAGCGAGATGAACGCCATTCGCCTGGCCAAGCTGACCGACGAAAATACCGACGCCGACTTCCTCGAATACAGCCTGTATGGCCTACCACTGCAGACTCAGCAGACCTTCATGATCATGGTGATGATCCCGATCGGCGTGCTGGTGATTCTGATCCTGCGCAACCTTGGCGGTTTGCAGACACTCGGCACCTTCACCCCGGTACTGATCGCCCTGGCCTTCCGCGAGATGCAACTGGGCTACGGCATTATGTTCTTCACCATCATCACGGCCCTGGGTCTGTCACTGCGCTCCTACCTGGAACACCTGAAGCTGCAGATGCTGCCCCGCCTTTCGGTGGTACTGACCTTCGTCGTGGTATTGATCGCTGCCATCAGCTTGTTTAGCCACAAGCTGGGCCTTGAGCGCGGCCTGTCGGTGGCACTGTTCCCCATGGTGATTCTGACCATGACTATTGAGCGTCTATCGATCACCTGGGAAGAGCGCGGCGGTGGCCATGCCTTCAAAGTAGCTATCGGCACCCTGTTCGCTGCGACACTGGCGCACCTGCTGATGAGCGTGCCGGAGCTGAGCTATTTCATCTTCACCTTCCCGGCCGTATTGATGATTCTGGTAGGTTTTATGCTGGCGATGGGTCGCTACCGCGGCTACCGCCTGACCGAACTGTTCCGCTTCAAAGCCTTCCTCAAGGACTAATGCCATGTTCGGTCTGATCAAGACGTGGAAAGCCCTTGAAGCCAAAGGCATCATGGGCATCAATCGGCGTAACGCGGACTACGTGCTGAAGTACAACAAACGGCACCTGTACCCGATCGTCGATGACAAGATCATCACCAAAGAGCGGGCTATCGAAGCCGGTATTGATGTGCCCGAGATGTACGGCGTGATCGAGACCGAAAAAGGCATCGACAAGCTGCGCGAAATCATTGGTGATCGCCCGGATTTTGTGGTCAAGCCGGCCCAGGGCGCCGGCGGCGATGGCATCTTGGTGATCGCCGACCGCTTCGAAGACAAGTACAAAACGGTCTCGGGCAAAATCATCAGCCACGAGGAGATCGAGCATCAGATATCCAGCATCCTCACCGGCCTTTACTCTCTGGGCGGGCATCGCGACCGCGCGCTGATCGAATACCGCGTCACCCCGGATCAGATCTTTAAAAGCATCAGCTACGAAGGTGTACCGGATATTCGCATCATCGTGCTAATGGGCTACCCAGTAATGGCCATGCTGCGGTTGCCAACCCGTCAGTCCGGTGGCAAAGCCAACCTGCACCAGGGCGCCATCGGTGTCGGCGTGGACCTGGCGAGCGGTGTGACTCTGCGTGGCACCTGGTTGAACAACAAGATCAGCAAGCACCCAGACACCACCAACGCGGTTGACGGCGTACAGTTGCCCAACTGGGACGGCTTCATGAAACTGGCCGCCGGCTGCTATGAGCTATGCGGACTGGGTTATATCGGCGTCGACATGGTGCTGGATCAGGACAAAGGCCCGTTGATTCTCGAACTCAACGCCCGCCCCGGCCTGAATATCCAGATCGCCAACGACTGCGGCCTGACCCACCGCGCCCACGCCGTCGAAGCCCGCATAGCCGAGCTGCAGAAAAAAGGCATCGTCGAAACCGCCGAAGAGCGCGTGCGCTTCTCGCAAGAGCTGTTTGGTCACGTCTCGATTGCGCAGATCTGATTGAGCCGATAAATGAAAAAGCCCGGACGAGTCCGGGTTTTTTATGGCTGTTTGATTTGCTAACGCACAATCGCCAGCTCGAATGCGCCTTCATCGCTGTGTGCATGGGTCTGCATGCCTGCTTCATCGACTGCCAGCGCCTGCAGCGGGCGCTTGAAGGGTTTGTTGTCCAGCGTTTGCAGGCTGCGGTCTTCGTCCGTGGTTAGCAGCAACACATAGTGTTCCCCTGCAGCAGCACGCACAGGGATCGTGCCTTCGATAAATGCGTAGCGGTACCAGGTTTCGGCATGCAGCTGGTACACAGCATCACTGACTAGGCGCGTCGGCTGCTTGGCCTGATCAAGGAACAACAAAGAGGGATAAGCCACCTGCTTGTTGGCGAAGCTGCGAATGCGCAAACCGAAGTCGTACTGCGAGCGCGGCAGTTTTAGGGCGGCGTAATAGCTCTTGCCCATGGGGAAATCCAGGCTGGGGGAAAAGCGATTTAATTCCTCATAACGTGGCTCATCGGCGCTGATGGGGGTGAAATCCTCCTCACTCAATTGTCCACAGCAACGCTCGACCAACGCCTGATAGCGCCCCTTGGCCTTCTCTTCGGTTCCGGCCAGCAAGGCCTGCATCGCGGCGGTCGGCTGACCGTCCAGGCCTGGCAAGGCCTGCGGCTTGGCGTCAAAGGTCACTTCCCTACCCTGGGTCAGCGGCGCATTGTGCAAGGTGGGTGTGGGCGCTTTGGCGCCCTTGGGCGGCACCTTGGAGTTACGCATGCGTCCCTGCTCATCCACCCAGGTAAAGTAGCGGCCATCCTGCTCGTCACGGGCAAAATCGCGCCCTTCCAGTACGTCAGAACTGATATAGGCACTGGAGCGCTCGCCAGTGCCCAACAGAATCTCATTACCGCCGGCCTGCACTTGCTGGCCGGCGTAGAAGCTGTTCTGCAGATTGCCGCTGGCATCCACCCAGGTGAAATAGCGCCGCTTGCTTTCACCACTGCTCTTACTACCAGGCCAGGCCGCTGCCTCACCCTCATTCAACCGCGCCTGATCGCTGCGCTGGATATTGCCGGCAGCAGTGCGTTGATGGGCCATATAACGATTGTCGACAAAGCTGTTGTGCACCCGCCCCTGGTCATCGACCCAGGTCAGGTAGCGGCCGCTGGCACTGGCCTGCGTAGCCGCCAAAAAACCCATCAGCACCAGCACAATGCGCATAACTGAACCCTAGAAAGTGGTGCGGTAGGTCAACGCCAATACATAGGCTTTGACGCTGGTTTTCACATCCAAATCGGCATAGGGGTTGTACACCATGCTGTCGATGGATGAGCAATTGATATTGCAGCTAGAGCGCGCCGGAATGTCCTGCTTGCTGACCAGGTAGTTGAAGCCCAGGTCAATCACTGTGTCCTTATCCCACTGGTAGCCCAGCCCTAGGCCATAGAGCTTGGCGTCACCCAAAGGCGCCAGAACATCCGCCTTGTCGCCAGGGATGGCTGAAGGCCGTGGCTCATAACCCATACGCAGGCTCAGGCGATCATTGACTTGGTATTCGACACCGATGGCCCAGCTCCAGACGGACTCATAGCCGCGGTCAAGAATGATGCTCGTGGACGTGGCATTCTCCGGGGAGAACAGGCTGGCGATGGTCAAGATGTCCAGCTGGCGATCGAACTCCAGCTCGAATTTGTCCCAGGCGGCGTAGTCGGTCCACTTCACATCCAGGTTGATCTGCCAGCGCTCATGCGGCTTGAACTTGATGCCGCTGGCAAAGTGCGCCGGGTAGGTCATGTTCAACGAAACATTGCCCTGTTCCTTATCAAACAAGCCATCGGGAGTCAGGGTATTGAACACCGCACCGATAAACGAGCCGTCCAGGCCCTGCCAGAAACCCTGCCAATTCTCCGAATAGTCCACCACATAGCGCCCTTTCAAACGCATCTTGGCCTCGCTCTGATACACCGCACCGAGGGCAAACCAGTCGTTTGGCTCCCAGAGAAAACCGACGTTCCAAGTGGGTGAAAGGGTCTGCTGCATATCGATGTCGATATTGGCGATGTCGGTAAAGGGCCCCAGTTCCCCGCCACAGATATTCAGGAAAACTTCGAACGGGTTGCCGTCAACGATGCATAGCGCCTCCTGCGCCACCCCGACAAAACCGGTGAGAATGCCCGGCGCACGAAAGTCCTGATTAAGCGCCATGGCCTGATGCGAAAAACCGATAGACAGCCCCACCGACAACTCATCGTTGACTTGATACGCCAGCGAAGGTGAGAAATAAGTCAGCCGCTGAATCACCAACTCCTTACCCTGATAGCGTCCTGGATCGTCATCATCACGGGCAAAGCCAAGCGCTTGGGGCGTGTACATATTGGTGGCGAAGGTCAGTTTTGAACCCGGCGGAGTGATGGACAGCCCGGCCAGTGGCGCAAACAGCATCGGCAACTCGGTTGCGCCCCCAACACCCGGCAGATACATCATCGCCGCACCTGCTCGACTGGACGAATTAGCCACCGAATCGTTATCCAGGCCCAGAAAATTGCCGCCATAACCATCAGGCGCATCAAAGTCAGCGCGAATGTCCATCATCCCGGTAATGAATTTGACCGTTGTTTGCCGGCCCTTGAGTTTGCTCAGGGCTGCCGGGTTGTAATGCACCGCATCGATACCGGTGAAATCGGCGGTTACCGCGTTGCCTAATGCCATGGCCTTGGGGCTGCCAATTGTCAGGTTTTGCGCCAGCTGGGCCTGGGCGAGCCCGCAGCAGAGCGAGGCTGCCCAAAAAATCGCCTGCGTAAGCAGCGAAATTCGCGTGTTCATAGGAAGGTTCGCTCGCGTCTATTGGGCCTTCAGGCCTTTGATATCCAAAGGCATGGAGATGCCCAACAGCACATCTGGCGAATCTTCGGTCATACCGAAACCGGCGTTAACGTTGACGATGCGCTCCGGCGATGTACGCAAGCCCAGCGAGAAATTCATCACCGCACTGGTCTGTCCACGACCCTCAGCCTCGCCATCGGCAAAGGTGAAGGTTGGCTTCAACGAATGCGACATCTGATAAGAAGTCGCCAGCGATACGTCATAGGACAGTGCATAGGCAAAACCCATGCTCAGGGAGAATGACGAACCCGGGTCGACCTCTTCGAGCAAGCGACCGCCGCGCACCTGGCCAATGCCGGTGATGGGCATGTTGTAGGTGTAACCAACGGAGCCGAATAACACGACGGGGTCAATCACGTAGGACATATTCGCGCCAACACCCAAGCTGTAGGTGCCACTGCCCGTAGACAGATCGCTCCCGCTATTGATGTCGTAGGGGCTGTTACCCGTTGGCAAACCAAGGGTCGCATACAGGGTGGTCACCGGCTTGCCACGCAACGAGGTCCAAGGCTGCCAACGCAGGCTGGCGGAGACATCGCCCAGGCTATAGGCATCCAAGTCACGTTCGGTGTCGTACTTGGCGACCATGGGCAGACGCACGCTGAAGGTCAGGTTGTCCCACACGCCGTAGTCGAAGGTGAACGAGTTGGTAAAGGTGTGTTGTGCCTCGCTCTGGCCAATCACACTGAACACATTGTTGCCAGTGCGCACGGTTTCGATCACCGTATCGCGCAACAGCGAATAATCGAAACCATAGGTCAGGGTTCGCTCGCCCTTTTTCAGCAAGGTGTAGCTTTTTTCCGCAGCCTGAAACACTTCCTCCAACGCCTTGGCGCTATCGGCGTCGTCTTCCT
Source organism: Pseudomonas sp. EA_35y_Pfl2_R5 (assembly GCF_963970805.1). Taxonomy (NCBI): domain Bacteria; kingdom Pseudomonadati; phylum Pseudomonadota; class Gammaproteobacteria; order Pseudomonadales; family Pseudomonadaceae; genus Pseudomonas; species Pseudomonas sp. EA_35y_Pfl2_R5. The sequence continues at coordinate 179,207 of NZ_CAXAOW010000003.1, read as the reverse complement.
GCTTGCTCAATGCTTCACGTGCCTGGTCGACCGAAGCCGGATCGTCAGCAAACACCGCTGAACTGGCAGCCCCTGTCAGCATGGCCAGCCATACATAATGCAAAACTCTCATGGCGCAGCCCCCAAATATTTATTGTTATGCCGGGCGTTTTACTTGCGTCGGATATAGCGAATATCGCCATCGGAACCCAGCTCTGTGGCCTGGTTCTCGGTGAATTTGGTCATCTGTGGAAACTCGCGAAATGCCAGCAAGCTGATGGTGCGGTCATCAATGATGCGCAAATCCTGCTCGCTCAAGGCCAGGGCATTCGGCGGCTCATTGCCGTTGGGGAAAATCACGAACAGCACGTTCTGATCCCAGATTTCCTCGAAACGCGTACGGGTAAAACTGATATTGCCGAGTGCCGGATCCGCCACAAATACGTGATCGTTGTGCACATCGCGCACCACCACAAAGTGTTTAAAACCGGCATATTCGATTGGCACGATGGCCGGGTGCTCAAGCGCGTCGAGATCGGCAAAGGCCGCGCGGAAGCCACCACTTTTGTAACCCAGCGCCGTAACAAACCGCTTCATATCGAGCAGGGAAAAACCGCGCCGCTCAACGATCTTGTCGGCCTCGCCAAACTGCAACAGGCCCTCCATCACCTGGCGCTCCTGCAGGTTACGACCGAGGAAATAGTCCAGCAGAGAGGTCAAGGCAGCCGAACCGCAGCTGTAGTCATAGGCCTGACGAATCACATTGCGAAACTGCAACTGGCTCATTGGCTCTAGCGTCACCGTCTCGCGCAAGGGCCCATTCGGCAACAGATGCTGATTGATATGCACGGTGCCCGGTGCCGGCGGTTTGGTATCCACCGCCTCGGTAAAGCCCCACACGCCGATCAGGCTGCCCAGCAGAATCTCGATCATCAGCCAACCGCACTCCTATCCGGCAAGGGAAGAGCCCTACCCGCCTAAGCCGGTAAGGCTCTTCATTACACGGAACGACTAAGCGAACTTAATGGCCCCAGACTTTTACCGTGGTGCCGGCCATGTTCATGTCGTTAACAGCCAGGGAGCCGATGCTCGCGGCGCTACTGTCACCGATTTTGATGGCACCAACGCTCAGCTGACCGGTGATGGTCGGCAGGCTGATTTGCAGTTGCTGGGTACCGCTGCCGTTGGTGACCACGTCAACCATGACCGGAGCGTTGTCGTCGATGTTGAAGCCAGTGAAGGAGACGGTTTCCATGCGCAGCGAACCGCCGTTAGTGTCGCCGTCCGTGTAGACCAGGCTACCGATGGTGCCGTTGAAGCTACCGGAAATGCTGATGCCATCCTGACCGGTTACGGTTGCCAGAGCAGTGTCATCCATAGCCTTGAGCTCAGCCTGAGCCATGAAAGGAACAGCCAGAACAGCGGTGGCGAGGGCCAATTGCTTGAGGGTTTTCATTGTTATTGTCTCCACAGTTCACTTATGGGTTGTCCCCGGCAGGCTGCTCTGGACTCCTGTCCGTCTCAGCTACAGCGGCGTACGCCGCTCACCAGGTCTGACACTGCTTCCCTATTCGCGCCAGGCTTGGAATCGTGAAGCACCATGCTTCTCGTCCTGACGCTAAAACTACTGGTGCAAGCCCTGGCTGCCAGCCCATCCAAGGGATGGAGCGTCCATCTGGCGCAAATCAGGCAGCAAAACCTCAGGCCTCGCTCAGCAAACCCAGACTCTTACCCTTCAAAACCGCCTGCGTACGGCTGCGTACGCCCAGCTTGGCGAACAGGTTGTGCAGGTGCCATTTGATCGTGGCCTCTGACAAATGCACTGCCTGGGCGATATCGCGGTTCGATAAACCCGCCGCGACAAAGCGCAGAATTTCTCGCTCACGATGACTAACATCTTGATTTTCATCAAAAGTTTCTAGATCGATAGACAACCGACGACATTGTTCGCGCAGTTGCTCGGCCAGCCCCTGCCAGGCACTGGCGCGCTTGGGTTCGGCACTGTGCCAGGCGTCCCAGAGCGGGAGTAGCCAGAGTGCGTCATCGAGAAACATGCGCCGGTAGCCGCTAGCCCAGGCGTCTTCAAGCGTAGTTTTGAGCAATGCAAACGCCTTGTCGCTGTTACCTTTGCGCCAGTACGCCACAGAAAGTAACAAGGAAAGACGCAGGCGCCGATCGCGCTGATGCTCGGCCGTCTGTTTGGCCAGGCAGGCCTCAAGTACCGCTTGCGCCTTGTCGGCACGGCGTTCAGATAAAGCCAGACGTGCTTCAGACAAGACCTGCACGGTTTCCGCATCGGCATAGCGGCCCGACGGCAATACCGCCAGATGGCGCTGCAACTGCAGACAGGTGCGCTCGGCTTCGTTGGGCTTCCTTAGCCAGAGCAGGAACTGCACCTTACAGCTCATGCCCAATGCGTAGACCCGCTCATAGCCTGGGCCATGCAAACCCGCAAGCCATTCATCCAGCTCCGTTAGCGCCGACTCACCCTCTCCGGCAAAGAAGCGCGCCTTGGCCATGACCAGCTTGCCGCGGCTGATCAGCTCAATCGGCGTGGCCACATCGCGCCAGGTGGTCGCCAGCGGCAACTCGGCGAGAATCGCCGCATGGCGATCCTGCTCATACAGCAGGTCGGCATAGGCCAGGGCCAACGGACCACCGACCCGGCTACGGCGGCCGAACACCTGCTCGACCCGAGCCCGCGCAGTTTCCGCCAAAGCGCGGCCACGCTCAGGTTGACCCATCTCCTTGCAGATCAAGGCTTCGATCAGGCTGACCACCGCGTGCAGGTATTCGCTATCGGCCTGCTCCAGGTTGTCGCGCGCCACCGCAATCGACTTGGCCGCATCGCCGAACTCGCCCAGTAGCGCATAGGCCGCGGCCTGAATACAGGACATGCTCGCGCGGAAAATCGGCTGGTTATCCGGCACCAGCGCCAGCCAGTGCCGAGCGACCTTCAAGGCGGCCTCCAGCTTGTCCTGATACAGCAGCACCAGCGCCTTGAGCACTTGCGCCACAGCCAACAGCACCGCCAGGCCGAAGTGCATCGGCTTGCCACGCCCCTGCATCAAGCGCGTGCTGACCTCCTCGATCAGCGCCTCGGCCTCGGCGTATTTCTGCTCGAAGGCCAGCTGCCAGGCGTAGAAAATCTGGAACACCGGGTGCTCGCGAATCACCTCTGACGGTACATCCTTGAGGATCGCCAGAATGCCGTACACCTGATTACCGGCAATCAGCGTCGCACCCTGGCGTTCCAGCAGCTCGGCGGCAAAGGCGTAATCACGGGCGCGCAAGGCGTACTTGACTGATTTATCGGTCAGTTCATGGCTTTCGCACCAACGAGCAGCAGCGTGCAACAGATGGGTCGGGTCACCGGCACGACTCAGGCGGCCCTGCAGGAACTCGGCAAACAGATGGTGATAGCGGAACCATTCACCCTGCTCGTCCAGCGCGATGATAAACAGCTGGGCGGTCTGCAGACGCTTGAGCATCTGCTCGCCATCTGTGCGACCGGTCAGGGCGTTGCACAACTCGGCATTGAACTCGTCGAGCACCGAGGTCTGGTCAAGAAACAGCTGCTGATCCTGCGGCAGATGGTCCAGCACGTCCTCTGCCAGGTAATCGGCAATATTGCGCTCGGTCCCGGACAGCCCAGCGAGAAAGGCGGTGCGCTCGGGGTGCCGCGCCAACGCCAGCGCCACTAGGTGTAAGGCAGTAATCCAACCCTCGGTACGCCGGTGCAGCAAATCCAGCTCGGCACCGCTCAGCTGTAACTGCTTGAGTTCGTGGAAATAGGCTTCGGTCTCACTCCGAGTGAGGCGCAGCTCATCGGCCTTGACCCACAACGCCCAGGGCGAAACGACCGGCTGTTCATCAAGGAACCGCGGGTTGTAGCGGGTGCTGCCAATCATCCGCACATTGCCCGGCACCTGTTTGACGAAGTAGCTGACCAGTGGCCCCAGCTCCGCATGCCGCACCCGGTGAAAGTCATCGAAGATCAGGTATAGGTCGCCCTGGACCCTCTTCAGGTCGCCAATAAACGAATCCAGCAGCAGCTCATTTGGCACGCTCAGGTCATCACGCAACAGGCGTGCGGTGCTCGCGCCAAAGCCCGGCAGCTGCGCTTCAATGGCCGCGATCAGGTAGTGCAGCAGACGTTGCGGCTCACTATCGGCTTCATCGCAGGATAACCAGGCCACCCGCGCACCGGTTTCCAGCAAACGCAGACGAAACTGACTAAGCACCGTGCTCTTGCCGAAACCGGCCGGCGCGCTGAGCAAAATCAGGCGCTGCTCACGGGCATTGAATAAGCGGTCGAGCAAGGCGGAACGAGCCAGCAAAGGACGACCGGCAGACTCAGCAGGAAACAGCTTGGTGCGCAGTAACGGCAATTTGCCCTTGCGGGGCATCGATTGGCTATTCATGGTCTAGAAGACTCAGTTCACGGGCGCGACGGATAGCTTGCGTGCGGTTACGCACCTTGAGCTTTTCGTAAATGTTGTGCAGGTGCCATTTGACCGTACCAAGGGCCAATGACAGTTGCTGGCCGATCTCATCATTCGACATGCCCTGAGCCGCCAGGCAGACCACCTCGCGCTCACGCTCGGTCAACCCTTCCTCAAGTACTTCCAGCGATTGCCGCGCGCTATTGCCCGGCCAGATGGCCAGCAGACCGCGAATAAACCCCTGCAGCGCGGGCTGGCGTTCGGCGGCTTCCAATTGCTGCAACAACAGCCGAATAGCCTCGCCCTCCTCGACGAACAGGCTGCGCACACCCTCGCGCTCGGCGCCGATCAAACATTGCACCAACAGGCTTTGCGCACGCTCCTGGTAGCCCAGACGCTGATAACTCAGCGCGGCCAGCAGGTCGAGGCGCAGGCGCTGCAGGCCATGCCAGTTATCCAGCAGCATGCCGCGCAGTTGGGTGATTTCATGCAGCGCTTCGCTGTAATGGCCGCGTGCCTGCTGCAAGCGAATACGGGTCAGACCACGCACCCATAGCACCGGGTTGAAGCGCATATGCTGGTAGTGCTCGGCCAGCTTGTTCCAATCCACCGTTTTGAGCCTTTGCTCGGCGCGCTTGAGCCGGTCCGCCGCTGGCTCCTGGAGAATCTGTACCACCTCATCGGCCACCGCCTGGGCGTAAAAACGCCAGGACTGGTTGCGTGCAGCGAGGTTCTGCATCAGCACCAGACTGGCGTAAGCATCCTTGGAGTTGTCCTGCATGCGCTGCACATGGGCCATGCACAACATGCCCTGGGCATACAGATCAATCGGATTGATCACATCAACCGTGGCCAGCGCCCAACGCAGGCGTTCCTCAATACCGTCCAGGCGTCCCTGGTTATAGGCAATCAGGGCCTCGGTGATCGTCGGCAGTGCCAAGGCCCGCGACCTGTCGGCAAACCAGGGAATCACCCGCGCACGCAACTGCGCGAACAGCAGCTCGGCCTGACGGATCTGCCCTTGTTCCAGGCACAGCAGCACCTCGACATTGGCCAGCTGCATATCTAGGTAGCGCCCTTCGAGAAAGTGATTACGCTGCTGCGCCAGGGCCAGCAAACGTTTGGCCTGATCGGGCTGGCCGATCATCACATTGGCCAGTGCACCGATAATCAGCATCGCCACTTCAAGAAAGGCGGTGTGCTGACCCAACTGCACTTCAACCCGCCGTGCCAGGGCAATGCAGGTCTGCAAATCATCCTTCTGCAAGGCGATAACTGATTTGATCGCCAAGGTCGCCAGCAGCTTGTCGCTCAACGGCGCCCCAGGCTTGGCCTCCGTCCAACGCTCAAGCAGTTCATCGAGCATGTGATTGGCCTCCACCAAACCCAGCTCAGCCGCACGGGTCCAGACATCGGCGAGTACCAGCACGGGGAAACGCTCGGCAATCTCATCCGGCACATGCTGGCGCCATTTGTAGATCAGGTTGAGCTGGCCGCGGTTGATCAGTTCCAGGCCGCAACCATCGACCAGTGCTGCGAGCATTTCCGGGTCTTCGGCGAGGCAAGCATGCTCAATGGCCAGGTTCTGCATATGGTGATTGGTGAACCACAGGCTGGCGTTGAAATGCAGCTGTTTGAAACGCTCGGGGTCGCGTTCTTTCAGGCGACCGCGCAAGAATTCGGCAAACAGGTTGTGAAAGCGATACCACTGGCGCTCGCGGTCCAGCGGCAAGAGGAACAGCTGCATGGCCTCCAGCTCTTCCAGCAACTGCTGGCCGTCATGCCGCCCGGTCAAGGCATTGGCCAGGTCACCACTGAGCTGCTGAGCCACACCCAGAGCCAGTAATAGCTCCTGCTTATCGGCCGGCAGCTGCTCGAACACACTGCGCAGCAGGTAAGCGCCCACCGCCGCCTGGTCGGTGCCCATATCGGCAATCTGCGCGGCAGCCTGGGGCTGATGGCGTAACCACAGGCTGGCCAGATGCACACCGACCATCCAGCCTTCGGTCTGGCTGTACAACGCGGAAAACGCCACGGCGTCCAGTTGCAGACCGCAACGTTGCAGGTAATCGCGGGTTTCCGCCTTGCTTAGGCGCAATTCCTGCTCACCGATCTCCACCAGCAGATCTTTGGCGCGCAGGGTGGCCAGGTTCAGCGCCGGCTGTGAGCGACTGCCGATAGCCAGGGTAAAACCGTCGGGGGCAAATCTAATCAGGCGATTGAGCGCGCTAAGCAGTTCGGCGTTTTGGATCAAGTGCAGGTCATCGAGCACCAGAAGCAGCGTGGTTTCCAGCTGCGCCAGTTCCACTAACAGGCTTTCCATGACTGCAGAAACCGGCACACGCATGGTGTTCTGCAGGTAAGCCAGAGCTTCTGCGCCAAAACCCGGCAACTGACGGGAAAGCGCCTCGGTCAGTTGCAGCAGAAAACGCGAAGGCTCGTCATCGCCAGGGCCGAGCGATAACCAGGCCACCGCCTGGCCACTCTGTTCACGGGCGTGGGCCAACGCGGCTAACGCACTGGTTTTGCCAAAGCCTGCCGGAGCAGCCAATAGCAGCACGCGCGCATGGGTGTTGGCGCACAAGGCAGCATCAAGCTGCGGCCTAACCAGATATTCCGTAGAAGCCTGAGGCGGCATCAGTTTTGCGCGCAAAAGGCTACCAGCGGCAGGATCCATTACTTCATCCATGGCTTTGATCCCATAGTATTATTGTTTTATGAGACAGATCGAACATCCGGGGACCTTTCCATACTAATGAGCGGCAGCATCCCGAGTAAACCCATGCGCAAGAGCTCTAGGATGAATGTTGGCGACGTTCTACAATCGGCATCCGCGCACCCTCGAAAGTGTCATATGCCTACTTGCCTTGTACAGGCTCTGCCCTACCTTGCAGATCCTTCGCGTTACTTCAGCTGCGTCATGCATGCCCCCGGCGCCGTTCTACTGGATGCCGGGCGGCCAACTGCGCAGCGTGGACGCTATGACCTTATTAGCGCCTGGCCATTGGCAGAGTTGGCGCCGACGCCTGACGAAACGGCCAACGCTTTCCTGCAACGCCTACGCCAGAGCCTTGCAAGCCTAGGCGAGTGCCAACCACCGGCGGATAATCCGCTCCCATTCGTCGGCGGGCTGATTGGCTACTTGAGTTACGACTTCGGCCGCAGACTGGAACAGCTGCCGGCTCAGGCCATCGACGATCTCGATCTGGCCGACGCCCGCTTTGGCATTTACCCCTGGGCGCTGATCAGCGATCACCAGCAGCAACGCAGCCAACTGATATTTCACCCAAGCCTGGACGACGCCGAACGTCAACGCCTGACTGACCTGTTCACTTTGCCGGCTGCCCCCGCGCCGCAACCCTTCAGGCTGCTGACGCATTTTCAAGCCGACATCAGCGAAGCCGAGTATCAGCAGTGCTTTGCGCGCATTCAGGCGTATATCCAGGCCGGTGATTGTTATCAGGTGAATTTTGCTCAGCGCTTTCGCGCGGGCTATCAGGGCTCGCCATGGACTGCTTACCAAGCCTTGCGCGCCGCCTGCCCAACGCCATTTTCGGGTTATCAAACGTTGCCAGGAGGCGGTGCGATCATCAGCCTGTCGCCTGAACGCTTCTTACGCATCAGCGCAGGCCAAGTGGAAACACGACCAATCAAAGGCACTCGCCCACGGCATGCCGACCCTGAGCAAGACCAAGCGCAAGCCGATGCACTGCTAGACAGCCATAAGGATCGCGCGGAAAACCTGATGATTGTCGACCTGCTGCGCAATGATCTAGGCCGTAGCTGCCAAGTCGGCTCGGTGCGAGTGCCGGAACTTTTCGCCCTGGAAAGCTACCCCAACGTGCACCATCTGGTCAGCGTCGTGACCGGCGAGCTAGCAGCGGATAAAGATGCCCTGGACTTAATCGCCGGCAGTTTTCCCGGCGGCTCGATTACTGGCGCGCCAAAGATCCGTGCAATGCAGATCATCGATGAACTGGAGCCCACTCGCCGCGCCCTGTATTGCGGCTCGTTGCTGTACCTGGATGTACGGGGAGAAATGGACAGCTCAATCGCCATCCGCAGCCTGCTGGCCAAGGACGGACAGATCAGCTGCTGGGGCGGCGGTGGCATCGTCGCCGACTCCAACGGCCAGGCCGAATACCAGGAGTCGATTACTAAGGTCAAAGTGCTGCTGGAGACCCTAGAACAGTTCTGCGACTGACCTGGACGGCGAGCACAAAAAACTTCCGGAAGAAGTTTTTGACGTAGCCCAGCGACGGCCCGAAGGGTGGCCGCCATGGATGGCAGGCCACAAAAAAGCCCGCAAATGCGGGCTTTTTCAATAGAGAGCTTGTTATAGACTCAGCTCGCGATTGGACGCCTTGAGGAACTCGCGCTTGAGGTCTTCATAGGTGTGTACTGCAGGGAACTGCGGGAATTCGCGAATCACGTTGTCCGGCGCATGGAACAGAATGCCGGCGTGTGCTTCGCTAAGCATAGTGGTGTCGTTATACGAGTCACCCGCCGCGATCACGCGATAGTAGAGGCTCTTTAAGGCGATGACCGACTGACGTTTGGGGTCCTTCTGGCGCAGCTGATAATCCACTACTCGATCCGTTTCATCGGTAATCAGCTTGTGGCATAGCAGAGTCGGGAAACCCAGCTGACGCATCAGAGGCTGGGAAAACTCGTAGAAGGTGTCCGAGAGAATCACCACCTGAAAGCGCTCACGCAGCCAGTCGACGAATTCCACCGCACCTTCTAGAGGTGTGAGGGTGGCGATCACTTCCTGGATATCGGACAGCTTCAAGCCATGCTCGTCCAAGATGCGCAGGCGCTGCTTCATCAGCACGTCATAGTCCGGAATATCCCGGGTGGTCGCTTTCAGCGATTCGATGCCAGTTTTTTCCGCGAAGGCGATCCAGATTTCCGGGACCAATACGCCTTCCAGGTCGAGACACGCGATTTCCACAGGACACTCCTAGCTTGGATTTATTATTTGAGAGGCGGCACTCTAGCGACTCCCCTCCAGCTCTGCAATGCAGGGGCTTATGCCCAAATAAAGGTCTAACGCCGCACTTGGTTATTTAGTCGCATAACCGGCTTTTGCTACCATCGCCACACAAGACGCCTGACGTCGCCATAACTAGGAATTCAGCCCGATGAGCCACCCCTTCGATGTAGCCGAGCTGGCGGCAGCCTACGCCAACAAATCGCCACAGGACATTCTCAAACTTGCCTTCGAACATTTTGGCGACGATTTGTGGATTTCCTTCAGCGGTGCCGAAGACGTGGTACTGGTGGATATGGCTTGGAAACTCAACAAGAACGTCAAGGTGTTCAGCCTGGACACCGGTCGCCTGCACCCCGAAACCTATCGTTTTATCGACCAGGTGCGCGAGCATTACGGCATTAGCATCGAAGTACTCAGCCCTGACGCCTCTGCACTGCAAGCGATGGTCAAGGAGAAAGGCCTGTTCAGCTTCTACAAGGATGGCCATGGCGAGTGCTGCGGCATCCGCAAGACCGCCCCGCTACGCCGCAAGCTTACTACGGTAAAGGCTTGGGCCACTGGCCAGCGCCGCGACCAAAGCCCGGGCACACGTAGCCAGGTTGCGGTCGTAGAAGTCGACGGTGCCTTTTCTACTGCCGACAACACCCTGTACAAGTTCAACCCGCTGGCGCAGATGAGCAGCGAAGACGTTTGGGCCTATATCCGCATGCTGGAACTGCCCTACAACAGCCTGCATGAACGCGGCTTTATCAGCATCGGTTGCGAGCCCTGCACGCGCCCAGTACTGCCGAATCAGCATGAGCGCGAAGGCCGCTGGTGGTGGGAGGAAGCCACACAGAAAGAGTGCGGCCTGCATGCCGGCAATCTAATCACCAAAATCTGATATCCACGATGTAAGAACAGATATAAAAAAGGCCAGTCATTGACTGGCCTTTTTCTTGTGCGCATCACTCAGCTCTTATCCGCAGGGCGCTGACGGCGCACCATATAACGCTCGACGTAGGAGCACGAAGGAATCACCGTATAGCCCAGCCGCTCGGCATACTGCAGGGCATGCTCGGTCAACTCAGCTGCAATCCCACGCCCACGTAACGAATTGGGCACAAAGGTGCGATAGATATCCAGGGTTTGCTTCCCGAGATCCATATATGCCAGGTACGCCCGATCACCATCCACAGTGGTCTCGAATTGATGGCCTGCCAGGTCATGGTGAATGGACAACGCCTCGCTCATCGCAACTCCTCTATCAACTCATGCAACCCGCCCTTGGCTTTCAGCAACGGGTTACAGGGTCTTGTACCTGTTTAGTTGTAGCCAATTGTCATGAGCTTATCAGGCCAAAACCTGCGAGGCCACGCGAATCAATGGCTTAGATCACAGGCGTAGGCATTTCAACATCCCTGTAACCCGGGCATTGCATTTCTGATCAATGCATTTAGATCCTGCGCTCTTTAATAATTCACGCGAGAGAATTTTTCCTACGCCCCCAAAGTGACAGTACACACTGCGCCAATAGCTGCCAGCCACCCCAGAACTGACTGATTTTCAACCAAAACTGCCCCGTATTCAGGCAACAGTAGAGCAAATAGAAAAAAAACTGCACGGCTTGCCTTGCCTCCGTTTACTTACTACAAGTTACAGGTAGTATGTACGCCGGCTAATTTCCTACTATCAGGAAATTGCTTTTATGGAAAACTCCACCTCATAGGGGAACACGATGAACAACGTTCTGAAATTCTCTGCTCTGGCATTGGCCGCAGTTCTGGCTACCGGTTGCAGCAGCATGTCCAAAGAAACTGAAGCTCGCCTGACTGCAACTGAAGATGCAGCTGCTCGCGCTCAAGCCCGTGCTGACGAAGCCTACCGCAAGGCTGATGACGCTATGGCCGCTGCTCAGAAGGCTCAGCAAACTGCTGACGAAGCCAATGAGCGCGCTCTGCGTATGCTGGAAAAAGCCAGCCGCAAGTAATAGCTCACAAGGCTATGAAAAGCCGACCCAGTTTCTGGGTCGGCTTTTTTATTGGCCACAGAAGAACTCCAGCCAATCAATTGATAATAAAAAACCCGTCAGCGATTACGCATAACGGGTTTTTGAAACAAACGAAGTCAGATAGCAGGCTCAGTCGCCACCATAACCTGATCAGGTTGAACAATTTCAACCGGTAAACCATCTTCAGCAGCTACCACTTCGCGCAGCATGTCCCAATCCAGACGCAGATCAGCGAACTGATCATTTTTCAGCAGCGCATTGATCACCGCAGTGTGCTTATCAACGACCGAAGCATCACCGGAATCATCCAACGGTGCATGCGCCTCAAGGTAGACCTTACCGCCACTGCGACCAAACTTGTAAGGCTCGTTAATAATGCGCACCGGGGTGCCCACAGAAACCATCGAAGCCAACTTCAGTACGTTGTGGTTGAGCATACGGAAACAGCCATGGCTAACCCGCATTCCGATACCGAATTTCTTGTTCGATCCATGAATCAGGTAACCCGGCACTGACAGGCCAAGCTTGTAGGGCCCCAGTGGGTTATCCGGGCCTGGCGGCACATAAGCCGGCAACGGATCACCCGCAGCCGCATGCTCTGCAAGAATCGATTTTGGCGGCGTCCAACCTGGGTTTGGTGTCTTGGCCGTAATGCGCGCATTGGCAACCGGCGAGCTCCAGCCCTCACGCCCAATCCCCAACGGGTAGGTGTAAACCACATCACGCCCTTTGGGGTAATAGTACAGACGGTACTCGGCGAGATTGATCACCACCCCCTCACGTGGGCCAGGCGGCAGGATATAGCGCGTCGGCAAAATGATCTCGGTACCTTCACCCGGCAACCACGCATCAACACCTGGGTTGGCCACGACCATTTCCAGATACCCCAGATCATTGACCACCCCAAGATCGGCAAAGGTATCTTCATACTTGGCCTGGATCACCTGCACTTCGCCAACGATATCCTCGCCAGGCGGCGGCAAAGGAAACTCAAGCGCATTGGCAGACGCTACCGCGAAGAGAGCGGCAAGCGGCAGGCAGCGGGTGACGGCAAGGGCACGCGACAACATCCGGATATTCCTGACGAAAATGGTTGGTAAATGTAAGCCGCGATTGTACACCGATTGATCAGCGGCTTGGATAGCTCAACGCCCCGGTAATGCTGGACGATCACCGCGCCTCTGCGCCTCAAGTGTTGCCCGACACGCCGGACATAAACGCTTGTCACGCAGCATCGTCTTATCCAGATCGCGCCACACCGGTTGAGCAGGCAATAACCCCCCGCATAACGTTCGATCGGCAAACTGGCCCAACTCAAGCTGACGCGCTAACAGATGCACGCGCACTTCTCGGCAGGCAAACAGGTCAAGCTGCTCGTCTGGTTCGATCAGTTGGTAAGCATGTAAGGACCAGGCAGGGCGCGGCATTGAGGGCTCCAGTGCGGGGCCGCCACATTAGCCGAAAGGCAGGTTACAGAAAAGCCTGTCAGAGCAAAGGTTTCAGGGTCGGCCAGACGTTTTCCAGCAGCTTGGGTTGCGCTACGGCAGCAGGGTGAAGGCCATCGTTCTGCATCATCTCAGGCACGCCACCTACGCCTTCGAGCACGAAAGGCACCAGAGCGGCGTCATGCGCCTGCGCCACTTTGGGAAATACCTCAGCAAATGCCGTGGTGTAGCGCACGCCGTAGTTAGGCGGTAGCCGCATGCCCAGGATCAGCACCTTGGCGCCTTTTTCCTGCGATGCCTGCACCATGGCCGCAAGGTTTTGTTGCAATTGCGCAGGTGGCTGACCACGCAGGCCATCGTTGCCTCCCAGCTCGATAATCACCAGCTCCGGCTGATGCTCTGCAAGCAGCGCAGGCAGCCGTGCGGCACCGCCTGCACTGGTATCGCCACTGATCGAAGCATTGACCACCTGATGATTAAAACCCTCCTCGACCAGGCGTTTTTCCAGCAAAGCGACCCAGCCTTGGCGGGTATCCAGGCCAAAAGCCGCGCTGATACTATCGCCGACGACCAGTACGGTACCCGCGAACGCCGCAGGCCCCCACAGCAGCAGGCTCAGGGCAGTACCGATCAACCACTTACGCATTGGATTCTCCATGAGCTCAAGTATTCTCACCGCGCGAAACCTTAGCAAAGTGGTCCCCAGCACGGAAGGCGAGCTAACCATACTCCATGATCTGTCGCTGGAGCTGGTTTCCGGTGACAGCCTGGCGATTGTCGGCAGCTCCGGCTCGGGCAAATCCACTTTGCTCGGCTTACTCGCCGGGCTTGATCTGCCCAGCAGTGGCAACGTGGTACTGGCCGATAACGACCTGGCCAGCCTCGATGAAGATCAACGCGCACGCGTTCGCGCTGAACACGTCGGCTTTGTCTTCCAATCCTTCCAGTTGCTCGACAGTTTGAACGCCCTGGAAAACGTCATGCTGCCATTGGAGCTTGAAGGCCGTGCCGATGCCCGCCAGCGCGCCCGCAACTTGCTCGACCGCGTAGGCCTGGGCCAGCGCCTTACCCATTACCCGCGTCAGCTCTCAGGTGGTGAACAGCAACGCGTGGCCATTGCCCGAGCCTTTGCTGCCGAGCCTGCAGTGCTGTTTGCCGACGAGCCCACCGGCAACCTCGACAGCCATACCGGTGAGCGCATCAGCGACCTGTTGTTCGACCTGAACAAGGAGCGCGGCGCGACCCTGGTACTGGTCACCCACGACGAGCGCCTGGCTCATCGCTGCCAACGCCTGATCCGTCTGGAGGGCGGCCATCTGGTCGACCACGTGGAACCCTGATGAACCATTTGCCGTTTACCCGCCTGCTCTCCCTTGCCAGCCGTCAGTTGCTGCGCGATGCCCGCGCTGGCGAGCTGCGCGTGCTGTTTTTCGCCTTGCTGATTGCCGTCGCCGCCAGCACGGCCATCGGTTACTTCAGCGCCCGCCTGAATGACGGCATGTTGCTACGGGCCACCGAGTTTCTCGCCGCCGATCTGCGGCTGACTGGCAGCTCACCCAGTGCCCCCGAACAGATCAGCAGTGGCAAACAACTGGGGCTGGAGCATGCCCAGTTGGTCGAGTTCTCCAGCGTGGTCGCCAGCGATGCCGGCATTCAGCTGGCCAGCATCAAGGCAGCGGACAGCGCTTACCCGCTGCGCGGCGAACTGAAGAGTGCCGCCGCTCTGTATGAAGCTGAACAAACCGGTACCGGCCCACAGCCCGGTGAAGCCTGGGCTGAAGCCCGACTGTTTGTCGCGCTTAACCTCAAACCCGGCGACAGCGTTGAGGTTGGCGCGAAAACCCTGCGCCTGACCCGAGTACTGACCTTCCTCCCGGATGAAGCCGGCGACTTCTATAGCCTGACCCCGCACCTGCTAATGCACCTCGACGACCTGGCCGCCACCGGCGTGGTGCAACCGGGAAGCCGCGTGCGCTATCAGGAACTCTGGCGCGGCGAAGCGGATGCCTTGGCGCAATACCGACAAGGCATCACCCTCGCGCCCAACCAGCGCCTGGAAGACGCAAAAGACGGCAATCGCCAGGTTGGCAGCGCCCTGGGCCGTGCCGAACGTTATCTCAACCTCGCCAGCCTGGCTGCCGTGCTGCTGGCCGGGGTTGCCGTAGCCTTGTCGGCGGCACGCTTTGCCGCTCGCCGCTTTGATGCCAGCGCGTTGCTGCGTTGCCTGGGCCTGTCACGCAATCAGGCGCTCGGCCTGTTCAGCCTGCAACTTGCGCTGCTGGGGATTACCGCCAGCCTGATCGGCGTGCTGCTCGGCTGGCTGGCTCAGCTGGCGCTATTCAACCTGCTGCAGGACCTCCTCCCAGCGCAGATCCCACCCGGCGGCCTGTGGCCCGCCCTGGCTGGCATGGCCACCGGCCTTGTGGCGCTGGCCGGCTTTGCCTTACCGCCACTGGCCGCACTGGGCCGTGTGCCACCGCTACGGGTACTGCGCCGCGACCTGTTGCCCGTGCCGGCCAGTTCCTGGCTGGTGTATGGCGCGGCCTTGTTGGCACTGGGCCTGATCATGTGGCGCTTGAGCCTCGATCTGCAGCTGACCTTCGCTCTGCTCGGCGGCGGTTTGGTCACCGCCCTACTGCTCGGTGGTCTGTTGCTGCTTGGCCTGCAGAGCCTGCAGAGCATGCTGGCCGGCGCTTCGCTGCCGTGGCGGCTGGGCCTGGGCCAATTGCTGCGTCATCCACTCGCGGCAGCCGGGCAATCACTGGCTTTCGGCCTAATTATTCTGGCCATGGCGCTGATCGCCCTGCTGCGTGGCGAGCTACTCGACACCTGGCAGGATCAGTTACCCGAAAACGCGCCCAACCACTTTGCGCTGAATATTCTGCCGGCGGACAAGGACGCCTTCGCCGCCCGCCTTAAGGAACTATCGCCACATCCCGCACCACTGTTCCCTGTGGTGCCTGGGCGCCTGGTGATGATCAATGGCGAGCCGGTACGGCAGATCGTCAGCAAGGAATCCCAGGGTGAGCGGGCCATTCGCCGTGACCTGAGCCTGACCTGGGCCGCCGATTTGCCCGCAGATAACAACCTCGTCGCCGGTAGCTGGTGGGCAGATGCGAATACCAGCGAATTGCCGGGTGTGTCGGTGGAATCCGAACTGGCCGAAAGCCTGCAACTGAAACTGGGTGACCGATTGAGCTTCAGTGTCGGCGGCCTTAACCGTGATGCGCTGGTCAGCAGCCTGCGTGAAGTCGACTGGAATAACTTTCAGCCCAACTTCTACATGATCTTCCAGCCCGGCACCCTGCAGGATCTGCCGGTTACTTATCTCACCAGCTTCTACCTGCCACCGCAGTATGAAAAACAACTAGTTGAACTGTCGCGCGCCTTCCCGGCCGTGACGCTGCTGCAGGTCGAGGCGCTACTGGCACAACTGCGCAGCATCCTTGCCCAGGTCACCCTGGCCATCGAATTCGTCCTGCTGTTCGTGCTGGCGGCCGGGCTTGCCGTGCTGTTCGCCGGGCTACAGGCGACCCTGGATGAACGTATCCGTCAAGGTGCCCTGCTGCGCGCCCTAGGCGCCGAGCGCAAGCTGCTGATCAAGGCGCGCCGCGCCGAATTCGGCCTGCTCGGCGCATCAAGCGGGCTACTGGCGGCCTTTGGCTGTGAGCTGATCAGCTTTCTGCTCTATCGTTTCGCCTTCGACCTCACCTGGCAACCGCATCCCTGGCTGCTCTTGCTGCCGCTGATTGGCGCGCTGCTGGTCGGCACAGCAGGCGTTCTCGGCACCCGCCGCGCCTTGAATATCAGCCCGCTGACGGTGCTGCGCGAGGGCTGATAAACTCGCGCACCACCTCTAACAAGCTGAACCATGAGTCGCTATCGCCCCCCCCGCTCCGCCGGTACCCCCCTGATCACCCCCGAGGGCGAGGCCCGCATGCGTGCCGAGCTGCATGAGCTGTGGCATGTACGCCGCCCTCAGGTTACCCAGTCGGTCAGTGAAGCCGCGGCCCAGGGCGACCGTTCGGAGAACGCCGAATACACCTACGGCAAGAAGATGCTGCGCGAGATCGACAGTCGCGTACGTTTTCTGACCAAGCGCCTGGAAAACCTCAAGGTGGTCAGCGCCCGCCCCAGTGACCCGGACAAGGTCTACTTCGGCGCCTGGGTCACTCTGGAAGATGAAGACGGCAGTGAATCGCGCTACCGCATCGTCGGCCCCGACGAACTGGACCTGAAAAACAACCTGATCAGCATCGACTCACCCTTGGCCCGCGCCCTGATCGGCAAGAGCCTGGACGCCGAAGTGCGGGTGCAAACTCCAACCGGCGAGAAGACCTGGTACATCGTCGCGATCGACTACCCGTGACGGAGCCGAGCATGCCCCCCGCCCCTGACGCGCCACACCAGCAAGCCCGCCTTGAGTGGGATGAGCAGGGTCTACCGCTGTCCAGCCAATTCGCCGATGTGTATTTCTCCAACGAGAACGCTCAGGCCGAAACCCGCTATGTGTTTCTCGCCAATAACCAGCTACCGGAGCGCTTCGCCGCCCTAGCGGCCAATCAACAACTGGTGATTGGCGAAACCGGCTTCGGTACCGGACTGAACTTCCTCTGCGCCTGGCAGCTGTTCGAGCAGCACGCAGCAAGCGCGGCCCGCCTGCATTTTGTCAGCGTGGAAAAATACCCGCTGAACAAAGCCGACCTGCAGCGTGCACTGGCCTTATGGCCGGAGCTGGCACCCTATGCCGAACAGTTGCTGGCGCAGTACGTAGCCTTGCACCCAGGCTTTCAGCGCCTAGTATTGGCTGGCGGCCGCGTCGTCCTGACCTTGCTGATCGGCGATGCGCTAGAACTGTTCGGGCAGCTGGACGCCCAAGTCGATGCCTGGTTTCTCGACGGTTTCGCCCCGGCGAAAAATCCGGATATGTGGACGCCCGAATTGTTTTCCGAACTGGCCAGACTGTCCCACGCAAACACCACACTAGGCACCTTTACCAGCACCGGCTATGTACGACGCCGGCTCAACGATGCCGGCTTCAAGATGAAGCGTGTGCCGGGTTTGGGGAAAAAATGGGAGGTGCTTAAAGGTGCCTTTATTGGCACCCCAGTAACGACCGAAAAACCCTGGTTTACCCGCCCGCCGCAGCCTGCTGGCCCGCGCACCGCCATTGTGATCGGCGCCGGCCTGGCCGGCTGCGCCACCGCCGCCAGCCTGGCCCAACGCGGCTGGCAGGTCTGCCTGCTGGAACGGCATAACGCCATCGCCCAGGAAGCCTCAGGCAACCCGCAAGGCGTGCTTTACCTCAAACTCTCAGCCCATGGCACCACCTTGTCACGCCTGATCGTCAGCGGCTTCGGCCATACACGCCGGCTACTGGAGCGCCTGCACAAAGGCCAAGACTGGGACAACTGCGGCGTACTGCAACTGGCTTTCGACGCCAAGGAAGCGCAGCGCCAGGCGCAGCTTGCTGCTGCCTTTCAGGCCGACCTGCTGACCAACCTGGACAGAAGCGCCGCCGAAGCAAAAGCCGGCATAACCCTGCCGACCGGCGGCCTGCTCTACCCCGAAGCGGGTTGGGTGCATCCGCCGGCGCTGTGTGCACTGCTTAGCCAGCAGCCAAATATCGAGCTGCAACTGCATCAGGAGGCGCTGGAGCTGCGCCGTGATGGTGATAGCTGGCAGGCCTGGAATGGCGAGCAACTGCTAGCCAACGCCAGCGTAGTGGTGCTGGCCAGTGCCGCCGAGATCAAGGGGTTTAGTCAGGCTGCAAACCTGCCGCTGAAACGCATTCGCGGACAGATCAGCCGCCTGCCCGCCACAACAGCCAGTCGCGCATTAAGCACGGTGGTCTGCGCCGAAGGCTATGTCGCCCCGGTACGCCAGGATGAACATACCCTGGGAGCGAGTTTTGATTTCAACAGTGACGATTTGACGCTGAACAGCGCCGATCACGCGAGCAATCTGCAGTTATTGGAAGATATATCGCCAGAGTTTTCCCTCGCGCTAAACGCCGCAACACTTGACCCCGAACGACTGCAAGGCCGTGCCGCGTTTCGCTGTACCAGCCCGGACTATCTGCCGATAGTGGGGCCGCTAGCCGACTCCGCCGCCTTTAACGAAGCCTATTCGGTATTGAGCAAGGACGCGCGCCAAGTGCCGCAAACACCCTGCCCTTGGCTCGACGGTCTGTATATCAACAGCGGGCATGGCTCGCGTGGCTTGATCACCGCACCGCTATCTGGTGAGTTGATTGCTGCCTGGCTGAATAACGAGCCGCTGCCAGTGCCCGCCGATGTAGCACAGGGCTGCCATCCAAACCGCTTCGCCTTACGCGCGCTCATTCGCAACAAGAGTTAGTGCTACGCGCCTATTAAAAGGCGCGCACAAAGATCAGCCGCGCAGGCTAAAACGCCAGGCGCGGTGGATCTTCTGGTTGCGGGCAAAGTCCGGATCGAGAGTCGAGGCACTTATTTCTTCAACCTGATAACGCGCAGCCAGGCTCTCATCGAGCTCAAACTTGCGGAAGTTGTTGGAGAAATACAGCACGCCGTCCTTGGTCAGACGGGCCATGGCCAGATCGAGCAACTGCACATGATCGCGCTGCACGTCGAAAATACCTTCCATGCGCTTGGAGTTGGAGAAGGTCGGCGGATCGATAAAGATCAGCTCGTACTCGCCGCGATCCTCGGCCAACCAGGCCATCACATCGCCCTGCTCCAGCTTGTTCTTGTCCGAATAGCCGTTAAGCGACAGGTTGCGCCGCGCCCAGTCCAAGTAGGTTTTCGACAGATCAACGCTGGTGGTGGTACGCGCGCCGCCCTTGGCCGCATGCACGGTGGCGGTGGCGGTGTAGCAGAACAGATTGAGGAAGCGCTTGCCGGCGGCCTCTTTCTGAATACGCAGACGCAGTGGACGGTGGTCTAGGAACAGCCCGGTGTCCAAGTAATCAGTCAGGTTGACCAGCAGTTTTACACCACCCTCGCTGACTTCCATAAACTGGCCTTGGGTGGCCTGGCGCTGGTACTGCTTGGTGCCGCTCTGGCGCTCACGGCGCTTGATTACCACCTTGCTCTTGTCGACACCCAGCGCCTGCGGAATCGCGGCGATGGCGTCAAACATGCGGGCCTTGGCTTTCTCCGGATCAATGGACTTGGGCGCGGCATATTCCTGCACATGCACCCAATCACCATACAAATCCACGGCCATGGAATATTCCGGCATATCGGCGTCGTACAGGCGGTAGCACTCAACGCCTTCCTTACGCGCCCACTTGCCCAGCTGCTTGAGGTTCTTCTGCAGGCGGTTGGCAAACATCTGCCCGCCTTCACTCAGGCGCGCCAGTTCAACCACCGGAGCAGGTGCCGGAGCTGGCTTAATCGGATTACCGTTCTTGTTGTACTGACGCTCCAGCGGCTCCAGCGGCGCCTTGTCGGCTTCGGCCTGTTCGCGCTCGCGTTCACGCTGCTCTGGGGTGCGGCGCTCGCCAGTAACGAACTGCTCAGGCTGCACCTTGATCAGCAGGAGCTTGCACGGCAGCGCGCCGTTCCAGAAGGCGTACTGCTTGTGACTGCGGATACCCATGCGCTTGCCCAAATCCGGCGCGCCGGTAAAGACCGCCGCTTCCCAGCCCATGCAAGCCTGACGTAGACGCTCGCCAAGGTTCTGATAGAGGTAGAGCAAGCTGGCTTCATCGCCCAGACGCTCGCCGTACGGCGGGTTACAGATCACCAGGCCTTTCTGGTTCTGATCCGGACGCGGCTCGAAGGTCGCCACTTCGCCCTGATAGACCTTGATCCAATCGCTCATGCCTGCGCGTTCGATGTTATTGCGCGCGGGCTGAATCAGCCGTGGGTCAGCTTCATAACCGCGAATCCACAGCGGCGGTTTGGCCATGCCGGCTGCGGCGCGCTGCTCGGCCTCGGCATGCACTTTCTTCCACAAAGCTGGAACATGGCCCAGCCATTTGCTGAAGCCCCATTGTTCGCGGGTCATATTCGGTGCGATGTCGGCGGCGATCATCGCTGCCTCGACCAGGAAGGTACCGACGCCGCACATGGGGTCGGCCAGTGCGCCGCCTTCGGCCGCGATACGTGGCCAGCCGGCGCGGATCAATACGGCAGCCGCGAGGTTTTCCTTCAGTGGTGCGGCGCCCTGCTGCAAGCGGTAACCGCGCTGGTGCAGGCTATGGCCGGACAGGTCGAGGGAGAGAATCGCCTCGCCACGATCCAGACGCAGGTGCACGCGCAGATCCGGGTTGAGCTTGTCCACCGAAGGCCGCGTACCGTCTTTCAGGCGCAGCTTATCGACGATGGCATCCTTGACCTTCAGTGCGCCGAAATGAGTGTTGTCGATACCCGAGCCGTTACCGCTGAATTCCACGGCCAGACTGCCGGTGGATTCCAGGTGCTCGAACCAGTCAACCTCCAGCACACCCTCGTAGAGGCTCTGGGCGTCCTGCACGCTGTAGCGCTTGAGCACCAGCAACACACGGTTGGCCAGGCGCGACCACAGGCACAGACGGTAGGCGGTTTCCATGTCGGCCATGCCACGAATGGCCGAAGTGTGCTCACGCGCATCTTCAAGGCCGAGGCTGCTGGCTTCTTCGAGCAGCAGGCCTTCAAGGCCCTTGGGGCAAGTGAGGAAGAGTTCGTAACGATCCGACATGGGAGTTTCCAGTGCCTAAGGCAATCAACGGCGCGCAGACCAATCAGCACGGCCAAAATAAGTGACAAAGCGTCGCGGCGCGACCCTTCGTCGGAATAAACAACAGTCTCAATCGCAATTCATTCGCGATAGCACAACACCAGCACACCCAACGCATAAGCCCACAGCATAGGCCTTACAGAACAAATACCGAGCGCTGGTCAAACCCCTTATGGCCTGACCCGCAAAAAGGTTACGGCCTTATGACGAAACAGTCATTCACAGGCACCCGCGCATTCGTTAGAAATCTACCTAGGCCAGCACTGCAACGGTGTTGGCAAGGAGGCTCGCGACGCCGGCAGCGGACTCCGTAGGCAGAATTTTTCTGCCTGACCTTGCTGACAAGGTCTAAGGGACATAACAGTCAACATTGAGGGCTTCACCCTATGAGAAGACTTAAGCGTGATCCGTTAGAAAGAGCTTTTTTGCGCGGCTATCAATACGGCATCAATGGTAAATCCCGCGAACTCTGTCCATTCACCCTCCCCTCTGTCCGCCAAGCCTGGTTAAACGGCTGGCGCGAAGGCCGCGGTGACAATTGGGACGGCATGACCGGCACCGCCGGCATCCATCGACTTAACGAACTTCACGCTGTCGGCTGATTCAGGAACCTACCGACTCACCATGCGCGCTCCATCCGAGCGGCGGGCGCAAGCCCAGGGGCTCCTTTAAGGAGCCCTTTTTATTTCAGGCCTTATGCGGCAGCGCCGCGATTGCATCGACCGCTTCGCGAATTAATGCAGGGCCCTTGTAGATAAACCCGGAATAAATTTGCACCAGGCTGGCACCCGCGGCGATCTTCTCAGCCGCATGTTTGCCCTCAGTAATGCCACCCACTGCGATGATCGGCAAACGGCCCTTCAACTCACCGGCCAGTACCTGAACAATGTGCGTGCTCTTCTCGCGCACCGGCGCACCGGACAGCCCGCCCACCTCATCGGCACATTCCAGGCCATGCACACCTTCGCGACCCAGCGTGGTGTTGGTGGCGATCACCGCATCCATGCCGGCTTCAACCAGCGCATTAGCCACTTCAATGGTTTCGTCATCACTCATGTCCGGCGCGATCTTGATCGCCAGCGGCACACGCTTGCCATGCTGCGCGGCCAGGTCTTCTTGGCGCTTGCGCAGGGCTTCGAGCAATTGCTTGAGCGAGTCGCCAAACTGCAGGCTGCGCAGCCCAGGGGTGTTCGGCGAGCTGACGTTAACCGTGACGTAGCTGGCGTGTTGATAGACCTTGTCCAGGCAAAGCAGGTAGTCATCCACTGCGTTCTCGACCGGCGTATCGAAGTTCTTGCCGATATTGATGCCCAGCACGCCCTTGTATTGGGCTGCCTGCACGCGAGCCAGCAGATGATCGACACCATGGTTGTTAAAGCCCATGCGATTGATGATCGCCTCAGCCTCAGGCAAACGAAACAGGCGTGGTTTAGGATTACCCGGTTGCGGGCGCGGCGTTACGGTGCCGATTTCCACAAAACCGAAGCCCAGCTGAGCGAATCCATCAATGGCGTCGCCATTCTTGTCCAGGCCGGCAGCCAACCCGACCGGGTTGGGGAACTCCAGCCCCATCACCTTGACCGGCAGCGCGGCCGGGCTTTTGGTCAGTAAGCCGTTAAGCCCCAGCCGACCGCCGGCACCGATCAAATCGATGGACAGTTCATGGGAGGCTTCGGGGGAAAGTTTGAACAGCAGCTCGCGGGCCAGGGTATACATGGGCAGGCTTAGCTCGATAAAGTTACAAAGGCCGCGATTATAGCCGCCTGCGCACCTGATAGGCGAGGCGCACAGCGCTATCAACCCAAGCGGCGCAGGCGGATTAACTCACCGGCGGCGCTGAACTCAAGCTCGAAGGAACCATAGACACCGTCATGGGTCAGAAACGGCCGAAAATGGTGGGCCGGCACACTGACACTCCGTCCGTCGCGACTTTGCACTAATATCCGGTTGGCACGCCCTTGATAGACCACACGCAAGCGCTCTGCCGGTAACGCAATATCAAACACCAAACTGGGCATGGAGGCACCTTTGCAACTGACTGCACCAATCTTGCCATACGCCGCGCGCCTGCCCGGTAAAAAAAGGCCGGGGGCCATTTCTTACCTCGCTCACAACGCCTCGCAAGGTGACCGGCCATGGGCTGGATGCCATAAAAAAGCACCGGCAGAATTTTTGAACTCCACGCAGCAACGACCCCACAGGTGGCCGACCGGGATGGCAGTCCTTAAAAAACCTGTCGCGACGGCCGATAAAGCCTGTGCAGGCCCGCTTGGGCTCTGCCAAACTGGCAATGGTGATCTTGGAGTTCGTACCTGGCCATGAGTCTGTCTGAGCAGCCTTCCACCCTCAGCTCACGCCTCGGTGCCTTAGCGCAACGGCTAGGCCTTATCGGCCGTGGGCAACGCCAGATACTCGAGCGCGCTAGCCAGCTTCGTCTACCCTTCACCCCCCTGCCGCAATTGCGTGACAGTATTTGCTGGCAAGACGGCCCGCAGCTCCACCGCCTTATAGACCTACCGCGCAGCGCACTCTCCGGCCCGGTGCAGGAAGACAAGGCGCAAGCCCACGCCATGCTGGTGCGGGTGATTGAGGCGCAAGAACAGCAGTTGACTTCATTCGACCTGCGCATGATCGACGGCCTGTCGACTTGCAATCCTCAACAAGCCAACCACACCAGCTTCGAGGCATTCGCCGCCAGCGAGCCCTGTCGCCAGGTACGCATAATCAGCTACAAGGATTTCGTCAAAGCTATCAGCCAACCACTACCGCGTTTTCTCGCAGGTGAGCGCATCAGCCTGCGCCAAGCCAGCTGGCGCGGTGACCGCGTCTTCTGGGCGGGTGAGCATCACAGCGAAGCTTTTGCATGCGCCATTGCCTACGCCCGCCGGCGTGGGCTGGAGGTCAACCTACCGGCGGAACTCAGCCATTACCGCCTGAGCGAGCAAGGCCTCTGCGACCTGCAGCAGCACTACCACGTGTTGGGCATGCCCAATGCGGCCTGGAGCGACCCTGCGTTTATGGCGCTGCTGTTGGATAACGGCCTGCCCTATGCGCGTTTATCCTTGCTGGGCGGCCCAAGCTCACCGGAATTTCTCCTGCTGCCCAAGCATTCAACCGAGGCTACAGCCTTGGGTGAAGGTCTACGCTTAGCGGGTGCGCCCGATGTGGTGGCATATCTGCAAAAGCTGTAATCGCAACATAACCGCCCTCCAAGTGAGCTTTTAATAAACCAAGTAAGAAAAAGCCCGCAATCTGGTTAGGATTGCGGGCTTTAGTTTGGCTACCAATTTAACGTCACACTACCTGCAAGGCGTTATCTCCCAACAGCCCATTAATGACACTGGCTGTATCAGCACCTCCTGAAATGATGCCACCACCTCCAGGAGCCACCCCGTACTCAACAGCCACATTAAAGCCAGTCAACTCAATGGTTGTAGTTGCAGCGCCGCCAGCAGTAGGGCTAACCGCAATAATAGTGCTGTTATCAACCACCGAGAAGCTAAGGAAATCATCTAGCGATCCGGCATTGTAAGACTCACCAATAAGCAACTGGGTGAGATCCAACTTGTCCCCCTCATCAGGTTTGAAATCGAGCACCTTGTCAGCCCCCGTGGTATCAGTCGATAGCCAGCGGAAGGTATCCGCACCCGCGCCACCAGAGAGGATATCGTTGCCCAACCCACCGATGAGAATGTCATTACCATCACCACCAGACAGCACATCGTTGCCAGCCAAACCACTGAGCGTGTCGTTGCCACCCAGGCCGAAGAGGTAATCAACTCCGGCGGTACCAACCAAATTATCCACGCCGGCAGTACCATCCGCCGACAGCGGATCAGGAACCAACATAGCGCTCAGCACGCTACTTACACTGTCGCCGTCACCATCAATCCCTACGATATTGTGAGAAAGGCTAATAGGCTGCCCGGTGCTTGCCTGCTCATATTCGAAGAAGCCTAATTTGAAGGTTTGACCGCTACCACCACTGATCTGCACGGCGCTGAAATTATTGGTGGAGCTGACTTCGTACCACCACCCTTCCTCCATGCCCGTTACACGAATCGAATTACCCAAATCAGTGAGGCCAACTTCGCTGGTTTTGTCCACCTCTACACCGCCCTCAATGGCGTAAACGCGGATATTGCTGGTACTTAGGTTCCGAGTGGTTTCACCTGAAGCGTCGCCGATAAAGTTGTAGTCATTGTCGGCCAACAGCACTGCGATAACGAAGGTTGCGGTCCCTGCACCGCTAGGGCTAACCCAGGCAACTTTCTGGGCGAAGCGATTGGTGGTGTTGTGGTTGGTGTAGGTGAAGCCGGTGCCATTGGCACCTCCTGTTGCCAGGCCGTTGACTAGATCGATACGCAGCTGCTCACCATTTTTGATGCTGTTCCCATCGCTAATGCCAATTTCGGTGCTGTTGGAATTGATGCTCTGCCCCGAGGTGCTTGACAACAAAGCATCGAACGTTGTCCCTCCCATGTCGATCAGCCCTTTGAAGGCGGAGTTACCACCACCAACACCGGTCAGATTCGTGGCCGACACCTCTGAACCGTTGGCAATTGGGCCATAGGTGGTCAGCGTGTAGCTATCGGTCGATGCATCCATATCAATGCGATAACCGAGAGTTCCATTAGCGCTGGTCTTAGCTTCGATAATGGACTGGTCACTGCCATAGAACAGGTACAACTGTTGGCCGTTGAGGCTCAGTAGATTACCGCTGGCATCACGAGCAGCAGCACCCTGAACGATAGAGAAGTTCACCTCATCAGGGCCATCAGCACCCGCCGAAGCCTCGAAACGCAGATCGGCGATGATGGAGCGGGTTTCACTGACCTGATCAACCAGCAGCGCCGTAACCGGGGTGAATGCAATCGGCACATCGTCTTCAACCTGGATCAACAGATCGCCGGCGATCGGCAAGGGATTAACACCATTGCTAGCCTTGATGGCGTTGGTCAGGTTCAGCGTAAGGAACTCATTGTCGTTAGTGCCTGCACTAGGATGGTCCAGCGGGCCCAGCAGCGTGAAGGTATAAGTACCATCGGTCAGCACCTTAAGGGTGAATACATCGCTACTGCCAGCTTTAGCGGTCAACGTGTCACCGGAGAAGCTGTAAGTAACCGCTACACCGCCTGAAGTTATCGTCGGCATAATCGCTGGCGACGTGTTCAAGCTGAACTGCCCACTATTGGTACCCACCAGCAAATCCACCAGGCTGCCGGTGGCAACTGTATTGACGCTGTCACCATCGGTGATGCCGCCAGGCAGCTCGTCCTCGTCCACCCGCCCGACAACCGGAGAGGCGTCTTCAATATTGACGGTCAGGGACGCACTAGATGGGTCGCCATCCTTGTCGACGATGGTGTAACCGAAACTTTCGCTGGTATCGGCGAGCACATTCTGCGGAGCCGTATAGCTCCAAGCGCCTGAGGCAAAGTTAAAGCTGAGTTTCCCTGTAAGCCCTGTAGAAATATCTGTCAGTTGATTACCGGCAATGCTGCCGCCACTGCTGACATTTATCGTGCCAGTGCCATTCCAGGTATATGTCACGCCATTGATGACGATGGACTGAACATACCCAGGACCATCAGCACCGAATGCATCATCGTCACCACCGCCTACAGCGTTGTCGCTACCCAGCAGCACATTGCCACTCACCACTCCACCATTGATCTGGTCAAGCAGGGTATCAATCAAACCGTCGAAGTTAGCGACCAGAATCGGCGAACCACTGCCGTCGACATCCACATCCTGCAGGCGGGCCGCATTGATACCGTCACCGACGCCGATGGTGGTTACATTGATGCCGTTGTTATCGACAAAATTATTCCATGCCGTCGCTGCCGTTGTGGTCAGTGAGGTATTTCCTGGGCCAGTTTGCTGGTTTGGATTACCGTCGCTGATAAAGAACACCTGATTGCTCCAGCCTGAAATTGGGCTGTAAACCGCCATGGTCTCCTCGATGGCGTCAGTAAAGTCGGTCTGCCCACTGAACGGCCGATTGGCAATGATGTTATCCATCAGGGCATTGAAAGACTCCAGGGTAGTAACCGATGGATAAGACAGAGAGGTCGACGAAAACGCCACAACAGTGACTTTCACATCCCCTTCCGTACCGGCATAAAGTGCCTGCCCTGCCGCTTTTACAGCGTTCATCATGGTGCTGAATTCGCTGTCACTGATACTGCCGCTGGAGTCGAGAACAAAGGCCACGTTGAAGTCCGAACCACTGGCTTCGGCAACATGAGCAGTGTCATTTTTGGCCTGCGGCGTGTCGTCATCGACATTGACTGACAGTGTGCCAGTTGCCTTGTCGCCATCCTTGTCGGTTACCTGATAGTTCAGGGTGAAGGCCTGGTTGTTCTCCAGATCGGCATTGGCATGCTGGATCGGTGCGTTCTGGGTGACGGTGTAGGCACCCGTACCGGTGTTCAGCGTAAGCGTCAGCACTGTGGTTCCGCCCTGCTTGACCAGCAGCTGCGAGCCATCCGGGCTTGCCTGGTAGGTGAAGCCGCCCGGCGCTCCGGATTCCAGCCATTTCACCGTACCGGCACCGTCAGCACCAAAGTTGTGCTGCAAAGTCCCACTGGCATTCACCGAGTCGGCATCGTCGGTACCTCCTGGCCCACTTGGAATGCCATTGGCCAGTGCATCATCATCCAATTGCACGGGTGCATTGGCACTGACGGTTGGCACATCGTCTTCAATCTGTACCAGGAAGCTGCCCGCCAGCGGCACAGGATTAACCCCGTTGCTGGCCTGCAAGATACTGGCGAAATTCATCACCAGCAGTTCGTCGTCATCACCGTTGCCCAGTGGATGGTCGAGTGGTTTTAGCAAGGTGAAGGTGTAATCGCCGTCGCTTTCCACCTGTAGGGTGAAGACGGTATCCGTACCTGCCTTGGCGCTCAATGTATCGCCAACCACGCTGTATACCAGAGGAGTCCCACCGGATGAGGCACCATCCAAACCGCTGGTATTACCAGACAGACTGAACAGCACGCCGGCAGATGGCCCGACCACCAAGTTACTGACGCTGCCGGTGGCGATGGTAGTTTCCCCATCGCCATCAGTGATACCGTCAGGCAATTCGTCTTCAACAACTTTGGCAATGACCGGGCTTATATCCTCCACATACACAGTCAAAGTCGCTTCAGACGGATCGCCATCTTTATCGACGATGACATAGCTGAAGGTTTCAACCTTGTCGCCATCACCACTACTTGGAGCCTTATAGGTCCAAGCACCTGTGGCGAAGTTGAAATCCAACTTACCGCCATGGGTGGTGGGGATATTGCTCAGTATCTGGTCACCATCCAGCACACCATCCCAGGTATGGGTGAAGCCATTGATCTCAATGGACATGATCCGGCCGGGGCCATCGGCACCATAGCCGTCATCGTCACCAGTACCGCCATTATCGACACCGTCGCTGCCATGCAGCACGTTGCCATTGACCA
This sequence comes from Pseudomonas sp. EA_35y_Pfl2_R5, assembly GCF_963970805.1. Lineage (NCBI taxonomy): Bacteria > Pseudomonadati > Pseudomonadota > Gammaproteobacteria > Pseudomonadales > Pseudomonadaceae > Pseudomonas > Pseudomonas sp. EA_35y_Pfl2_R5. Next base: position 150,183 of record NZ_CAXAOW010000003.1, on the reverse strand, counting down.
AACCGCCCACCACGTTATCAAGCAGCGTGTCGACTAGGTCGTCAAAATCATCGGCTCGCAGCGGGTCGTTGTTCGGCCCGGCGTCCATATCAACGTCCTCTAGACGCTGATCAGTGATGCCGTTGCCTACACCGACTGTGGTGACAGTGATCCCGTTAGTGTCGACAAAGGTATTCCAGGCCGTCGCAGTTGCGTCAGTCAGCGAGTGGCCTCCAGTACCTGTCTGCTCATTGGGGTTACCGTCACTGATAAACACGACCTGATTGTTCCAGCCAGGCTGTGGCACATAGGAAATCATGGTCTGCTGGATCGCGTCGGTGAAGTCAGTAGTACTGTCTAGAGGCCGAACCCCACCTGGCTCCAACGGGTTGAGCGAGTTCACCAAATTAGTGAACGCAGTGATGTCGCTGGTTACCGGGTAGCCGATCGAGTCGTTCGAAAAAGCCACAATCTGAATCTGCACCGCTCCGGCGGCGTTGTTGAACAGTTCCTGGCCGGCCGTGCGTACAGCGTCCAGCATCTCATTCAGCTCGTCATTGTCGATACTGCCGCTAAAGTCGAGGACGAACACCATATTGATGTTCTGGGTCTGACCGGTGCTGACATAGGCCACATCGGCCTGGGCCACCGGGGTATCGTCATCAACATTAATAGCCAAGGTTCCATCGGCTGTATCCCCATCTTTATCGGTAACCCGATAGTTGAGGATGAAGGCCTGATTATTCTCCTGATCAGCATCGGCATGTAGGATTGGCGCATTCTGCGTAACGGTGTAGGCACCGGTCGCACTATTGAGCGTCACAGTCAGCACCAGGGTTGCGCCCTGACTGACCAATAATGAGCCACCAGGACTTGCCGAATAGGTGAAGTCTGCCGGCGCACCACTGGTAAGCCACTGCACATTGCCGGCACCGTCAGCACCGAAGTTAAGTCCCAGCGTACCGCTGACGTTTAGTGCGTCAACGTCATCATTCGTGCCGCCCGGAATACCATTGGCCAGAGCATCATCGTCCAGTTGTACCAGGGCGTTAGGCATCACACTTGGGCCGTCATCTTTGAAGCTGATGACCGTACCAATATCGAGGCTGGCGCTGGCCTGGTCACCATCCCCATCAGTCACGACGGCATTCAGACTGACATGCCCAGCGCCAAGGAACTTGGCTTCGTCGGGATCACCTGTTGGGTGAACGATGGCACGTAGCTGGTCAAGGGTGACGACACCGGCAGCGTCGACACTCAGGGTAAATACCAGTTCGTCGCTGCCAGAGGTACGGCCTTCTATAACTCCTGCATTCAGGCTAAGAATCACTTCCTGATTGGTTTCAGTATCGACCAAGCCGGAGTTTGCCCCCTGTACGCTGAGGTTGTAGGTCAGGCTTTGCAGGCCATCAGCCCCAGGCTGCACGTTGAACACACCACTGAAGTTAGCCGTGGCATCAATATGGAAGGCCGACTCATCGACCTGCAGTGCTGAGCCCCAGGTGACATTGGTGCTGACATCGTTGTAGTCGTAATCCGAGGTAAGCGTTTTGTCTTCCCAGTTCTGATTGCCTGCATTGCCAGTGTCCTGCAAATGCGAGCCGCCAGGGTTCAGGCTGGCATCACTGAACAGCACATTGGCACCGTCAGCACCTACTAGTGGTGCGCCACCCAGCTGAGCCTGCCACTGTCCGGCGACAAACTCGAAGGTCACAACCGAGCCATTAGTCAGGCCTGCATTGGCTCCGCCATTAGGAATGATAAAGAAGCCGGTATTGGCTGGATCCAGGCCACTAAGGTCAGCCACATCACCAACGGATTGGCCATGCACATTGGCCCAGATCACTTTGCCGTCTACGGGTGAACCATCTGGCGCCTTGTTGTAGTAGCCATAGGAGTTGCTGAAACCAGCATCGGTGCCCTGGAAGGTGACAAAGGAGCTAACGCCAATACTTCCGGCCTGAATGGTCGGCGTATCGTCATCAATCGTCACGACCAACGAGCCCGTGGCCGAGTCGTTATCACCGTCAGTCACCGTGTAACCGATGTTCAGGGTGATATCGTCTTCAGTGCCGCTTACCGGGTGCATCAGCGGTTGCAACAAGTTGATGGTGTAGGCACCAGAAGCTGGGTCAGTGAGCACCACTGTCAGCAATGCACCACGGACAGAGCTAATGGTCAGGGTATTGGTTGGGGCATCCCAGCTGGATGTCACAGCCTCCGAGCCCAGGCTCAGCGGGCCGCTGAGCGCGATGGATTTGAGGCCATCCGCACCGGCATTGAATGCCAAATTCCCACTGGTGCTGGTAGCTGCGCCCGCAACATCGCCAGGGCCGCCATTAATACCGCCAGGCAGGCCTTCATCATCCAGAACAACCGCTGCGGCTACCTGGCCAGCAGTTGGAGCATCGTCTTCGAAGCGAATCACATGGCCTATATCGACTTTGTCGACCGCCACATCACCGTCGCCATCAGTAACGGTCAGCACTGCTTTGATTTTGCCACTGAGGCTAAGCGACTCGTCTGGGTTGCTGCCATCCGGATGTTGAAGGGAGATGTATTGCGCAACACTCAGCGTGCCGTCACTGCCAATGGCTACGGCAAATGCTGCCTTGCCATTATCGGCGCCGCCATCAACACGGCCGACGACCAGATCACCCTCGACATGCAGACGAATAGTGAAACCGTCTGTAGTTTTCAGCCCTGAGTCCATGCCATTGCTGCCTTGCAGGGCCAGGCTCAGAACTGTTGTTGCGCCCTCTTCATCTTGGCCAACACTGCTACCCGCAACACTGACGACCGCACCACTGCTTTGCGCATAGCCGACCGGATCCAGATCAGTACCCGGTGTACCGACCGCAGCGAAGAGTGCTGACAGATCAGCCACGTCATTGTCGTTGGCATCCCCCGGAATCAGTGGAGTGGCGACTGCATTTTGCAGCCCTGCAGACTCGTCGTGGGTAACCCCGGCATTTCTCACCAGGCTGATGTTCGCGGTGGGGCCGTCATCCTCGAAGCGGATCACGCTACCAATATCGACCTTATCGACCGCTACATCGCCGTCGCCATCGGTGACAGTCACAACCGCCTGAATCTTGCCCGCCAGGCTAACGGCTTCATCGAAGCTACTGCCACCAATCGGATGCTCAAGCGACACGTATTGGGCCAGGCTCAGCGAGCCGTCGGCACCGATGGCAATAGCAAATGCGGCCTTGCCGGCATCCGCCCCACCCACGATACGACCAACGATCAATGCACCTTCAAGGTGCAGAGTGATGCTGTGACCATCGGTGGTACGTAACCCGGAATCATCGCCGTTGCCGTTCTTCACCACCAGGCTGAGCTGGACAGTCGCGCCCTCTTCGTCCTCACCGTAACTGCTACCCAGGGTAGTCACTACGGGAGTTGCACTCTTGGCAAAGCCAGTCGGGCTGATGTCTGTACCTTTGTTGGCAACATCATCAAATACCGACAGGTAAGTCACATCATTGTCAGTAATATCGCCCAGCGCCCAGGTGTGCCAGAAGTTCTGCAAGCCAGCGGTTTCATCGTGGGTGACATCGGCCCATGGGCCTTTGAGATTGATGTGTGCAGTGGGGCCGTCATCCTCGAAGCGAATCGAGCTACCGATATTGACCTTGTCGACCGCCACATCGCCGTCACCATCCGTCACAGTCAGTACTGCCTGCACCTTGCCAGACAGGCTTACCGCTTCGTCATAGCTGCTGCCGCCAATTGGATGCTCCAGCGATACGTACTGCGCCACACTGACTGTTCCGTCAGCGCCTATGGCGATGGCAAATGCCGCCTTACCGGTATCCGGCCCACCGACGATACGCCCAACCACCAGATTGTTTTCAACATAGAGCTTGATGGCAAAGCCAGCAGTGGTCGCCAGCCCAGAATCAGCGCCATTGCCGCCGACAACTGCCAGGCTGAGCTGTGAAGTCGCGCCTTCTTGATCCTGCCCGTAACTGCTGCCAGCAGTCGAAACCAGCGGACCATTGCTTTGCGCATAGCCTTTTGGAGAAAGATCACCGCCTCTGTTCACAACACTGTTGAACAGGCTGGAGATGCCATTGATGTCGTTGTCGTTGGCGTCTCCAGCAGGTGCTGGGGTCGCCGTGGCATTCTGCAAACCATGCGATTCGTCGTGTACAACGCGTACGCCCTGCACGGCGTTTATGTTGGCAACCGGGCCGTCGTCCTCAAAGCCAATCACATGGCCAACGCTGACTTTATCCACCGCCACATCACCATCACCATCTGTCACGGTGACCACGGCATTGATCTTGCCAGCCAGGGTTACCGCTTCGTCATAGCTGCTGCCACCAACCGGTTGTTCCAGCGACATGTACTGGGCAATGCTGATCGATCCATCGGCACCAATGGCTACAGCAAAGGCTGCCTGCCCGGCGAAATCGCCACTGGCAACACGGCCCACAACCAAGCCGTCCTCTAGGTAAAGATTAATAGGGGTTCCGTCGGTGGTTTTCAGGCCTGAATCACTGCCCGGCGTGCCTGTCAGTTCGAGGCTGAGGACCGTGGTAGCACCGGCAAAGTCTGAGCCATAGCTGCTGCCAAATGTGCTCACGATAGGCGTCAGACTACGGGCAAAGCCTGTAGGGTCGATGTCACTACCCTTGTCAGCCACAGCATTGAATGCGGATACAAAGCTGACATCGTTGTCCCAATCACCCGGTTTCCACCAGGAGGTGAGGAAGTTCTGCAGCCCTGCACTTTCGTCATGGGTTACTTGTGCCCATGGGCCTTTGAGGAAGATACAAGCTTGTGGGCCGTCATCCTCAAAGCCAATACGCGAGCCCAACTCGACGACGGGAGAAGTTGCCGAATCGCCATCGTTATCGAAGATCTTCACGGTCACGCCGATCAGACCTTCGCCAATAGCGGCCATGGTGTCGTGGTTATTACCGTCATCACCATGGTCAACAGCGGCATATTGAGTGACAGAAACAGTACCTGTGCTTGAGTCGATACTGATACGGAACACCACCAAGCCGCCGTCAGCGATGCCAAGAATGTCGCCTGCATCTGCACCAGCACCACCGACAAACGATAGCAATATCGGGCCACCAGCTGTGGCGCTAAGGCCCGAATCGGCGCCGTCTTCTGACAAGGTCAGGGAGAAAGTTCTGGCCTCTAGGTTCTCACCATCGGCACCTGGGTCGACAGCCAGTGAGAAGATACTTTCCACGTTAAAGCTGGCGTAGCCAATTACACCGGTTTCGCTGCCTGAATAACTGGTTTCATCGTTATTCAAGGCATAGCCAGACTCATCTTTAGTCGAGCCACCTGTACCAACGGACTCATCGACGACCAGCAGACCACCCTGCTCAGATATGTCAAAACGCAGGATGCTGGGGCCATCGTCATATACAGCGATTGTGAGTGGCACTGTTGGCGATACATCACCATCGTCGTCAAACACCCGCACAAAGAACGGGTCGAGCAGCTGATCATCAGCCCCAACGCCATCGGGATTGGAATGATTGAGCGTGTTGTCAGCCAGGGTGTAGGTCCAGTTGCCGGCGGCATCAAATACCAACTGCCCATAAACGCCCTGAACCACCCCACCGCCTTGCACGTTGACCCACACACCATCCTTGTCCAGCACCTGAATGGCCGAGATGCCGTCGGGTGAATTGATGATCAATGAGCCGGAGACATTTTCTGCGTTGCTGCCTGGGTTCGAACCGGCCTGGCCATCAAGGTTGGTTACCGCATCGGGATTGAGTGCAGCCTCTTCAACGACACCTGGGCCTGTAACAACAGAGCCTTCCTGGTCGAAGTAGATAATTTCAATTGTGGGTGACGAGTCCGGCGCTTCATCACGCACCACAGGTTCAGGATCGGGAAACTCTGGCCCGCTGCTCAAGCCTTCGGTTGGAAAGCCAATAATCGGATCAAGCGCGCCGCCCGTTTCACCCAGCAATACGAAGGAATGGCCGCCGCCAACAGCACCCGCACCGCCTGCGCCACCAGCACCTGGGCCCGCTGCGGTTGCCTCGCCTTCAAGCGTCGGGTCGACGCCGGCCTCAATCGCGGCCTGCAATTGCTCAACATCGGTCAGATCGCCATCACTCGGCGCTGCCGGAGGCGTTTCTGCGGTAGGTACTTGCTGATCGGAATTGCCTGCGAGCATTTGCTCTGTGAGGTTTAGGCTGCTGTCGCGACCCAGGGTCAGTTGCTGTCCATTGCTCAGAGCAACCGCAATAGCTCCAGCGGCTCCGGTAACAATTTGCTCCCCCGCAAAAACTCGATCACCTTCACTAAGTGGCCGACGCGTTCCGTCGCCAGCTACTGCATAGACTTCGCCGATAACTTGGCTGACGACACCAATCAAAGTAGCCATGATTCCATCCTCACTACAGCTGCCGACCACCGCCGACACGTATGTCAAAAAAGGTCTAAACACCCTTGAGGAGAGAACAAAACCACTGGCTGATTACTACGACGTCACGCTCAAAAACAAAAACGACAAAAAACTGTCACCCTGACTCACGTCGCTCACTACACCAGCAAGATCCCGCCCTTAATTGTATCTGACCATCTGTTTTAGCCGCGCACGCTATCTAAAAGCACAAAACGCGCGACTTATGAATTAAAACAATGTGCTGCTTTTCCCAGACTGCATAAGATTTTTTTCTTATAGGCCTTGTAACAATTTTTTCTTAGCTACGCTTAAAACTGTTCTTAGCTGTGATGTTACAGGCTGAAAGTAATCAGCAAGAAAAATAAGCCATTTTTTTGGCGACTGGATTTTGAAAACTTATAAGGAGAGTTACCAGATGCGCGCACTTAACCCTTTATGGAGCAGTATTGTGCTGGCAATGGTCTGTACACAGGCATACGGCATAACCCTATCCGAGGCGATTCAGAGCACTCTGGATAACCACCCCGAAGTTCACGCGGGAGCCAATAGCCGCCTTTCATCGGACGAAGAAGTAAAGATTGCGAAAGGTGGTTATCTGCCCACCGTTGACCTGTTGATGGGCTATGGCCGAGAAAATACTGATAGCCCTACTACCCGGGCACTGGGCAACCACAACACAGAAACCTTGAACTACGGCACCTCTGAGCTGCGCCTGCGGCAGATGATCTTTGATGGTTTTAATACGCCCAATGAAGTGGCGCGCACCAAAGCCGTGGTGAATTCACGGGCCTATCGGTTGCTCGGCACCTCGGAAAGCCTGGCCCTACGCACCGTCGAGGTCTATCTGGACCTGCTGATGCGCCGCGAAATGGTCGAGCTTGCACGTAACAACCTGCAGGCTCACCAACGTATCGGTGATCAAATCAGCCTGCGCAGCCAGCAAGGCGTTGGCAGTACGGCAGACCTTGATCAATCCGAAGCGCGTTTGGCGCTAGCTGAGAACAACCTTTATACCGAGCAGGTAAACCTGGCCGACGCTGAAGCCAATTTCTTCAGTGCCGTTGGCCGTATGCCCGATCAGCTGTCCTCTCCGGCGTCACTGAAAGGTTCATTGCCAGAAAACCTCGCCGAGGCTCGGCAGGCGGTAATCGACAACAACCCCTTCCTGAAGTCTGCACAGTCCGATGTGAATGCGGCCGAAAAACAGTATGAAGTTGCCAAGTCCACCTTCTATCCGCGTGTTGACCTTGAACTGGCCACCAACGCCAATAACAACACTCAGGGCGACGAAGGCCACAACAACGGTTGGCGTGCGGCCGTAGTGATGAACTACAACCTGTTCAATGGCATGCGTGACAAGGCGCGCCTGCAATCGACTGCTCACCAGATCAATGAGTCGATGGATATTCGTAACAACGCCCTGCGCGTACTCAACGAGAACCTCTCCCTGGCCTGGAACGCCATGGAAAATGCCCGACTGCAAACCCCCAAAGCGCGAGATTACGCCGACTATACCTCGCGGGTTCGCGAAGCCTACCAACAGCAATTCGGCCTAGGTCAACGCACCTTGCTCGATTTGCTGGACAGTGAAAACGAGCTCTTTACCGCTAACCGCCGCTACAGCGAAGTGCGCTTCAGCGAAGAGTTCTCGATGTACCGGGTAAGCGCAGCGATGGGCGACTTGTTGCGTCAACAGCAAGTGGTAGTACCGGCAGAGGCTGTAGCCCTCACCGAAGTGAAGAGCGAGGCACGTCTGCCGGCAATGAAGTAGAACCGGCTAAGGAGTAGTACACCTTGACCACCATGGAACGGCCGGGGCCATCCAGCGATCCGCGTCTTAATCACGATGATCCGCTGCTTGATGGCTTGTTGATTCTTTGCAAACTCCACGGCTGCTCAGCCAGCCGTGGCAGCTTGAGTGCAGGTCTGCCGTTGCCAGAGCAACGTCTGACCGCCGAGCTGTTACCTCGTGCTGCGGCGCGAGCGGGTTTGCAAGGGCGTTTACTGCAACGTGATCTGGCGAGTATCTCAACCCTCAACCTACCCGTGTTGCTGCTGTTGAAAGACGGCCGTAGCGCTGTGCTGCGCCAATGGGGGCCGAAGAATCAGGCACAGATCCTGCCCTGCGAAGCCGACGGCGGTGAACAGTGGGTAGGCCGTGAACAATTGGCCGCCGAATATAGCGGCCAAGCCTTCTTCGCTCGCCCACGGCATGAGTTGGAAGAAGCACGCTCACCACTCATTCCACGCATTGAAGCCTGGTTTCGCGACACCCTGAAGCTGTCGCGCTGGTTGTATACCGATGCAATCCTCGCCAGCCTGCTGATCAACCTACTCGGGCTGATGGTGCCGCTGTTTGTTATGCAGACCTATGACCGTGTCGTGCCCAATCAAGCAACCTCGACACTCTGGGTACTGGCCATCGGCTTGTTCGTCGGCATGGGCTTCGAATTACTGCTGAAAATCCTGCGCTCGCACCTACTCGATACCGCCGGCAAGAAAACCGATGTGGTGCTGTCGGCCACATTGTTCGAGCGCATCACTGGCATGTCGATGAACGCTCGCCCCGCCACCATCGGCGGATTTGCCCAGAGCATTCATGACTTTCAGGGCCTGCGTGAATTTCTCACGGCCGTCACCCTCACCAGCCTGATCGACCTGCCCTTCTCATTTCTGATGATCACGGTGATATGGCTGATTGGCGGCTGGCTAGTGGTTATTCCCCTGCTGGCGTTCCCGATCACTGCTCTCTTTGCTTTTATCATTCAAGCTCGCTTACGCGACACGGTGGAGAAAAGCCTGCAACTGGCCTCACAACGCCAGGCACTACTTATCGAAACCCTCGGCGGCCTGGAAACCCTAAAAGCCTGCAGCGCGGAAAGCGAACGCCAGCATCAGTGGGAAAAAACCCACGGAGCCCTCACTCGCCTGGATATCCATGCGCGCTCACTGGCTGCAATCGCCACCAATGGCACATTGTTTCTGCAGCAATTCGCCGGCATGGCCACCATCGTGGCTGGGGTCTATATCATTATCGCCGGCCAACTCAGTGTCGGTGCATTGGTTGCCTGCTACATGCTGGGCAGCCGCATCCTCGCGCCGCTTGGGCAAATTGCCGGCTTGATCACCCGCTACCAGCAAGCGCGCCTAACCATGACCAGTACCGATGCGCTAATGGCCTTGCCGCAAGAACGCCAGGCCAAACAACGCCCACTTGACCGTACTCAGTTGCATGGCGCACTCGATGTTCGCGATGTCACGTTTAGCTACCCCGGACAAAGTACCCCAGCACTTGCCGGGGTCAGCCTGCGTTTGAGTGCAGGTGAACGCATCGGCATCATCGGCCGCAGCGGCTCTGGCAAAAGTACCCTGGCGCGCCTGGTGATGGCCTTCTACAGCCCGGACAAAGGGCAAATCCTGCTGGATAACCTCGACCTGCGTCAGCTCGATGTAGCCGACTTGCGCCATCAGATTGGTTACGTGGCCCATGACCTGCCCCTGCTGGCCGGCAGTCTGCGCGACAACCTGACCTTGGGCGCACGCTATGTCAGCGATGCACGCATGCTTGAAGTAGCCGAACTGACTGGTGTGGTCGACCTGGCAAGGCAACATCCACAAGGTTTTGACCGCCCCGTGGGCGAGCGTGGTCAGCTGCTTTCTGGAGGACAACGCCAGGCTGTACTACTGGCCCGCGCCCTATTACTCGACCCGCCCATTCTGTTGCTGGATGAGCCCACTAGCGCGATGGATAACACCAGCGAGGAAATCTTGCGCAACCGCCTGCAAACCTGGGCACAAGGAAAAACCATGCTGCTGATAACCCACCGTGCTTCCATGCTCAGCCTGGTGGATCGCCTGGTGGTGCTGGATAACGGTCATATTGTTGCTGACGGCCCTAAAGAAGCGGTTATTGAAGCGCTACGCAAAGGTCGAGTTGGCCCCGCGGCGGTATAGGAACGGTCATGCAGATAAGCACCTCGATTCGCGACTACTTCGCCAGCATGCGCCAACGCAAGCAGGACACCGAGTTTATGCCGGAAGTCGACGGCGCCATTCTCGAAGACTCGCCCTGGTTCACCCGCATCACTGTCTGGGTGGTCAGCGCGTGCCTGCTCACAGCGTTGATCTGGGCCAATTTTGCAGTGCTTGAGGAAGTCACTACCGGCGAAGGCAAAGCCATCCCCTCCAGTAAAATCCAGGTCATCCAGAACCTGGAAGGCGGCATCGTCAGCGAGATATTTGTGCGCGAAGGGCAAATCGTCGAGAAAGGCGCCGTGCTACTGCGCCTGGATGACACACGTTTTATTTCCAACCGCGGCGAAGCTGAAGCTGACCGCTTGGCCCTGGTAGCCCGGGTCGAGCGTTTAACCGCAGAGGCAGAAGGTCGCCCCATAAGCATGCCGGCAGATATCTTGCGCCTGGCACCGCAACTGGCTGAAGACGAGCTGGCGCTTTACCAGTCTCGGCAGAACCGCCTGCAAAGTGAACAACGCACCCTCGGTGAACAGTTACGGCAAAAAACCCAGGAGCTGGCCGAATTTCGCGCGAAGGCTCAGCAATACCGCTCGAGCATGGGCCTGCTGCAGCAGGAGCTGAATATGTCGCAACCACTGGTGGCTACCGGTGCGATTTCCCAGGTGGAAATCCTGCGCCTGCGGCGCAGCTTGGTAGAAGTGCGCGGCTCGCTGGACGCCACTAACCTGGCAATCCCAAGAGCCGAGTCGGCCATGGATGAAATCAAAAGCAAGGTGGAAGAGTCAGAGCTGAGCTTTCGCTCTGAAGCCTTCAAGGAACTCAATGAAATTCGCACCGAACTGAAAAAAATCACGGCCAGCAGCGTCGCAATCGACGACCGAGTCAGCCGCACCACCGTAGTCTCGCCCGTGCGCGGGGTAATCAACCAACTCAAGGTCAATACTATTGGCGGCGTGGTGCAGCCCGGCAATGACATGCTGGAGATCGTGCCGCTGGACGACAGCCTGCTGATCGAGGCCAAGGTACGACCGCAGGATGTCGCCTTCCTGCATCCTGGGCAGAAAGCAATGGTCAAATTCACCGCTTACGACTACACCATCTATGGCGGGCTAAGGGCCAATCTTGAGCTGATCAGCGCCGACACCATCACCGATGAAGAAGGCAACAGCTTCTACCTGATCCAGGTGCGTACCGATAAAAGCCATTTGGGCAGCGAGGAACATCCACTGCTGATCATCCCCGGCATGGTCGCCACCGTGGACATCATTACCGGCGAAAAAAGCGTGCTCGACTACCTGCTCAAACCCGTACTGAAGGCCCGCTCGGAAGCTATGCGCGAGCGCTGAAATGCTCAGTCCAGCCACCTGACACGATCACGAGCATCCATCTGGCGTGCCGTGATTGCGCTGAAAAGTCTGCGCGCCCATCGCCTCGATCTGCCCCTCAATCAGCACCTCAAAGGGTTTGAGCAAGGCATCGAAACAGGCTGGTGCCTCGACTGTATTCAGTGCAGTAACAATCGCTTCAATAGTTGATAACGCACCGGGCACCGGAGCTCTGCGCACCCTATAACGCGATTGCAAACCTTCTGGCAGTACCACCCTGGGCAAAGCCGCCAACAAGGGGTTCAGGTACAGCAGCTTACGCGCCTTGCGCCAGGTGCCGTCGGGCACTACCAATAGCAGCGGCAACTTGCTGTGCTGCTCAGCAAACTCCAGCAGCGCTTGCGCTTCCTCACCAGGAAACAGCAAACACGCGCGATAGCCAGGCTGCTGCAACAAGGCTGGCAGCGACTCGAATACTTCGCCCACCAGCAATTCAACATTGCTCAAGCCAAGTGCCGCCAAGCGTGCGGTATTTAGCGCATGCTTGACCTCGCTCGGATGCTGCAGAATCAACACCCGAGTACGGCTGGCTAAACAGGGAATAAGCGCACATAGACAGCGCTCGGTTGGGCGGGTACAGCGTGGGCATTGCGCGCGTGGCATCGGTGTCTCCTCAGCCGCGCAGTTTGCCATAGCCGATAAAAAACGGCCCACCTCAGCGATGGGCCCGATACGCATATAAACGAACCGTTCCTTAGCGGTTGAAGCGCTCTGCCAGGCTGTGCAGATAGTCCGCCATATCTTCCAGCTCCTGACCAATAGCCGCGCCCTGATGCGCCTGCTCAGCACTGCGATCAGAGAGCTGGGCAATCTGGGTAATCTGCCGACTGATATCTTCTGCCACATGGCTTTGCTCTTCGGAAGCCGAGGCCATTTGCTGGCTCATGCCAGTGATACGGCTGACGGCTTCGCTGATGCCATCCAGCGCGCTGCGTACAGACTCAACACTCTCAACACTCTGCTTGGAAATCGCTTCGCCCTTGCCTGCCGTTACCACCGCCCGTTCGGCACCAGCACGCAGTGAAGAAATGATCTGGTGAATCTGCTCGGTCGACTCGCGCGTACGTGAAGCCAGCGAACGCACCTCATCTGCCACCACCGCAAAACCGCGCCCCTGCTCGCCGGCACGCGCCGCTTCAATGGCAGCGTTGAGTGCCAAGAGATTGGTCTGCTCAGCAATCGAAGTAATCACATCCGCCACACTGCCGATGGACTGAGTGGAGTTGGCCAGGTCATTGACCGCCTGGCCGATGTCCACCACGGCCTTGGCCATATGGTGCATGGAATCGAGGCTACCGCCGGCCAGCTGCAAACCCTGTTTGGCTAAACGATCCGCCTCCTCGGCGGCGTGCGAGGTGCTTTGCACGTTGTGCGTTACCTCCTGAATGGTTGCCGCCATCTGATTAATCGCCGTGGCCGACTGATCGGTCTCACTGCGTTGCTGATCAAGCATTTTCGCGCCCGAGCGGGAGAGATCGGCAGAGCGACTGGCGTGGTTCTTGACGCTCGCACCCGCATCTTCAATGCGCGTCAGGGCTGTCTGCAGACGCGCGTCCTCACTGATCATCGCCATATCCAGCAAGGCCTGCGCACCACGACTGTCGGTATAGGTTAGAGCGACCAGCGCACTGGTAAACGCCTTGGGGTGCTCGGCAAGCGTGCGTCGAATCAAGTTTCTCTTGGCATACAACTGATAAGAGCCAAGGCCAAACAGGGTCACGACAATAAACCCCCATAGCCAAGGGCCGCTCAATACAACGTGCGCCCCGAGAATCAGCAGAGCGGCGAGAATAAGCGGCCATGACTGGATGATATCCAGCGTCCACAGCTCCAGCTTAGGCACCGGTGGTTTGCCCTCACGCAAGCGTGCATAGAGCGTTTCGGCACGACGCTTCTGCGCCTCACTGGGCAAAGAGCGCACCGACTCATAGCCAGCCACCCGGCCACCTTCATAGATCGGCGTGACATAGGCGCTAACCCAGTAATAATCACCGTTTTTCGAGCGATTCTTGACGATTCCCATCCAGGGTTTGCCCTGTTTGATGGTCTCCCACATATGACCGAATACGCCTGGGGGCATATCAGGATGGCGCACCAGATTGTGGGGTTGACCGATCAATTCTTCACGGGTGAAACCGCTGATCTCGACAAAGGCGTCGTTGCAATAAGTGATATTGCTATTCAGATCGGTGGTGGAGATCAGTCTTTCGTGCTCGGGGAACGTTCTTTCCCGCTGAGTTACTGGGAGGTTCTGGCGCATTGGAGCTATCCCTGTCTGAGCTATATGCATAACCGCAGGTATAGGTCTAGCACAGCAGTACCAACACGCTAGCTATTGCTGGTTTTAAACGCGCAATAAAGATTCAGGACAATTAACAAGGGGCAGCAGCCACAGTCAGACACTGCCTGACCGCAGCCGAGCGAATGCAGGCAAGTGGAAAAAGCCTAGCGTCGCGGGGGAAGCGCTTTGGCATCAGACGCATTGCTGCGCACGGGAATAGGCTGCAGTTTTGGCCGCTCACACAGGCCTAGGGCAACCAACAGATCAAGCAAGGCACTCTGCAACTTGGCGCTCATAAAATAGCCTCCAACCAAGGACATCGAATAGGTGCTTGGACACCTTTAAACAGCCTAGTTCAGCCTGCTTAAAATTGCCGTCCGCCACAGACTAAAACAGCACACGTAAACCCGCATACAGAGTACGTCCTGGCCCCGGCTCAAAATAACGAGCGTTGCCATCGTTGATCCGTAGGTTATCGAAATAGTCACGGTCCAGCAGGTTATCGATGCCCAGATAAGGCTCCAAGCTCTGCTCACCGACCTGAAAGCGCTTGCCGATGCGCAGATTAAACAAGGTATAACCGGGTGCAGACTGCGTATTGGCATCATTGGCATACACCTGCGCCTGAGCCGTCAAACCGAGGCGCACATAGCCGTTTTGATGCTCATAAGCCAGTTCGCTGAACAGGGTTTGCCGGGGAATACCGGGGATGCGTTTGCCGGAAAAGTTGCCCGCTGCCGTTTGATAATCCTCGAAACGGTAGCGGTTGTAGGCATAGGCCAACGACCAGCGCCAGGCATCGGTAAATTGCCAGTCCAGACTCAGTTCCAAGCCATCACGTTGCGACTGCCCAGCATTACGGTAGAAGTTACGCCCTGGCTGGGTTGGCAAGCTAAACCCCACCAACTCATCCTCCAGCTCAATCCGATAAAACGACAGGGCATAGCGCAGCGAGGGCCATTCGCCTTTGATGCCCAGCTCGCGACTGACCGCCTGCGCGGGCTGCAACGTGCTATTGAAACCGCCGCCTTGCGGGTTACCCAGCTCGCTGATGGTCGGGGTTTCAAAAGAGCTGGCCAGCCGCGCATAAACGGATTGCTGCGCGGTAAAGCGATAACTCAGGCCAGCGCTGTAGTTCCAGTCTTCCAGGCTGCGTGAGCCTGAATCGTCGCGGTTATCGGCCAGATAGTAGTCATCCACCGCCAGCCGTACCTGGTCATAACGCAGCCCGAGTGTGGCTTGCCATTGCTCGCTCAGATCGAGCTGGTCCTCGATAAACAGTCCCTGACTCAGCGCCGATTCATCCTGCTGTTGGCGTGACTGCCCGCGCTCGCCAAGCAGATTGTCATAGCGCCGACGATCATCACGTTGCGCCTCAAGGTCAAAGCCAGTGGTGACCTTATGCGCCAGGCCGATTAGCTCACGGTGATGGCTGTACTGCCCGCCAATACCGCTGAAATAACGCTCGAAGGTCGTCTGCCCACTTGTGGTAAAACCCAGTCGATTACCGAACTCGCGGTGCCCCAGGTAACTGCGCAGCTGATACTCGTCAGCACCCGCCGCGTAACCATCCCAGACCAAACCCAGACGCTGCTGACGGATATATTCATCGGCATCAAAAAGCAGGTTGTTCGGCGCAGCCTGGCGGCGATCCGCCTTCACTTGCGCAGCCGTGAGGCCGCCTGGGTCTTCGGCGCGGTTGTCGATGGCATTGAAGTTCAGGCGCAAGCGTCCAGTGGGCGCATACCACTGCAGCTTTCCAGTGAGACTGTTGGTGTGCGCCTGACTGTGTTCGCGGTAGCCCTCTAGCACGGTGCTGTTAAATGCCAGCAAACCGCCCAGGTTACCGTCGCTGCCGCCGATTTCGCCGCGCATACGTTGATAACCCAGGCCGGCCGCGCTTAGGTCCAGTTGCATCGAGGGGATGGCCGGCGGCTCACGGGTTTCGATGGCCAGTACGCCGCCAGCCGCATTGCCGTACAGCACCGAAGCCGGCCCGCGCAATACTTCCATACGCTCGACCAGGCCCAGGTCGAGGCCGTCGAGTTCGGTCTGACCATCTGGCATGGTCAACGGCACACCATCGACCAGTACGCGAATACCGCGCACACCAAAATTGCCGCGCGCGCCAAAGCCACGAATAGACGGGCGCAGCCCCTGAGCCAGGTTGTAACGGTTGAGGCTGAACACACCCGGCACGCGGGCCAGCAAAGTGTCCAGCGCAAGTTTTTGCTCACCGGGCGCTGCGCCGGTCTCAACCACCGTCACGGCGGCCGGGGTACTTAACCAGCGTGTGGTGCTGCGGGGCGAGGTAATCAGCAATGGCGCCAGCTCGACAGCGGTATTTTTAGCCTCGGCCGCCAGTAAAGCGCGGCTATCCGCCAACAGCCAAAGACCTGCGGCAATCGCCCCAAAAGCCAAGCGCACGCTTTTAATACTCCTTGTCGGCCTGGTCCTTGCGCCGATAGGGGAACACGTCAATAACTTTGCCGGCACGAATCGCCTCCTGCAGGCTTTTCCAGTATTCGGAGTCATAGAGGTCGCCATGCAGCTCGCTGAACAGTTTGCGCTGCTGCATATCAGCAAACAGAAACGGCGGAAACTCCTCGGGAAATACATCCAGAGGCGCCACCGAATACCAGGGCTCGGAGGCCATTTCATCTTCCGGGTAGCGTGCTTGGGGAATACGGCGGAAATTCGCCTCGGTCAGAAAGCAGATCTCATCGTAGTCGTAGAACACCACGCGGCCGTGACGGGTCACGCCAAAGTTCTTCAGCAGCATGTCGCCAGGGAAGATATTCGCCGCCGCCAGTTGCTTGATGGCCAGGCCGTAATCATCCAGCGCTTCACGCACCTGGGCTGCGCTGGCGCTTTCCACATACAGGTTAAGCGGGGTCATGCGCCGCTCGGTCCAGCAGTGGCGCACCAGCACCGTATCACCATTGACCTCCACGGTGGACGGCGCAACCTCCAGCAGCTCGGCCAGGCACTCTGGATCAAACTTGCTCAATGGGAAGCGGAAATCGGCGAACTCCTGGGTATCGGCCATGCGCCCTACCCGGTCGACAGTTTTAACCAGGCGGTACTTCTCGATCACCGTGTTGCGGTCGACGTTCTTCGACGGCGAGAAGCGGTCCTTGATGATTTTGAATACGGTATTGAAGCCCGGCAGGGTAAACACACTCATGACCATGCCGCGCACACCGGGGGCCATGACGAATTTGTCATCGGTGGTGGCCAGGTGGTTGATCAGCGAGCGGTAGAACTCCGACTTGCCATGTTTGTAGAAGCCGATCGAGGTGTATAGCTCGGCTACATGCTTGCCCGGCAGGATGCGTTTAAGGAAGCCGACGAACTCTGCCGGATAGCCAACGCGCACCATGAAATAGGAGCGCGTGAAAGAAAAGATGATTGATACCTCGGCCTCGTCGGTGATCAGGGCATCGATCTGGATGCCTTGACCTTCGCGGTGCAGCAGCGGAATAACCAGTGGCCATTGCTCGTCATGAGTGTAGATACGCCCCACCAGGTAGGCACCCTTGTTGCGGTACAGGCGCGAGGCGAACAGTTCGATGCGCAGGTCAGGGTCCTTGCACACCCAATCAGGCAGGTTGGCGTTCAGCTGCTTGAGCAGGCGCGCCAGATCACGTTCGAGGTTTTCATAGCCGACTTCAAAGCTGAAATCCTCGAATATCTGCCGCAGTGCCTGCTCAACATTGCCCTTGGGCTCGTAGAGGCGGGTTTGCGGTGTCCGTGCATTGACTCGCAGGGCCGGACGCGTGGTGTGGATAAACATGCAGCCATCGTTGATCTGGTCATGGCTGAACAAGCCGCAGAAAATCGAGTTAAACCAGGTTTCCGCCAGCTCATCGTCGTAACGCAGGTCGATCAGGGCAATATAAGCCGACTTGACCAGCGGCCACTGCGCCACGTCCAGCAGCACCTCGGCCTCGTAGGCTTTGCGCAGGCGCTCACCGACTGCCGTAACACACTCTTCATACAGGGCAATACGTGCCGCTGAAGCTTGCTGGATTTCCTGCCACTGCGCCTGCTCAAAACGTACCCGCGCGCCGTTGGTAATCTGCCGGAACTGCTCACGGTAATCGTCGAAACCTTCAAGAATCAGCGCGGCAATCGCGCTGGCCGGCCATTGCTGTGGCATAAACAAACCCCTGCAGATGAAATGCGGACAATCCGCCGAGCTTATCCAGTGACCGCGCCAAGTAAAAGCCGGCAATGCCTGGATACGCGCTTATCTGCCACCAAATATTGCCAAGCAAAGGCTTTGAAAGTGCATTTCGAATTGCCTTGACGCGACAGCCCAGCAACACTGCTTGGCCTTTCTTACCGCCGTGGAGTCCGTTGTGCGCCCTGCCGACCTGATCCGTCTGCTGTTGCTTGCTGCCATCTGGGGCGCAAGTTTTCTGTTTATGCGCATCGTCGCGCCAGTACTGGGCAGCATGCCGACGGCGTTTTTCCGCGCCAGCCTGGGCATGCTCGGCTTACTGGTGATTCTGCTGTTAATGCGCGTGCGCTGGGACTTCAACGGCAAGCTCAAACACTGCCTGATGCTCGGGGTGATCAATGCCGGCCTGCCCTCGGCTATGTATTGCCTGGCAGCACTGGTACTGCCGGCGGGCTACTCAGCAATTCTGAATGCCACTACACCGATGATGGGCGTGCTGATCGGCATGCTGTTCTTTGCCGAAGCCATGACCTTAAGCAAGGCCGCGGGTGTGGCCATTGGCCTGTTTGGCGTGGCCGTACTGACCCGCACCGGCCCGGTGGAGTTTGATATACCGCTGCTTTGGGGCGCGGCCGCCTGCCTGGTGGCAACCGCCTGTTACGGTTTTGCCGGTTTCCTCACACGGCACTGGATCGGCCAACACGGCGGCCTGGATAATCGCTTAACAGCGTTTGCCAGCCTGTGCGGCGCCAGCCTGTTCCTTTTGCCATTCTTCGGTGGGTCCTTGCTGATCCAGCCGCCCGCTAGCTGGGGCGGGCTCGACGTGTGGCTGTCACTGGCCGGGTTGGGCTTTATCTGCACCGCATTCGCCTACGTGCTGTATTTCCGCCTGCTCAGCGATATCGGCCCAATCAAGGCCAGCACCACGACCTTCCTCATCCCCCCGTTCGGCGTGCTGTGGGGTGCACTGCTGCTGGATGAGCCACTTTCCTGGGCCTACCTGTACGGCGGCGTGCTGATCGCCATCGCACTCTGGCTGGTGGTACGCCCAACTAGCCCCGCCAAAGTACCGGCCTGAGCAGACCAAAAATCTATGCCCATAAAAAAGCCGCCCTATTAGGCGGCTTTTTATGGCGAACGAAGCTTATTGCTGCAGTTCCTGCTCGGTAAACATATCGCTAAACAGCATGCTCGACAGATAGCGCTCACCGGAGTCCGGCAGGATTACCACGATGGTTTTGCCCTGCATGCCAGGTTCGGCAGCGATACGCAGAGCAGCAGCCATGGCCGCGCCACAGGAGATGCCGCAAAGGATGCCCTCTTCGCGCATCAAGCGCAGGGCAACGGCCTTGGCATCGTCGTCAGTCACCAGTTCAACCCGGTCAACCATAGCCAAGTCCAGGTTGCTTGGAACAAAGCCAGCACCGATACCCTGAATCTTGTGTGGGCTGGGTTTGACTTCATCACCGGCGATGGTCTGGGTAATCACCGGAGAGCTGATCGGCTCGACCGCCACCGAGAGAATCGGCTTGCCCTGAGTCTGTTTGATGTAGCGCGAGACACCGGTGATGGTGCCGCCAGTGCCGACGCCTGCGACCAGCACGTCGATAGAACCCTCGGTATCCTGCCAAATCTCCGGGCCAGTAGTCTGTTCGTGGATCGCCGGGTTGGCCGGATTGGTGAATTGCTGCGGCATAAAGTAGGTCGCGCTATCGGAGGCAATTTCTGCAGCCTTTTCGATGGCCCCCTTCATGCCCTTGGCGGGCTCAGTCAGCACCAACTCAGCGCCCAAGGCTTTGAGCACCTTGCGCCGCTCCAGGCTCATGGAGGCCGGCATGGTCAGCAGTAGCTTGTAACCACGCGCGGCCGCAACGAAGGCCAGGCCAATGCCGGTATTGCCCGAGGTCGGCTCGACTATCGTCATACCCGGCTTGAGCACACCACGCTCTTCAGCATCGCGAACCATGCTGACACCAATGCGGCACTTTACCGAGTAGGCAGGGTTACGCCCTTCGATTTTGGCCAGAATGGTGACGCCTTTCGGGCCCAGGCGGTTGATCATCACCAACGGCGTATTGCCGATGGATTGCGCGTTGTCTGCGTAGATGCGGCTCATGGCGAGGTCCTTATGCGTACGTTGCCGAATGGGCTATCGAGCCTAAGCTCCCAGAACGTGGCAGTCCAGTACGGCGATGCATTAGCTGGAACCCCGCCGCAGCTGACGAGTCAGTCTATGTATGAAAAGACGCTATAGCACTCCCCTTTGGGTACTCGCCGGCCTGATCGGCGCCTTGCTGGTTCTGCATTTCGCTTTGCCTATTCTGGTGCGTGACTACCTGAATGAGAAGCTTGCCGACATGGGCGACTACCACGGCCACATTGTCGACGTGGACCTGGCGTGGTGGCGCGGCGCCTACCGGATTAACGGCCTGGAGATCGTCAAAACCGACAGCGAGATACCCGACCCTCTGCTGCGGGCGCCCGGCATCGACTTGTCGGTGAGTTGGTACGCGCTGTGGCACTCCCGGGCGATTGTCGCCCGCGTTATTTTCGAGGGCCCTGAAGTTAACTTTGTTGATGGCGGCGCTGATGAGGAGAACACGCAAAGTGGTACCGGCGTGGACTGGCGCGAACAGTTGAACAAGCTGTTACCGATTACGCTCAACGAAATTCGCGTGGTCGACGGCAAAGTAGCATTCCACAACTACACGTCCGAGCCGCCGGTGAACGTAGCGGCCACGCAGGTGAATGCCAGCCTCTACAACCTGACCAATGTGGCCGATGTCAGCGGTGAACGGGTGGCGAACTTTGAAGGCAAAGCGCTGTTGCTCAGGCACGCACCATTGGAGACTACGGTGACGTTTGACCCGTTCAAGAACTTCGAGGATTTTGAGCTGCGCTTGCGTGCCACCGACATTGAGCTGCGCCAACTCAATGATTTTTCCGCCGCCTACGGCAAGTTCGACTTTAACGCCGGCACCGGCGACTTGGTAATTGAGGCCAACGCCGATAACGGCCAACTCAGTGGCTATATAAAACCGTTGCTGCGCGATGTTGACGTATTCAATTGGCAACAAGACGTGCAGGACGACGACAAGGGCTTCTTCCGCTCCATCTGGGAGGCGCTGGTGGGCGGCAGCGAAACGGTGCTGAAAAACCAGAGCAGGGACCAGTTCGCCACACGCGTCGAGCTATCCGGCAACGTCGGGGACCAGAGTGTCAGCCCCTTACAGGCCTTTATTGCCATCCTGCGCAACGGCTTCATCCAGGCGTTCAACGCACGCTATGAAAACGTCCCACCGGAGAATTGATGCCCCGTCATTCGGTGGCAAAACCGGTAGGGTCATTACGTGGGAGACCGATCACCCCTGAATGCCCTCGTGTTCGGGAGAAGCGGAAAAGAGTATCAGCCCGGGCTCGCTCAATAGCCTTGGATCACGACCCAGGGCTATTGAGCGGCTTGATCTTACTGACCCGCTACAGCTCCGACGACGTTGCAAAACTCGTCACGAACGGCCTCTGCGGGGGACGTGACCCCGCCGGATAGCACGTAGGTAGTGGTTACTCGCAAGGCTTTGCCCTGCTGTTCCATCGTCACGTTGAACGGCACAGTCTTGCCCTGGCCGTAGCTGACAGTTTGCGAAGCACTAATGATGCCAAGATCTTTATCCGTGCTGGTGATGGTCCAGCCGCTGGTGGTCAGATAGCGAGCAGCACGCTGCATACCCGTAGCCTGCGATACGCCCTGCGCCGTTGCATGGCTCTTGAATGTACGGCCCGCCCAGAAGCTGCCATCAAAGGTGAAATTTTGCGCGCACTCACGAGTGTCCGCCGGCAGAGCTGCCTTGGCCTGCTCATTTTTCACACCTGGTGTAACGCAACCGCTGAGTACGATGCCGCTGACGGCAATCAGAATGATTTTTTTCATTTTCTACTATCCAAGAGGTAGAGACGCGCAGCTAGGTGGACGTTGCAGTCCATTGGCAACCGTTATCAGATCGTTAGGTAAAAATACGACGTACTTCTGCCGCAGACCGGGGCACAGTCTACAAGGCAGGAACAGATATTACCTGACTGCCGTCTCCGCTCGAAATGTCTACAGGCCTTGCATTGCTGCGCGCCCCTCAGTAAGTCACGACGATCAACTGTGCAGTTCGTCGCTGAAGATTGATTCGATGGGCAGGCCAAATAATCGGGCAATACGAAAGGCCAGCGGCAGGCTGGGGTCAAATTTTCCGGTTTCTATGGCATTCACGCTCAGCCGCGATACATCCAGATGCTGCGCCAGGTCAGCCTGATTCCAGCCAAGCTCGGCACGCAGTCGATTATTCATCCGATAGCGTGTGACCCGCCATTCAGTGACTGAATGGCCCGTCTACGTTCACAGTCACCGGGGCTGCGCGTTATAGTCTGTTTTTAAATACTGAACCCGCGGGTATGGCCCTGCGCGTTACCGTTCGAGGATTTACCGATGAAGTTCGAAGGCACCCAGTCGTACGTCGCCACCGACGACCTCAAGCTCGCGGTCAATGCCGCCATCACCCTGGAGCGTCCGTTGCTGGTCAAGGGCGAACCGGGCACTGGCAAGACCATGCTGGCCGAACAGCTGGCCGAATCCTTCGGTGCACGCCTGATCACCTGGCACATCAAATCCACCACCAAGGCCCACCAGGGTCTGTACGAGTATGACGCGGTCAGCCGCCTGCGCGACTCGCAGCTGGATTCGGACAAAGTCCACGACGTGCGCAACTACATCAAGAAAGGCAAGCTGTGGGAGGCCTTCGAGGCCGAAGAGCGTGTCATCCTGCTGATCGACGAGATCGACAAAGCCGACATCGAGTTCCCCAACGACCTGCTGCAAGAGCTCGACAAGATGGAGTTCTACGTTTACGAGACCGACGAGACGATCAAGGCGAAAAAGCGCCCGATCATCATCATCACCTCGAACAATGAAAAAGAGCTGCCGGACGCCTTCCTGCGCCGCTGCTTCTTCCACTACATCGCCTTCCCGGATCGCGCGACTCTGCAGAAGATCGTCGATGTGCACTACCCCAACATCAAGAAAGATCTGGTCGCTGAAGCGCTGGACGTGTTCTTCGACGTACGCAAGGTACCGGGCTTGAAGAAGAAGCCGTCCACCAGCGAACTGGTTGACTGGCTCAAGCTACTGATGGCCGACAATATTGGCGAAGCGGTGCTGCGCGAACGCGACCCAACCAAAGCCATCCCGCCACTGGCCGGTGCCCTCGTGAAGAACGAGCAGGATGTACAACTGCTAGAGCGCCTGGCCTTTATGAGCCGCCGCGCCTCGCGCTAACCCCACTGGCCGATCCGGAGGCGAATCATGCACAGCGGCAGCTGCCTGTGCGCAGCAGTGAAATACCGCATCGATGCGCCTATCGAGTCGGCAACCCACTGCCATTGCTCGATGTGCCGCAAAGCCCACGGCGCAGCATTCGCCACTTACGGCAATGTGCGGCGTAAAGATTTCCACTTCACCCAAGGCGAGGAATCACTGGGCCTCTACCAGTCCTCGCAGGGCGTGACGCGAACCTTCTGCAAGCATTGTGGCTCGACCCTGCAGTGGTACAGCGAACAGCCCCACCCGAACTGGCTTTCAGTCGCGCTGGGCACGCTGGATACGCCAGTGGATGAGATTGCGCAGAAGCATATTTTTCCGGAATCGAAGGCCGACTGGTATGCCATCAATGATGGCCTGCCATTGGAGCGGCGCTCCTAGCGCCATAGTCAGATGAATTCACGAGGGCGCAGCCATGCTGCTCAACCTGTTTAACGAAATGCGCGCCGCCAAGGTGCCGGTGTCGGTACGTGAGCTGCTCGACCTGATCAACGCGTTGAAACACAACGTGGTGTTCGCCGATATGGACGAGTTCTACTTCCTCTCGCGCACCATTCTGGTCAAGGACGAGCGGCATTTCGACAAATTCGACCGCGCGTTCGGTGCCTACTTCAAGGGGCTGGAAAACCTTAATCAGCACATCGAGGCATTGATCCCCGATGAATGGCTGCGCAAGGAGTTCGAACGCTCGCTGACCGATGAAGAACGCGCCAAGATCGAATCCCTAGGCGGCCTGGACAAGCTGATCGAGGAATTCAAGAAGCGCCTGGAAGAACAGAAAGAACGCCACGAAGGCGGTAACAAATGGATCGGCACTGGTGGCACCAGCCCGTTCGGCTCCGGCGGTTTTAACCCGGAAGGCATCCGCGTCGGTGATGCGGGCAAGCGTCAGGGCAAGGCGGTCAAGGTCTGGGACCAGCGCGAGTACAAGAACCTCGATGACCAGGTCGAACTGGGCACGCGCAATATCAAGGTGGCCTTGCGCCGTCTGCGCAAGTTCGCCCGCCAAGGTGCCGAGGACGAGCTTGATCTCGGCGGCACCATCGACCACACCGCCAAAGACGGCGGCCTGCTGAATATCCAGATGCGCCCCGAGCGGCGTAACGCAGTCAAGCTGCTGATCCTCTTCGATATCGGCGGCTCGATGGACGCCCACGTCAAGGTCTGCGAAGAGCTGTTCAGCGCCTGCAAAACCGAGTTCAAGCATATGGAGTACTTCTACTTCCATAACTGCGTGTATGAGTCGGTGTGGAAGAACAACCTGCGCCGCACCAGCGAGCGTTTCTCCACCCAGGACTTGCTGCACAAGTACGGCGCGGACTACAAAGTGGTGTTCGTCGGCGACGCGGCCATGGCGCCTTACGAGATCACCCAGGCTGGCGGCAGTGTCGAGCACTGGAACGAGGAGCCGGGTTACGTCTGGATCAAGCGTTTTATGGAGAAGTACAAGAAGCTTATCTGGATCAACCCCTACCCCAAGGACACCTGGAACTACACGGCCTCGACCAACATCATGCGCGAGCTATTGGAAGACCAGATGTACCCACTAACCCTGCAGGGTCTGGAAGACGGGATGAAGTTTCTCTCCAAATAGTGAACCCGCCCCAGACCGGGGCGGGCTTATGCAACAACTTTATTTCTTGCCGGTCAGGCGCTTGGCCAACCAGCCGAACAGCAGCACCGGTACCAGCCAGAACTTTTTCAGCAACAGCAGGATGGTGGCGAACAGGCCGGCTTTAGCCGCCAGTTTGCCGGCGATCAACGCACCGATGCCGTAGGCAGCCACTTGGTCGATATCCGGATCGAAGTCGGCGTAGCGGCTGCCGTCGTTGAATTCGGTCATCGCCAACACCGCCGGCACGCTCTCTTGGATCTCCGGCAGTTGGTCCATATTGGCGATGAAGTTCAATACCAGCACACCTTTGCGGCCCAATACGCGGATGTTGTAGTTCAGGGTATTGATGTCGCTGTCACCGAAACGCAGCTCCTTGGCCCAGTGCAGCTTCTTCCCTTGGGCATCGTAGTGCGGCTGTGCGGCCCAGCCCAACAATTCAATCGACTCGTAGCCATTCTCGGCGCGCCACACGTTGCTCTCGACCGTCTCTTGCTGCAGTTGCTCGAGCATCTCGGCGTAATCGATATCGGCTGCGTCTTCGTCGGAGACGAAACCGCTTTCTTCGAATTCGACGGTCACCGCCCAGGATTCATCAGCCAGTGGCGAAATGCCGGCCGGCAGAATCATCCCCAGTGGCAGCTCATCAGTCGGTGGGTTACCCCAGGCGTCGACCAATACCCGGTTGGCATCCTTGCTATCGAGGAACACCAGGTTTTCCGGCAGATTCAGGCTCGCCAGGTTGTCGCCCAGTACCACCTTGCCGGTTTGAAAGTTCAGGCTGGCGAGAAACTCTTCTTCGCTCATACCCTGCTCTTCCTGCTCCTCTATCAGCTCTTCTTGTTGTTGCTCTGCCATCGACTCGGCCGGAACCGCAGATTCAGCTTGCGGCTCGGTTGATTCGGCGTGGGCAAACGGCAGGGAAACAGCCAAAAAGGCTGCAAGGATCAGATCCTTGATCGACATAAACACTCCATTACAACGAGATAATTGAAGGCACAACGCTATCACGCGGAGATAGAGCTGCTGGCTGTTTCTTGACGCTTTTTGAAACATTTTCACAAACTTGCTGATCGCTTCTCGATTGGCAGCTTGGTGATCGCAAACCCTGCCAGCAGAAGCGCCGAATACACCAATAGATCAAACGACAGCGACTAGCCCTCGTACCGGGCGCCGATCACCATGACGAAGCGGTACTGCGCGAGCGCGATCAGACCAAGGGCATCCCGCCGCTGGCAGGCACTTTGGTGAAGAACGAGCAAGAGGCGCTTTAACTGGGATTGGTATCGCTGCCAGTCAGACAGTCGACCAGCTCTGCGGCAAACCCCGACAACAGCTCGCGCTTACGCACGCAGACCTTCAAGTCCCGCTGCGCCCACGACTCTTCCAGCTCGATCACCGCCAGGTGCGCGCCAGCGGTGACGGCACTACGCGGCACCAGGCCGATACCAACGCCAGCACTGACCATGCGGCACACCGCCTCAAAACTGCGCACCTGAATCCGCACTTCCAGGTGCCTCCCCAGGGCTGCGGCGGCGTTCATCGTAAAGGTGTGAATGGCCGAGCCTGAATGCAGCATGACAAAGGGGTAATCCAGCACCTGGGCAAACAGACTGCTGAGCTGCGTTGCCAAGGGATGATCGACCGGGGCAATCAGCACTAGCCGGTCTGCGCGATACGGGATCAATTCGACCTCAGCGCCTTCAATCGACCCGGCCACCACGCCGACCTCCACTTCCCCTCGCGCTACCGCCATCAGCACATCCGGGCTGGTGTGCTCCTCCAGAGAAATGCTGACTTGCGGGTGACGCTGCAAAAAGGTCGAAAGGCTGTCAGGCAGAAAAGTATGGGTGGCGTGGGTATTAGCCCACAGGCTGACATGGCCGCGCACACCTTTGGCGTAGGGCGTAAGGTCTGCATGCATCTGCTCAAGCTGGGCAAACACCTGGCGCGCATGACGCAGCAACGCCTCGCCGGCGCGGGTCAGACTGACGCCGCGCGGCTCACGCAGCAATAGCGGCGTGCCAATCGATTCTTCCAACAGGCGCATGCGGTGACTGGCCGAAGACGCCGCCAGATGCACACGCTCGGCGCCACGGGTTAAATTCTTCGCTTCGGCAATCGCGACAAACAGGCGTAGATCAATCAGGTCATAGTGCATAGCATTAGTCAGATCCGAACGATCACTTCTGAAATAGCCAATTCCATAGGGATTTTATACCCAGCATCATTCGCCCCAGCACAACTCTTTGGAAACTCACTCAACATGCCATGGAAAACTTGGTCAGCCGAACGGTTGGGCATCGCACTCGCGGTGCTCGCCGCATTCGGTTTCTCGTTCAAGGCGATTTTCGTCAAGCTGGCCTACGCCGCCGCGCCAGTGGACGCGATCACATTGCTGGCACTGCGCATGAGCTTTGCCCTGCCAATCGCACTGTGGGTCACCCTGTGGTTATGCCGCGCCGCGCCGCCGCTAACGCGTAGAGACTGGGGCATGCTGATCGCCCTGGGCATGCTGGGTTACTACGGTGCCAGCATCCTCGATTTTATTGGCCTGCAGTACATCTCGGCGGCGCTGGAACGGCTGATTCTGTTTATCTACCCGACCATGACCGTGCTGATCGGCGTGCTGTTTATGGGTAAGCGCCTGGAGAAACGCCAGGTTGCGGCGCTGCTGCTGACCTACGCCGGTATCGGCCTGGCGTTCGCCCACGACCTGCATGTTGCGGAGGATCTGCATACCGTGCTGATCGGCGCTGCTTTCGTCTTCGGTTCTGCCCTGTGCTACGCGCTGTACAGCTCCGGGGCCGAAGTGGCGATTCACCGGTTGGGCACCATTCGTTTTGCTGCCCTGGCGATTATCGTGTCCACCTTCGCCACACAGATTCACTTCCTCGCCGCTCAGCCGCTTGTCGCATTGCAGCAGCCGATAGAGGTGTATGCCTACAGCGCGGCGATGGCGATTTTTTCCACTGTGCTGCCGATATTCTGGCAATCCGCAGCACTGCGCCTGATTGGCTCAGCACGCACGGTGCTGATTGGCACACTGGGACCAATTCTGACGATTGTCTTCGCCTGGCTGCTGTTGTCGGAGCCGGTGTCGTTTGCCCAGCTAGCGGGTGCCGGGCTGGTTCTGGCGGGGGTGCTGCTGGTGTCGAGACGTAAAAGATTGCCGATTCTGCCGACTGTTAGCGAGACCGCCTGCGTGCAAGGCAGCAAGCAGGCTTAAGACGCGAATCAGCAAAAGCACCCAAGGGCTGTTGCGAGCCCTTGGGTGAGTCAACTTAGCGCCAGTGTCGCTGTTGCACCTTCTGGCTGCGGCCCACGCCAAACAGCATGCCGATCAGCAGTGCCAGGCTTTCCAGCAACCAGGCCAGCAACATGGCGCAGGCAATGCCCCAAGCTATGGCCTCAGGGGCCAGCAGCACCTGGTAGCGGTAGGCGGCGAAGGTTTCTTCCATCAGCTCATGATCTGCCGCTGTCGCCAGATGCCAGACCTGGCCGTACCAAGGCCCTTGCATGGCCCTGGATTCGCGCTCAAGGAATGCCGAGCGTTCGACCAGCGTACCAAGGCTCTGCGCGTCGCTACGCATCACCGGGTCTGCACTGGCCTGGTAATGGGCGACCAAAGCCACCAGATCCCCCTTGAAAAAGCGCTTTGCAGTTTCCCGAAAGCCCTTGAGACCCCGCTCCGCTTCGATGCGATGGGCTTCGACGCGCTTGCTGTAATCATCGATAAAACCCGGCACCTGCACCCCAACCAGCAAGCCCAAGGCAAACAAGGCCAACCGCAGATAGCTTCTTAACATGTCCCCTCCCCCCCAATTCAGTCCGTTAGGCCTTGCGCCACACATTCGCCACCGCGCCACAACCGCCACTCGCCCGGCTGATACAGCGTCCAGCTCTCGTTATCGGTCAGCGGCTCGGTGGCCAAAACGCTGACAACGTCATTGGGCGTGGTTTCCGCCTGGAAATCTACTTGCATATCGGCATCCTTCAAGTGCGCCGGGCCAAACGGCGCGCGTCGGGTGATATGCGCCAGCTTGCTGCTGCAGAAGCTGAACAACCAGTCGCCATCGCTCAGCAGGCAGTTAAATACACCGTGCTGACGATACTCGGCGCAGGCGCTGACCAGAGTCGGCAGCAACCGCTCTACCGCTACCGGCTCGGGAAAGGCATCGCGCAGGCGATTAAGCAGGTCACAGAACGCCGCTTCGCTGTCGGTGTCGCCAATCGGCCGGTAGTTATCCAATTGCGGGGCGAAATCGGACAGTTGGCCGTTATGGGCAAAGCACCAGTTGCGCCCCCACATCTCGCGCACAAACGGATGGGTATTAGCCAGGCAGACGCGGCCGACATTGGCCTGGCGGATATGGCCGATTACCACTTCGCTCTTGATTGGGTAGCGCTGCACCAGCTGCGCCACTTCCGACTCGCTGCTGGCACGCGGGTCCTGAAACAAGCGCAGACCGCGCCCTTCATAAAAGCCAATGCCCCAGCCATCGCGGTGCGGACCGGTACGTCCACCGCGCTGCATCAGGCCAGTAAAACTGAAGACGATATCGGTCGGCACATTGGCGCTCATGCCCAGCAGTTCACACATTGCGTAACGCCTCGCGCAACTGCTGCGCTTCATTTGCCAGACGCGCCTCGATGCGTTTACGCGCCAACGGCAGAAACCGCGTCAGGGCACGCCAGAGCAACTGCGTGACATCGCCGCGGCGTCGTGGAATCAGGTGCAGATGCAGGTGCGGCACATGCTGGTTGGAGGTCGGCCCGTCATTGATCAAAAAATTGATACCCTGCTCGCCATAACCAGCCGCGCGCAAGCCGGCAGCCATGCGTTGCGCCAGCGGCAGCAGCTGCGCACAAGCAGCTGCGGAGAGGTCTTTGAGAAAGGGCGCGTGTTCGCGGCTGACAATCAACACATGGGCCGGACGCAGGGGAAAGATATCCAGCAGGACGATAAAGTGCTCGTCCTCATATATACGCTCAGCAGGCAATCGCTCGGCGGCAATTGCACAGAACACACACGCCATAAACCCCTCCCTAGTCAATGAGAGGCCATGCTGAACGGGTGCGTGCTTTGGCGCAAGGGCAGCGGCGTCGAGCGACGCCGTCTAGGCGACTTACAAACGTGGCTCTACGCGCAGGCGACGGTCGCCACGGGCATCGTAACGGGTGTCGCCGAAACGCTGTTCGTCGCGCGCCATCATCTCGCGCAGGGTCGGCTCGTCAGCAGCAATCGGGGCAGGCCCTTTGCGCGCCTGCCACCAACGTTCCACGGGCCAGCGTACGGCGACAAACAGCAGGTACAGGGTGAACATGATCAGGCCATACATGCTCAGGTCCGCCACCGCGCGCCAGACGTTATTGCCCACGCCCAGTAGCAGATCCATGGCGGTGATCGCTACCGCAGGGGCGAACTGCTCCTTAGCGGGCTCGACGATGGTTGGGCTGAACAGCAGCACCACAACCAGCACACGCAGCGGCTCGCGCACATAGCGCCACATCCAGCCGGTCAGGCGAAACCACACCAATAGGCAGCCAAGGGCAGCCACCAGATAGGCGCTCCAGGCAAGCAGGTAGTCGTTTTCAATCATAAAACGCAAATTCTCTGGCATTGAAGACCAGACGGCGCACGCGCAGAAGTGCACAGATTTCAGCAGCCGACGGGCGAAGTGGCGCTTATGATAACGGCTTTTGCCTGCTTTGAACCTGTTCAAAAGCTCGCGAGCCATAAACATGCAAGACGCTATGTAGTAACAGCCTCCGGCTGGTCAAAACGGCGAGGGCGCGGAGTTTACAAGTTGTAAATGAGCAGTCCTCGCTTCGCTCGCCCTGCGGGCCGCGCTAAAGCGCGTTAGCTACAAGCAGTTTGCCGAGCCTGTTTTTAACGCAGCAGGGCCGACGCGCAGCAGGTTTTGCACAGGTTCTTCGGCGTCCCCGCTGTCGGCCGTCATCTACAGGAGTTGTTTCATGTTACACGCCCCTATCGCCCGCGCCGACAACGCTGCCGACCCATATCGCTGGCTGGAAAACCGCGACAGCGCTGAGGTGCTTGATTACCTCAAGGCGGAAAATGCCTACCTAGAACAGCAGCTCAGGGAGCAACTGCAACTGCGCGAAACACTGTTTCAGGAGATCAAGGGGCGCATACGCGAAACTGACCTCAGCCTGCCGTCGCCCTGGGGGCCATATCTGTATTACCAACGCACCACAGCCGGTGATGAATACCCACGGCATTACCGCTGCCGCAAACCCGCCGATGGATCGCTGACTGTCGACGAGGCCAGCGAGCAGCTGCTGCTCGACCCTAATGCCCTGGCCGATGGTGGCTTTATCTCGCTCGGCGCCTTCAGCATCAGCCCTGACCACCAGCGCCTGGCCTACAGCCTGGACACCAGCGGCGAGGAAACTTACCAGCTGTTTGTCAAAGAGCTGGCCGACGACAGCCTGATCGAGCTGCCGTTCGAGGAATGCGATGGCAGCATGACCTGGGCCAATGACAGCCAAACCCTGTTCTTCGGCGAACTGGACGACACCCACCGGCCGCACAAGCTGTATCGCCACCGCCTCGGCACAGATAGCGCCGAGCTGGTGTTCCATGAACCCGACGGCCGTTTCTTCCTCAGTTGCTATCGCAGCAGCTCCGAGCGCCAGCTGATTCTGCAACTGGGTAGCAAGACCACCAGCGAAGCCTGGGTACTGAACGCTGCTACCCCGCAAGCCGCTTTTAGCTGTGTGGCCCCGCGCGAAGAAGGTCACGAATATGACGTCGACCACGGCACGCTGAATGGCGAGTGGAGCTGGCTGATCCGTAGCAACCAACACGGCATCAACTTCGCCCTGTTCGCTGCCTGCGAAGCAGCGCCGAGCCGCAGCCACTGGCAATTGCTACGCGCCCATGACCCAGAAGTGATGTTGGAAGGCTTTAGCCTTAATCAGCAAGCGTTGGTGCTTAGCCTGCGTGAAGGCGGCTTGCCGATTATCGAAGTGCAGCCGCTGGGGCAAGCGGCCTATCGCGTGCAGCTACCGGACGCCGCCTACAGCCTGTATGTACAAGACAGCCTGGAATTCGACAGCCCCGCGATCCGCCTGCGCTACGAAGCGCTCAATCGCCCGGCGCAGGTACGTCAGCTGGAGCTGGCCACGGGCGAGCAAGTGGTGCTCAAGCAAACTCCGGTACTCGGGCCGTTCGATGCCGACAGCTACGTCAGCCAACGCCTGTGGGCTATAGCCGCCGACGGCAGCCAGGTGCCAATCAGCTTGGTGGCCAAACGCGATGTGCTCGGCACGTCCGCCCCACTCTATCTGTACGGTTATGGCGCTTACGGCGAAAGCCTCGACCCCTGGTTTTCCCATGCGCGTCTGAGTCTGCTGGAGCGCGGTTTTATCTTCGCCATCGCCCATGTGCGTGGCGGCGGCGAGCTGGGCGAAGCCTGGTATCGCGCCGGCAAGCTGGAACACAAGCAGAACTCGTTCAGCGACTTTATCGCCTGCGCCGAACACCTGATCGCGCAGGGTTACACCAGCGCGCAGCAGCTGGTGATCAGCGGCGGCAGCGCCGGCGGTTTGCTGATGGGCGCAGTGCTCAATCAGCGCCCCGAGCTATTCGCTGCCGCTATCGCCGAGGTGCCGTTTGTCGATGTGCTCAACACCATGCAGAACCCCGACCTGCCGCTGACCGTCACCGAATACGACGAATGGGGCGATCCCAACCAGCCCGAGGTGTTCGAACGGATCAAAGCTTATGCACCTTACGAAAACGTCCGAGCCCAAGCCTATCCGGCGATTCTTGCGGTGGCCGGCTACAACGATAGCCGCGTGCAGTACTGGGAAGCCGCCAAATGGGTGGCCAAGCTGCGCGCGCAGAAAGCCGACAGCAATCTGCTGCTGCTGAAAACCGAACTGGATGCCGGCCATGGCGGCATGAGCGGCCGCTACCAGGCCCTCAAGGACGCAGCTCTGGAATACGCCTTTATCCTCAAGGTACTGGGCTTGGTTTGAGAGCCCGCCGCTCTGCCGCACGTTCTTATGCGGGCTAACGGAGCGGCGCAAGCTCAGAGTAATTCGCGCTAAACAGCGGACGTTTAGGGCGAAAAATTACTTGACCGTTCATGCAGATTTAACCTGTCTGACGTGCAAGTTCGGCTAGGCTGAATGACACGCTGGCGTACTGCTATCTCACCCATTCAACTGCCTGCTCACCATGGACGGTCTGTGATGAAAAACTGGAAGATCAGAACCCACCTATTCCTGCTTTCCGGTTGCCTGCTGCTCGGCCTGCTCTGCGTCGGCGGCCTTGGCCTGTATGGCTTGCAGGCCACCGTCAAAGGACTGCAAACGGTTTACCTCGACCGTGTGGTGCCGCTGCGCGACCTCAAGCTGATTGCCGACCTGTACGCCGTCAATATCGTCGATGCAACCCACAAGGCGCGCAGCGGCGAGCTGGATGAAAAAAACGCGCAACAGCTCATCGAACAAGCCCAGGTGCGGATCGAGGAAACCTGGCAGGCGTATCTGGCCACCGAACTAATCCGCGAAGAAAGCCAGCTGATCGAGCAAATCAACCCGCTGATGCAACAGGCCCGGCAACCACTGAATGAGCTGCAAAGCCTGCTCAACCGTGGCGATAAAGCAGCCATCGACGCCTTTGCCAGTCAGCGCCTCTACCCACTGATTGATCCGCTGTCGGAGAAATTTGCCGAACTGATCGACGTGCAACTGCTTGAAGCCAAGCATCAATACCAGCTGGGTGAAGCCGCCTATGCCAGCAACCTCAACCTGAGCATCAGCGTATTGCTGATTGCTCTGCTGATTGGTTTGGCGCAGGTGTTGTATTTTATTCGCCTGATGGGCCGGCAGCTGGGCGCCGAGCCCGGCGAGCTGGAGGAAATCAGCGCGCGCATCGCCGAAGGCCGTCTAGGTGGTGGCAAAAGCCTGGGCAATCAGGTGATGACCGGCGTGATGAAATCCGTGCAGAGCATGCGCCGTGGTCTGCAGGACATGATCGGCAACATTGGCGAAGCCTCCGAGCAGATCGAATGCGCCACCCTGCAACTGGCCGCCTCCTCCGAGCAAGTGCTGACCAGCGCCAACGTGCAGAGCGATACCGCGTCGGCCATGGCTGCCACCGTTGAACAACTGGCGGTGAGCATCAACCATATCGCCGAAAACGCTCAGCAAACCTACGATATGGCCAAAAAAGCCGGCGACATGACCGATGAGGGCATTCAGGTGATGGCCCGAGCCACCACAGAAATGCACAAGATCGCCGAGCTGGTGGCCGAGAGCTCGCAGGATGTCGAAACCCTGGCCGCGCAATCACGCAATATCAGCGCGATTGTCGACGTGATTCGCGGCATTGCCGAACAAACCAACTTGCTCGCCCTCAACGCTGCCATCGAAGCCGCACGTGCCGGCGAGCAAGGCCGCGGCTTTGCCGTGGTCGCCGATGAAGTGCGCAGCCTGGCCGGACGCACCGCCCACTCCACCACTGAAATCATCACCCTGGTCGAGGCCATTCACAGCGGCATGCACAAGGCAAAAAGCAGCATGGCCGCTGGCTGTGAACGGGTCATCATCGGCACTCAGCTGGTCGATCAGGCGGGGAGCTCAATGACGGAAATTCGCCTGGCGCTGAATGAATCGCTGCAGGCCGTCAGCGTGATTTCGCTGTCGCTGCAGGAACAACGCGCCGCCAGCGAACAGGTGGCTATGAGCGTGGAGCGGGTGGCGCAAATCGTCGAAGAAAACTCCGCCGCGCAAGGCGGCATCGTCCAGGCCATCCAGTCCCTGCAAGCCATGTCCGGGCGCTTGCAAGGGGTGATGCGGCGCTTCAGTTTCTAGACCGTCCAGGCCACTCGGCAGCAGGTCGCGAGTGGCGCTGGCGAGCCAAGTGGCAGGCGGCTAAGGTCAATCTATGCGACTGACCTCACGCTACGTTTATCCAGGCTGCCGTCCATGCCCGCCCAATCCCAACTGATTGATGAAATCCGCGACATGCTGCTCGATTGCGGCCTGCTCGACAGCCTCACGCCCAATGAGCTGCTCTGCGCCGCCGGTTATTTCAACCTCAGCAAATGCGCACCAGAAGCAAGCATCTGCCGCGAAGGCGACCCCGGCACCTTTATGTGCATCATCCACGCAGGGGCGGTATCGGTGCGCAAGATCAACTCCAGCGGTGAAACCATCGAACTGGCCAAACTGCGCAAGGGTCGCGCTTTTGGCGAAATGGCGGTACTCGATGGTGAACGCCGCTCGGCCAGCTGTATTGCCGTGAGTGACTGCTGCCTGCTGATGCTGGCAAAGGATTCACTGGACAAGATGCTCGGTGAAGCCCCGAAGACCGCCGCCAAGGTAATTCGCGCCATAGCCATTGCGATGTCCCGACGCTTGCGCATGGCCGATGGGCAGCTGGTTGAGCAGCAGCTCTAGCCGCCTGTAACTCACTCGTCGGCTTTCGGCACGGGTTGCGCATTGCGCTCGCGCTGTTCTCGCAGCAACGGCAGATCTTGATCACGGCGAAGCGGGTTGCTCTCTTGCGGCGCCTGCTTGAGCAGCGGTGGGTTATTGCGGGATGGGGCAGGCAGATGCTGCGGCGCGGTCGGCGGATAGGGCTGCGGCGTGGCCGTCCCTGGGGAGCCTGGTGCAGGCGCAATAGCGGGCATTTTCGGCGATTGCTGAGCCAGCAGCGAAGTACTGGCTAACGTAATCAGAACGAACAGCAGAGTG
The DNA here is from genome assembly GCF_963970805.1 of Pseudomonas sp. EA_35y_Pfl2_R5. Taxonomy (NCBI): domain Bacteria; kingdom Pseudomonadati; phylum Pseudomonadota; class Gammaproteobacteria; order Pseudomonadales; family Pseudomonadaceae; genus Pseudomonas; species Pseudomonas sp. EA_35y_Pfl2_R5. The sequence continues at coordinate 114,275 of NZ_CAXAOW010000003.1, read as the reverse complement.
GTCAGACGCATACGTCTATCTCCCATACAGTTACTGATTTGAGCCTCGGCTATGCCGTTAAGTGCCATATGGGCAGTTCTCACTGACCGCCGGCAGGGCTAGACTGATCGCAAAGCCCCAGCGTACGAGACTCCAGATGAGCAGCAATAACTCCACTTCCGCCACAGGCAAGCTTGATCGCATCCTCGCCGAGGCCCAACGCTCGCGTGAAGAAGGCTACCGCGACAAGGCACTGAAAATGTACCCGCACGTCTGCGGCCGCTGCGCCCGCGAGTTCTCCGGTAAGCGCCTGAGCGAGCTGACCGTGCACCATCGCGACCACAACCACGACAACAACCCGCAGGACGGCTCCAACTGGGAGTTGTTATGCCTGTACTGTCATGACAACGAACATGCGCGTTACACCGACCAGCAGTACTTTAGCGAAGGTTCGCTGAGCACACCGAAGACTGCTCAGGCGACCCATAACCCCTTCGCCGACCTGGCTGCAAGGCTGAAAAAGCAGTAGCGCAAGCCTCTAGAAACCCGCTTGCTGGCGATCTACGGGTTAGTCGCATCGCCAGCAAGCTGACTCCTCCAAAAAATCAGCTCGCTACCATACAGGTATACTCGCGTCTTTTTTGTCGCCCGCACCCTTGGCGCGGCTTCAATCATCCCTTCGAAAATTCTGTGCGAGTGCCACCGTGGCCAACAAGAGATACGCCTGCATCGGCCTGTTCAACCCCAAATCCCCGGAAAACGTCGGCTCAGTGATGCGCGCAGCCGGCTGCTATAGCGCCGCCTCGGTGTTCTACAGCGGCAAACGCTATGCCCGTGCCCGCGACTTTATTACCGACACACAGCGCATCTACATGGATATTCCGCTGATTGGCGTGGAAGACCTGCAGCAGATCATTCCCATCGGCTGTACGCCGGTCGCCGTAGAACTGGTCGAAGGTGGGCGACCATTGCCGCAATACACCCACCCCGACCGCGCCATCTACATCTTCGGCCCCGAAGACGGCTCGCTGAGCAAGGAAGTTCTCGACTGGTGTGAGGACGTAATTTACATCCCTACCCAGGGCTGCATGAACCTCGCCGCCACCGTCAATGTGGTGCTCTACGACCGTATGGCCAAGGGCTTGAACACCAAATCCGGCCTTGGTCTCAAGTAGGCCGTAACCCAGCTGCTACAACCCCGACTTGAGCCGACTAAAGGCGCGGGTCAATGCGCGGTTGAACGCCTTGGCGTTGTCGTTTTTAGTGTATAGCTGCGCACGCACGGCGGCCGGTGGGTAGGTGCCAGGGTCGCCGAGGATGGCTGGATCGACTGTGGCATTCGCCGCCGGCACCGCGTTGGCGTAGTAGATGCTGTTGGTGATCGCGCCGATCACGTCTGGCGTCATCAGGTGGTCCATCAATGCCAGCCCGGCCTCAGGGTGCGGCGCATCCTTGGGAATCACCATCGCATCGAACCAGATCAGCGTGCCTTCACGCGGGATGCTGTAGTGCAGGCTATAGGGCTTGCCCGCCTGCTGCGCCTGGCCGGCGGCGATCGAGACGTTGCCGTTCCACGACATCGCCAAGCAGGTATCGCCATTGGCCAAATCGGTGATATTACGGTCGTTGTCAAAGTAGCGAATCGACGGCCGCACCTTGGCCAGATGCGCCTCGGCCAGTTTCAGATCTTCCAGGCTCTGCTGGTTGATATCCAGGCCCAAGTAACGGAACGCCGCTGCGAACACCTCATTGGGATCGTTGAGAAAACTCACCCCGCAGTCGGTAAACTTGGCCACTACCTGTGGATCGAGCAACATTGCCCAGCTATCAGTCGGCGCATTGGTCATACGCTTGGCGATGGCCTGCTGCTGATAGCCAAAACCCGTGGTGCCCCAGACATACAAACCGGCATAGCGATTGCCTGGATCAAAGGCAGCCATATGCCCGGTGAACTCCGGATCAAGTCCACTGAAATGCGGCAATGCGGCCTTGTTTAGCGGTTGCAGTGCGCCACTCTGGATCGCCCGTTGCAGATGCTGACCCGCCGTCAGCACCAGGTCATAACCGCTGCGTCCGGTAAGCAGTTTGGTCTCCACGGTTTCCAGCGAGTCGAAATGGTCGACCACCACCCTGATCCCGGTTTTCTCCTCGAAACTGCTCAAGGTGTCCGGCGCCAGGTACTCGCCCCAGATAAACAGATTGACCTGCTTCGGAATTTCGGCCGCTAGCACTTGCGCGCTCACGGCCAGGCTCAAGGCCAACAGACTGACATGCATTTTCATCAGAGCCTCCTAGGCGCGCTTGGGCGCGGCGTACTGCGGCATGGTGATGCAGGCAACGTTACCGCCACCGAGCAGGATCTCCCGCGAATTGTCGATGCCGAGGATGCGGTGCTGGGGGAACAGCTCGGCCAGAGTGGCCTGAGCCACGCGGTCGCAGGGGTCGTTGAACAACGGCACGACGATGGCCGAGTTGCCGGCGTAATAGTTGATATAGGAGGCGCAGATCTGCGTCCCAGCCTGACGGGTGTGGGTGGATTCATCCTGATCCAGGCCCTCGGCCTCCTCGGCCGTCCACTCCAGCACGCGCGGCTGCGGCAGCTTGTGTACTTCCAGCGCGCGGCCACGGGCGTCGCGGGTGCTGCGCAGGATGTCGTAGGCCTCCTGGTAGATTTCCCACTGCGGATCAGAGCGATCATCGGTCCACTGCTGCACTACCACGCCGGGGCGGACGAAGCAGGCCAGGTCGTCGATATGGCCGTCGGTTTCATCAAACTTGCAGCCGCGTGGTAGCCAGATCACCTGCTCGGCACCCAGGTAGTCGCTGAGCCTACGAGTCATCTCGTCCTTGCCCAGGTGAGCGTTGCGGTTGCGGTTGAGCAGGCACTGCTCGGTGGTCAGCAGGGTACGTTGGCCATCAGTCTGGATACCGCCCATTTCGGCGATAAAAGGCGCGCGGTAGCGGTCATAACCTTCGATTTCGAGGATCTTCTGCGCGATCTGGTCGTCCTTGTCCCAGGGGTAATACAAGCCGCCATCCAGGCCACCATAGGCGTTGAACTCGAAGTCCACGCCGCGCACCTCGCCACTGTCGTCATTGACCAGAAAGGCCGGGCCGCTGTCGCGGAACCAGGTGTCGTTGCAGGTCATCTCCACCACCCGCACATGGGCCGGCAGCTGGCGACGAGCATTGCCGTACTGGCTGCCCGAGGCGCATACGGTGACCGACTCGCTGCTGGCAATCGCCGTGACGATATCCACCCAGACCTTTTGCGCCGGCTTGGCACCGTTGCGCCACACGTCGGTACGCTCCGGCCAGCCCAGCCAGCAGCCGGCCTTGAGTTCGAATTCGCCGGGCAGACGGAAGCCATCGGCTTTGGGGAGGGAAGTCAGAGAACGCGCCATCGAATGCACCTTATGCCTGTGGGGGAGATGGCCACACAGTACGCGGCGCTTTAGCCGGGCTTCCAACGACGATTATTGCGGAATAGCTGAAATCAATTCATCAGTCAGCCAGGTGATCACCCAGCCAATCTAAGAAGTTCGCCACCGCCGGTTTCTCCAGACGAATGCGTTCGCAGACCAGCGCATACTGCCCAAGCGCTGCCACACTGGCGTTAAACGGCCGCACCAGACGGCCGCTGGCCAAGTCTTCGGCAGCGGTGAGATTGTCGCCCATGGCCACGCCCTGCCCTTGCGCCGCGGCTTCCAGCGCCAGGCCCGCGTGCCCCAGATATAGATGACGCGCCGGCTGAATATCACCGGCATGGGTGGTCAGCCAGGCGGTCCAGGTCTTGCCGTCCTGATCATCGTGCAGCAGGCCGTGGCGGGCCAGATCACGCGGATGTTTAAGGCCACCCTGGTTGAACAGGCTGGGGCTGCACACCGGAAAGAACTGCAGGGTCGGCAGCGGCCGCACGAAGTAGGCACTGGCATCCTCGGGCCCGGTGCCATAAGTGATCGCCAGATCGATATCCGGGCTCGGCAGACTGGCTTCCAGCGGCTGTTCGTGCAGATGCAGGGTGATCTGCGGATAGCGGTCGCTGAAGTCGGCCAGCCGGCTGACCAGCCACTTCTGCGCCAGCTCGGGCGTTACCGCGATACGTAGCACCGCCTGCGAGCCAGGATCGCGCAGCTCATCACACGCCTCACCGATCAGTTCGAAAGCCTGCTGCAAGCGCTGCAGCAAACGCCGCGCGGCAGGCGTCGGTACGACTTGGCGCCCTTCGCGGGCAAACAGCGGCGTGCCGAGCTGTTCTTCCAGCTGGCGGATCTGGTGACTGACTGCGCTGTCGGTGACGCATAGCTCGGCCGCCGCCCGCCCAAAGTGGGCGTGGCGGGCGGCGCACTCGAAGGTGCGCAAGGCAGTGAGAGACGGTAGGCGGCGCATGCGGGGCTCCAGGTCGGCAACTGCGCCGCATGCTTACCCAGGGGCGGGGCTAGCGCAACAGCTTGTTATCCAGCACGTCGGAGGCGCCGCCCATGACGTTTTCGCTGATCTCGATAAAATCCTGGGTGGTTGCTTTGTCCAGGCGCATCAGGCCGCGGGTTACGTCATCCAGCGAACGCGGCTGGGTGGTGCCTTTGGTGGCCTGGCGGATTTCCCGATCCAGCTCCTGTAGCAGCAACACCGCGCGGGCGGTCACCGGGCCGCTGGAGTCGTCGGTGCGCAGACTTTTGACCGGTTTACTCCAGCGGATCAGTTGCTCGCGGATTTTCTGGTAACGCTCCTCACTGAGGCCCCCGGCGCGACGCATCAGCTCGATGGCGTAGTACTCGGCCAGGCCTTCGGTGATCCAGTCACTGCGATCACGCGTCTTGATCCGGCTGAACACATGCACCAGTTCGTGCACCAGGGAACTGGTGCCGTTCTCGCTGACCAGCGGGCGGGCGCTGTGCATGTAGTAGGAATTGGTGGCCGACAGGCCGCCGCGCCACATCGGGTCGCCGGCGCCGACAATCAGCAGCTTGGCCGGGTCGCGCGGAAACACTTCCTGGGCATGCGGCCAGATAAAGGTCAGCAGGGTCATCACATCCATACGGCGCATGCCCTCGCCCACTGGCGCGGCGATGGCCACATCGGTTTCACCCAGTTTGGCGCGGCGCGTACCGACCTTGCCGGCCACCATCCAGCCAGTCGGGCGATCGAACTTGCGCTGTGGGTTGTCGATGCGGAATTTGTTCTTGCCGATACGCGGCCAGCCGGTTTCGACGCTCTTCCAGCCCTTGGGCAGGTCGAATTGCAGACGCGAGACCAACTCGGTTTTATCTTCCTGACGCAGCTTGACCGCCGGCACCAGGTCATCCCCGCGCAACAGAGCCCAGTCCTTGGTGATCCGCGCATCAAAGCGTCCCGCGCTGCGCTCATGATTGATACGCACGCGGTAAGTCAGGGTTGACTTACCTTTGCCCGGTTTCCAGGTGCCCTGCTCAGGGCTGTTCTGTGTCCACTCGCCGTCGGCCTTGAAGTCGCTGTAGGCGCCCTGCTCACCCAGGTTGAACGCCAGGCTGATCACTCGCGCGCCGTCTTCCAGGGTCAGGCTGACTTCGGCCTGCTCAGCGTCTGGCAGAAAGCGTACGCGGTAATCCAGATCGACCTTCTTCGCCCATAGCGGCGTGCTCAGGCTCAGCAAAACAACGGACAGCAGCAAACGGCGCATCAACATGGCAAGGCTCCACAGTGCAATTGAATGGTTCAGGCGAGTTTAGGCTGGCATTTGCAGGCGAGGTTCAGAGGATGCTTACAAACGTAGCGAGCGACGGCCAAGCAAGGCGCTACGTTAGTAACAGCCTCCGGCTGGTCAAGAAGCCGAAAAAGCGGAGTGTACGAGTTGTACATGAGCATTACTCGTTTCACTCGCCCTTCGGGTCGCGCTAAAGCGCGTTAGCCGCAAGCGGTTTGTTGAGGCTAATTTCAACGCAGAATGGCCGAGCGCAGTAGTTTGTAAACATCCTCTCAGCCGGCGCGGAAGATCATATGATCTTCCCACTCATCCTCGGCCACGCTGTTTTCGCTAAGCATGCGCCCAGCCTGGGAAATGCGCTGTTTGTGCACCTGCTCCGGGTCGCCGCACACCAGGTGGTGCCAGAGCAGCAGATCCTTGCCCTCACTGACCAGGCGGTAGGCGCAGGTCGGTGGCAGCCACTGGAATTGGTCGGCCTGGGCCGGGGTGAGCTGGATGCAATCGGCAACGAATTTGCGCCGGTTGCTGTAGTCGGTGCAGCGGCAGGTCTGCAGGTCCAGCAGTTTGCAGGCGATGCGCGTGTAATACACGCTGCCATCGTCCTCATCCTCGAGTTTCTGCAGGCAGCACAGGCCGCAGCCATCGCACAGCGATTCCCACTCGTCCTGATCCAGCTGTTCGAGGGTTTTGCGTTTCCAGAAGGGTTCGACTTTGGCGGCCATGGCGAGGGTACGGTGAGGGGCGAAAAGGCCGGCAGTCTAGCGGCTGGGCCGGCGGCGGCCAAGGGTGGCGAGCCGAATGGTCTAGAGAATCTGTTTACGATCTGCTGCGCGTCGGCCCTGCTGCGTTAAACACAGGTTCGGATGCTCATGTACAACTCGTACACTCCGCGTCCTCACCTGTGTTTGCCTTGCAGAACTCTAGCTCGCGAGATCGTAAACAGATTCTAGAAACATCAATAACCGCGAGCAAAGTCCACCTGCCCACGCAGTGCAGAACCTGCCTGCCAGCGCGCCAGATTATCGACAAACAGCTGCACCAGCAGACGCGGATCAGTCGGCGCCGAGCTATGCCCGGTCAGCAACAGACGCGGCGCATCCCAAAATGGGTGGCCAGCAGGCAGCGGCTCTTCACGGCAGACATCAATCACCGCACCTGCCAGTTGCCCCTGTTGCAAGGCGCTGACCAGCGCCTGATCGACCACCGCCACACCGCGCCCGGCATTGATAAACAGCGCGCTGGGCTTGCAGGCGGCGAATAGCGCTGCGTCGTAAACATCACGGGTGGCTGGCGTATCCGGCAGCAGGTTGATCAGGTAATCGGCCTCGCCCACCAGGCGCGGCAGCTCGTCGAGCCCCGCCACCTGACGGAACAGCGGCAGGTGGCGCGGGCTGCTGGCGATGCCGAGCAGCTCGGTGCCGAACGGTGCGAGAAACTGCGCCACGCTCAGGCCGATATCACCGGTGCCGACGATCAGTACCTTGCGCCCGGCCAGGCTGCGCGGCAGCCGATTGTCCCAGCGCTGCTCGACCTGAGCGGCCAGACGCGCCAGCAACTGGCGCTCATGGGCCAGCAGATGGCACAGCACATACTCGGCCATTACCTGACCGAAAATGCCCACGGCGCGGGTTAGCGCGTAATCCGTTGGTAAGTCCTTGGCGAGCAGCGGCGTAATGCCCGCCCAGGTCGATTGCAGCCACTGGGGTTTAGCGCCTTGGCGCAGCAGCGGCGCGAGCAGATCCGGCTGGCCCAGCCATAACGGGCAGCTCGCCGCGTATTTGGCCAACTCGGCCGGCCGATCGCTGCCGCACAGCTCAAGCTCAGGAGCCTGCAGGCGCAGCAGTTCGGCATACAGCGCGTGCTCGGCTTCGCCAATCAATACACGCAGTGGGGCATTCGCAGTGGCGGGCATGGCAGTTACATCGGGTCGTTACGGCGCAGCAACTCGTCCGGCAGATGCTCGATGTATTCATCTTCCGGTGGCGGCATCTGCAGGTGGTAGCCCTGCTCGTCGAGGTTGGCCAGCACCTTGTGGATGTCTTCGCGAGCCAGAACGCGCTCAGGGGTCAGCACCATCTCGAAGGCCAGGGCCGGCGGGCCGAAAGCCAGCAGTAGGTTCTCCGGCACGCGTTTGAGGCCATCGCTGCGCAGCACATAGAGGTACATCTCGCTCTTGCGTGGGCTTTTGTAGATTGAGCAGATACGTTTCACGCGGACTCTCCGGTTGCAGCCAGGCAATCAAGCAGCGCCTGACCCATCAATTCACGCCGCCAGCCGCGCAGCGACTCCGGCAGCTGGTAGGGCCCATTCGGGTAGCCGGTTTTCAGCAGGGCTTCGAGGGTTTTCTTGCGCAGCATCAGCTCCGGGGCGATGTTCAGCCGCTCGCCTTCGCGCTGACCAATGGCGCGCAGTTTTTTCAGCAGGCTCGTGGCTTCCAGCGGCAAGGGCTCGGGCAAGGCTTCGGGCCAATCCTCAGCCGGGGTAGCTGCCGCCTGCTTGATCAGTTGCAGAATAAATTCGCCGTCCTGGCGCACGGTTTTCGGGTGCATGTCCTCGATCCGTGCCAGGGCCACCAGGTTGTCCGGCTGGGTACGCGCCAATGGCCACAACGAATGCTCACGGATAATCCGGTTGCGCGGCAGGTTGCGCTTGCGCGCCTGGCCTTCACGCCAGGTGCACAGCGCTTTCAGCACGGCCAACTGTTGCCGGGAGAGTTTCCAGGCCAGCTTGGCTTCACGGTAGGCCAACTCGGGATCGACTTCGCGTTTGAGGTTGTTGACCAGCTCGGCACCATCCTCCAGCACCCAGGCGTATTTCTCGTCGGACAGCTGCGCCTTGAGCTGTGCATACACCTCAGCAAGGTGCAACACGTCTTCGGCGGCATAACTGACCTGGGTGGCCGACAAGGGCCGCTGCAGCCAGTCGGAGCGGGTCTCACCCTTGGGCAGCTCGATATTCAGCACCGCCTGCACCAGGCGCGAATAGCCCATGGAGAAACCCAGGTTGAGGTAACCAGCCGCCAGTTGGGTGTCGAACAGCGGCGTGGGCAGGCTGCCAGTCAGACGTAGGAAGACTTCCAGGTCTTCGCTGCAGGCATGCAGCACCTTGACCACGGCAGGGTCCTGCAGCAGCTCGGCAAAGGGCGCCCAGTCGCTGATCAACAGCGGATCGATCAGGTAAGCCCGCTCGCCTTCGCTGACCTGCAGCAGGCCAGCAATCGGGTAAAAGGTGTCGACCCGCATAAACTCGGTATCGACCGCCACAAACGCCAGCGTGCGCCAGGCTGCACAATGCTGCGCCAGGCTGGCGTCATCACCAATCCACTGAATATCAATCGCCACGCGGCTCTCCCATCAAGAATGCCGCGCAGTATATATGCCCGGACACCGTGCCGGGCATTTGCCGGCCATTTACCCCCGGGGCATCACAGATGCAAATGAACCCTGTAATCTGGCCGGCGCTTACATCTGCTCACCTTCATCACAGGGAATAACAACAATGAAGACACTGTTTGGCCTGCTTGTGGCCTTGATTGCTGCGGCGGCGATCTACCTCGCCGTCACGCCCAGCCCGATTGATCCATTGGCCTGGGAAGCCCCGGCCATCCCGCCGATGACCGGCGTACTGGAACCCAACGACACCCTGATGAAGGCCGAACTGCTCGGCCGCGGCCAGGTGCATGGCCCGGAAGACACTGCCGTAGACGCCCAGGGCCTGGTGTACGCCGGCCTGCATGACGGCAGAATCGTGCGCATCAAAGCCGATGGCAACATGGAAACCTTTGTCGACACCAAAGGCCGCCCGCTGGGCATGGACTTTGACACCGCCGGCAACCTGATCGTCGCCGACGCTTACAAGGGCTTGCTCAGCATCGACACCCAGGGACAGATCAAGGTACTGACCACCGAAGCCGAAGGCGTAGCCTTCAAGTTCACCGACGATCTGGATATCGCCCGCGACGGCACCATCTACTTCAGCGATGCCAGCCAGCGTTTCGAACAGCCCGACTATCTGCTCGACCTGCTCGAAGCCCGCCCCCATGGCCGCCTGCTCAGCTACAACCCGGCCAACGGCGAAACCAAGGTGCTGCTCAAGGACCTGTATTTCGCCAACGGTGTGGCGCTGTCGGCCAATGAGGACTTCGTGCTGGTCAACGAAACCTACCGCTACCGCATCACCCGTTACTGGCTGAGCGGCGACAAGGCCGGCACCCACGATATCTTTATCGACAACCTGCCGGGCCTGCCGGACAACCTGCAGGGCGACCGCAACGGCACCTTCTGGGTGGCCCTGCCGACCCCGCGCAAAGCCGACGCCGACATGCTGCACCGCTCGCCGTGGGCGAAAGCGCAACTGGCCAAACTGCCGCGCGCCTTCTGGCCCAAGGCCGTGCCTTACGGTTTTGCCATCGCCCTCAACGAGCAAGGCGAAATCACCCAGAGCCTGCACGACACCAGCGGCACCCACCTGCGCATGATCACCTCGGTCAAACCGGTGGGCGACTATCTGTACTTTGGCAGCCTGGACAACGACCGCATCGGCAAACTAAAGCTTCGCTAAGCAACCCACACAAAAAAAGCCCGCGCAACTGCTTAGCTGCGCGGGCTTTTTTGTGTTCGGCATGTGCCTATTTGATCTTTTCCGCGATCCATATGGTATGCCGGGTGCCCTTGTTGCCATGGGCATAGACCTGCACTTCTTCGACCTTGAAACCGGCCTTGCGCACCTTGTCGCTAAATACTCGATCGGCACTCGCCGACCACACCGCCAGCACGCCCTTGTTGCGCAGCGCCTGGTAGCAGCGCTGCAGGCCCTGGGCGGAATACAGCCAGCTATTGCGTTTCTGGGTCAGGCCTTCGGGGCCGTTGTCGACATCCAGCATGATTGCGTCATAACGCTGATCGGCGCTCTTCAAGCAATTGGCCACGTCGTCCTGAATCACTCGGGTACGCGAGTCGAGGATCGGGTAACCGGCCTTGGCGCCCAGCGGGCCGCGGTTCCACTCCACCACTCCAGGCACCAGCTCGGCCACTTCCACTTCGGCGGTCTTGCCCAGGTTCTGCAATGCAGCGGCCAGGGTAAAACCCATTCCCAGACCTCCGATCAATACCCGCGAATCCGGCCGTCCGGCGACCTTCTTGCAGGGAATTGCCGCCAACGCATCTTCAGAACCATGCATGCGTGTGTTCATCAGCTGACCGCCATCGCCGCCAGCAATCTTGATCACAAAATCCTCACCATACTCAAACAGGCACAGAGCGCCCGAACCATCGGGAATCGGGGCGGTATCGAGCAATACAAAGCGCTTCATGGTGATCTCGTGGGGAGGGAGTGCAATAAGGAGAGGCGAACGATACAGCAGGCGCAGCTCAACCCCCAGTCAGCATATGCCCGACGATACCGAGCATGAAACCCAGCAGCGCGCCGAGCGACGGCGCCCAATGCTTGTTCAGCTTGGCCTGAGGGGCGATATCCTGAAACACCGAATAGAGAATACCGCCAGCAGCGAACAACATCACCGCCGCAACCACTTGCGGCGAATCATCCAACCATAAATAGCCGGATACGCCAGCAGCTGGCCCAAGCAATGCGACTGCGGCAAACAGCGAAAGCAGGCGTGTGCGACTGTAGCCGCTCGATTGGCTCATCTCGCGATAAGCATTGAAACCCTCCGGCAGGTTCTGCATCGCCATCAGGATGGCCAACAACATCGCACCCTTGCCGCCATGGGCAAACGCGGCACCCAGAGCCAGGGATTCAGGAATGAAGTCAGTCAACATCGCAGCCAACTGGCTGGCGGGAGTGTTCATCCGATCAAGCAGGATATCCAGCCCCATAAAGGCAGCGCCGCCGACGCAGAACCACAGAGCGGCCGCAGCCGGCTCAAAGCGCACAATCGCTTGCGGCACCAGCACCAGCGCGACCGCAGCCAACAGCGCACCGCCACCGAAAGCAACCACCCCGTGGCGTAGCTCACTTTCCAACCAGCGCGGACGGATACGTTCGACACTGGCAAAACCCGCGCCGAGTGGCATTGCCATGCCGGCCAACAAGGTATAAGCCACCACCATAAAAAGGGAATCCATGGTCATCTCGCCTGCCAGTCAGAGGCTATCAATATCCCCAATTACGCCGCTAACTCAAGCGCAGGCATCCATCGACGCAGATTGATAACGACATCGGCTACCAAGCCGTGGCAACTTCGAACCAATGCCGATTATGCTCTGCCCCTTGCAATCTTAGACGGATCAGGCCTGGCATCACCCACTCAGAACGCTCTTCAGATTCCAACCTGGCCTGCTTTCTTTTACCGACCGCCAAGGACGCACATCATGCCCCTCGCCCAACTGATCAGCGCCGCCCAGCTACAGCGCCGTCTCGATGAACCCGACCTGCTGATTCTCGATTGCCGCTTTGCCCTGGAAGATCTGGCCTACGGCCAGCGCAGCTATGCCGATGGGCATATCCCCGGCGCGCAGTTTACCGATCTGGAACGCGACCTGTCCGGGTCGATCCACAAAGGCATCACCGGCCGTCACCCTCTGCCAGAACCAGCACAGTTGCTGCAGCGTCTGCGCGAATGGGGTCTGAACAATCACAGCGAAGTGGTGCTGTACGACGACGGTCCCGGTGCCTTTGCCGCTCGCGCCTGGTGGCTACTGGCGTGGCTAGGCAAGCGTGACGGCGTATACCTGCTCGATGGCGGCCTCAAGGCCTGGCGCGAAGCGGGCGGAGCCTTAACCCAGGACCTGCCTACCCCCACTCCTGGCGCCTTCAGCGCAAGCGCTGACGCCAGCCTGCTGGTCAATGTTGCACAGCTGCAACAGCGCCTGGGTGATCAGCAGATGACCCTGCTGGATGCGCGTGGTCTGCCGCGTTTCAGGGGCGAAGTCGAACCTATCGATCCGGTTGCCGGGCATATCCCAGGCGCGCAGTGCGCGGCGTTCACCGACAACCTCGACAGCGATGGTCACTTTCTTAGCCCAGAGCAGCTGCGCCAGCGCTTTGCTACATATCTCGGTGAGCGCCAGGCCAGTGAACTGGTGGCCTACTGTGGCTCTGGTGTGACGGCCTGCCACAACCTGTTCGCCCTGTGCCTGGCCGGCTACCCGTTGGCGCCGCTGTATGCAGGCTCCTGGAGCGAATGGATCACCGACCCAACCCGTCCAGTGGCCACTGGCGACTGATTTCAGTTCGGGCAGGCTGGCCATGTGGCTAACGCCAGCCAGCCGTGGTTAAGTACCAACTGGAATATAGCCAATAACCGAAAGCCGAAAACAATTTAAAAACAGCCCTTTACAGAAGAAAGGTCGCACTACACTTCAACATGAGCGGCTAACCCCGCTCCCGGTGGGGCCTTTATCAGAATAACTCGAAGCTGCCAGCGCCCCGGCCCCACCGGTCACTTACCGCCGAGGGCTTTATGGGAATTGCCGCCTGCGAGTTAAGCCAGTACGTCATCCGCCCTACCCTGCTCTATCTGGGCCGCCACTCCAACGCCGCCGAAGCCTTGTTACTGGGTGCCGCTGCCAGCCAATCCGGGCTCGGCTCGGCCCTCGATGATAAACATGGCCACGGCCTCTATCGCATCGCCGCCCTGCGCCACCAACAGCTCTGGGATCAACACCTGGCGCTAGACCCGGATCTCGCCAGCCAGGTACGCGGCCTCGCCAGCCAGCATGCCTTCCTCGCCGCACCGCACTTGGAACTGACCGTCAACCTGCGTTACGCCACGGCGATTGCCTGGATGCTGATCGAAGCCGAGCAGCGCGAACTGCCGGCCGCCGATGACCTGCTCGGCATGGCGCAAGTCTGGCGCCGGGTGTTCAGGCCCCACGGCCGTACCAAGGACTTTATCGCCGCCTGGCAACGCTGCATCGGCAGCCTTAGCCAGGTGGCCTGAGGCCAAGGCAGAGGCCCAATATTGTCCGACAAGTTTCAGCGCAGTTAGCAGGAAATAGCCTCAGATTAAAGGCATACAGCGCTCTATCTCGGGAACTTCAAAGGCTTGGCAAGGGTCAGGAAAAGTTGTTAGTTTCCGCCCCCGCTAAAATCTAGGAGTCCACCGTGACTAGAAGAGTCGTCAAGACCTGCCTGTCCCTTGCCCTTGCCTCTGCCGCCAGCCATGGCTTTGCCAGCGGCTTTGCCATCAACGAACAAAGCGTCAGCAACATGGGCACCGCCTTCGCCGGCCGCTCTTCCTCTGCCGATGACGCCAGCACCGTATTCGGCAATCCAGCCGGTATGGCGCGTATCAAGCGTGAACAAGTCAGCGGCGGCATTGCCCTGATCCACGCAAAAACCGATATCGACAACGCCAGCGGCTCAGCCAGCGGCAGCAATGACGGCGACATGGTGCCGTTTGTCGGCGCGCCTATGGGCTATTACGTCAAGCCACTGGACGACAACTGGAGCTTCGGCCTGGGCCTGTACGTGCCGTTTGGCCTGGTGACCGACTATGAGCGCAACTTCCAGGGCCGCTACCACGGCGACCGCAGCGAAGTTCGGGTGATTACCCTGCAACCGACCCTGAGCTATCGCTTCAATGAGCACCTGTCGATCGGTTTTGGCCCAACCATCAACCGTATCGACGGCGAGCTGACCTCGGCCATCAACAACCCGATTCCCGGTGCAGGTGACGGCAAGGTCGAAATCAAGGGTGATGACACCGCGCTGGGTTACAACGTCGGCGTGCTGTTTGAAATCAGCCCACAAACGCGTTTCGGCCTGACCTATCACTCCAAAGTGGACTACCGCCTGAAAGGCGATACCACGGTTTCAGGCCCCGGTTTTGTCATTGATTCATCGGCTGGGACCTACGACGCGTCACTGGAGCTAACCACCCCGGAATCGGTAGATTTCTCGGTAACTCACGAACTGGATGCCGACTGGACTCTATACGCCGGCAGCACCTGGACGCGCTGGAGCCGTCTGCAAGAGATTCGCGCTGATAACAAAGGCGTAGGCGGCTTGCTAGCAGGCAACCTCAGCAGCATCAGTGAACCACAGAACTGGCACGACACCTGGGCGCACGCCGTGGGCGCGGCCTACAAACTGAACCCGCAATGGACCCTGCGCGCCGGCCTGGCCGTAGACCAGTCGCCGACCAATAACGCCGACCGTTCGCCACGCATCCCCACCGGCGACCGCACCATCCTCAGCCTGGGCACAGCCTGGAGCCCGAATGATGATGTGACCATCGACCTGGCCTACTCCTACCTGATGGAAGACGACGCTCACATCGAGCGGGATGACTACCGCGCCACCTACAAAAACACGGCTCACGGCCTGGGCGCACAAGTGACGTACCGCTTCTAAATCAACCAGCGGTTTGGGTTAAACTCGCGCGGCGTCCACAAAAATAATAACGCCGCCTGAGACAGCCCTATGACTGCACTCTGCACTGCCCTGCCCGAACAGCTCAGCCTGTTACTGGTGGATGACCACCGGATCTTTCTCGATGGCCTTAGCCTGGCCCTCGCCCCGCTCTGCGCCGACCTGCAGATTCACACCGCCGAATCCGCTGCCGCCGCCGAAGCCTGCCTGCAACACGCCACCTTCGACCTGATTCTGCTCGACCTACGCCTGCCCGATATGCCGGGCCTGGAGTTGCTGCAACGCTGGCAACAACAAGGCCGCATGACCCCAGTGGCAATCCTGAGCGCCAGTGACTCCAATCTGGACGCCCAGGCCGCACTGACAGCCGGTGCGCTGGGTTTTATCCCGAAAAGTGCCAATAGCGATGAACTGCGCCAGGCGGTGACCCGCGTACTGCTGGGCGAAACCCTGCCCGTGCCGCAGACGGGCGACAAACCACAGCTCACACCCCGGCAGATGGAAATCCTCCAGTTACTCGCCGAAGGCTTGCCAAACAAGGCCATCAGTCGTCAGCTGGGCGTCTCCGAGGACACGGTGAAAACCCATCTGAAATCGCTGTTTCAGGAGTTTGCCGTGCATACCCGAACGGCCTGTGTTAGTGCGGCGCGGCAACGGGGCTGGCTGTAGGCGTCTATTCAACGCTGCTGCGCGTCGGCCCTGCTGCTTTAAAAGCAGGCTGGTACGCCAGCCCGGTCAGAAGCCGCTTGCGGCTAACGCGATTTAGCGCAACCCGAAGGGCGAGTGAAACGAGTAGTGCTCATTTACACCCGTAAACTCGTGTGCAAGCCCAGCCCGCTTCCTCGCTACGTAAGTAACAGCCCCGGCTGTTACTGCAAGTCTCTAGCTCGCAGACGTTGAACAGCTCCTATCCGCCAAATTGGCCGGTAACAGCACAGCCAAGGCCTGACGCAAACGGGCTGGCAGCAGCGGTTTGCCAAGCAAAATGACATGAGCTCGGGTGCAGCGCTCCTGCAGGTCGGCGCTGACATCAGCGGTAATCAGCAGGGCCGGCAGCATGCGCCCAGACTCTTCACGTAAACGCTCGATAACGCGCAAGCCGTCCTCGGTGGCTGCCAGACGATAGTCGCTGATCAGCACCTGCGGCTGCGCCTCGGGTAAACACTGCAAGGCCTCAGCAGGGTCGGCGCAAGCCCAGACCTCGCATCCCCAGCGCTGCAACAAACCGGACAGCGCCTCACGGCCCGCTGCATCGTCTTCCAGCAATAACACCCGTCCGCTCAATGCCGCAGCAACCGCCGCGGGTGCTTGCCACTCGCCGGCTGCAGCCTGCGGCAACTGCAGAATAAAGCGCGCGCCCTCGCCTGGGCCCGAGTCCAGCTGCAGCGGATGCCCCAGCAACTGCGCCAATTGCTGGACGATAGCCAAGCCCAAGCCCAGCCCGCGCTCGGCATTGCGGCCGGGGTTGTCCAATTGGCGGAACTCTTCAAACACCTGGCCCTGTTCTTCCTCGCTCAAACCCTGGCCGTCATCACCCACCTCCAGCCGCACCACGCCCTGTTCGGCATGAACATGCAACCAGATATACCGCGCCTGAGCATGGCGCAAAGCATTGCTCAGCAGGTTACGCAACACGCGCTCCAGTAGCAGCGGATCACTGCGCACCCAGAGGTCGGGGCATTGCAGCTGCAGCTCGACACCCTGGGCGTCGGCCTCGGCGCGGCTTTCACCGCTCAGGCGCGCCAGCAAGGGGCGCAAGGCAAACACTTCTGGCTTGGCCTGCACACCACCGGGCAGGGTCAGACGGGTGTAGTCGAACAGCGACTGCAACAGCCGGCTGAGCTGCTCCACGGCAATCGCCAGACGGCTGCTGATGCGGTGCACGCCGGGGTCCTGGTTCTGCTCCAGCAGGTGTTGGGCGTACAGGCCCATGGCGTTCAATGGTTGGCGCAGATCATGGCTGGCGGCGGCCAACAGACGCAGTTTGCGCGCGTCATCGGCTTCGGCACGTTGCCGCGCCAAATCAAGCAAGCGCAGATTAAGCCAGGCGCCACGCTGACCGTGCTCCTGCAGATAAGCACCGACACTGCCAATCAGATTGGCGCAAAACAGAAACAGGCCCTGATAACCCAGTGCCACACTGCCACCCGTGGCGATCAGCCCCATCCAGAGGAACAGCCCGCACACACCCCAGGACGCCAGGCTGACCGCGCGGAACGACACGCCTAGCAGCACGTAGCCAAACAGCAGCACCAGAAACAGCCCGTCATAAGGCATGGCGACGCCCAGACTCCAGCACAGATGAATGATCACCGCGACGCAAACACCGTTGAAGGCGTAAGCGGCCACATAGACCAACAGGGCGCGTCGCGGCGGACTCTGCGAACGGCGACAGTAGAAGAAGGACAGCAGCGCGGCGAATATGCCCAGCAATCGCACTGGCAGGGTGGCAAGGCTGGCGTTAAGGGGCAGCAGCAATAGATCGAGGACGGTGTAGACCAGTTGAAAGATCACCGCAGTGCTGCTGATCAGCAACAGTCGGCGCCGAATACGCTGAACCCGGTGCTCAACAAAACCATCTTCCAGCACGTTGGTAAAACGCAGCCGGCGGTAACCGCGGCGCTGCTGGGTCAGTAGCAGCGCTTCCTGACGCTCCAGGCTCATGGCTTACAGCTCGGGCGGTTGATTGTCCTGTTGCTTGGCGGCAATGGCGTCATAGGTTTCCACCCGGTGCTGATCTTCGGCGCTGAATAGACGCTGGCGCAAACGCTGCTGCTCCTGCTGCTGATCCGCAGCGCTGAGGCCATTGCCCTGCAAAGCGGCAAGTTCCTGCTGGTAGGTGGCATAACGTTGTTGCCAAGCGCGCTCGTTACGCTGCTCGCTGAGCAGGCGTTTGACCGTGGGTGGATCATAGGTCAAGGCAAGCAGCTGACGCACCTGCTCTTCGCTGGCACCCTCCTGCCAAAGTTTGTCTGTTTCGATTTGCAACGCCTGGGCCTGGGCCTGACGCTCTTCACTGGCCCGCATGGCCTCGGGTAGCTGGGCGCGCAAACGCTCCTGCGCCAGGGCCTTGCCGTGCTCACTGAGATCATCACGGGCCATCAGCGCCAGGTTGTCCAGGGTGTAACGGCCGTAGGCTTCTTCGGCACCGAACAGGGCTTCGGTCGCCGCACTGGAGAAGTGTGCCCGACGTAGCTGCGCCAATTGCTCGAAGGCCCGCTGCAAGGCAACCAACTGGCCATCCGGGGTACTTTGCTGGGCACTGCTCAAGGGTTGCTGCAACAGCGCCAGGCTGGCGCGCTTGTAATCCATATAATCGCCCAGCAGGCCGATAAACTGACCCAGGGCTGGCTCCGGCAAACGCCCACGGGCGTCGACCAGCATCACCTCGACCACGGTTTCCAGGCCAGCTTGATCGGCGGCGCTGAGGAAGTAATCCAGATAATCGCGCAGTGCTAGGTTCAGCTGCAGATTACCGGCGCTGTCCGCTTTCAGCTCGCCATCCACCTCGGTGCCCTGCAAACCCGGCAGGCTTGCCGGCGCTCTAGCAGCTGATACGTCGGTTTTGGCGCTTTGCAGCAAAGGGCTGGGAGCAACAGACAAAGGCGCACTGACAACAGCAGGAATGGCAGGCGAGAGGGGCGCAACAGTGGCTGGCCATTGCCAATAAAGCGTAAGGCCGACAACGCTGCCGGCCAGTATCAGGGGAGGAACAGTTGAACGCAGCGACAGGGCCATATGACCTCCAGATTGCGGGCTGCATGGCGCAGCCCGCTGTGCGACGGTCAGACGCCTTTGTTTTTCAGGCGGTTGGCATGCTGGCGATACAGCGAAACCGGCTCGGTCCAACCGCGAATACCGAACAGATGGTTGATCGCATCCACGTGGTTCATGTTGTAACCATCACCGATCACCTGCCCCAGGTAAGTGGAGCAAACGCCGACCAGGCCGTCGTTCTTCTCGCTACCAAAGGCCAGCCCGGTGATCGCCAGGAACGGATCGACCGCATCGAAGACGTTGGTGTAGGAGGTATTACCGGTCCAGGAGAAGTAACGGATGTTGTGCCCACGCACATTGTGCACTTCAGTGGATTTGGCGCAGTAGCTGCTGCTATTCACGCCCCACGGATGGCGACCATTCAGCGCAGTGGTACCGGCGGTGGTCAGGGTTTTCAGCGCATCGATACCGCTCTGTGGATTGCTGCTGCCGGACAGCAGGTTGATCACCGCGCCCAGGGCATTGGCCAGGGCATTGGCGCCACCCTCGATGCCGCTATTGGGTGGAATCACCCCGCGCAGCACGTCGGCGACTTTCGAGCCTTTATTGACGCCGTTGACCGACGTCACCGAGGCCACCAGATCTGGACGCAGCGAGGCGGCGACGCGCGAGGTCGGTGAACCCTGGCTGTGACCAATCAGGTTGACCTTGCCGCCATTGGCGCCGGCCCATGGCACGATCTGCTTAGCCAACGCGGCGCCGCGCTGCTCGCTGTCATTTAGCGCCGAAACGCTGGCCACATAGACCTTGGCGCCATCGCGCTCGAGGTTCCAGGGGATGGTGTGGAAGTAGTTGATCAGACCGCCGATGGTATCGAAGCCGGTCACCCCGTGTACCAGTACGATCGGGTATTTGGTCTTGGTGTAGTTGGCCTGGGCCTCAACCGCGCCGACCAGGGCGCAGGCAGCTAGAGCAGTAGTAATAACGCGACGCATGGGTGCCTCCTTATTTTTCTTGTTGGCACGCCGGGAAACTGCGTCCGGCGTACTCACAACTTTAAGGAGGTACTGGGAAGTGAGCTATCGCCCAGATGGGTGAGTCTTTACCCCACCCTGGTTTCAGTGCTGCGAAGCAATCGCCTGCTCAACGGCGGCCAAGAATGCCGAATCATCCGGGGTGGTGGTGCTGGGGAAGCTGGCGATCACCCTGCCCTGGGCATCGATCACATACTTGGAGAAATTCCAGCGCGGAGCCTGACTCTGCGCGGCCAGTTCCTTGAACAGCGGCAACGCATCACTACCGGTCACGCGCTGGGTGTCACTCATGGGGAAGGTCACGCCGTAATTGACATAACAGACCTTGGCGGTTTCTTCGCTGCTGTCAGCCTCCTGGCGGAAGTCATCAGACGGCACGCCGAGGATCTGCAGGCCCTGCTCCTTGTAGCGCTGATAGAGTGCTTCAAGGCCTTTGAACTGAGGGGTGAAGCCGCAGAAACTGGCGGTATTGACCACCACCAGCGGCTTGCCGGCAAACTGCGCGCAAAGGTCGATACGTTCCTCGCTGCGCAGCTTCTGCACCTCGCCCTGCAACAATGCCGGGCATTCAGCCGCATGCGCCGAACCAACCCAGGCGCTAAGTAGAACGACAACCAGCAGGGATAAACGCCACATACGAATCACCATAATGAACTCAGCAAACACCCAGCCCCAGCTGTAAGAATGCGAGGCCACTTTGCAGCCAGCCCCACCAGGCCAGGCCCAGGGCCAGCATGCCGGCCATCACCAGCGCGGTGTTCCAGCCATAGTCGGTATTCATGCATTCGCCTCCTGTTGTTGCAAGCGTGCCACGGGCAACTCGCGTACTGGCCAGTTCAGCGCGGCGGCCAGCAGGCTGAGCAGTACAGCAATCTGCCAGACCAGATCATAACTGCCAGTATGGTCATACAGATAACCACCCATCCAGCCGCCGAGAAACGCCCCGAGCTGGTGGAACAGAAAGACGATACCGCCAAGCATCGATAGATTGCGCACGCCGAAGAGGGTCGCCACCGTGCCATTGGTCAGCGGTACCGTCGACAACCACAGCAGGCCCATGGCCACGCCAAAGGCATATGCGCTCCACACCGTCAGCGGCGTCAGGATAAACGCCGTAATCACCACTGCTCGCGCCAGGTACAAAGCGCTGAGCAGGCGCGGCTTGGACATCCGCCCGCCCAGCCAGCCAGCGATATAGGTGCCGAAGATATTGAACAGCCCCACCAGCGCCAGCACCGTGGTGCCGACCAGGGCCGGCAGATGCTGATCGACCAGATAGGCAGGCAAATGCACGCCGATAAACACCACCTGAAAACCGCAGACGAAAAAGCCCAACGCCAACAGCCAGAAGCCTGAGTGGCTACAAGCCTCGCGCAAGGCCTCACCCAGCGTCTGCTCCTGGCCGGTAAGGGGTAGCGGTGTGTCCTTAAGCATCGCCGCCAGCGGCACAATCAAAGCTACCAGCAACCCCAGGGCCATCAGCGCCACCGACCAACCGAGCCAGCTGAGCAGCCCCAAAGTGCCGGGCAGCATGGCGAACTGACCGAAGGAGCCCGCCGCAGCCGCGATGCCCATAGCCATGCTGCGTTTCTCCATCGGCACAGCGCGGCCCACCGCACCGAGAATCACCGAGAACGAGGTGCCGGACAACCCGATGCCGATCAACAGACCTGCGCTCAACGACAGGCTCAGCGGTGAGTCGGCCAGGCCCATGCAGGCCAGGCCAATGGCATAGAGCACGCCACCGACAATCACCGTACGTTTGGCGCCGAAACGGTCTGCCAGCGCGCCGGTAAACGGCTGGGTCAGGCCCCAGACCAGATTCTGCAGGGCGATGGCGAAGGCGAACACTTCGCGTCCCCAGCCGAACTCAGCACTCATCGGTGGCAGAAACAGGCCAAAACCATGGCGGATGCCCAACGACAGCGCCAGGATCAGCGATGCACCGAGCAGTATCCACATACTGCCGCGCCCAATTGTCCTCATGCTCCCTGCCTCCCTGACAGCTCAAATAGTCGTTGAATTAGTTGATCGATCAATCAGATCGCCGAGAGTGACGCCAGGCGAGCGTTAAAACAAGTCGACCATCGACCAATAAACAACCCGTAAAGCGAGCCCCCATCGCCGAAAAAACCTGAACACGCCTAACGTCACGCCGGTCAAACAGAACTCACCCACTATTGGAGAACATGACCATGAGTTCGTCCCAATACGCATCCTGCATGCAAGCCTGCAGCGCTTGCGCAATTGCCTGTGAGACCTGCGCATCGGCCTGCCTTGAGGAAAACGACGTGAGCATGATGGCCACGTGTATTCGACTCGACCGCGATTGCGCGGATATGTGCCACTTGGCGCAAGTGCTGATGGCCCGCAAGAGCGCCCTGGTCGATGAGTTCTGCCGGCTTTGTGCGGTCGCGTGTCAGGCCTGCGCCGAAGAATGTATGAAGCACCAACACGAGCACTGCCAGCAGTGCGCTCAGGCCTGCCAGCGCTGCGCTGATGAATGCAACGCGCTGGCGCTCTCTTAACGCGCTCGGCTTGCACCCATAGGCTAAGCGCTGATAGCCAAACCCAGCAGTACAACGCACTCGAGCGTTTCCAGCAGAGCACCGGCGGTATCGCCAGTGGTACCGCCGATGCGCTGACACATCAGGCGCCGCACGAAGCAGAACAGCGCACACGCAACCACCACCGCCAGTAATCCCGAGAGCCCGCCGCAAAACACGCAAAGCAGCGCACTGGCGATCAGCACACGCCAGCCGAGCGTGCGCGGCAGATGCTCGGCCATGGCCTGGCCCAAGCCGCCGGGACGCACGTAGGGGGTGGTCAAAAACAGCGCCAGCAGTGCGCTACGCCCAAGCAGCGGGACCAGCAGCAAGGCGCTAGACGCAGACCCTGCTTCAAGCAGCGTCGCCAAGGCAACAAACTTGAGCAACAGCACCAGCACCAGCGCCACCACCGCAATCGGCCCGCTGCGAGGGTCTTTCATAATGGCCAGGGTGCGCTCTTTATCGCCAAAGCCACCCGCCCAGGCATCGGCGCTGTCGGCCAGGCCATCCAGGTGCAGTCCACCGCTGATGCCCACCCACAAGGTCAGCAATAACGCCGCCTGCAACAGCACAGCGCTATCGCCCAGCAGTTGTTGCGCGGCGAGCAGCAACAGGCCGATCAGCAGCCCCACCAGTGGATAGAACAGCAACGAACGGCCGATCTGCTCAGGCGTCGGCATGCCAGCCAGGGTCACCGGCAGGCGGGTAAGAAATTGCAAGGCAATCCACCAGGATGTCATGCGCGCTCCCGCAGCTCGCCCTGCTCGTCCAGGCACAGTTGATAGCGCTCGGCATGCCCCACCGCCACCTGCAGCAAATCATTGCGCGGCAAGCCACGGGCGCGCGCCAGCAACAGGCGGATCACCCCGCCATGGGTCACCAGCAGCAGTCGCTCGCCGGTATGGCGCGCCTGCAGACGCTGCAACACGCTCAATATCCGCGCTTCAAACACCAGCAGCGGCTCGCCATCCGGCGGGGTAAAACCATAAGGATCGCTCCAGAAGCGGCCCAAATCGTCTGCACTGGTCTGCATCAGTTCGGCGCTACTGCGCCCTTCCCAGGCGCCGAAATGCAGCTCCTGCAGATCTGGTTCCAGACTCAGCGGCACGCCGTGCTGTGCGGCCAGTTCTTCGGCAAAGCGCGCGCAGCGCTGCAACGGCGAGCTGATCAGCCGATCCCAGCGGCTGCCGTCGGCCACCGCCGCGCGCAGCTGCGCCCAGCCGGTTTCGGTCAGGGCATCATCGAGGCTGCCACGCAGGCCACCGCCCAGCTCGGTTTCACCGTGGCGCAGCAGTTCCAGATAGACCGTCATGCAGGGCGCTCGGCCACCGCCGCCTCGGCAAAGGTGGCCATCTCGTTGTGCAGGCTGCAAGCCAGTCGCAGCAGCGGCACGGCCAGGGCCGCCCCACTGCCCTCGCCCAGGCGCAGGCCCAGATCGAGCAAAGGCTCGGCTTGCAGCGCCTTGAGCACCCGCTGATGGCCGGGCTCGGCGCCAGTGTGGGCAAACAGCAGCCATTCACGGCAAGCCGGATTCAGCTGTACCGCCAGCAAGGCGGCAACGCTGCAGATATAACCATCCACCAGGGCGGTGATGCCCTGCTGCGCGCAGGTCAAATAGGCGCCGCTCAGCGCAGCAATCTCGAAGCCGCCGAGGCGTTGCAGGATGTCGATGGGTTCGCTGATAGCCGGGCGATGCAATTTCAGGGCAGCCTCGATGACTTCGGCTTTGTGCGCCACACCCGCGCTATCCAGACCGGTGCCCGGACCGACCAATGCCTGCGCCGGGCACTCCAGCAACAGGCAGGCCATGGCCGTGGCGGCGGTGGTATTGCCGATGCCCATTTCGCCGCCGATAAACAGCTGGCTGCCGGCTTCACGGGCGCGCTGCACGCTGGCCTGGCCGGCCTCCAGGGCCATGAGTAGCTGCGCGGCAGTCATCGCCGGGCCCTGGGCGAAGTTCGCCGTACCCGCGCCGATATGCAGATGACGCACGCCGCGCAGCGGTTCCAGCGGTAGCGCGGTGCCCAGGTCGATGACCTCAAGCGTTGCGTCCAGCTGTTTGGCCAGCACGCTGATCGCCGCGCCGCCATTAACGAAGTTGCGCAGCATCTGCCCGGTGACGGCCTGGGGGAATGCCGATACGCCCTCGGCGACCACTCCATGGTCGCCGGCAAAAATACTGATCCACAGCCGCTCGACCTGCGGCCGTGAGCTGCCCTGCATGGCCGCCAAATCGATGGCCAACTGCTCCAGCTGGCCGAGCGAGCCGGTCGGTTTGGTCAGCTGCTGCTGGCGCGCCTGGGCCTTAGTGCGTGCCGGTATATCCAGCGCCTGACAGCCCTGTTGCCACCATTGCTCACTCATAGCGCTTTCCCCTTGAGAACCATCGGCAGACCCGCCACGGTAAACACCACGCGCTCACAACGCTCAGCCAAAGCCTGATGCAACCAGCCCGCCTCGTCGACATAGCGGCGGGTCAGCTCGCCCAATGGCACCACGCCCAAGCCGGTTTCATTGCTGACCAGCAGAATCCGCCCCGGCAAGCCGCTCAGACAGTCCAGCAGCGCATCGCGCTCGGCGCTCAGGCGCGCCGGATCATCCAGCATCAGCAAATTGGTCAGCCACAAGGTCATGCAATCGATGAGCAGGCACTTGTCCGCGCCAGCCTGCTCACGCAGCACACGGGCCAGAGCCAGCGGTTCCTCCACCAGGCCCCAATGCGCCGGACGACGTTCACGGTGATGCTGAATACGTGTATTCATCTCGCCATCCAGCGGCTGGCTGGTGGCGATATAGGTCACCGCAAGGCCAGATTCGGCCGCCAGCCGCTCGGCCAGGCGGCTTTTGCCGGAACGGGCACCGCCAAGAATCAGTTCACGCATGGCCTACTCCACATAACTCGCGCAGCCGGACCGTATCCAGATGCGCCTCGACCAGATCGGCCAGACGCTCGATATCGCGCTCACGCAAGGCGTGGTAATCCACTGTCTGCACCTCGCGCAGGCCGGCCCAGCGCAGCAATGCGTTGCACGCCTCCGGGGTTTCAAACAGACCATGCAGATAGGTGCCGAGCACCTGGCCGTCCGCGCTCAGGCCACCATCGGCACGGCCATCATCCAACCGCACAGCCGCATTCAAACCTGGACCAGAGCTAACCCCGGCATGAATCTCGTAACCACTGACCGGCACATTTTCCAGGCAAAGCTGGCCACGCACGTTGCGCAGCTGCTTCTCCGGCTCCAGCACGGTGCTGAACTCCAACAGCTCCAGTCCTGGGCTTGAGCCTGCTGCGCCTTCCAGGCCATGGGGATCATCAATCTGCATACCGAGCATCTGCAAACCGCCGCAGATACCGAGTAGCTTGCCGCCGTAGCGCAAGTGCTTAGCGATGGCCGCCGGCCAGCCCTGCTCACGGAGAAACGCCAGGTCGGCGCGCACGCTTTTCGAGCCCGGGAGGATAATTAGGTCAGCGCCTGGAATTGGCTGGCCAGGGCCGACAAAGGTCAATTCAACCTGGGGATGTAGGCGCAGCGGATCAAAATCGGTGTGGTTGCTGATGCGTGGCAATACCGGCACCACCACCTTGATCACCTTCGCCGCCTTGGCGCTCTGACGAATATCGATGGCGTCCTCGGCTTCCAGGTGGAAGTCCATCAGATAGGGCAATACCCCGAGCACCGGTTTACCGGTGCGCTGCTCCAGCCAATCCAGCCCAGGCTGCAACAGGGCGATATCACCGCGAAAACGGTTAATCACAAAGCCCTGCACCCGCGCCTGCTCGCTTTCTGAAAGCAACGCCAGGGTGCCAACCAGATGGGCAAATACGCCGCCCTTGTCGATATCGGCAATCAGAATCACCGGGCAGTCCACCGCTTCTGCGAAGCCCATATTGGCGACATCACCGGCGCGCAGGTTGATCTCGGCAGGCGAGCCAGCGCCCTCCACCATCACCACCGGATAAGCGGCACTTAGGCGCTGGTGAGACTGCAGCACCGCCTGCATCGCCACCGTCTTGTAGTCGTGGTAAGCAACGGCATCCATGCTGCTCAGGACGCGGCCGTGGATAATCACCTGGGCGCCAGTATCGCTATTGGGCTTGAGCAATACCGGATTCATATCGGTATGCGGCGCTAACCCGGCAGCCTGGGCCTGTACCGCTTGAGCGCGCCCGATTTCGCCACCATCGGAGGTGACTGCGCTGTTAAGTGCCATATTCTGTGGTTTGAACGGCACCACGCTGACGCCCTGACGCTTAAGCCAGCGGCATAACGCAGTTACCAGCGTACTTTTGCCAGCGTCCGAAGTGGTGCCCTGCACCATTAATGTGCTCATGCTGATTCCTTGGCAAAAGCTGCGAGGGCCTGCTGCAAACGCTGCCAACCGGCTTCATCCGCCGGCAGCCCAAAGCGCAGGCTTAGCGGGCTAGCAAACAGCCGAGTGAGGATGCCTTGCGCCGCAAGAAACTCATGCAGTTCTGCAGCAACGGTTGTGCAGCAAAACTGAAACAACGCACAACCACCCGTCGGCGCAAAACCTTGTGCGCTAAGCAGCGCGGCCAGGCGTTCGCCATCGGCCAACAGACGTTCACGCTGCAAATGCTGGCCGGCGTGATCCTGCAGCAGCGCGATGGCCACCACTCGGCTCGGCCCACTGATCGCCCATGGCCCGAGCAGCTCGGCCAGCTGTTCCAGTACGGTCGGCTGAGCCAACACGAAACCCAGGCGGATCCCGGCCAAACCGAAAAACTTGCCGAACGAGCGCAGGACGATCAGCCCCGGCCGTTCGCTAAAGGCCGCCAGGCTGAACTCAGGCGTGCAATCGATAAAGGCTTCATCCACCACCAGCCAACCGCCGCGCTCGGTCAGACGTGCATGCCACTCCAGCAGGCGCTGGGGCTCGATACGCCGGCCAGTCGGGTTATTCGGGTTAATCAGCAGCAGCACATCCAGGCGCTCCAGCGCTCGCTCGATGCCGCCTTCGCTAAGTTCCAGCAGGCGATGGCCCTCGCGTTGCCAGGCAGCCGCGTGTTCGGCATAGGCAGGCGAGACGATGCCGACCCGCGCATCCCGCACCAAACGCGGCAACGCCTGAATCGCCGCCTGGGAGCCCGCCACCGGCAGCAGATTGCTCACGCCGTAGTAATCGCGCGCGGCGATTTCCAGGCCGTCCTGCTGCTCGGGCAAGCGCGCCCAGGCGCTGGCGGGAATCGCCGGCAGCGGCCAACCGTAAGGCGCGATGCCGGTGGACAGGTCCAGCCAGTCCGCTAGGGCGATGCCATAACGCAGCGCAGCAGCACGTAGACGCCCACCATGCTCAAGCATAAAAAGCGCCCCACAACAGCAGTAGCACCAACCACAGCAGCACGCCGCCATTGACTAGATTGAGTGCCCGCTCGATATCGCGCGCCCTGGGTGGCGGCCCCGCCCCCAGTTCAGGCCGTACGTGCAGCTCGCCGTGATATTCCGCAGCGCCGCCCAGGCTGACGCCCAGCGCCCCAGCTCCGGCCGCCATCACCGGGCCGGCGTTGGGGCTGTCCCAGAGCGGCGCCTGGGTCCGCCAGCAGCGCAGCGCCAGCATAGTTTTACCAAGCAAGGCATAGGTCAGGGCAACTAACCGCGCAGGCAGGTAATTGAGACCATCGTCGATCTTCGCTGCGGCCCAGCCGAAGCGCTCGAAACGCTCGTTGCGATAGCCCCACATGGCATCCAGGGTATTGCTCAGGCGGTACAACACCACGCCTGGCGCACCGGCAATAACAAACCAGAACAGCGCGGCAAAAACCGCATCGCTGCCGTTTTCCAACACCGACTCGCTGCCCGCGCGGGCCACGCCCGTAGCGTCCAGCTGCGCGGTATTGCGGCTGACCATATAACCAACCCGCTCCCGCGCCAGCTGCAAATCACCCAGACGCAACGCCTGGGCCACCGGCATGGCGTGTTCACCCAGGCTTTTCAAACCCAAGGCGGCGTATAGCGCAAGAATCTCCACCGCCCAGCCCAGCCCGCTAATCTGGCTCAGCAACCAGGCCAGCAGGGTCAGCGGCAACACCGCCAGGCACCAGGCACTGACACCATGACTGCGCCAACCGCGCCCGGCCGGATTGAAACGCTGCTCGATGCGCTCGGCCATACGACCAAAGGCCACCAGCGGGTGCCAACCCTTGGACTCGCCAAACACGGCATCCAGAGCAACCCCGGCGCAGGTGCTGAGAACCAGGCTCATGGCGTGCCCCACTGGTTCTCGAAAAGCAATTCACTCAATGGCCTTGGCTCGGCCCAGCCTTGCTGCACCAACATCGGCGCCTCATAAAACTCCGTCACTGGCCCCAGGCACAGCACGGCCAGCGGTTTGCTGCCGGTCGGCATGTTGAGCAGATCCGCCAGGGCCTGTGGCTCGAACAGCGATACCCAGCCCATGCCCAGCCCCTCGGCGCGGGCGGCCAGCCAGAGGTTCTGAATCGCGCAGGACAAGGACGCCAAGTCCATTTCCGGCAAGGTACGCCGGCCAAATACATGGGCCTCACGGCCCCCCATCAGGGCTACCACCAACAGCTCGGCGCAGTCGCGAATACCCTCGACTTTAAGCCGCATAAATTCATCGCTGCGCTCGCCCAACGCCTCGGCTGTGCGCAGGCGCTCCTCGTCCACCAGGCCGTGGATCGCCTCACGCAACGCTGGGCGAGTGATGCGAATAAACCGCCAAGGCTGCATCAGCCCGACACTGGGAGCCTGATGGGCGGCCTCCAGCAGGCGCGCAAGCAGCTCGGGCGCTACCTCGCCGCCGCTGAAATGACGCATATCGCGGCGTTCGGCGATAGCGCGGTAAACCGCCGCGCGCTCATCAGGGCTAAAGGCCTGCTCGCTCATGCCGGCGCTCCAGGGAGAAACAGCGCGGCAGCGGCAACCGGGTCGGATGGCAGATAGAAGTGGATATAGGAGGCGGTCATCCGGCCCTGGCGATAGACCGCCTCACTGGTGCGCTTGTAGTTCGGGCACTCGCCACGGGTCAGCGGTTGCAGCTCACTGCTCAGTGCCGAGTAGTGGAAGCTGTGGCCGCGCAGCAGCCCTTCCGGCAGCTCCGCTTGTTGCAAGGCCATGGCGGTCATGCGCGGTTGCAGAGTCGCCTCGCCATTTAGCAAGCCGAGCATCTGCCCGCTGGCGCCCTGTTTGTCGGTCAGTTTGTCGAGCAAATAGAGCATGCCGCCGCACTCAGCATGGATTGGCTTACCGGCAGCATGGTGCGCACGGATCGCCTCAGCCATGGCCTGGTTGGTTTCAAGTGCAGCCAGGTGCAGCTCCGGGTAGCCGCCAGGCAGGTACAGGCTGTCGATATCGGGCAGTTGCTGATCGCTGAGCGGCGAAAAGAACCTCAACTCAGCGCCCAGTTCGTTCAACAGATCGAGGTTGGCCTGGTAGAGAAAGGCAAAGGCGCTGTCGCGCGCCACGCCAATGCGCACGCCCTTAAGCAAAGGCGCGGGCCTGGCCTGTTCAGGCGCGGCGAAACTGACGGGGGGCGGCAGCCTGGTATCGGCGCTGGCGGCCAGGGCATCGGCGGCGGCGTCCAGGCGTGCATCCAGGTCAGCCAGTTCGCCTGCCTGTACCAGCCCCAGATGACGGCTCGGCAAGCCGACTTCGGCGCTGCGCGGCAAGGCGCCGTACCAGTGAATCGAGGCCGGCAGCGCATCGCGTAGGATCTCGCCATGCCGCACACTGCCGACCCGGTTGCCGAGCACCCCGGAGAATGGCAGATCAGACTGAAAAGTCGCCAGGCCATGGGCCATGGCACCGAAGGTCTGCGCCATGGCAGAGCCGTCGATAACCGCTAGCACTGGTACGGCGAAGTGTCGCGCCAGATCAGCCGCCGACGGCGTGCCATCGAACAGGCCCATCACCCCTTCGATCAGGATCAGATCGGCATCGCCCGCCGCTTGCCACAGCAAGCGACGGCTCTCGGCCTCACCGACCATCCACAGGTCAAGCTGATACACCGGTGCGCCGCTAGCGCGGGCGAGAATCATCGGGTCGAGGAAGTCCGGGCCGCACTTGAACACCCGCACGCGCTTACCCTGGCGCGCGTGCAAACGTGCCAGGGCAGCGGTCACAGTGGTCTTGCCTTGGCCGGAGGCCGGTGCGGCGATCAATAGCGCGGGGCATTGGCGGGCAGCCGAGTGGCTCATTAAAATTCCACTCCCTTCTGCGCCTTAACCCCGGCCTTGAAGGCGTGCTTGACCAAACTCATCTCGGTCACGGTATCCGCTGCCTCGATCATCCCTGGCAGCGCGCCGCGACCAGTTACCACCACATGCTGCAGCAGCGGCCGCGCTTCAATATCGGCGAGCACCGCATCGAGCTCCAGATAACCGTATTTCAGGGCGATATTCAGCTCGTCGAGCACCACCAGGCCAATGGCCGAGTCATTCAGCAGTTGCGCCGCTACCGCCCAGGCTTCGCGCGCCTTATCGATATCGCGTTGGCGATCCTGGGTCTCCCAGGTAAAGCCCTCGCCCATTACGTGATAACTGACTTCATCGGGAAAACGGCGAAAGAAGGCTTCTTCGCCGGTGCTGGCCGCGCCCTTGATAAATTGCACCACGCCAACCTTGAGGCCGTGCCCCAGGGCGCGGGCGACCATGCCGAAGGCGCTGCTGCTCTTGCCCTTGCCATTGCCGCTGTGCACCAGCAGCAGGCCGTATTCGTCCTGGGCTTGGGCAATCTTTTCATCGATCAGGGCTTTCTTGCGGGCCATGCGCGCCTTGTGCCGGGCGTCACGCTCAATCGATTCAGTCATCGCACTGCTCCACCGCCACAGGGCGATCTGGCTGGAAAAAGCATGCGGGGATAGGGAAAGCGCGGGTTCACGCACAGCGCAAACCACACGCCAGCCATCGCCCTCCGCGATGCCGTGGACTGCAACAGGCCGGTCTCCGGGCTTGTGAGCGAACCGTCAAGGCTCTCGACCGCGCCTTCCCATGCATACAGCACAGTGGCACTTGCGGCGATTGACTCACTTACCGTTGCGGGGGCAGCGTCGGAATGACTGGCGTAAACGCACAACGCACCGACTTCCCAGTTTCACCCCCACACGCACAGCGTTGGGGGCACCTGTTACAAGGCGCGAAGGGTAGAGAGTTCGGGTTTGGGCGTCAAACGCCGATTGTTCGGGCCTTCAGATGGAAACCCCTAGGCCGTGTAGGGGTTTCCCCTATATTCCGTTGCCACGGCGAACTCCTATCTTTCCCAGCATTCGAACTCGTGGGAAAGCTCGCCGTGTTGACCTATTGCACTCTCTGGTTGGGAATCGTCATCTGTCTGGCCGGGCTTGGCTTCGGCCTGCCGTGGGTGAGTGGCGTCGGCGCCCTGCTCACGGCAATCGCCGCGCTGTTCCTGCGGCCGCAAACCGTCGCCGTCGCGCCGCCAATCGAGGTTGTCGAGGCGCCGTCGTCACCAGATTGCGAACCTCTGCTGAGCGCCGTTCTGCCGGCCTGGAACCAGAACCTGGGACAGGTCAGGCAATTGCTGACCCTCAACGTCGGCCAGTTGTTCGAGCGCTTCGCCAGCCTTGGCCAGCACCTGGAGCAGACCCTGAGCCGTTCTGACAGCGCAACCGGCAACGCCGGCATGACCGACAGCCTGCGGCAGGCGCAGCGGCGTCTCGACGAAGTCACCACCGCCTTCCACGCCGCCAGCGTGCACAAGAATGAACTGCTCGCCACCATCAGCCACCTCAACAGCTACGCCAGCGAGTTGCAGGCGATGTCCAAACACGTTCAGGACATCGCCAGCCAGACCAACCTGCTGGCGCTCAATGCCGCCATCGAGGCAGCCCGTGCGGGCGAATATGGCCGCGGTTTCTCGGTGGTCGCCGACGAGGTGCGCAAGCTTTCCAGCCTGTCCGCGGAAACCGGTCAGCGCATGGTGGAAAAGGTCGGCGAGATCAACAAGGCGATCCGCTCCACGGTGAGCGCCGCTGAGGAGCTTTCCAGCAGCGAGGAAAGCAACCTGCGCTACCTCGACCAGGTCTCGGGCGACATCATCAAGGGTCTCAGCCACAGCCTCGAAGCACTCGCCGACACCTCCCGCGAACTGCAACAGGACGCCCGCTCCACCCAGAGCACCCTGCAGGAAATCATCGTCAGCCTGCAGTTCCAGGACCGCTCCGATCAGATGCTCGACCATCTTCAGCTCGATCTCGAACGCCTGCAACGCGCCATCGAACAGCAGGACCCGATCATCGCCAAGCCGCAGCAATGGCTTGACGAATTACGCCGCCAATTCACCACCGACGAAGAACGCGGCGTCAAGAAGGCTGGCCGTGCCAGCCAAACCGAAGTCACCTTTTTCTGACGCTTTTCTCTTCGTAAGCCGGAGCCTGTGCCATGGCAAAAACCATTCTGATCGTCGATGACTCCCTCTCCATGCGCCAACTGGTCAAGATGACCCTGACCGGCGCAGGCCACCAGGTTATCGAGGCGGTCGACGGGCGCGACGCCCTGACCAAGCTCAATGGGCAAAAGATCAATCTGATCATCAGCGACGTGAACATGCCCAACCTGGACGGCATCGGCCTGGTCAAGGAGGTCAAAACCCGTAATGAGTACCGCTTCACACCAATCGTGATGCTCACCACTGAGAGCGAACAGGGCAAGAAGGCCGAGGGGCAAGCGGCCGGCGCCAAAGCCTGGATTGTCAAACCCTTCCAGCCGCAGCAGCTACTCGCGGCCGTCGACAAGCTGGCCAGCTGATATGTACCAGCTGACCACTCACGACACGGCCGCCTACAGCCTCAGCGGCAGTCTGACCATCTACGAAGCCCGCGACGCTCACCAGGCGTTGCTGGCGGCTGTCGCCGAACCTGCACCCGGGGTCTGGACGCTCGATATTCAGGCGCTGGAAGAGCTCGACAGCGCTGGCGTGCAATTGCTGCTGGCCCTGGACAAACACCTGCGCCAATACAGCGCCGAGCTGCAGCTGCTGCAGCCCGGTCCCGAGTTGCGTGACCTGCTCGACCTGTTGCGTCTGCAGGTCCTGTACCGCGCCTCCCCCTCAGTCTGACAGGACCACGCGATGCTCAATGGAGAACAATGGAGCCAGCTGCTGCTGGGCTTCATCGAGGAAGCCCGCGACCTGACCAAACAGGCCGAGGAGTACCTGTTACAACTGGATCAGCAACCCGAGGATCAGGAAGCGATCAACGGCTTGTTCCGCGCTATGCACACGCTCAAAGGCTCGGCGGGGCTGTTTTCCCTGACGCCACTGGTGAGCTTCACCCACCACCTGGAAAACCTGTTGATGGCAGTGCGCGACGGCCAGCGCAGCCTGACCCCTGAGCTGATCTCGGTAATGCTGCGCTGCCTGGACGAAATCGCCTCGATGGTCGAGCTGATTGATGCGGACAGCGGTGAGCTGCCGGTC
Organism: Pseudomonas sp. EA_35y_Pfl2_R5; assembly: GCF_963970805.1. Taxonomy (NCBI): domain Bacteria; kingdom Pseudomonadati; phylum Pseudomonadota; class Gammaproteobacteria; order Pseudomonadales; family Pseudomonadaceae; genus Pseudomonas; species Pseudomonas sp. EA_35y_Pfl2_R5. Next base: position 80,566 of record NZ_CAXAOW010000003.1, on the reverse strand, counting down.
GACACCAGCCACCAGAGCGAGCTGCTCGAAGCGCTCAACGAGCATGGCGGCGGAACCATCGCACCGGCGCTGATCGATATTATCGAAGAAGATTGCAGCAATCGCGGCCGTATCGCGCGCTGCGCCGACTGTAACGCCCCAGGCGTCTGGCATATTTCGTTGCGCTTCGACAACCAGTTATTGCGCAACGGTTTCGACCCTGCGGGCTTTATCCGCTACCTGCAACAGCTGGGAGAGATCCTCAATCTGCAGGTGATCGACGACACCTTGCCAACGCTCGACGAGCTCGATCCAGAGCAGTGCTATTTGGGCTTCGAAATCGACCTGTGCAGCGAGGCAAGCAAGGCGGAAATCGAGGACGTATTCGCCTTTATTCGCGATTTCTGCACCCTGCGTATCCTGCCGCCCAACAGCGCACTCGACGATTACCTGCAACTGATCCACGAGCTGCCAGAGACCGACGCACGAATCGGCAGCATCCTGGTTGCCAGCGGTCTGCTGACCGAACACGAGCTGCAACAAGGGCTGGCGGTACAGGCCGAAGCCAATGAGCTGAAGCCGGCCCTCGGCGCCGTTCTGGTCGAGGAAGGCCTGGTGGCGCCGCAGGCAGTCAATGCGGCACTGGCCAAGCAACAATCCTCACGCGAGCGCAAGGCCCAGGAAAACACCCAGATCCGCGTCGCCGCGCACAAACTCGACGAGTTGATCAACCTGGTCGGCGAGCTGGTGATCAGCGCCGCCGGCGCCCAGCTGCATGCGCAGACCCAGGGCAACAGCCAGTGCATCGAAAGCGCGCAGACGGTCAACCAGCACGTCGAGCAGATTCGCGAAGCGGCGCTGAAGCTGCGCATGATCGAAATCGGCGACACCTTCAACCGCTTCCACCGCGTCGTTCGCGATGTCAGCCAGCAGTTGAACAAGGACATCCGCCTGGAAATACGCGGCGCCGACACTGAGCTGGACAAGTCGGTGATCGACAAGCTAGCCGATCCGCTGACGCACCTAGTGCGTAACGCCATCGACCACGGTATCGAGTCTGCCGAACAGCGCCTGGCCGCAGGCAAGCCTGCCGAAGGCCATCTGCGCCTGAACGCCTTTCACGAGTCGGGGATGATCGTCATCGAAGTTGCCGACGACGGCCACGGCCTGAATACCGAGCGCATCCGCGAAAAGGCCGTTTCCCGCGGGCTGATCGATGCGCAGGCCAACCTGGCCGAACATGACATCCACATGCTGATCTTCGCCGCCGGCTTTTCCACGGCCGAAGCCGTCTCCGACCTGTCCGGCCGCGGCGTCGGCCTGGACGTGGTGCGCAGCGCCATCGACGCCCTGCGCGGCACCATCGAGATCGATTCGCGGCCAGGCATCGGCTGCACCTTCCGCATCCGCCTGCCGCTGACCCTGGCGATCATCGACGGCTTCCTGGTCAACCTCGGCGAGGAATATTTCGTTATTCCGCTGGACCTGGTAACCGAATGCCTCGAGCTCGATCACCATCAGCTCGAAGACTGCAAATACGGCCACCTGAGCCTGCGGGGCAAGCCGCTGCCCTGCGTCGACCTGACCGCGCACTTCGGCCTGCCGACCAGCCGCAGCAAGCGCCGCAACATCGTCGTGGTCAACTTCGGCCGGCACCAGGCCGGGCTGATCGTCGACAGCCTGCACGGCGAGCTGCAAACCGTTATCAAGCCGCTCGGCCTGCTGTTTCAGCACCTGCAGGGCATCAGCGGCTCCACCATCCTGGGCTCCGGGCAAGTGGCCCTGATCCTCGATATCGCCAGCCTGTTCCGCCACCTGCAACAGAACATCGACGGCCAGTCGGCCGAGACCCGTACCCCACACCTGCGTCAAGAGCTCAAGGGCATCTAGGAGAACCACCATGCAATTCATTCGAAACATGAAGATCGGCGTACGCCTAATTGCCGGCTTTACCCTGGTGGTTATCCTGACCATCGCGGTAGGCCTGATCGGCATCCGCAACCTGTCCCACGTCAACGACCTGTCCAACGACATGTATGAACGCGACCTGGTTGGCCTGAATACCATCCAGAATGCCAATTACACCCTGATCATCGCCGGCCGGGCGCTGCGCAGCTCGCTGCTCGCCAGCACCGTTGAAGAACGCGATGCGGCCGCGCAGGCCAGTCGCAAAGCGATGGCGGACACTACAGCCCTGGTCGAGCAGGCAACGGCGAGCTTCACCACCGACGAAGGTCGCGCCGTGATCGGCAAGCTCGCCGAACCCATGCAGCAGTACAACCAGGTGCTTGAGCAGGTACTCAGCATGCACCTCGGCAGCGGTCAGCTCGTCGAACGCACCGCGGTCAGCGACCTGATGCCAGCACTCATGCAACGCGGCAAGGTGGTCGATGACCTGCTCAGCGACGTGGTGGAATACCGCCGCAAAAGCGCCAGCACAGCCAGTGATGAAATCACCAGCATCTACCTCAACTCGCGCACCCAGATGATCGGCCTGGTGGTGATCGCCGCGTTGCTTGGTTTTGCCATCGGCATCTTTGTCACCCGTAGCATCGTTCGTCCGCTCAACCGCGCCGTTGCCGTGGCCGACAGCCTGGCTGCCGGCGACCTCAGCGTACAGGTCGAGGTCGACAGCCGTGATGAAACCGGCAAGCTGCTTGCCTCGATGCAGAACATGACCGAGCGCCTGCGCAGCGTCATGGGGGATGTGCGCAGCGCTGCCGATTCCTTATCGTCGGCCTCCGAAGAAGTCAGCGCCACCTCGCAATCGTTGAGCCAGGCCTCGACCGAACAAGCCGCCAGCGTCGAAGAAACCACCGCATCGGTGGAGCAGATGTCCGCCTCTATCTCGCAGAACACCGAAAGCGCACAGATCACCGACGGCATTGCCGGCAAAGCGGCCAACGACGCCGTCGAAGGCGGCCGCGCCGTACGTGAAATGGTCGTGGCGATGAAGCAGATCGCTGACAAGATCGGCATCATCGACGACATCGCCTACCAGACCAACCTGCTGGCCCTGAACGCCGCCATCGAAGCCGCCCGTGCCGGCGACCATGGCAAAGGCTTCGCCGTGGTGGCTGCCGAAGTGCGCAAGCTGGCCGAACGCAGCCAGGTAGCCGCCCAGGAAATCGGCGGCGTGGCGAGCAACAGCGTGCAACTGGCCGAACAGGCCGGACGCCTGCTCGATGAAATCGTACCGAACATCCAGAAGACCTCGGACCTGGTTCAGGAGATCACCGCGGCTTCCCAGGAGCAGAGCACGGGCGCCAGCCAGATCAACATCGCCATGGGTCAGATGAACCAGATCACCCAGCAGAACGCCTCGGCCTCCGAGGAACTGGCAGCCACCTCCGAAGAGATGAACGCCCAGGCCAGCCAGTTGCAGGAACTGATCAGCTACTTCCGCCTGGACAACGCCCCGGCCGGCAAAACCCAGCGCGTCGAACCGCGGCCGAACAACGTCCGTCCGTTGCACCGCGAAGTTGCCCGCAAGGCGACTCCGGCGCTTGCAGATGAAGGCCAATTTGTCAGTTTCAATTGAGGCCGACCGCCATGAACTCACAACACGCGCTGTTGGCGGAAATCGCCCCCGGCAGCATCCAGCACCTGTCGTTTCGGGTGCGCAAGGAGCGCTTCGCCCTGCCCATCGAACTGATCCGCGAGATCATCGAATACGGGCAGATCACCACGGTGCCGATGATGCCGAGCTTTATCCACGGGGTCATCAACCTGCGCGGCAACGTGGTGCCGGTACTCGACCTGGCGGCACGCTTCGGCCTGGAGCTGACCGAGCCGGGCAAGCGCACCTGCATCGTGATCATCGAGCTGCCGCTGGATGATCAGGTACAGCGCATCGGCCTGGTGGTCGATGCGGTGGACGCGGTGCTGGATATCGACGCGGACGAGGTCGAACCAGCTCCGCCGTTCGGCGCAGGCTTGCGCACCGACTTCATCTCCGGCATGGCCCGCGACGACCGCGGCTTTACCATCATTCTCGACGTGCGCCGGGTGCTTTCATTGGATGATATTCGCCAGTTGAGCCTGGCCCAGCAGGCTGGCTGATGCCGGCTAGCAACCTGCCCAAACTCAGCGACCACGATTTCCGCCGCCTCCAGCAGATGATGCAGGAGGCGTCCGGAATCGTCATGGCCGAGCAGAAGCGCACGCTGATGGCCGGCCGCCTGATGTGTCGCCTGCGCAGCCTGGAGCTGACCAGCTATGCCGACTACCTGCGCCTGCTGGAAGACCCGCAGCAACAGGAAGAGCGACGCAAGGTCATTGACCTGCTGACCACCAACGAAACCTATTTCTTTCGCGAGCCGCAGCATTTCCAGGTGCTCGGCGACTGGCTGGCGCAGCAGCGCGGCCCGCTGAAACTCTGGAGCGCGGCCAGCTCATCGGGGGAAGAGGCCTACAGCATGGCCATGACCGCCTGCGAGCGGGCCAAGGGCGACTGGTCGATCTTTGCCAGCGACCTGAGCCGCCGCGTGCTGAACCAGGCGCGTCAGGGCACCTACAAACTCGAACAGGCGCAGAAATTTCCCCCCGGCTGGCTAGAGCGCCACTGTTTGCGCGGCATCGGCGACAGCGATGGGCTGTTTCGCGTCGGACAGCCGTTGCGCCAGCGGGTGAGCTTCGCCGAGGTCAACCTGACCCGGCCGCTGCCCCAGGAGCTCGGCCCGTTCGATGTGATCTTCCTGCGCAATGTGCTGATCTACTTCGCCGCCGACGAGAAGCGGGCAATTGTCACCCGCCTGGTTGAACGCTTGCGTCCAGGCGGCCTGTTATTCATCGGCCATGCGGAAAGTCTGCATGGCCTGAACCTGCCGCTGCGTAACGTACGCCCATCCGTATTCGAACGCTTATGAAGGATTCGGCATGATCAAGGTTTTTATCGTCGATGACTCGGCACTGGTGCGCCAGGTGCTGACAGCCTGCCTGGCCAATCACCCCAGCATCGAGGTGATCGGCCAGGCGGCCGATCCCATCTTTGCCCTGGAAAAAATGCACAAGCGCTGGCCCGACGTGCTGGTGCTCGACGTGGAAATGCCGCGCATGGACGGCATCACCTTCCTGCGCAAGATCATGGCCGAGCACCCGACCCCCGCGATCATCTGCTCCACGCTGACCGAAGCGGGCGCGGCCATCACCCTCGAAGCGCTGGCGGCGGGCGCTGTTGGCGTCTTCACCAAAGCCAAGGTCGGCCTCAAGGAGAGCCTGCAACAGCTCTCGGGCGAGCTGATCAAGCAGATTGAAATCGCCGCACGCAGCCATCCCCACGCGATGCCGGCGCGAAGCGGCGCGGCGCCACCAGCGCGCGAAACGCCCCGTACGACGGAAGCGTCGTCAGCACCGATTTTGATCTCCACCACCGACCGGGTGGTGGCCCTCGGCACGTCCACCGGCGGCACCCAGGCCCTGGAAGTGGTGCTGCGCCAGTTGCCGGTGGATTGCCCCGGTATCGTCATCGTCCAGCACATGCCGGAGAAATTTACCGCGGCCTTCGCCCAGCGGCTGAACCAGGTCTGTGCCATCGAAGTGCGCGAGGCGCGGCACATGGACCGGGTCCGGTCCGGCCTGGCGCTGGTCGCCCCCGGCGGTCGGCATATGCAGCTCAAGCGCAGTGGCGCGCAGTATTTCGTCGAGGTACTCGACGGTCCTCCGGTAAACCGGCACAAGCCATCGGTGGACGTGCTGTTCCGCTCCGTGGCCAAGCACGCCGGCCAAAATGCGCTTGGGGTGATCATGACCGGCATGGGTGACGACGGCGCCCGCGGCTTGCTGGCCATGCGCGAGGCCGGTTCCAGGACCGTCGCCCAGGACGAAGCCAGCTGCGTGGTGTTCGGTATGCCCAAAGAAGCGCTACGCATGAATGCGGCGCAAACTTGCGAATCCCTGAATAATCTGCCTAAGTTGATCGTGCAGTACGCGCGTTGTTAAGCCGCAGGGAGGCAGGTGCTACTCGTGCTATATGCCAGGGTAACAAGCAAAAACACCGCAAAACGCTTTCTCACAAGCAGCCGGGTGGCACTCAAGCCACGTAGTGCTGTGTCAGCAGTCGATGCCTCTCAGCGCATCCCGCCACAGAAAATCCAGTCGAACCTTTATGGCCCAAGCCACTCACTTTCAATAGATCCATCGCAGCAAATAGGCGAACCATGACTCGACCGCTACCGATGGTCGCTGCGTGGCAAGGTTGCCAAACCTATCGAGCAGCCGCGCACACCGCCATCAATAAAGTCACCGCTACCGAAGAACAACGTACCGCGACAGGAGCCGACGGATGAGCTGTCGGCTGCTGTTGGTCGACGACCATGCGCTGATTCGTGCGGGCGTCAGGGCGATGATCCACGACCTGCCCGATTACGAAATAGTCGGTGAAGCGCAGAATGCCCAACACGCGATTACCCTAGCCGAGGAGCTGCAGCCCAATATCATCCTGCTGGACGTCTCGTTGGATGGCACCAGCGGAATCGACGCGTTACAGGATCTGCAAAGCGTCGCGCCAGATTCGCGGGTATTGATGCTTTCGATGCACTCGCAAGCCCAGGTCGTGCTCGCCGCACTTGGAGCAGGCGCCCACGGTTATCTGCTCAAGGATGCCGCCATCTCCGAACTGCATATGGCGCTTAACGCGATCGACCGTGGCGAACGCTATCTAAGCTCCGCTATCGCCCAACCGGTGATCGCGCAGGCCCTGTCGCGCACACAGGCGTCGCATGAACACGCGCTGACTCAACGGCAGATCGAGATATTGCGGCTTATCAGTCGTGGCGTCTCCACCCGGGCAATCGCCGAAGGGCTGGAACTGAGCGTGAAAACCGTCGAGGCGCACCGCGCGCAAATCATGAAGCGCCTGCAGATCAATGACCTCCCCAGCTTGGTTATCTATGCCGTACGGGCCGGAATCATCCACCTGGACGACTGAACGCGTGCGACAGCAGCGATGACTGCGCGCAGAAGTTCAATGCCGCGGGTTGAAACCGGCAGGCTTGCTCGCCAACCACTCGACAAAGGTACGCAAACGTTCATCACTGAGCAGGCTGTCGCGATTGTTGTAGGTCAGCGCCAGTTCCTTTTCGCTGAACAAGCGGTGGATCTGGTTGTGACAGGCGCGGCAGACCCAGAGCGTGGCGCTGATACGCTCAGTTTTGCCGAAGCGTTTCTGCACATAGACCTTGTTGTGCAGCGCCTTGGGGATCAGGTGATGACGTGTCAAAACAGCCGCGCGGGCGCAGAGCTCGCAGACAGCGGGTTGCTCGGGTAGACGAATTGGCTCGGGCATACGGGCTCAGCGCTTACGGCATAGGCTCAGGCCATCGCCCAATGGCAACAGGGACAGGTCGATGCGCGGATCGTCACGCAGCGCCAGGTTGAGCGCCTGAATCGCTCGGGTATCGGCGCTTTCGGGGTTTTCCTCAAGCACACGCCCGCTCCACAGGGTGTTATCGAACAGAATCAGCCCCCCTTGGCGCACCAGACGCAGGGCATGTTCCAGATAGGCCGGATAGTTGGCCTTATCCGCGTCGATAAACAGCAGATCGATACTGCCAGCCAACCCCTCAGCCTCTAGCTCCGCCAGGGTCTGTAGCGCAGGCGCCAAACGCTGTTCGATGCACCCATTCAGCCCCGCTTCGCGCCAGTAACGCTCAGCCGTGGCGTTGTATTCGCCGGGAATATCACAGCAGATCAGCCGCCCCCCCTCAGGCATGGCCTGGGCCATGCAGATGGCGCTGTAGCCGGTAAAGGTGCCGACCTCAACAATCCGCCGCGCGCCCGTCAGCTGCACCAGCAAGGCCATAAACTGACCCTGCTCGGGGGCAATCTGCCAACGCGCCATACTCAGCTGCGCGGTTTCCTCACGCAGACGTTTGAGCAGCGGTGTTTCACGCAGGGAGACATCCAGCAGATATTGGTACAGGTCTGAATCGAGATTAAGCGTTCGATTGGTCATGCCTACTCCCTCTGCAAACCAAAACTGTCAGGGATTGCGCGCCAGTTCCGGGGTGAATACGCGCTTGGCGTTCAGGTAGGTGCGCTGCCAATACGTATTACTCAGGCTGTCCAGGCGTACGGTGCCACCGCTGGACGGCGCATGCACAAAACGATCATCGCCGACATAGATACCGGCGTGACTGACCTGGCTGCCGCCATTGGTGGCGAAAAACACCAGATCACCACTTTGCAGGCGGTCGCGACCGACAGTTGGAGCACGCATGCTGATCAGTTCACGGGTCGAGCGCGGCAGGCTGATGCCCGCCGCATCACGGTAGACGTAGCCAATCAGGCCACTGCAATCAAAGCCGCCGTCCGGGGTATTGCCGCCATAGCGATAGGGTGTACCAACCAAGCCTAGGGCGCGAAACAGCACATCCTCAGCATTGCCGTTAAAGCCGCCGATTGGCGCATGCACAGGTTGTGGAGTTGGAGCGGGGGCGCGACTGGAGCAAGCGCTAAGCAGCGCGACAAGTACCAGCAGGCTGAAACGGACGATAGCGGTCATGGACGAGCGATCCTGAGCCGGGATGCGCCCTACTCTGCCGGCTTGCACATCCTAGTGCAAGCTTTAGCTTTGCTTGGCAGGCTATTGAAAACTATCGAGATGCGCCTGAAGTATCCGTTAATCGCAGCGACCGAACAGATTCAGTCGCCGCTGATAGGCTCAGGGGTGACGCACGACCGACTCGCTCGGAGCCAGCGCCAAGGCTCGTTTGGCTTCGATAAAGGTACGTGACCAGTAGCGATCATCCAGGCTATCAACTCGCACACCACCGCTGCGGCTGCTGCTGGAGTGGATAAACTGGTTATCGCCCATGTAGATGCCGGCATGACTGACACGATTTCGGCCATTGGTGCTGAAGAACAACAGATCGCCCGGCTCCAACTCGTCACGCGACACCAGCGGAGCATCGATATTGATCATGTCGCGGGACGAGCGCGGCAGTTTCATGCCCAGCTCTTCCTTGAACAGATAACCGATAAAGCCGCTGCAATCGAAGCCCGACTTCACCGAGCTGCCACCATAACGATAACGGGTGCCCACCAGCGACAGACCATGAGTCAGAATGCTGTCAGCCAGCTGCGGCAGTTTGTAGGATTTGTCTTCAGAGAAGTCGCCCAGAGCCGCTTCTTTGGCTTGTTCGTCGAACTCGGCAAGGTCTGTCGAGGAGAACACTGCAGGCTGGTTTGCCAGCTCCGGCTGTGGGCCATGGTTGGCGCAGGCAGCCAAAACCAGGGAGAGTGCGATGGGCACGAGGGGTGCGAGGCGTTTTAGCATGGGCACGACCGTGTCGATGAATTTCACAAGAGCGCGACTATGCCCTCTATGACATGCATTTGCAAATTCTATGGCTCTAAATGTGACTCAGTAGTTCCGGTAAAACATCTAACGCCCGCCCCTGTATATGCACAGCCACCCGGCCGCTCAAGTCGGTGCGCTGCGGGTTGATCTCCACGGTAAAGCCACCCGCCTGACGGGTACGCAGCAGCGGCTCAACGATATACGGAAAGCTCGCACTGGTGCCGATGCTGATCACCACCTCAAAGCCTTTGCGTACCTCGGTGTAGAGCGTATCGATAGCTCGCTCGGGGAGCATTTCCTCGAACAGCACCACCGGCGGGCGCAGCACTCCAGCGCATTGCGCGCATCGGGGCGGCAGCGGCCGCTCGAGATGCTCAGCCAGCTCGGCGTCGACAGCGCCACAGGACTGGCAATACAACGGGGCCAACTCGCCGTGAATTTCGATCACCCGCCCCATCGGGCTGCCCGCTGCGCGGTGGTAACCATCAATATTCTGAGTCAGTAGCCAGCACTGCGACTTCTTGCGCTGTAACTCGGCGATAGCGAAATGCCCGGCATTGGCCTGCGCGCCCAGGCAGGCCCTGCCCAGCTCCGCCAGGTATTTCCAGCACAGTGCTGGATCGCATTGCAGCATAGGACCGGACAACGCCTGCTCAATCGGCAAGCCTTCGGCGGTGTGGCCGTTATACAAGCCGCCGAGGCCGCGATAGGTGGGCAAACCGGAGTCGGCGGACAACCCTGCACCGGTGATCAGCAGAATGCGCTCAGCCTGTTTGATTGTCTGGGCAACGCGGGTAATGATCTCGTCCATCTCGAACCCTCATGCGTAGGGTGGACGACGCTCTTTTCGTCCACCGCAACATCGCCATGGTGGATGGAAAGCATCATCCACCCTACTCCCACCCACCTGCTCAGTGGTTGACCGTATGCGCCAGCATCACCGATAGCTGACACAGTGGCCGGCCACTTTCGGCATGCCACTGATTGAACGCAGCCTGCACTGCCACTCGGTCTTTCTGGCTGGTCGGTGGCTTGTCGATGATTTTCTGCGCTTTGAGCGCAGCGACCATATCGTCACTGGGAATAAAGGTGTCCTTGCCGACCATGCGCAGGAAGCGCGGTGCAGACAAGCCGCCGAGCTGACTGCCCTGCTTGGCCAGGAATTTCCACAGACCAACAATGTCGGTTATCGGCCAATCGGCAATCAGGGCGCCGAAACTGCCCTTCTCCTGGCGCACGTCAAGAATGAACTGGGCGTTGCGCGGCACGCTCTTGAGCTTGCCCAGGTGACGGATGATGCGCGCATCCTGCATCAGGCTTTCCAGACGTTCAGCGCCCATTAGCACGACTTTCTCCGGATCAAAGCCGAAGAACACCTCCTCGAAAGCCGGCCACTTGGCATCCACCAGGCTGTGTTTGAGGCCAGCGCGAAAGATCCGCAGGCTAAGCACCGACAGGTAGCGATCATCACTGATCGCGCGCAACTCCTCAGGGCTGCTCGGCTGCGGCAGGATCGACTCCAGCGCGGCGGCCGAGCCGAAGCGATTCAGGCAGTACTCGTTAAGCCATTTGTAATCGCGCATCGGGCAGTCCTTGCAGGGCGGTGAACGGTAGGGTGGACGACGCTTTTCTCGTCCACCTGGACGTCCGCGAAACGGTGGATGGATAAAGCGTCATCCACCCTACGTCAGAGGTTCATTACATCGAGAAAGCGCGGCGTAGCGCTGTTATCGATTTTCAGGCTCTTGAAGTCGAACAGGTTGCGGTCAGCCAGCTGCGATGGCACCACGTTCTGCAGGGCGCGGAACATGATCTCGGTGCGCCCCGGCGATTTGCGCTCCCAGTCCTGGAGCATTTCCTTGACCACCTGGCGCTGCAGGTTTTCCTGAGAGCCGCAAAGGTTGCACGGGATGATCGGGAATTCCTTGAGCTGGCTGTAAGCCTCAATATCCGCCTCGTTACAGTAGGCCAGCGGACGAATCACCACGTTACGGCCGTCGTCGGCACGCAGCTTGGGCGGCATGGCCTTGAGGGTGCCACCGTAGAACATATTGAGGAAGAAGGTTTCCAGGATGTCATCGCGGTGATGCCCCAGGGCCATCTTGGTCGCACCGATCTCATCGGCAAAGGTGTACAAGGTGCCGCGACGCAGGCGTGAACACAGCGAACAGGTGGTCTTGCCTTCCGGGATCTTCTCCTTGACCACCGAGTAGGTGTCCTTCTCGACGATGTGGTACGGCACACCGATGGACTCCAGATAAGCCGGCAGCACGTGCTCGGGGAAGCCTGGCTGCTTCTGGTCCATGTTCACCGCAACGATCTCGAACTTGATCGGCGCAACCTTCTGCAGGTGCAGCAGCACGTCGAGCATGGTGTAGCTGTCCTTTCCGCCGGACAGGCAGACCATGACCTTGTCGCCATCCTCGATCATGTTGAAGTCGGCAACGGCTTCGCCAGCCTGACGACGCAAGCGTTTTTGCAGTTTGTTCTGATTGACCGAGAGGGTGCCCATGGTGCGCTGGAATCCGGAGGCTACGAAAAGTGCGGCATTTTACCCAGAAAGCGTGACGCGCCCTACCCCAATCAAAGTGAAATGCTAGGCTGCGCCGATGAACGACGACTTCGATCCGGGCCTCGACCTGCCCGAACAACTGCATCAGCTGCTGCGCGCTGCCCCTGAGGGTTTGGGCGAGTATCAATTGATCCAGCTACTCAAAGCCCGCCAGTGCGTGCATATCCCCAATCTGCCGCTGACCGACAAGCTGGCGCTGTTTCGCACTCATTTTCTGCTATTCAATGCCCTCTATCGCCTGCGTGAAAGGCTGTGGGCGGCGCAGAGCGGTTATCTGCAGATCAGCGCACTGAATATCCAGCTGCTGCCCTATCAACCCGGCAGCGCGGAACTGAGCGAACACGACCCGCTACGCGACTATTACCTCGACCTGAGCCAGCTCAACGACACCGACGAACAGGATGTGGCCAAACTGCTGCTTAGCTTCTGGACGCGCATGCATGGCAGCGAAGACAAACAGGCAGCGCTGGAACTGTTCGAACTTGAAGGATGCGAGCAGACGCTCAATCTCGCCACTATCAAGCACCGCTACCGACAACTGGTGAGCCTCCATCACCCCGATCGCGGCGGCAACACGGCGCGCCTGCAGTCAATCAACAAGGCCATGGAAATCCTCGAACGCTATTACGGCCGCGCTTGAGAGTCCAATTTGCTCTAACGCCCTGCCTTTTCCCTCATTAATGGCTGCCTATACTGCGACATACGGTCGCATAGGTTTGGTAACGCACCTGATAACGCTGTGCATGCGGTTCAGGCGCTGTACTGGGGGACGGCCGCTATAACAACAGGAGATCTGACATGATCCATCATGTTTTGGGGCTATTTACCCATCCCGACCAGGAATGGCAGGAAATCCGTGGCGAAGAAGAAAGCATCAGCCACATGTACCTCACTCATATTCTGATTCTTGCGGCCATCCCCGCTGTCTCGGCCTACATTGGCACCACCCAGGTTGGCTGGGCCATTGGTAGTCGAGCGCCGGTGATGCTAACCGAGGCCAGTGCACTACAAATGACCGTCATGACCTACCTGGCAATGCTTGTCGGCGTAGCAGTGATGGGAGCCTTTATCCACTGGATGGCGCGCACCTACGACGCCAGTCCAAATCTGACCCAGTGCGTGGTATTTGCCGCGTATACCGCAACACCGCTGTTTATCGGCGGGCTGGCAGCACTCTATCCACATCTGTGGCTGGCCATGGTGGTGGGCACGGCGGCCATTTGTTACACGGTATACCTGCTCTATGTCGGGATACCGACCTTTATGGGCATACCCGAGGATGAAGGCTTTATGTTCTCCAGCTCGGTACTGGCAGTGGGGCTGGTGGTACTGGTTGCGATGATTGCCAGCTCGGTAATTCTTTGGGGCTTTGGAGTTGGACCGGTTTACACCAGCTAAAAGCGTGGCAATGATCATCAGGCCGCCTACGGGCGGCCTTTTCAATGGTGGCTAGGGGGCGCTGGCATTTTGGTTGAACCCCAAGGGGAGATGCTGGTTCCAAAACTCTGTGAGGCAGCGGAAAGGCCGCGCCGGTGACAGATGGTGGTCCCCATGTTTGCGAATTTCTACGCCCTGATCACACGCCCCGACCAAGCCTGGGCGGCCATTCGCCAAGATGAAGAACACAACAGTAAAAGTTACCTCCCCTATCTGTTGCTGTTCAGCCTACTGCCCGCGGTATGCATGTTTATCGGCACCTATTGGGTCGGATGGAGCCTGGTGGACCGGGAACGTGTACGTTTGGACATGCCCAGTGCCTTACAGCTAAGTGTGCTGCTTTATCTGTCGATTATCATCGGCACCGCCATCATGGGATTTTTCCTGCGTTGGATGTCGCGCACCTTCGACGCCAGGCCAACGCTCAACCAGTGCATCGGTTTTATGGCCTATACCTGCACGCCCTTCTTTCTTGCCGGACTCGGGGCGCTCTATCCAAGCCGCTGGGTGGCCATTACGGTCCTGCTGATTGCCGGTGCGCTTGCCAGCTACCTGCTTTACAGCGGTCTGCCACGTTTTATGCGCATCAGCCACTACCAGGGCTTTCTCTACGCGGCATCGACCTGGGCTATTGCTTTGCTCGTAGTGGTCACCATCATGGTCAGCATGATCCTGTTCTGGACCTACACACTCGAGCCAACTTACGAGCGCAGCGTGCAACAAGACCAAGGCTACAGTTCCCAAGAAGAACGTGTGCTGGAGCCTAGCCGCGAGTGATGCCTGCACGGAAACCACGCTTGCGGCATAATCGCCACCCCGTGATTTTCAGCACCTTTAGCCATGCCCGAACAACTCCACGCCCGTGTCGAGGCTTGTTATCAACAAGCCGAAGCTTTCTTTAAGCGATCCTTTGCCCGCGCCGAGGTGAGCTTCAAGCTGCGTGGGCAGAAAGCTGGCGTGGCACACCTGACGGAAAACAAGCTGCGCTTCAACCCGCAGCTGTACCGGGAAAACCGCGAAGACTTTCTCAAGCAGACCGTGCCCCACGAAGTGGCGCACCTGATTGCCCATCAGCTGTTCGGCCTGAAGATTCAGCCCCATGGTGAGGAATGGCAGCTGATTATGCGCGGCGTGTATGAGCTGCCACCCAGTCGCTGCCACAGCTATGCCGTGCAGCGGCGCACGGTCAGCCGCTATATCTACCGTTGCAGCTGCCCCCAGGGAGAATATCCCTTCTCGGCCCAACGCCATTCCCTGGTCAGCAAAGGTCGGCGCTACTACTGCCGGCGTTGCAAGGTAACCTTGAGCTATACCGGCGAACAGCGCGTCGAATAACCCCCGTTTGAATTACAGGACGTAACGCAATACCGCGACAAAATGCATTAGGCTGCCGCCCATGACGAACAGGTGCCAAATGCCATGCCAGTGACGAAAGCGGCTGTCATAGGCAAAGAAGATGATGCCCACGGTGTATAGCACCCCGCCGCCGGCCAGCCAGATAAAACCTGCCATGCCCAGCGCGGCAATCAGCGGTTTGACCGCGACCAGCACAATCCAGCCCATCACCGCGTAGATCACAATCGACAGCACGCGCGCCTCGGAACGCGGCTTGATCTCCTGCAGCATGCCGATGATGCCCAGCGTCCAGACGATGCCAAACAACGTCCAGCCCCACGTGCCCTCGAGGGTCACCAGGCAGAACGGCGTATAGCTGCCAGCAATCAGCAGGTAAATCGACAGGTGATCGAGCTTGCGCATCACCACCTTCGCCCGGCCCTGCACGCTGTGATACAGCGTCGAGATGCTGTAAAGCAGCACCAGCGTCAGACCATAGATCGCCACACTGATGATCTTGCGCAGCTCGCCATCCAGGCTCGCCAGCACCAATAGCCATACCGCCCCCGCGCAGGCCAGAACCGCCCCGACCAGATGGGTCCAGGCGTTGAAGCGTTCCCCGTGATACATATTTTTCGTTCCCGAACAGTCAGCTGGCTCGAATGCCCCAGGCTTATGCCGGAAAAATCAGCGTTTGACGAGTGGCCCTTGCAAGGAGGACTCGCCAACTGCCTCAAGCTACGACTTTGGCCGCCTTGAACTGGGCGATCTGCTCGGCGCTGTAGCCCAGCTCCGTCAGCACTTCGCTGGTATGCGCGCCCAGGGTTGCGCCGATATGCCGGGGCGCGGGCAAGCCGCTGGAGAATTTGATCGGGCAGGCGATCTGCGTCTGCGGCGCGTTGCCTGCACGCGGCACTTCGGTGACCAGGCCACGGGCCTTAATCTGCGGGTGTTCGACTGCCTCGCTGAGGTTGAGCATCGGCTCCACGCAGGCATCCAGCCCGGCGAATACCTGGCCCCACTCGGCGAAATCGCGTTTCTCGAACTCGATTTCAATCTCACGCTTGAGCGCCTGCTGATCCTCAGGCTTCTGCGAAAGTCCACGCGCCGCCAGCTCCGGGCGGCCGATAGCGGCACAGAACTGCTGCATAAATTGCGGTTCCAGACTGCCGACCGAGAACCAGCGGCCGTCGCGGGTGCGGTAGTAGTCGTAGAAGCTGCCGCCATTGAGCGCCTGGTTTTCCATCGCTGGCTCTACGCCCGCCGCCAGATAGCCCGCGCCGGCCATACCGTGCAGGCTGAAGGCGCAGTCGGTCATGCTGATATCCACCTGCTGGCCCTGCCCGGTGGCCTGGCGTTGAATCACCGCTGCGAGCAGGCCGATTACCCCATGCAGCGAGCCGCCGGCGATATCCGCCGCCTGAATCCCCAGTGGCAACGGCCCGGTATCGCGTCGACCGGTGTAACTGGCGATACCGGCCAGGGCCAGGTAGTTGATGTCGTGCCCGGCGCGGTCCTTGTACGGGCCGCTCTGGCCGTAGCCGGTGATCGACACATAGATCAGCTTCGGGTTGATTGCCTTCAGCGCCTCGTAGCCCACGCCGAGCTTGTCCATCACTCCAGGACGGAATTGCTCCAAGACGATGTCGTACTCGGCCACCAGCTGCTTGACCATTTCCACCGCCTCGGGCTGTTTCAGGTCCAGGGCGATACAGCGCTTGTTGCGGTTGAGATAGGCGTGGCTGGCCGACACGCCGCCATCGTGAGGCGGCAGTACACGCACCAGATCCATACGTGAAGGCGACTCAACCCGCAGCACTTCGGCGCCCATATCGGCCAGCAGTAAAGAGGCAAACGGCCCGGGCAACAGGGTGGAGAAATCCAGCACTTTCAGTGACGACAGCGGGCCTTGCATAACAGCTCCTCTGGGAACTCAATCCCGTAGCCCGGATGCAATCCGGGGAATATCAACAGATTCCCGGATTACATCCGGGCTACCCAGCGCTCACTGCCAATGCAGCGGCTGTCTGGCATCCAGCTCATTTAATTGGTCGGCAAAGCGCGTTTCCAGCACGTTTCGGCGGATTTTCATGGTTGGGGTCATGCAGCCGTTATCCACGGTCCAGGCCTCGGACACCAGCACAAAGTGACTAAGGCGTTCGTGAGCTTCAAGCTGGGCATTAAGCTGCTGAAAAGTCTGCGCAAGATCAGCCGCCACCTGTTCACGGGCGTGCTCGCGGGCCGCCGGCGACAGTTCGATCAGGGCCAGGGGCTGATCCAGATTGCTGCCCATCAGGCACACCTGCTCGACCCAGAGGTTCTTGGCGATCTCGCCTTCAATCGGCGCTGGGGCGATGTACTTGCCCTTGCTGGTCTTGAAGATATCCTTCACCCGCCCGGTGATTTTCAGGTAACCGGCCGCATCCACCTCGCCCTTGTCACCGGTGTGCAGCCAGCCATCGCTGATGGTTTGGGCGGTTTTCTCCGGGTCCTGGTAGTAGCCCAGCATCAGGCTCGGACAGCGCAGGAGAATTTCGCCATTCTCAGCGATGCGCAATTCATTACCCGGCATCGGCCGGCCCACCGTGCCAAAGCGCACCTGCCCCGGCCGGTTGAAACAGCCATAGGCCAGATGCTCGGTCATGCCGTAGCCCTCGCAGATGGTGATGCCGATGCTCTGATACCAGTCGAGCAATGCACGCGGAATCGCCGCTGCGCCGCTGACCAGAATGCGCGCCCGGTCCAGCCCCAAACCTTTGCGAATCTTGCGCGCGACCAGGCCGCCGATCAGCGGAATACTCAGCAGCCGCGCCAGCTTGGGCTGCGGCAGTTTTTCCAGCACGCCCTGCTGAAAGCGCGTCCACAGGCGCGGCACGGAGAAGAATACGGTCGGCCGCACATGGCGCAGATCACTGGCAAAGGTCTCCAACGACTCGACAAAGGCCACCCGCCCGCCGCTGTACAGGGCATTCATCTCCACCAGAAAGCGCTCGGCGGCGTGGGACAGCGGCAGGTAGGAGAAATACTGATCCTGCTCGGTAATCTGCAGCTCCTTTACCGAACGCCCGCCGGCAATCGCAAAAGCCTTGGCCGAGAGCATTACACCTTTAGGCTGCCCGGTAGTGCCTGAGGTGTAGAGGATGCTCAGCAGTTCATCCGGAGACTGCGTGTGGCCATCGCGTAACGGCTGATGCGCAGCCACTAAGGCATGCCAGCCGTGGTTGGCCTCGATGGTCGGGTACGGCATGGCGATGCGCATGACTTCAGCGGGGATGCCCGGCGCGAGCTTGGCCGGTTCATCCAGCTTGCCGAGAAAGATCGCCTTGCACTGCGAATGGCGCAGCACATAGTCGATGCTCTCGGCCGACTGCAGCGGATACAACGGCACGCTGATCAACCCGGCGAGCATGATCGCCAGATCGGCGATGATCCACTCGGCGCAGTTCTTCGCCAGCAGCGCGACTCGATCACCCGGTGTGCAACCCAGCGCTTGCAAGGCCGTGGCCATGCGCCGCGCCTGGTCATCCACTTGGGTCCAGGTGAAGTCATGCCACTGACCGTTTACCGGCTGGCTGAGCCAGACCGCATCGGGACGTTTTTCAACCCAGAGCGCCAGGCGCTCCAGGGGCAGTTGATCCGTCATCACAATCCCTCGTTCTTATTGTTTTGCCGAGATGAACCTTAGCGTTTGAACAGCAACTCGGTACTCACTCGATTAACTCCCGGGACATTCACTATCGCGCTTTGTAGGGTGGGACGGACCGCGCAGGTTAGCGACGCTAAATACTGTTCGATAATCCAAATGCGATAGTGGCGCGGCGCGTAACCCACCAGGCGATAGAACGCGTTGCGTCGATGGTGGGTTACGCCGCAGCCTGAGTGGCGTAGTGCCTGGCAATGCTGACATGCGGCTAACCCACCCTACAGGACATGTAACTGATACCTAACCTCGGTTGAAATCCCTGCTGTTCAAAGCTTCATACCGCGGCTGATGATCTCTTTCATGATCTCCGAGGTGCCGGCGAAGATGCGCTGGATGCGTGCGTTCGCGTACATCTTGCAGATCGGGTATTCCCACATATAACCCCAGCCGCCGTGCAGCTGCACGCCCTCATCGACCACCTTGCACAGCAGCTCGGTGGTGAACAGCTTGGCTTCGGCGGCCACTTCCGGGGTGAGTTTCTTCTCGTTGTGATCCATCACGCAGCGGTCGACAAACACTTGCGCCACGTCGATCTGCGTGCGCATTTCCGCCAACTTGAAACGGGTGTTCTGGAAGTGCGAAATCGGCCGGTCGAAGGCTTTGCGCTCGCGCACGTAATCGATGGTGGTTTGCAGCGCCGCTTCGGCACCGGCAACCGCGCCACAGGCGTTGGTCAGACGCTCCTGGGCGAGCATGTTCATCAGGTAGAAGAAGCCGCCCTTGGCGTCACCCAGCAGGTTGGCCTTGGGCACCTTGACGTTATTGAAGAACAGCTCGGCGGTGTCCTGACTCTTCATGCCGAGTTTTTCCAGGTTCTTGCCGCGCTCGAAACCTTCCATCCCGCGCTCGACCAGAAACAGGCCCATGGCGTGCTTGTTGGCCGGGTCAGTCTTGGCCGCGACGATCACCACATCGGCCAGTAAGCCGTTGGAGATAAACACCTTGGAGCCGTTGAGCACATAGTGATCGCCCTGCTCCACCGCGCTGGTGCGCATGCCTGCCAGGTCGGAACCGGCGCTTGGCTCGGTCATCGCCACCGCCAGAATCAACTCGCCACTGATAATGCCCGGCATAAAACGCGCCTTCTGCTCGGCATTGCCGTATTCGGCGATATAGGGGCCGCACAGCGCCGAGTGCAGCGGCAGCATAAAGCCCGGCTCATTAATCTTCGCCAGTTCCTCACACATGATCTGCTCGTAACGGAAGTCCTTGAGCCCGGCACCGCCGTACTCCTCATCCGCCCACGGCAGCAGAAAGCCCATGTCGCCGGCCTTCTTCCACACCTCGCGGCTGACCACGCCGGCCGCTTCCCATTCGTCCTGATGCGGCACCACTTCCTTCTTCAGAAAGGCGGCGAACGCGTCGCGGAACATGTTGTGTTCGGTGTCGAAAATAAGGCGCTGCATGCGGCTGTGCTCCCTGAGCTGAAGTCGTGCAGCAGGTTAGGCCCCACGCCCCCGCTGCCTCAATGACCCATGCGCTCAGCCTGGATTGACCCAATCGCTCGACCGGCTTGTCGGCGGCGCAGTCAGCTGCCTACCATCGGCGAACAGGCCGTTGAAAAACTACCTGCGTTGGCAATACTGCGTTAAAACGCCCTCACAGCCGTAAGGCTGAACGCGCTTCAGCGCGGCCCCATAGAGGGGAGCGAAGCGAATCAAATGCTCATTTACAGCACGTTAACTCCGCTTTTTCGGCCGTTTTTGCCTTGTCTTGCCTGCCTCGCCAACATTTTTCAACGGCCTGCTAACCCACTAGGAACCGTCATGCGCGAACGCACCATCGCCAGCCACTTTGTCCGCGCCGCCTTGCGCGGCGCCGAACGCCAGGGCCACGACTGCACGCCGCTGCTGCGCCAACTGGGCATCCAACCGGCGCTGCTCGACGAGCCCCGTGCACGCATCGCCCCTGAGCAATTCGCCCGCCTTATGCAACTGCTGTGGGAAAGCCTCGACGACGAATACCTGGGCTTCGGCCGCCTGCGCAGCAAACGCGGCACCTTCGCCATGATGTGTTACGCGATCATTCACTGTCATTCACTGGAAAAAGCCCTGGGCCGCGGCGCGCTGTTCTACAGCCTGTTCCCCGAAGCCCCGGCCATCAGCATCCAGCGTGAAGGCGACTGGGCACGCCTGAGCGTGGACGACTCAACCCTGTGGGACCCCGACCATTTTCTGGTGGAAAGCCTGTTGGTGATCTGGCATCGCCTCGGCAGCTGGCTGATCGGTCAACGCATCCGCCTGGAAGAAGCCACCTTCACTTATAGCCAACCCGCCCACGCGGGCGAATACGAACTGCTATTCCCCTGCACCCGACGCTTTACAGCTGGACGCACCAGCCTGCTGTTCCACGCGCGCTACCTGGCCATGCCGCTGCTGCAGGATGAACGCACACTCAAGCAATTTCTCCAGCACTCCCCCGCCGACCTGCTAGCCCGCCCGGATGGCGGCGACAGCCTGATCAGCCAAATCCGCCGCCTGCTCGGCCGCGACTGCAGCAACTGGCCGGACCTGGACGCCGTCGCCCAGCAACTGCATATGAGCCCACAAACCCTGCGCCGCCACTTGCGCGAGGAAGGCTCGAGCTTTCAGGAGTTGAAAGACCACCTGCGCCGCGACCTGGCGATTTATCACCTGGGACGCGATGAGCTGGCGATTCAGGATATTGCTGAGCAACTGGGGTTTTCCGAGCCGTCGGCGTTTCATCGGGCGTTTAAGAAATGGACGGGGCTAACGCCAGGCGCTTATCGAGCGCAGGAGAGTTAGGATCGACAAAATAGTAGATGGGTTGAGCAACGCGATACCTATCAAATTGTTGTCGCGCTTTCACCCTGGACCAGCGCGCAAGATTGGGGATTGGGACTAACAGAACCTGAGGGCGAAAACGCGCCAGCCTATGGACCCGATGACCGAACCGCGCGCTCGTCCGCCTCGAAGGCTTGCAACCATTGTTTAAGCTCGCTGATCGGCTTAGGCCTGCACAGCCAAAATCCCTGAAGCAGGTCGCAGCCATTGGCCTTTAGGCGCAGGGCCGTTTCGGCGTTTTCAATCCCTTCACCCACAACCCGGTAGCCTAGGCTGCGCGCCATCTGGATGGCAGTGGCGACAATCACATCGGCGCTTTCACTGATGCAGATATCCTCAATCAGCGAGCGATCCAGCTTCAGTTCCGAGGCCGGCAGCTGCTTGAGGTAGGACAGGGAGGAATAGCCGCTGCCAAAATCGTCGATGGATATCTGATAGCCCAGTTCAGCCAGACCATTCAGCGCCTGCAGGCTGCGCAGAGGATCGAGCATGGCGGCTGTTTCGGTAATTTCCAAGGTTAGCGCGCGCGCCTGTAGGCCACTCTGCTGCAGAGCCAGATCCAGTACATCCCGAAGCTCGCTGGACTCCAGATCGCGAGCGGAAACATTAATGGCGACGCTCAATTGGGGGTTGTCATTGTGCAGTTCCGCCAGATCTCTCGTGGCCTGGCCGATGACCCATCGGGTCAGCTGGGTGATCATGCCCGTGTCTTCGGCCAGAGGTATGAAATCTGCCGGGTTTACCCAGCCCCGCTCAGCATGGTGCCAACGAATCAAGGCCTCCACACCGACGATCTGCCCGGTTTTGAGATCCTGCTTGGGCTGGTAATAGAGCATGATCTGGTTCTGCTGCAGGGCATTGCGCAGGTCCGCCATCAGGGTCAGGCGGCTCTCGTTATAAATATCGTACTTGGGCGAATAGATGCCGGTCTGGTTACCGTCCCGGGGGGCGATTTCCATGCCGACATGGGCGTTGCGGATAAGCTCGGCGGCAGATTGGCCGTGCTCGGGATAACTGGCCGCGCCGAAGCTAGGTTGCAGTTCAATGGCCAGGTGATCCAACCATATCGGCTCGGCCAAACGCCTCAACGCAGTGTTGAGGGCTGAAAAATCGTTTCCGGCCTTGTCTATGTCAACCAGCAAGCAAAAACAGTCGCCCGATAGGTGATAAACCCGCTCTTCGCGGCCTTGGTCATCACGAATGGCTTGAATAAAGGGCAGAGCCGCAGCCAACTCAACCATCTGCTGCGCCACACACTTCATTATCCATTCACTCCTGGCCAAGCCAAGGGTGCGATTGATTTCATCCAACCGTGTGATCCGCGCAAGCCCCACCATATATCGGCGCTCAGGGGCCTGCTGCAGTTGCTGATCCACCATCCACTCAAAGCGGTTGCGGTTGGGCAACCCGCTCACCGGGTCGTGGGTCAGGGCCTCGGTAAGCAGGTTCTGCGCGATACTGCGCGACTGCGCCTCCTGCAGGCTGGCGGCCTGGGCGGCGATCTTGTCTTCCCGTTCACGATAAAGCCGGTCCGCCAGCGCCAGAGTCAGGATAAAAGCTTCGAGCGCAGAGCCTATCTGCATGCCGTTCTCGGTAAAGAAATTCTCGGGAAAGCCCCCGAGCGCCCTACCCGCAGTTGCGAGCACCCCGATCGTCAAGGGCGTCCACGCCAGGGTAAAAAATGCCCCGGCCCTTACACCTGCCGCCCAGACCACCGGGCCAGCGACCAGCAGCAGCGAGAAAAAGAACAGCGCAGAAAACGAGGCCAGCTGGA
This sequence comes from Pseudomonas sp. EA_35y_Pfl2_R5, assembly GCF_963970805.1. Lineage (NCBI taxonomy): Bacteria > Pseudomonadati > Pseudomonadota > Gammaproteobacteria > Pseudomonadales > Pseudomonadaceae > Pseudomonas > Pseudomonas sp. EA_35y_Pfl2_R5. Next base: position 57,661 of record NZ_CAXAOW010000003.1, on the reverse strand, counting down.
TACCCCGCTGATAGTCGAGAAAAGGTGCGGAGAAGAGGAACAGCAGCTCGAAGACCATCATGCCGATCAGCACTTTATCCAGCCGCGGGCTGTTAATTCGGGTATTCAGAAACTCCCGGCAGAACAGCAGGGAAAACAGCGCCAGGGCGGGTATCGACACCAGCAGCACCTTGGCGTGCAGTGCCGGCGACTGGGGATAGAGGTGCTGAAAGCTGAAGCCTTTGATGGAGGCAAAAAACAGCAAATAACCAAGGAGCGCGAGGGCGTAGTAGAGATACAGCTTTTCCCGCAGGCTCAGGTACACCGCAAGGTTGATCAAGATGATGACGAAAATGCAGCCGTAGTAGAAAAAATGCAGCTTCAACTCATAGGCGGCGGTTTCAAAAAAGCTCTGCTCGCGCGCGATACGTAGCGGAACGATCATAGACCCGGCCGTCGCGACCCGGACAAAGACAGTCTGCATCTCTTCGGAAGCCAGGGACAGGCGTAACAATACGCTCGGGTGATCCACGTCACGTGGATAAAAAGGCCGGCTATCACCGGTTTTCAATTCCTTGACGGGTGCGCCATCGGCATAGACGTAGAACACTACGTCGTCCAACTGGGAGTAGCCCAGCTCGGCAATCAAGTTCAGGTTCAGTGGGGTTTGATTACGTACGGCAAAGCGCAACCAGTAAGCCGACTGCGTAATGCCGAAGGCGGCGCTGCCATTAGCAACCAGGGACCAGCGATCATCCGGTAGGTTGACCACCTGATCAATCTGAGCGTCGCCTGCGGTGTCCTCCCAGTACTGGAAATGGGACTGAAAATTGGCCGCTGGAGTGATCTCAGTCGGCTCTGGTTGCGCCAAAACCTCAAGACTCAGACAGGCAACTACAACGGCAACCAGAAGGCTTAACGCCCGGTTCAGATGCACGGAATGATGTCTCCATCGGCGGCCAGTGGATGGCACTTTATTTTTTCTTATTGCTCGCAGTGTAGACCTTTGATACCTGAAGGGAAGCTCCACAAATGGGTACCCGTGTAGCGTTTTAATGCTGATAAAGAAAAGTACCGAACCCTGGCCGGTCAGCGACCTCTAACGACTATCGCGACTGGAGGAATGACTAATGAGCCAACTACCCGAGCCCGTTCTGCAGGCCATACAACGCGGCGATCACGACCAGGCCATTCGCATGCTTAGCCTGAACCAGGGCGTCAGCCCGCAAGCAGCCCAAGAGCAGATAAATACCTACCTCGACCAAAACCCGCCAATTCGCATGCGCGGCGCCGGCATCATTGGACTTAGCAGGACCAACGCCCTGATATGGCTGGGCCTGATTGCACTCATGGTGGTGGTTTATCTGGTGCTGATGAGCTGAGCACGAAGGGTGGGCAAGTCACGCTGCGCTAAGCGTCATCACATCGGCAGCCTGGGGTATGGCTGCGCTCAAACCTTGTGAGGATTAGCCCTGCACAGCCGGTACTTGCCACTCGCCGTTGCAGACAACCTCTGGCGCCTGTCTAGCCAATCTTTAGCGCCACATCCAAAGATGTGACGGCCATAAATGGCAGGCATAAAAAAACGGGAGCCCAATCGGGCTCCCGTACTCATTCTCAGAGAAATGCCGGCACAAGCCTCACGCCCGTACCAGCTACAACCTCACCTGCGTCCCCGAAGAAACGCATGCCGCAGTGTGGCAAAAAAGCCTGGGTAACTCCGTTTAGCTTTGTTGCCGCTTTGCAAAGAAATGTAAACGCCCCGCCGGCTGGCCGTACAAAGCGCCGCGCGGCAGAATAGGCAGATGAATACAGCCTACTTACCACACTGCTGCAGCCCGCTGAATGACCACTGGCCATTGCCGCACCAACTGCCGTCAGTGCAGTTGATCAGCACCCGCTTTAGCCCCGACCTGCTGGATGCGGCGGATTTCAACCGCTGCGCAGTCGAGCCCGTGCGCGGCGCGGCCAAGCGCCAGGCCGAGTACCTGGCCGGACGCCTATGTGCACGTGAGGCCTTGCTGCGTTTGACTGGCACCGCGGCAGTTCCAGCCTGTGGCGAAGACCGCGCACCGCAGTGGCCAGCCGGTATAGTCGGCTCCATCACCCATGGCAGCGGTTGGGCCGGCGCCGTGGTAGGTAACAGCACAGATTGGCGCGGCCTGGGCCTGGATATCGAGCAAATCATGCCGGCCAGCCGCGCCGAACGCCTGGCTGGCGAGATCCTCACCCCAGCCGAGCTGTTCCGCTTGGAAGCCTTGCCAACTGAACAACGTGCGCCACGCATCAGCCTGATCTTCTCGCTCAAGGAAAGCCTGTTCAAGGCACTCTACCCGCAGGTATTGCAGCACTTCTATTTTCAAGATGCCGAGCTGCTCAGTGTCGACGCCGACAATAAAGTGCGTATGCGCCTGTTGATTGACCTGCATGCGGACTGGCCTGCCGGCAGTGAGCTGGAAGGCCAGTTCGGCGAGTTCGACGGTTATCTGCTCAGCCTGGTCAGCATCGCGCGCTGATCTGTCGAGCGCGGCAGCCCAAAGCGCTAGGCAAATCCGCTAAACTCGGCCGATTGCCGTCTGGAGTGCCCTATGCGCGAAGATTTGAATCAAGGCCTGATCGAGTTCCTCAAGGCCTCGCCAACCCCTTTTCATGCCACCGCCAGCCTGGCTCAGCGTCTTGAAGCGGCCGGTTTTCAGTACCTGGACGAGCGCGCCAGCTGGCACACCGAGGCTGGCGGCCGCTATTACGTGACGCGCAACGACTCCTCGATCATCGCCTTCAAACTGGGCAAACGCGCCCCGCTGGAAGGCGGCATTCGCCTGGTTGGCGCACATACCGACAGCCCGTGCCTGCGGGTGAAACCGCAACCAGAGCTGCAGCAGCAGGGGTTTTTCCAGCTCGGCGTCGAAGTATACGGCGGCGCATTGCTCGCGCCCTGGTTCGACCGCGACCTGTCGTTGGCCGGCCGGGTGACCTACCGCCGCGACGGCAAAGTAGAAAGCCAGCTGATCGATTTTCAAAGCCCGATTGCGATCATTCCCAACCTGGCTATTCACCTCAACCGCGAAGCCAACCAGGGCTGGGCGATCAACCAGCAGATCGAGCTGCCGCCGATCCTCGCACAGGTATCCGCCGATGAGCCGGCCGATTTCCGCGCGCTGATCACTGATCAACTGGCGCGCGAACACGACTTCAGCGCCGATGCGGTGCTCGATTACGAGCTGAGCTTCTACGATACCCAGAGTGCGGCGGTGATTGGCCTGAATGGCGACTTTATCGCCGGCGCGCGGCTGGACAACCTGCTGTCCTGCTACGCCGGGTTGCAGGCGCTGCTGGCCGCGCCGGATGAAGAAAGTTGCGTATTGGTCTGCACCGACCACGAGGAAGTCGGTTCCTGCTCGGCCTGCGGCGCCGACGGCCCGATGCTCGAACAGGTATTGCGCCGCGTACTGCCGGACGGCGATGCCTTCGTGCGCACCATCCAGCGCTCGCTGCTAGTCTCGGCCGATAACGCCCACGGCGTGCACCCCAACTACGCAGACAAACACGATCAAAACCACGGACCCAAGCTCAATGCCGGCCCGGTGATCAAGATCAACAGCAACCAGCGCTACGCCACCAACAGCGAAACCGCCGGGTTCTTCCGCCATCTGTGCCTGGAAAATGAAGTGCCGGTGCAGAGCTTCGTCACCCGCAGCGACATGGGCTGCGGCTCGACCATCGGTCCGATCACTGCCAGCCAGCTGGGCGTACGCACCGTGGATATCGGCCTGCCGACCTTCGCCATGCACTCGATCCGCGAACTGGCCGGCAGCCATGACCTAGCGCACCTAGTGAAAGTGCTGACGGCGTTCTACGCCAGCCCTGAGCTGCCTTGATCGTTACTCCGGTGCGTGGCAGCTAGCGCTTGTACTGCTGCCGGTAAGCCGCCGGGGTCAGGCCGGTGACATGCTTGAAGGTACGGCGAAAACTGGACTCATCGCTATAACCCAGGGAGTCGCTGATCCGGCTGATCGAGTCCATCGTGAGGGTCAACCGCTCGCCGGCCTGGTTAAGTTTGATCAGGCGCACCTGATCGGCCACCGCCAGGCCGGTTAACGCCTTTACCTGACGCGCCAAAGTCCGTGCGGAAACGGCCAACTCGTCAGCGAGCCGCTGCACACTCAGCTGCTGCGCCGGCAGTTGCTCTACCAACAGATGCAGGCGGCGCAACAGTGGCTCGGTCTGCTGCATCAAGCCAACGGAACGAAACACCGGCGTCGCCGGCTCTGGACGCGGCAACACCATCAGCGTGGCGATCTCGCGATAGAGCAGCGCGCCCAGCTGCTCCTCGATCAGCGCCCGGGCGATCGACAGGTAACCGCTGACCCCGGACGCCGTGGCAGTCAGACGATTGCTCACTTGGGTCTGCTCGAACTGCCACTCCACTTGGGGAAAACGCTTCTGCAGACTGGACGCCAGCCACCAGGTGGCCGTCGCGCGCTCACCCTGCAAACGCCCGCTCTGCGCCAACAAGCAGACGCCGGTGCAGTAGCTCCACAATTGCGTTGTACGCGGTAGCTGGCTTAGCGCCCGGATCAAGGCATGGTTGGCGCCCAACGCCTGGGCGATCATCGCCTCAGAATCTGCCCAGAGTCCGGGAATCAGCACAGCGCTGCAGCCGGCCTGGGCCAGGCTGCTCTGCGGCTGCAAGCGCATGCCCTGGGCACAATCAACCGCTTCACTGTCCAGGCCCAGCCAACACAGCTCGAAGCGCAGCTCACCCACGCGCCGATTGGCCGCCGTCAGTAGGTCGGCGAAAGCAAACAGGCCCGCTGGCATGCAACCGGGGTATAGCAGCAGACCGATCCTCTGCACAGGCATGAAATGTCCGATTTATGGCAATTTCTGCCATCTTTATCCCGCAGGCGGATTTTTACAATGGCCACTCCTGCCTCGGAGGTCACCATGAAAATCACTCAACTGCGCAATGCCACCCTGATCGTCGAATTCGGCGAAGTTCGTCTGCTGGTCGACCCCATGCTGGCCGCCCAGGGCCAGTTGCCCGCGCTCAAGTACCTGGCCCGGCGGCGACGCAACCCGCTGGTCGAGCTACCAGGCAACGCTAGTGAGCATCTGGAGCGTGTAACTCATTGTCTGATCACCCATTGCCAGAAAGGCCATTTTGACCACCTCGACCGAGCCGCCATCCGCTGGCTGCGCGAGCGCAATATCCCGGTGCTGTGCATGGCGGAGGATGCGGATTACCTACGCAAGCGCCGGCTTAATGTGCAGGAGCTGCCTAGCCAGAGCGGCGGGGCCTTCTTCAACGGCACTATCCAGGCGATTCCCTGCCTACACGGCGAGGGCTTTATCGGCAGTTTGATGGCCCACGGCTACGGCTATTTCATCCAGATTCCACAGGAACCCAGCCTCTATATCGCCGGCGATACCCTGCTCACTGCAGACGTTCGCCACTGCCTGACGCAGCTGGCACCGACAGTCAGCGTGTTACCGGCAGGCGGTGCACGCTTCGACCTAGGCGGCGACATCATCATGGGTCAGGCCGAGATTCTCACAGCACTCCAGCTCAGCAGCGGCATCATCGTCGCCAACCACCTGGAAGCCCTCGACCACTGCCCGGTGACTCGCGCAGGCTTGTTGCAAGAGGCCACTCGCCGGGGAATCTGTGAGCACCTACGCGTACCACTGGATGGCGAAACTCTGGAGTTTTCACCAGTACAGCAAAGCCAGGTTGTCGCTTAGATAGCCATCACTCTGGTACCTCGACGCTCACATGCAGAGCGTCGTGGCGCCAGAACTCCAGATCGCAGTCAATCAGCCGGCCATGCTGGTCGCGGTTGATTCGCACGATACGCAGCGCCGGGCTGCCTACCGCCACTTTCAACGCTGACGCGGCTTCGCTGTGCAACGCCGTGGGCACCATATCGAAGCGCACTCGGCCGTAATGAATGTCGTATTCGCTGGCATACAGTTCGGTCAGCGAACGGGTCAGGTCGAAATCCAGAATGCCGGCGAAGTAATTCGGATTGAGGTAGTGCTCGACATACAACACCAGGCGGCCGTCGATCCGCCGTGCACGGCGAATCTGGTAGACGCTGGACAGCGCCGGCAAGGCCAGTAGCTGGCAGATCTCGGCGCTGGCGGGAATCAGCCGCGCGCTCAGCACTTCGGTGGCCGGCACCCGGCCCTGTTCGCCGACCATGGCGTGAAAGTGGCTGCGCACCAGCGGGTTGTAGGCCACGCGCGGTGGCGAAACAAACCAGCCGCGACGCTCCTCGCGGTAGATCAGCCCCTGGGCCTCAAGCTGGCCCAGTGCCTCGCGCAGGGTGATGCGCGTGGTATCGAATACCTCGCTGAGCTTGCGCTCGGCCGGCAACTGACTTCCCGATGGCAACAGGCCGTGTTCGATCTGCTCTTCCAATGCCCGGCAGATAGCTGTGACTGCCCGCGGCGCTTCATCGCGCATCAAGACCTCCATAACTGGACTAGTCCAGCCCCATTTCGGGGCGTCAACCTGTGAGTGCAGCGGTAAAACCCATATTTCAAGTTTAAGCAGTCTTGATGACCACGCCATGACAACTTTCTTTCAGCACCAGTAAAAGCTGATAAAACTTGGCTTGCAGACCATACATGACTGAATTTGTTGATGGTCTACGCTAGTGGTGCGCCAGTTTGTGCAACCCGGCTGAAGCCGGTAAATGACCAAAATACATAAAACTGTCATTTAACAAGCCTAAATTGGCCTGGGTCTTGCTGATCTAGACCAGAACTTTTCACTGCACGCACTTCAATCGCAAAGGAGTTTCCAATGAAACAACTGCTGCTGGCTTCACTGATGGGCTCAGCCATCGCCCTGGCCACCTCGGCCATGGCTGCTGAAACGGATCTGCAAGCACTGGAAAAGGCCGCGCGCGCTGAGGGCGCGGTGAACAGCGTGGGCATGCCGGACAGCTGGGCCAACTGGAAGGACACCTGGGTTGATCTGGAGAAGAAATACGGCTTGAAGCATATGGACACCGACATGAGCTCGGCCCAGGAAATTGCCAAGTTCGCCGCCGAGAAGGAAAACGCCACCGCAGACATCGGCGACGTCGGTGCGGCCTTCGGCCCCATTGCCGTACAGCAGGGTGTTACCCAAGCCTACAAGCCGAGCACCTGGGAGCAGATTCCAACCTGGGCCAAGGACACCGACGGTCATTGGATGCTGGCCTACACCGGCTCCATCGCCTTTATCGTCAACAAGCAACTGGTCAAGGACATCCCGCGCTCCTGGGCGGACCTGAAAACCGGCACCTACAAAGTCTCTGCCGGTGATGTCAGCACCGCCGCACAAGCGGTAAACGGCGTACTGGCTGCCGCCATCGCCATGGGTGGTAATGAAAGCAACGTGCAACCGGCGCTGGATTTCTACGGCGAGCTGGCCAAACAAGGCCGTCTGTCGCTGGCCAACCCGACCATCCAGACCCTGGAAAAAGGCGAAGTGGAAGTCGGCGTGGTGTGGGACTTCAACGGTCTGAGCTACCGCGACCAGATCGACCCAAGCCGCTTCGAAGTGCTGATCCCGTCCGATGGCTCGGTGATCTCCGGCTACAGCACCATCATCAACAAATGGGCGAAAAACCCCAACGCGGCCAAACTGGCGCGTGAGTACATCCTCAGCGACGCCGGCCAGATTAACCTGGCCAAGGGTAACGCCCGACCGATCCGCGCCGAGCACCTGACCCTGCCAGCCGACGTGCAATCCAAGCTGCTACCGCAGGAGCAATACGCCAAGGTGCAGCCAATCAAGGATGCTGCTGCCTGGGAAGCCACCTCCAAAGCACTGCCGCGTCTGTGGCAGGAACACGTCATCATCAATATGAACTAACGCAATCTGGCCCCGGATACACTCCGGGGCCGATTCGGTTGCTAAGGCTTTCAATCATGTCGCACAACGTCATCCTCGTGGTTCTGGATGGCTTGAGCTATCAGGTGGCTCAGCATGCGCTGGGGCATCTGCAGGCTTACTGCCAGGCTGGGCGAGCCGCGCTGTACAAGCTCGATTGTGAACTCCCAGCGCTGTCACGCCCGCTGTATGAAGCGATTCTGACTGGTGTTGCGCCCATCGACAGCGGCATCGTCAATAACGATGTAGCGCGCCTGTCGACACAGCGCAGCATGTTCCACTACGCCCGCGATGCTGGCCTGATTACCGCAGCGGCGGCCTATCACTGGGTCAGCGAGCTGTATAACCGTTCCCCTTTTCAGGCAGCCCGTGATCGTCATACCAACGATGCGGCGCTGCCGATTCAATACGGCCACTTTTACTACGCCGACCATTACCCGGATTCGCACCTGTTCGCCGACGCAGAAAGCCTGCGCCTGCGCCATACGCCCAACCTGCTGCTGGTGCACCCGATGAATATCGACGACGCCGGCCACAAGCACGGCCTCGACAGCGCGCAGTACCGCAACAGCGCACGCATGGCCGATGTGCTGCTGGCCGAATATATCCAGCCCTGGCTCGACGCCGGCTACCAGGTTCTGGTGACCGCCGACCACGGCATGAACAACGACCGCAGCCACAACGGCCTGCTGCCGGAAGAACGCGAAGTGCCGCTGCTGGTACTCGGCAGCGCCTTCAGCCTCAACCCCAACGCCCAGCCGAAACAGCTGGAGTTGTGCGGTACGGTCTGCGAGCTGCTCGGCGTGGCCCACGACAAACCTGTCTGCCGGGAGCTCCTCGCATGATATCTGCCCTACGCGGCAAAGGGTTGGCGCTGCTCTGCCTGCTGCCCTTTGCCCTGTTCTTTATCGCCTTTCAGATCGCCCCACTGCTCTGGGTCGCCAGCAACAGCCTGCATACCGCCGAGGGCTGGGGCCTGGGCAATTTCCAGCAGGCCTTCGCCTCACCGTTCTACCGCCAGGCGATGCGCCACAGCTTGGAAGTGGCGTTCTGGTCGAGCTTGATTGGCATCAGCATCGCCATCCTAGGTAGCTACTCGCTGCGCCAGGTCGACAGCAAGTTGCGCGACTTCGTCATGGCGTTTTCCAACATGACCAGCAACTTCTCTGGCGTACCGCTGGCGTTTGCCTTTGTCATTCTGCTGGGTTTTAACGGCGCACTGACCATTCTGCTCAAGCAGGCGGGGATCATTGAGGACTTCAACCTCTACTCCAAGACCGGCTTGATCGTGCTCTACACCTACTTCCAGATCCCCCTCGGTGTGTTGCTGCTCTACCCGGCCTTCGATGCCCTGCGTGAAGACTGGCGCGAGTCTGCCGAGTTACTTGGCGCGAGCAACTGGCAGTTCTGGCGGCATATCGGCATCCCCGTACTGACCCCAGCACTGCTCGGCACCTTCGTTATTCTGCTGGCCAACGCCCTGGGCGCTTATGCCACGGTGTATGCGCTGACCACCGGCAACTTCAATATTCTGCCGATCCGTATTGCCGCCATGGTCTCCGGCGACATCTTCCTCGACCCGAATATGGCCAGTGCCCTGGCAATGATTCTGGTCGGTCTGATGACCCTGATCACCATCGTTCACCAATGGCTGTTGCGCCGGAGCTACCATGTCCCACGCTGAAAAACGCTCCCAGCTGTTCCATCAGCTGGTGGTCTACACCTTGATGCTGATTCTGCTTATGCCGCTGCTGGGCACTCTGATCTACTCATTGGCCACCAGCTGGTCGGCGACCATTCTGCCCAGCGGGCTGACCTTCAAGTGGTACGTGGCGCTGTGGACCGATGCGCGCTTTCTGTCTGCCTTCGGCCGCTCTTTGCTGGTGTGCTTTGCCGCACTGGCCTTGTCGTTGGTATTGATACTGCCGCTGCTGTTCGTGGTCAGTTATCACTTCCCCAAGCTCGACGCGGTGATGAATGTGCTGATTTTGCTGCCGTTCGCCATTCCACCAGTGGTCTCGTCGGTGGGCCTGATGCAGCTGTTTGCCGGTGGCCCGCTGCCGATCCTCGGCACGCCGTGGATCCTGATTGGTTGTTACTTCACCATCGCCCTGCCGTTTATGTACCGCGCGATCAGCAACAACCTGCAAGCGATCAACCTGCGCGACCTGATGGACGCCGCCCATTTGCTGGGTGCCAGCACGTGGCGCGCGGCCTTTATGGTGGTGCTGCCCAACCTGCGCAAGGGCATGATGGTTTCGATTTTCCTCTCCTTCAGCTTCCTCTTTGGCGAGTTCGTGTTTGCCAACCTGTTGGTCGGTAGCCGCTTTGAGACCCTGCAGGTGTACCTCTACAACATGCGTAACGACAGTGGTCATTTCACCAGCGCCCTGGTGATCTCCTACTTTATGTTCGTGCTGCTGATGACCTGGGCGGCCAACCGCCTGAATAAGGACAAGTCATGAGTTATCTGAGTATTCAAGGCCTGCATAAAAGCTACGGTGCCACCTCGATTTTCAGCGATATCAATTGCGAAATTGCCAAGGGTGAATTCATCACCCTGCTCGGCCCATCTGGCTGCGGCAAATCCACCCTACTGCGCTGCATCGCCGGATTAACCGGGGTCAATGGCGGGCAGATTCTCCTCGACGGTGAAGACTTGGTACCCGTTGCCCCGCAAAAGCGTGGCATCGGCATGGTGTTCCAGAGCTACGCGCTGTTCCCCAACATGACCGTGCAGCAAAACGTCGCCTTTGGCTTGCGCATGCAGAAGGTCAAAGGCAGTGAGGCTGAGCAACGGGTCAAGGAGGTACTTGAACTGGTCGAGCTGAATGACTTTGCCAACCGCTACCCACCACAGCTCTCAGGTGGTCAGTGCCAACGTGTCGCCCTGGCACGCTCGCTGGTCACCCGCCCGCGCCTGCTGCTGCTGGATGAGCCGCTGTCAGCGCTGGACGCACGTATCCGCAAGCATCTGCGTGAGCAGATCCGCAACATCCAGCAGGAGCTGGGCCTGACCACCATCTTCGTCACCCATGACCAGGAAGAAGCGCTGGTCATGAGCGACCGCATCTTCCTGATGAACGGCGGCAAGATCGTCCAGAGCGGCGACGCCGAAACCCTCTACACCGCGCCGGCCGATGCCTTTGCCGCCGGTTTCATCGGCAACTACAACCTGCTCGACGCCGATGCCGCCAGCCGCCTGTTGCTGCGGCCGATCCATAGCCGCGTGGCGATTCGCCCGGAGGCTATCCAGATCGGCGCACAAGGCAGCATCGAAGGACACATTCGCAGCCACCGCCTGCTCGGCAACGTAATCCGTTACAGCGTCGAAGCCCGTGGCGTTGAACTGCTGGTGGATGTACTCAATCGCTCCCCCGCTGACCTGCACGCCCGTGGTCAGCACATCAACCTGAACATTGAAGACAACGCTATCTGTGAGGTGGCCTGATGGCCCTGGCAATTTTCGACCTGGACGAAACCCTGATCGGCGGCGACTGCGCCAGCCTATGGACCCAGGAAATGGTCAAACTTGGCTGGGCCGACGCCGACAGTTTTATCGCCCATGAACAGGAGCTGATGCGCCAATACGCTGCCGGCGAGCTAGCCATGGAGGACTATATGGCCTTCACCCTGTCGCCACTGGTGGGTCGCACGCCGGAAGAAGTCGCCCATGTGGTAGAGCCCTTTGTCGAAGACGTGATCGAGCCGATTTTCTATAGCGACGCCACCCGCTGCCTGGCCAACCACCGCGCCGCCGGTGACCGGGTACTGGTGATTTCCGCCTCAGCGCATTTCCTGGTCAGCGCCGTTGCCGCACGTTTAAAGATCGAGGAAGTGCTGGCCATCGATCTGGAAGTTCAACATGGCCACTACAGCGGCCGTACCCAGGGCGTAATGACCTACCGCGAGGGCAAGGTCAGCCGTCTGCGTGATTGGCTGCAAGAACAAGGCGAAGTGCTCGATGGCGCCTACTTCTACTCCGACTCACGCAACGACCTGCCGCTGCTGCAGGTGGTCGACAAACCCTATGTGGTCAACCCCGACCCCACGCTGCTGGAGCATGCGCAGCAGGCTGGCTGGCCAGTCCTTAGCTGGCGCTGATAACGCTCTGTAGAATGCAAAGACCCACGCCTGTGGGTCTTTTGCTAAACGCTCAGTTAAAGTGCGAGCACTATGTCGATCCAAATGTCTCGCCCCAATGGTTCCCATGAACATTTACCGTAACCCACCGACTGAGTCCGCCAAAACGCTGCTGGCAGCTGCCGGATTGCCAACTGCTGATCTAGAGACTGAGCACTTCGCCCACTTTATCGCCAGCGGCCCGGAGCATGCACTTGAAGCGCTGATTGGCCTACAACCTTACGATGAGGCAGCACTGCTGCGCTCACTGGTGGTCAGCCCAATGACGCGCGGCAAGGGTTATGGCGGCGCACTGGTCGCCGAGATCGAAGCCTATGCACAGCAACTGGGTGTACGTGAGCTGTACCTGCTGACCAATACCGCAGAAGCGTTCTTTACCCACCATGGCTACAGCTTGCTTGATCGGGCTGACGTGCCTGAGGTAATTCGCCAAACGGCAGAGTTTTCTAACCTCTGCCCCGCCAGCGCGGCATGCATGCACAAACGCATCGGAGCGCATTGATGGATTGCAGCTCTCCGCTCGCAGCCTACCAACAGGCTATCGACCGCGACGGTTTTAAGTCCGACCCGGCGCAGTGGCAAGCTGCCCAGGCGTTGCACGATTGTCATCAGGCCTTGCACCAGGCCACACCGGCGCATCCGATCAACGGGGTGTATCTGTGGGGGCCGGTTGGCCGTGGCAAGACCTGGCTGATGGACAGCTTTTACAAAGGCTTGAAGGTCCCGGCACGGCGCCAGCATTTTCACCACTTTATGCGCTGGGTGCATATGCGCCTGTTTCAGCTCACGGGTACGCCGGACCCTCTGCAGGCGCTGGCGGTGGAGCTAAGCCATGAAGTACGCGTGCTGTGCTTTGACGAGTTGTTTGTCAGCGATATTGGCGATGCGATCATTCTCGGCCGTCTGTTCCAGGTGATGTTCGAACAGGGCATGGTGCTGGTCGCCACCTCGAACCAGCCGCCAGAACTGCTGTATGCCGAAGGTTTCAACCGCGAGCGCTTTCTGCCTGCGGTAGCCGCCCTGCAACGGCATATGCAGGTGGTAAGCATCAACGGTGAGGAAGACCATCGCCTGCACCCGGGCACCGCGCATACTCGTTACTGGGTCGCCACGCCTGGGCTGCCCAGCGTATTGAGCCGGACTTTTAGCCAGTTGGCCGCAGGCAAACCCAGCAGTGATCAGCCCCTAATCCTTGGGAACCGCAGCGTGCAGGCACTGCGTCACTGCGATGGCGTGCTCTGGTGCCGTTTTACCGACCTCTGCGAACAGCCCCTGGCCGCGCCGGACTTTATCGCCCTATGCGACCGTTTCCAGGCCATTTTGCTCAGCGAGGTGCCGAACCTGAGCAGCCCACAACGCGCAGCGAAGATAGCCCGAGGCACCGAAGATAGCGTTGAGCGTGTGCAGGCCGGTGATCGGCAACTGCCCGCCCTGTCAGTCAAGGATGACAGCGTGCGGCGCTTTATTGCTCTGGTGGATGAGTGCTACGACCGCAAGGTGCCGTTGTACCTCGAAGCCCAGGTACCGCTCGCCGAACTTTATACCGAGGGCTACCTGAGCTTCGCCTTTCGCCGCACCATTAGCCGATTACAGGAAATGCAGCTGCAACGCTTTGGCACGTAATGCTTTGGGGCTTTAAGAATCTTTTTGAAGTCTTGCGAGCAGAGCCATGCAAGGCGCTACGTTAGTAACAGCCTCCGGCTGGTCAAAGCAGGCAAGGAAGCGGAGTGTACTTTTGTACATGAGCATTCCGAGCCTGCTTTTAACGCAGCAGGGCCGACGCGCAGCAGACTGTAAGTAGACTTAGGCCTGCATGGCCCAGCCATGCACACTCATCGCCGCCTGGCGTAGCGCTTCCGAGCGGGTTGGGTGCGGATGGCAGATCAGCGCAATATCTTCAGCCGAAGCGCTGAATTCCAGGGCCACGCAGTACTCGCCGATCAGCTCGCCGGCGCTGGGGCCGATGATATGCACGCCGAGAATCTGATCGGTGCGCTCATCGGCTAGCACTTTGACGAAGCCTTCGGCCTCATGATTGATCTTCGCCCGGCTGTTGGCGGTAAAGGGAAACTTGCCGACCTTGTAGCCGCGCCCTTCAGCCTTCAACTGCTCCTCGGTCTTGCCCACGGTGGCGACTTCCGGCTTGGTGTAGATCACCCCGGGAATCGCCTCGTAATTGACCTCGGCAGCATGCCCGGCGATCCGTTCGATACAGGCGATCGCTTCATCTTCGGCCTTGTGCGCGAGCATCGGCCCGGAGGTCACATCACCGATAATCCAGATGCCCGGCACGCTGCTGCGGTGCTGCCGGTTTTCCAACATGCCGCGCTTGTCGGTGGCGAGACCCGCGGTTTCCAAACCCAAGCCAGCGGTATAGGGGCGGCGGCCAATGGCAACCAGCACATAGTCAGCCTGTAGTTGCTCGGCAGCGCCGCCAGTAGCGGGCTGCAGCTCAAGGGTCACGCCTTTGGCGGTAGCCTTAGCGGCGCTGACCTTGGTAGCCAGTTTGAAATTCATACCCTGCTTGCTCAGGGTGCGCTGCAGGGTTTTCGCGGTTTCATCATCCAGGCCGGGGCAAATACGGTCGAGGTATTCCACCACTGTCACTTCACTGCCCAGACGCCGCCACACCGAGCCCAGCTCCAGACCGATCACCCCGGCCCCGATCACCACCAGATGCTTGGGCACCGTGGGCAGAGCCAGCGCACCGGTTGAGTCGAGGATGCGCTTATTATCAATCGTCACTCCAGGCAGTGGCGTCGGTTCCGAGCCGGTGGCGATCACGATGTCCTTGGCCTGCAGCTCGCGTACGCTGCCATCGGCCAGGGTCACCGTGACCTTGCCCGGCCCATTCAAACGACCCCAGCCCTTGATCCACTCGACCTTGTTCTTGCGAAACAGAAATTCGATGCCCTTGGTCAGGGCCGTTACGCTCTCATCCTTCTGCTTCATCATCTGCGCCAGATTGAGCGTTGGCGTGACCTCGATACCGAGGTTATTGAGCTCGCCGCTGGTCGCCGCTTCGTACAACTCCGAGGCATGCAGCAACGCCTTAGACGGCATGCAGCCGACATTCAGGCAGGTGCCTCCCAGGGTCTCGCGCCCCTCGATGCAGGCGACTTTCAGGCCCAGTTGCCCGGCACGGATAGCCGCGTTGTAGCCGCCTGGGCCGCCACCGATGATCAGCACGTCATAGTTGCTCATGGAATTGCTCCTAGGGTTTAGCGAACCAGGGCCGCGTTCGCTGCCGGCCGTGGGCGCAGCAGGTGGAAGGCGCAGAACGCCGCGACGGCGAATAAAGTGTTCAGCAACACCATAGGCCAAGCCGAGCCATCCGCCAGCAGGCTGAGCAAGACGCCGCTGCAGGTGGCGCCGGCCATTTGCGCAAAGCCCATAAAGCCTGCGGCCAGACCGGCGCGGTGGGCATTGGGGATCACCGCGCCAGCCACCGATGCCGGCAGCAACATGCCACCGCCCAAGGTGACCAACACCTGGGGCAACGACAGGCCGAGCAATGACAAACCAAACAGCAGATAAATCGCCAAAGTGGCCAGGGCGCCGCTTACCACCAGTGCCGCACCTATGCCGACTATCTTCTCGGGGCCCAGCTGCAAAATGCGCCGTTGGGTAAACAGCGCGCCGGCGATCAGCGCCGAAACAATTGCCGCGAAGGTGATGCCGTATTGCGCCGGACTCAGCCCCAGCAGGCCGATATACACAGCTGAAGAGCCGGCAACTACCGCAAACATCGCGCCATAGGTGCAGGCCAGCGTCAGGGCCAACGCGCGGAACGAGGCGGCGCGCAGCAGATCGGCATAGTTGCCGGCCAAGCTGCTCAGTTGCCCGGCCTGCGGATCGAGCTGGCGATTGCTTTCGCGGTACAGGCCCAACACTGCAACAACGATGGCAACCCCGATCAGCAGTGCCAAGGCAATCGGCGCGCGCCAGCCGCCATATAGCGTCAGCACGCCGCCCAGCATCGGCGACAGAACGATGGCGCAGAGCATGCCAATCACCGTCAGCGCCAATGCAGGCCCAGCCTGCGCCTGCCACACATCGCGAACGATGGCCCGCGCCAGAACCAATGCCGCGCAAGCCCCAAGCCCCTGCAGCACGCGGGCAGCAATAAATTCACCCATGCTGCTGGCCAGCAGCATCCACAAGGTGGCGAGCAGATAAACCAGCAACCCGGCGATCAACACCGGACGACGGCCGATGCGATCCGACAGCGGACCGAGCAACAACTGACCCAGGCCAAAGGCGGCGACGAAAGCAGATAGAGCCAGCAGGCTGCTGCCGGGGCGGGCCGTCATGATCAGCTCGATAACGCCCAGGCTGGGGATGATCAGCTGAGTGGAAATCTCTCCAAGGGCGGTCAGGGCCACCAAAATCAGCAGCAGGCTGCGCGACGGCAAGGGATAGGGATGCATGGGCGTGGGTCCTGTGATCACGGGCTGGCGTGGCTCGCCAAACACTAATATTTCAACCATAATATAAATAATTAAATTATGCTTGTAATTTTAAAGCCACTATCCGACGAGGCCTGATCCATGAGCATCCCATCACGCGAAGAAAAACTGGCCGAATGGCTCACCGCCGAACAGGCCATGCGCGCCAGCCTTGGTGCGCCCGGCAGCATGAGCCTGGCGCAGGTCAGCGAGCTGTTGCCGCAGGAATTCTTTGACGGCATCGGCCGTGGTGAACTGCCCTCGCCGCCCATCGGCCATCTGCTGGATTTCGTCCCGCTGGAATGGTCGTCCGGGCGCTTCGTCTTCCAGGGCACGCCCGATGCACGCCACTACAACCCGCTGGGCAGCGTGCACGGCGGCTATGCAGCCACCCTGCTCGACTCCTGTATGGGCTGCGCCATCCACACCCAGTTGCAGCGCGGCCAGGGTTACACCACCACCGATCTGCGCATCAGCTATATCCGCGCCCTCAGCACCAAGGTCGGGCCGATCCGCGCCGAAGGCCGCATCGTGCATATCGGCCGCACCACCGCGCTGGCCGAAGGGCGCATTTACGATGTCGACGACCGCCTGTACGCCGTCGGCTCAACCACCTGCCTGATTCTCAGCATGCCTGGGACAGCGCCTACACCCGGCACTGAAACACCGGGTCGAAGCGAGTAAGATGGCAGGCAACATCTGAAACCAGCGGCCAGGTACTCCATGCGCTATTCCGAAGACCACAAAGCCCAGACCCATCAGCGCATCATCGAAGAGGCCGCGCGCCTGTTCCGTCGCGACGGCGTTGGTGCCACCGGCCTGCAGCCGCTGATGAAAACCCTGGGCCTGACCCATGGCGGCTTCTACGCCCACTTCAAATCGAAAGATGAGCTGGTAGAAACCGCCCTGCGCCACAGCGCTGACAAGCTGACGGCGGTCACCAGCGAGATGGCCAACAGCGATAAACCGCTGACCCGCCTGATCAGCGGTTACCTGTCGTCCGCCCACCGCGCCGATCCGGGCGATGGCTGCCCGCTGCCGACCATGTCCGCCGAGCTGGGCCAGCGCGGCGCACCCAGCCCGGTGACCGATGAGCTGATCCGCGACCGTCTGCAAACCATCGAAGCCGGCCTTGGCGTTGAGCATGCCGATGAGCAGAGCGTGCTGATTCTTAGCGCCATGGTGGGCGCCCTGCTGCTGTCACGCAGCGTAAGCGATCCGGAACTGTCTGACCGGCTGCTGAAAACCACCCGCCGCCTGCTGATCGAACAGAACACCGGCGACGCAGCGCAAAGCGCCTGATTGCAGAAAATTAGTGCCCACAACAAAGCCCTGACTGTCTCCAGCCAGGGCCTTTGTTGTTACAGCCAGCGGCTTATTTGTAACGAGCAGCCGCGTTGCTGTGCGACAGGTTCGGTGCCAGCTTGCCGCGGGCATCGGTAAAGGCCTGCCAGTCAGCGGCATCAGGCAGCGATGGAATGGTGATCAGCTCGCCCTGGTCGAAACCGGCCAGCGCCGCATCAACCATCTCGCCGACCTCCATGATCATGCTCGCCGGCAGTGCCGAATCATCCATACCGCTGCGTTCCCATATCTCGGTGCGGGTAATGCCGGGCAATACAGCCTGCACCTGCACGCCCTGCGCCTTCACTTCACCATTGAGGGTCTGGGTCAGGCTCAGTACATAGGCCTTGGTGGCGCTGTATACGGCATTGAACATTTCCGGCGCCAGGGCCACCACCGAGGCGATATTGATGATTGCCCCACGCCCGGCGGCGGTGAAGTTGGCAGCGGCTGCGGTGGACAGGTGAGTCAGCGAGACCACGTTGAGCAGAATCATGCGATCAACGGTGTCGAGGTCGGCCTCGGCAAGCTGACCGTTCATGGCCATGCCGGCGTTGTTGACCAGCAGGCTGATGGCCTTGTCGGTACGCAGGCGCTGGGTCACCGCGTGCAGATCAGCCTTGTCTGTGAGGTCGGCCTTCAGTGCTTCTACCTTTACCCCATATTGCTCGGTCAAACGCGCAGACAGGGCCTGCAGGCGCGGCAGATCGCGGGCCACCAGCAGCAGGTCGTAACCGCGCTGCGCCAGGCGCTCGGCGTAGGTGGCGCCAATCCCTGACGAAGCGCCAGTGATCAATGCAGTGCCTTTCTCGTTATGCGTGCTCATGGTGCGTCTCCTGGGGTATGCGGGGTAGTGAAGCTATCTGGAGGTATAGTGCGCCAACTAATATTACACACATAATATAAATTTTATATGTCGGCCGTAATAAAAACTATCGACGGCTATGCCGTAGACGCCTGAGACGTATAAACACCTGAAGAGGACCGCTAACCGCCTGATGGCAGAGCACAAAAAAGCGGGCTATCCGTAAAGATTGCCCGCTCTTGTGTGACGCAAAGATCTCGCTTGTTAGCTGCGAATCAGATGATCGAAGGCGCTCAGGGAGGCCTTGGCTCCATCGCCCATAGCAATCACGATCTGCTTGTACGGCACGGTGGTGACGTCACCGGCGGCAAACACACCAGGGATATTGGTGGCGCCCTTGGCGTCGATGATGATCTCACCGAAACGCGACAGCTCTACGCTGCCCTTCAGCCAGTCGGTGTTAGGCAGCAGGCCGATCTGCACGAAGATGCCTTCCAGCTCGACGCTATGCAGCTCTTCGGTGGTGCGGTCCTTGTAAACCAGCGCATTGACCTTCTGGCCATCGCCTTTGACTTCGGTGGTCTGCGCGCTCTTGATCACGGTGACGTTCGCCAGGCTGTAGAGCTTCTTCTGCAGCACGGCATCGGCACGCAGGGTGTCGGCAAACTCCAGCAGGGTTACGTGGGCGACGATGCCGGCGAGATCAATCGCAGCCTCAACGCCAGAGTTACCGCCGCCGATCACCGCTACGCGCTTACCCTTGAACAGCGGACCGTCGCAATGCGGGCAGAAACACACGCCTTTGGCCTTGTATTCCTGCTCGCCAGGCACACCCATCTCGCGCCAGCGCGCGCCGGTCGACAGAATCACAGTCTTGGCCTTGAGGCTCGCACCATTGTCGAACTTCACCTCATGCAAGCCGCCTTCGCTGCTCGCTGGAACCAAAGCGCTAGCGCGCTGTAGGTTCATGATGTCGACTTCGTACTCACGCACGTGCTCTTCCAGGGCGCGCACCAGTTTCGGCCCTTCGGTTTCCTTCACCGAGATGAAGTTTTCGATAGCCATGGTGTCCAGCACTTGGCCGCCGAAACGCTCGGCGGCAATCGCCGTGCGAATACCTTTACGCGCGGCATAAATGGCCGCTGCGGCACCGGCTGGGCCACCACCGATCACCAGCACGTCGAAGGCTTCCTTGGCGCTCATCTTCTCGGCATCGCGGTTGGCGGAACCGGTGTCGATCTTGGCGAGGATTTCCTTCACCTCCATACGTCCGGAAGCAAACACTTCACCGTTCAGGTAGATGCTCGGCACGGCCATCACCTGGCGACGCTCGACTTCTTCCTGGAACAGCGCACCGTCGATCGACACGTTACGGATATTCGGGTTAAGCACCGCCATCAGGTTCAGCGCCTGAACCACGTCCGGGCAGTTTTGGCAGGACAGCGAGTAATAGGTTTCGAACTCGAACGAGCCTTCAATGCTCTTGATCTGCTCGATGGTCTCGGCATCCAACTTGGACGGATGGCCGCCAACCTGCAGCAGCGCCAGTACCAGCGAGGTGAACTCGTGGCCCATGGGAATGCCGGCGAAGGTCAGGCCGATGTTTGCACCTTGACGGTTAAGCGAGAACGACGGACGACGGGCGTCACTGCCATCAGTCTTCAGAGTGATCTTGTCGGTAAGGCCGACGATGGTCTGGAGCAGTTCAAGCAGCTCCTGGGATTTCGCACTGTCATCGAGGGACGCGACGATCTCGAACGGCAGAGTGACCTTTTCCAGGTAGGCCTTCAACTGGGTTTGCAGGTTAGCGTCCAACATGGCGGATAGTCCTCAATGACAAAAATTCTGGGCAATAAAAAATTGTCAGGAACAATTTTTAACGTCGCGTAGCGACGGCCTGCAGGGTGCCGCCATAAAATGGCAGGCAATAAAATGCCCGGGCGGATCGCGCCCGGGCATCGGGCACCACGAGGGTCGGGTTGCGACCCTGACAGCGCTAAGTACTCCCCTCCCCGAGGGTTAGCTCAGGGAGGGTGTTGGCAGATTTAGATCTTGCCAACCAGGTCCAGCGAAGGAGCCAGAGTCTTCTCGCCTTCTTTCCACTTGGCTGGGCACACTTCGCCTGGGTGAGCAGCGGTGTACTGAGCAGCTTTCAGCTTGCGCAGGGTTTCCGATACGTCACGAGCGATTTCGTTGGAGTGAATCTCAACGGTCTTGATCACGCCTTCCGGGTTGATCAGGAAGGTGCCACGCAGGGCCAGACCTTCTTCTTCGATATGCACGCCAAAAGCGCGGGTCAGTGCGTGGGTCGGATCACCCACCAGCGGGAACTCAGCCTTGCCAACAGCTGGCGAAGTTTCGTGCCAGACTTTGTGGGAGAAATGGGTGTCGGTGGTGACGATGTAAACTTCGGTGCCAGCATCGCGGAACGCAGCGTAGTTGTTGGCCGCGTCTTCGATTTCAGTCGGGCAGTTGAAGGTGAAGGCAGCTGGCATAAAGATCAGCACCGACCATTGGCCTTTCAGGGACTGCTCGGTCACTTCGATGAATTTGCCGTTGTGAAAAGCGTTAGCCTTGAACGGTTGAACTTGGGTGTTGATGAGATTCATCTCTGGTTCCTTATTGAGGGTGAGAAATTTACAGGGCGCATTTTAGCGCCTTGGGCAAAAAAAGCTTATTGATTGCCGCCATGATTCCGATTGATTAAGCCAATCGACTACCGGCGTCAGACTAGTGCCGGATCTATTACCAGCACCAGTTTGCCGTTGACCTGGTTAGTCGCCAACACCGCAAAAGCCGACTCGGCATCGGTGAGTGCATAGGCTTGCTGAAGTTGCGGTTTAAGCCGCCCTTCTGCGAATAGCGGCCATACAAACTGTTGCAAATCGCGCAATAAATCGGCCTTAAACTGCTCATCCCGATTACGCAGTGTCGAACCGATCAACGCAATACGCTTACTCAATAGAAGCGCCAGATCGAGCTCAGCCTTGCGCCCACCGAGCAAACCGATGTTTACCCAGCGGCCATCTACAGCCAGCAAATCCAGGTTAAGCGAGGCGTAGTTGCCACCCACCGGGTCGAGAATCACATCGAACGGGGCAAAATCGCGCAGTGCCTGCAAGTGTTCATCACTGCGCAATACACCGCCCTGAGCCCCCAGACTCTCGCAGTAGGCCAACCGTTCAGCGGAGCCGACACTGACCCAGCACGGGCTGCCAAAGGCCTTGCACAATTGAATGGCCGCCGAACCAACGCCACTGGCGCCAGCGTGCAGAAGTACCTTTTGCCCAGGCTTCAATGCAGCCAGCTGGAACAGGTTGAGCCAGGCCGTGGCGTACACCTCGGGCAACGCCGCCGCTTCGGCCAGCGTCATGCCCTCGGGCACTGGCAAGGCGAGCCGCGCATCGACCACCACCTCCTCGGCCATGCCGCCACCGGTCAATAATGCGCAAACCCGGTCGCCGACTTTCCAGTCGCAACCGGCCCCCACTTCACTGACTACACCGGCGCACTCCAGCCCAAGCACCTCACTGGCGCCAGGCGGTGGCGGATAAAGACCGGCGCGTTGCAGCAAGTCAGCACGATTCAACCCAGCGGCCGCTACACGGATACGAATTTCCCCTACATCACAGACCGGCGCTGGGTATTCTGCCCATTCCACACGGCCTTCAACGCCTTGCAATGCCTTCACGCTGCCTCCATAGTGCATTTGAACCGAGCCCGGCACTGACCACCGGGCTTTTGCATTGCGCCGATGGAACCTGGCGCCCTTAAAGACGGCCTAATATGCGTTATCAACTGCCCACACGTCGAATTAGCATGAAGCGAACCCTACTTAGCGTCACCCTCGCCTTTTCGTTTGCCCTGAGCGCCCTGCCGCTCGCGGCGAAAACCACCAGTGACGACTCCTGGGAATACCTGCAGCCTGACCGCGAGCAGGTCATCGCCAGCCTCAACGTCGTGGAATTGTTGAAGCGCCATCACTACAACAAGCCACCGCTGAACGACGAGCGCTCGGAGAAAATCTATCAGGGCTACCTGAAGATGCTTGATCCCTCGCGTAGCTACTTTATTGCCTCCGATATCGCCGAGTTCGATCAATGGCGCACGCGCTTTGACGACCTGCTGAAAAACGGCGATCTGCAACCCGGCTTTGCCATCTACAAACGCCACCTGGAACGTTTACAGAGCCGCCTGCAGTTCACCCTGAGTATGCTTGAAAAGGGTGTCGACAAGATTGATCTCGACAGCGATGAAAGCCTGCTGATCGACCGTGAAAACGCCCCATGGGTCAAGGATCTCGCCGAGCTCGACGACCTTTGGCGCAAGCGAGTCAAAGATGAGGTGCTGCGCCTGAAAATCGCTGGCAAAGAGCCCAAGGCGATTCAAGAACTGCTGACCAAGCGCTACAACAACCAGCTCGCACGGCTCAAGCAAACCCGTGGTGAAGACGTTTTCCAGGCTTATATCAACGCCTTTGCCATGTCCTATGACCCGCACACCACCTACCTGTCGCCGGACAATGCGGAAAACTTCGATATCAACATGAGCCTGTCGCTCGAAGGCATTGGTGCCGTGCTGCAAAGCGACAACGAACACGTCAAGGTCGTGCGCCTGGTACCGGCCGGCCCAGCGGAAAAGAGCAAGCAGATATCCCCGGCCGACAAGATTATCGGCGTGGCACAGGGCAGCCAGGAAATGGTCGACGTGATCGGCTGGCGCCTGGATGAAGTGGTTAAGCTGATTCGAGGCCCGAAAGGCTCGCAAGTACGTCTGGAAGTGATTCCAGCCAGCAATGCGCCAAACGACTTGACCAGCAAAGTGGTTGCCATCACCCGTGAGGCGGTCAAGCTGGAAGAGCAAGCAGCGAAGAAGACCATCCTCAACCTCAAGCACGAGAACCGTGACTACAAACTTGGGGTGATCGAGATTCCGGCCTTCTACCTGGATTTCAAAGCCTTCCGTGCCGGCGATCCGAACTACAAAAGCACCACCCGTGACGTCAAACGCCTGCTCACCGAGCTGGAGAAGGAAAAAGTAGACGGTGTGATGATTGATCTGCGTAACAACGGCGGCGGCTCGCTGCAAGAGGCCACCGAGCTGACCGGCCTGTTTATCGACCAGGGCCCCACCGTACTGGTGCGCAACAGCGATGGCCGTGTCGATGTACTGGCCGATGAGAACACCGGTATCTACTACAAAGGCCCGCTGGCCGTGCTGGTCAATCGCCTGTCGGCTTCGGCGTCGGAGATTTTCGCCGGTGCCATGCAGGACTACCACCGCGCATTGATTCTCGGCGGCCAGACCTTCGGCAAAGGCACGGTGCAGACTATCCAGCCACTTAACCATGGCGAACTGAAGCTGACCCTGGCCAAGTTCTACCGCGTTTCCGGGCAGAGCACACAACATCAGGGCGTGATCCCCGACATCCAGTACCCGGACATCATGGACACCAAGGAAATCGGCGAAAGCGCCCTGCCCGAAGCCCTGCCGTGGGACAGCATCAAGCCGGCGGTCAAACCGGAACTGGACCCGATAAAACCGTTCCTGGCCGAACTGCAAAGCCGCTATGAAACCCGTACCGCGCAGAATCCTGACTTCACCTTCGCCCGCGAGCGCCTGCTACTGGCGCAGAAGCTGATGGCAGAAAACACCGTCAGTCTCAATGAAACCAAACGCCGCGCCCAGCAGACAGATATCGAAGGCCAACAATTGACCATCGAGAACAGCCGCCGCAAAGCCAAAGGCGAAGCACTGCTAAGCAAACTCAAGGAAGAAGACGAAGACGCACTGCAGTTGGAAGACAAGAAAACCAAACCGGAAGACGACGCCTACCTCACCGAAAGCGGTCGCATCCTGCTCGATTACCTGGGCTTGAACACGCACTTGGCCAAAAAGTAAACCGCAGGCGTCATCAAAGAGTCATCAAACTGTCGTGAAATACGGGGGACTGGTAGCAATACCAGTCCCCCGTTTTTTATGCACAGAGAGCCGCCATGATCGTCACCGAGCAGTTCAGCGCGCTGGACAGCATCCTCGCCAATGGCGACCTGCACAGTCTGTTTCAACCGATTTTTTCGCTCTCCGAGCGACGCTTACTCGGTTATGAAGCCCTTAGTCGCGGCCCGTCCAACAGTGCCCTGCACTCGCCGATCAATCTGTTCGCTGTGGCGCGCAGCGCCGGGCGCTTGAGCGAGCTGGAACTGCTCTGCCGCAAGAATGCCTGCCAGCGCTTCAGCCAGCTCAAGCTTGAAGGCAAGCTGTTCCTCAACGTATCGCCCGATTCACTGATGGAGCCCAAACACCAGCCGGGACGCACCTTACAACTGTTACAAACCCTGGGCATTCCACCAAGCCAGGTGGTGATCGAACTGACCGAACAATCGCCCACCGACGACTTCGCTTTGCTCGACACCGCCCTGCACCACTATCGCGCCATGGGTTTTTCCATCGCCCTGGATGATCTCGGCGCCGGCTATTCGAGCCTGCGCCTCTGGTCCGAGCTGCGCCCGGATTACGTGAAGATAGACCGCCACTTTATCGACGGCATTCATCAAGATGCGGTCAAACGCGAGTTCGTTGAATCAATTCTGAAAATGGCCAAAGCCTCCCGCGCCCAAGTGATCGCCGAAGGCATCGAACTGCCCGAGGAACTCGCCGTGCTAGCGGAAATGGGCGTCGATCTGATCCAGGGTTACTTGCTCTGTCGCCCGCAGGAGCAACCGCCGCAAGACGCCGTCAACTTGCTACCCAGCACCGCAAGCAGCAGCCCGCTTAGCGAAGAGGCCAGCGACCTGCGCGACCTGCTTAACACACAGCAAGCCGTGGCTCTGAGCACCCCCATCTGCGAGGTGCTGGAAATGTTTCGCGCCCAGGCCAACCTGAATTCGCTAGCGGTGCTCAATCAGGTGCAACAACCCGTCGGCATCGTGCATCGTCACTCGCTGGCAGAGACCTTACTCAAGCCTTTTGCCAATGAGTTGTTCGCCCGCAAACCGATCAGCCGCCTGATGAGCGATGACTACCTGGCGGTGGAATGCGGACAGTCTCTGCAACAGGTCAGCCGTCTGCTCACCAGCCGCGCCCGCCAGCGCATCGAAGAAGACTTCATCATCATGGAGGACGGCTGCTACGTAGGGCTTGGTCGGGTAATCGACGTACTCAAACTGATTACCGAACTGAAAATCCAGCAGGCCCGCTACGCCAATCCGCTGACGCTGCTGCCAGGCAACGTGCCAATCCAGCAGTGCCTGACCCGCTTACTGCAGCAGAGCCGCGAAGCCGTGGTGTGTTATGTGGATATCGACAACTTCAAGCCGTTCAACGAGCTGAACGGCACGATTAGTGAAAACGACGAGCAGCTAGGAGGACTGATATCAATGATCGTGTCCACCATCGAGGAAAATTTTGAGTTGACGCCAAAATACGCTGCTCCTGAGTGACGTTATCGGCGCACGCCACTGTGACGACTGGTAGAGAATGGCCAGATGCTCTAACTCGCGAACTATAAACGCTTCGACGTTGATAGCCCCAAGCACCTGATTGATGCGTCTGAAGTGGCCAATAACACCCTCGCCCATGGAGAATAATCATAAGACTTAAATTTAACACTCACACTAGCGAAGCCCAGCATCATATACATCACCCACTCCCAATTGACGACTGCCTATCTGGAAGAGCGGCAAACACCAAATAAAATCATATCTATTCCAATAAACTAAGCTGAGCAATCAGTCGCCATAAAATTAACCACACTCAAAAAGCTCATTGCGAATCCCCGAGAAAAGATAGCAATCCTTTACGGAAGGCATTGACTCGAATGAACGTTGGCTCTTCGGTAATGGATGAAACAATTTCCCTACTAACAAGCTTCTTAACAAACAGCAAATTTCTCTCCGTTTTTTCTATGCGAACTCGATTGTTTGGCTTAACGAAGAGACACTCCGGCTCAGGCAATAAAATTAGTGCATTCGTAATTTGTTCATTTGTCAGCACATCTACAAAATTGTAGAGAATTCCTTTTCGTGACTTTTGATCTTCTGTATTTACAAGACAATGAGATACGATTTCTTGGTCGACGTCTTTTCTACACCCTTCAGGGAAAGCCAATACTCGACCGACCACCTCCGTAGCGCTCGGATTAGTCAGAATCTCTCCAATAGCAATGCGACTGATAATGAGACTAGTCTGATCCGCAGTGATACCAGCCTCTAGCAATTCAATTTTACTTGAAATATCCAATGCGAAGTTTTCGGAGTTTTCCTCATAAGTCGAGAAATGTGCCTTTATCAAAGCCGCTTTAAGTCCGCTCACCGTCGCAGAATCTATAAAAGAGGTCTCATTTAAGCTGACAACTCCACGGCTGGCGAGAATCAGTTTCCGATCATCTGGTATTTCTTTAGGGAAACTCTGAAAAACATAAGGTACAGATTGGCAAAGCATCTCAAAACTTCTGATACCGATATCTGAATTATTTATTATGAATCGTGAAAGGGCCAAACACCTCTCATCCTCAGTGCCGACTTTTGGTATTTTTGACTTTGACAATTTAGCGTATACATCCTCACGATCAAGCAAGGTACTTAGTTGTTCAGCATCCACCTCCACCTCGGAATAATACGTCAATACATTATTCCAATTAATATCTATGCGACCACCAAACAATAATCCGCCCCACATCGAAGACGGAATTTTCTCATAACTATTAAAGACATTTTTTTGCCTAAGGGCAAACTGAATAGCCAGCTCCTCATCAACACCTGAATGATTAATAATTTCCAAAATCGATGATTCTGACTCCTCCAGGTTATCCTTCATCGCCATAGAAACATCGACTAAATAAGAGTTCAAATTACCATCAATATATTTCTTTAGAGGCTCACTACCAGATAACTTAATCGAAGTGTAATTAGCAAAATCACGATCAACTAATAATTTTTGTGTATGCTCCGCCTCTGCAGGAAATTTTGTGAGGACAAGACTAACGTTCTCCACTGTTAACGAATAAAGAGAGGCATTTACAATAAAATCAAAAAGACCCTCAAGCTCGCATATATCTTGCAAACTGGCTACCTTGACAGACATAAGCTCAAGTGCTTTATAGCTATGGTGAAGCATAACATTCTCTGAATACACAAGAGCCAGGTGGCTTGAGAGATATTTACTTATAGCAAAGTCAATATTCATTTTATTTGCTATATGACTTGGCTCAACATAAGTAAGGATTGCGGCAACATGTTTAACTGCAAGATCACTTTCTATAGCTGTCATTGCATAACCGTGCCATCCATCGGCTATAGCGCGAGTAAAACCCCCTATACTCTTACCAGACAACCAATATGCTACAAAGAACTCTTCAGAATCATTAAAGTTCTTGGAAATAAACTCGATAGCGCTTTTTAATTTCGATCTATTTTCGATGAAAGGCTGTAATAGGTAATCTACTAAAATTACGTTTAGTACGTATTCCGCTCCGAAATCTTCGTCACGCATTTCGGAAGCCACTTCCTTAGGGTTATCGATAGGAGCGAGTGGTTCTGCAACTCTAAAATCACGGATAGTTTGGATAAAATTCCAGTCATTACGTGACATACGGCCCTCATGGAATATCGAGATATATAAATTATAAGTCTCATCCAAATAACCGTTACCGACTAGATAATTCAGCAGTCTTGAGTCGTCTACCCCCGCGTCTTTTGCTATTTCATCAATTCTAAGTCCCGCCCCCTGCAAAATTTCTCGCAGCGGCCTTCTTGCAAATTCAGACTTTTGCTCTTTTAGCCTATCAATTTCAAAGTTTAACTGCTGGCGACGCTGAGCATTCTTATCTTTTATACGTGCATGCCTACTTTCAAATTTTGAGCCAGGTATAGCTATTTCCTCAAACTCCCTGAAGGAGAATCCTAAATCTACGTCTTGCTGCGTATTGCCATAATACTGAGCAACATTTACTTGAATTCTAAGTTTCTTCTCGCTGAATAATTTCTGAAAATTATCCCACTCTAGAAGCTGCTCGAAAGAATATAAATTCTCACTCGCATAGACCCCTGCAATAGTATTTGCGGTATATTTTCTGCAAAGCTCACCCAAAAAAATCTTAATAAGCTCTTCCTGGCTTTGACATAGCTCGTTCTCTGACGCGCGAACTTCTTCTTTCTTTCTCTGGATTTCTGAATCTAACTCGGCAGCTGCTATTGCTATCGCTTCTGCACGCCTATCGACTATACAAAAGAGCGCCCCCCTCCCATGGTGCAGTGCTTCAAAATCTCGTGGATAGATGTTTTTATAAATAATAATTGCGAGCAGCTTATTTAGATTAGGTTTGCCACCTACTTTATTTTCGTATATGAGAAATTCGTTACTAATATTTTTGATTAGACGAAAATCATCCAAATATAGCGAAACCTCGCTTAAGAAACGCCCATCAATATTTTTTTCTGATTTTTTTGGTTTCACGCACTGAGCGAACATCTCACGCGAGTTTGAATTATTTATAATCGGTATCACAGGTGTAATAAAATCAAAAAATTTCGCCCTATCACGATTAAAAAACACATCATCCTTGATTGCATACAAGAACTTAATCGGCTTAAGAAAGCCAAAATCAAAAAAACCTCTCTTATGCATACGCCCATCATTAATTATTTTATTTATCTCACGAAGCTTGATGAATATCTCAGGATTACCAAATCTATCCAGATCCTCAAATACAACAAGATCATAATCGTTTTCCTCAAAGAAATAGATTATCTCATCTAGATGTTTATTCAATATCGAGCTTTCTGGAACATTATCCAGTTCGATTTCACCATTCTGTAAAGAAAGTTTTTTTATCGAAAGCGAGTGTGATGCTTGTAAGGATTTCGAAATCAGTCTTGCCAAGTAAAGAAATGCAAAAGCAGCAGTAAAAACAAGGGTAAGATTTAGATCTTCTGCTCCCTTAGCAGTTAAAAAATCTTTAAAATTCATATACAAGTAACCGCATGCAACAAGCCACCCGACGAAAACCACTGCATTCCAGTCCAATCTTTGCGGCTTTGATATTCTCTTAAATCTCGAATAGGGTAGCGTCGAAGTTTCTGCGCCATATAGCATTTGCTGAAGAATACTTCGTTCAACTTTAACTGTAACGTCTCCAGAGACTTCTCCCGAATCATCCGTTGAACCAGGGTCATTAAAAGTAGCCAATGAAATATTTAAAAATTTATATTGAGACTCTCTTTCAAATGTTTTAATAACACTGGTCTTCCCCGACCCATAGGGCCCTGTTAAAGCAATATTCCTAATTGCCGGATTTTGCATCGCAAATTCAAGAGCGTGACGATACGTGCCATTGTCATTTACGTTATCTACAGGTGCGAGATCGAAAAAAGTCTCATCTTTAGGTGAATTTTCAGTAACGCTCGAAAAGCCTTTTTTTGAAACGCTCATCGAGCGTATTTTGGCGAACAGTGACGTTAGATACCTCATTCGGTCATCCTTGAGCAGTATTCAATTCTTCGGGTCTGCGTTTAATCAGCAGGGGCATAATGCCATTATGCATTTGGAGTGGAAAAAATGGCTGAATTTTCCAGCCTCCTCCCACCGGCTATAGAAGCCGCAGATTTCTTCGATGCCAAGTGGTATAGCGTTGCTTTGCAGGTTGACGCTGGATAGCGCCTTGAGCCTAAGGTCAATGAGGAGGTATGCAGATTATTTCCACTAATAAAAATGTCTGCTCCTAGCCCTTTCTCATCTGTCACCACCGTACAGCTGCGACCGGTTGCAGCAGGATTCGCTTAAAGTGTTTAGCTACATAAGCTTTTAGGTCGATTAACGTTAGGTCTTTTGGCATGCAGACAAAATAGTGAAATCCCCTCATCGACATCTACGGCTATGCCAAGGGCGATGAAGTGCTGCTCAGTCTGGCGCAGTGCCTGAATGAGCGGGTCGACCCGACGCGGGACTTTGTTGGCCATATCGGTGGCGATGACTTTCTGCTGGTGCTCGGCTCACAGGACTGGCGCGCGCGGCTCAATCGCTTGCTGGAGGACTTCCAGAGTCAGTGCCGACGCTTCTACCGTGAAGAAGACCTGCATGCGGGCTGCTTTGTCGCCCATGACCGCAACGGCAAACGCCAGGAATATGCGCTGCTGTCCTTGTCTCTAGGAGTGGTACATGTCCACCCCGAGCAATGTGCGCAGCTGGATGCCAGCCAGCTGGCGGCGATGGCCTCAGAGGCCAAGCGTCATGCCAAGGCCGTGCCGGGTTACAGCCTGCATATTATCGACACTCAGGCGGATACGGCGGCCTGATGGCAGAAGTCAGATTGCTAAATCAGAGGCCGCTGAGGCGGTTGGACAGTGCGGCAAAATGCTCAGCTAGCGCAGTATCAGCGGCAACATCCGCAGCGCCGCTGCGGTATAACTCAGCCAAGCGATAGGCAGCTGCCGGGTGGCCTCCCTGTGCAGCCAGCGTCCACCATTCGATGGCCTTTGGCGCATCCACAGCGTGCTGGGTATCACCAGATAGACTCAAAACGCCAAGTTGATAGGCCGCCTTGGCATCGCCGGCCTTGGCCGCCAAACCAAGCAGGCGCCGCCCTTCATCACGTGCGCCCAAGCCCTGGCCGCGAAACAGCAAAATATGCCCGTAGAAGCTTTGCGCCTGGGTATCACCCAAGTTAGCCATGCGAGCGAATTGCCCTTCCATCCAACGCCAAGCTCGCGGCTGCTTGACCAGCCAGCCCCAGTGAAACAGACGGCGCGCCAGCAGGTAGCCGATACGCGCACGCAGCGCGCCGAACATCAGGCGTCTTCCGGGTAGCTGAACTCGAACACGCGGGCCACCTCGGCGGCATGCCAGGAGGCTGCGGCGATACCATCGGAGGCACCATTAAAACGCCCCAGCCGACTAACGCATTCGAAAAAACCGGTGCGCGGCAAGCGGCTTGCCCCCTGACTGATCACCAATGCGCTACGCAACGGGCGCTCAGCACGCGCATCCAGGGCGGCCAGGTGCTCTAGTGCAGCGGCTAAAGTCTGCATGGCCGGGCTGGGCAAGGCCAGACGTTCGATCAACGCACGATAGGTCAGCAGGTGACGCTGACGCTGAGCATCTTCGAGCTCATCAAGCAACGCCTGCCAATGTTGTCGACTGATGCTTACGCTCAAGACTGCGCCTCCCACCCATCAACCCCAAGATGCCAAGCCAGCGCACGCTGGATGGCGGCGTCCGGCTGGCGTTCGCCGCTCTCGATCATGCTCAGGTAATGCGGGCTGATACCGACATTACGCGCCAGCTGTTCGGCGCTCATGCCCTTGGCTTCGCGCAGGGCCGTCAACTGGCTCAAGGCCGGCTTACTAGCATCAACCACCACCGCGGCCACCTCAGGCGTGCGCCCAGCGGCCTGCAGCAATGCCTGATACTGCGCCCAAGGCAGCACTGCGTACTCCGGCTGGCCATCGCGCTCGATCACTTGCACATTCATCTGTAAATCTCCATGCAGAGCACTTCCATCACTCTCAGCAACTCCAGAACAGGCGGTCATCTTAACAGCCCGGCACGAGAAAGAGCGTGATCTATACTGCCCCTATGATTTCAGCAGCAGTTGAGGGCAGGCTTTGCGCAGACTGATAACCATGCTGTTGATTGGCTGCAGTGGCTGGGCCTGCGCTGATGAGTTGCGCTGGGGCTTCGCCACGGCTGACGGCATGCCCTATGTCGATGTGCACGAGCAGCAATTGCGCGGTGGCTTCATTTACAAACTAGGCCTATTGGCAAGCCAGCAGCTCGGCTACAAAGCAGTGTTTGTCGAAACCCCAAATAGGCGCATCGACGAATATATGCAGCGCGGGCGCATTCATGTGATCTGTAACAGCAACCCGCAATGGATCGACAAACCCGAGCGCTATCGCTGGTCCGCCCCCCTCTACAGAGAAGAAGATGTACTGCTACTGCACCGTCAGCATGCGCCGATCAACAGTTTCCATGAACTACGCGGCAAGACCCTCGGCACTCAGCTGGGATATGTCTATAGCAGCGAGTTAATGGCGGCATTCGCTAATAAGCAAATCATCCGTCAGGACCTGCGCGACCACAGCGCCGGGCTTAATCTACTGCGCAAACAACGCCTGGACGCGATCATCGACATGCGCAGGCCGCTGAACTTCCAACTGGCCAAGCGTACGGATGCACCGCTGCAGATAAATCCCTGGGTGATCGAACGCTACGACATGCATTGCACCTACAGCCCGCAATTGCCGGTGAGCACTGAGTTATTGGACAAGACACTGCAGCAGTTGCGCGACCAAGGTCTGATCGAGCAGATGCTCAACGATACCTGATTCATCGCCCGCGCTACTCCACGCGCCCTTGCAGCGGCGCTAGCGATTCATCCAGCTCTGGCAACCGCTCAACGATCTGCAACACCTCTGGAGCCTGATCCGCGCGCCACTGCTGAAACGCAGCCAGTTCCTCCTGCCAGGTGCGTAACACCCAGGCCAGCACAGCCAGATCATCAACCAGGCCGAAACCAAACAACCAGTCCGGTATCGCATCCAGCGGCGTAACGAAATACAGCAAAGCCGCCACCACGGCCAGTAATGCTCGAGAATCGATGGCCCGATACTCACCGCGCCACCAAGCCAGACAAAGAGCCTGCAACAGCTTTAGCTGGCCGGCCAACTCGGCAAAGCCATTACCAAGTTTTTCACGCTTTCGGGCGACAGATAAAAGCAACGCTGGTAACCGTCCGGCCTTGAGGAAACGCTTAGCCAAAAACTGGTAACGCGCGAAATTTTTCGGTGCTTTCATCGCTTTCTCCTAGCAACCCCGCGCACCCGCTGGGCTGGCTATGGTTATCCACTAAAGCTGTGGATAACCTTGTGAACAGTTTCTCGATAACCCTGGCAAACGCCCAGCCCATGCGGCCTCACCACAGATCGGACATTTTTTGCCCACACAGCAAAAGACCATATAAATCAATGAGTTAAAAATGGCAAAGGGTTTCTGCAAGAGAGTTACCCTAACCCGTCACGGCCAATCTGCGAAATGTGCATAACCGTAACACCCCACACCCTACACATATCGTTTAAGACCCTCCAGTCAAGCGAAAAGTGCAGATTGTGACCCGCAGAAACGACAACGCCCCGTCGAGACGGGGCGCTGCGGGAAACGCTAGACGTTACTCTTGAGTGGCTGCGTCTTTGATCGCAATCAGCTCCAGATCAAACACCAGCACCGAGTTGGCTGGAATCGCCGGAGTCGGGCTCTGCTCGCCGTACGCCAGCTCGCTTGGGATGTAGAGTTTGTACTTCTCGCCAACGTGCATCAGTTGCAGGCCTTCAACCCAACCAGGGATCACACCGTTAACTGGCAAATCAATCGGGCTGCCACGCTCAACCGAGCTGTCGAACACGCTGCCATCAGTCAGCTTGCCTTCGTAATGAACAGTCACCACGTCAGTGGCTTTCGGCTGGGCGCCGTCAGACTTTTTCACGACTTCGTACTGCAGACCCGATTCAGTGGTCACTACGCCATCACGCTTGGCGTTGTCTTCGAGGAATTTTTTGCCTGCTTTGGACGACTCTTCGTTCAGCGCAACCATGCGCTCTTCGGCACGCTTCTGTAGGAAAGCAAAGGCTTCGATCAGCTCTTCATCTTTCAGACGCTGCTCTTTCTTGCCAATGGCGTCTTCGATGCCTTGGGCAACGGCGTTGGAGTCCAAGTCGTCCATGCCTTCCTGAGCAAGACTTTTACCCATATTCAGGCCAATGCCGTAGGACGCTTTCTGTGCCGGAGTTTCCAGGGTGACTTTGTTGGTTTGTGAATCGCAACCCGCGAGAACCAAACCTACCAGGGCGACCGCCGCTGCTAAACGATGCTGTTTCATGCTTGTTCCTTGTCCGGTGCGCCCTAGGGCTAATGGTGTGAAAGCGCGAGCTTAGCAGGCTGTCGCGATCACTGGCTACCGTGTTAGGAGGCAGAAAATGCGTATAAGTTCAGATGTTTAGCGGATTATTCAGAAAGGATTGTGCGAGGCGTTGCGATGTGTCACAGAGGGGATGAAGCGAGGAGAAAAATGGCGCAGCGGACGGGACTCGAACCCGCGACCCCCGGCGTGACAGGCCGGTATTCTAACCGACTGAACTACCGCTGCGCGTAACTTCAAAAAGCGAGTTGGTGGGTGATGACGGGATCGAACCGCCGACCCTCTGCTTGTAAGGCAGATGCTCTCCCAGCTGAGCTAATCACCCTTCACTCTCGAAGTGGGGCGCATTCTAGAGAGCGATCTTCACCTTGGCAAGCACTGTTTTGAAAATTTTTTATTGATGCAGCAAAGGCTTAGCGCAGACTTGGCCTCAGGCACCACTCGGGGGAATAATGCGCCCCGAATGCAACACACAGGTTGCCCAACGGGTCATAGCGCTGCGGCCAACCTGATACAGCACCCGCATAGGGCACTGACGACTTGTGATACCTGCCGCTGCCGGCAGGTCTGTTAATGGAGATACACCCTCTTATGTGGTTTCGTAACCTGCTGGTCTATCGCCTCACTCAGGACATCCCGTTTGATGCCGAGGCACTCGAAACGGCCCTCTCAGCCAAACCGGCCCGCTCGTGCGCCAGTCAAGAACTCAGCACCTATGGCTTTATCGCGCCCTTCGGTAAAGGCGGCGATGCGCCGCTGGTGCACGTTAGCGGTGATTTCCTGCTGATTGCCGCGCGCAAGGAAGAACGCATCCTGCCCGGCAGCGTGGTGCGCGATGCGCTGAAGGATAAGGTCGACGAGATCGAAGCCAAGCAGATGCGCAAGGTCTACAAGAAGGAGCGCGACCAGCTCAAGGACGACATCGTGCAGACCTTCCTGCCACGCGCCTTTATCCGCAAATCCGCCACCTTTGCCGCCATCGCGCCGAAACAGGGTCTGATCCTGGTTGACTCGGCCAGCGCCAAGCGCGCCGAAGACCTGCTGTCGACCCTGCGTGAAGCTATGGGCTCGCTGCCGGTACGCCCACTGACCGTGAAGATCGCACCCAGCGCGACCCTCACCGACTGGGTCAAAGTTCAGCAAGCAGCGCCAGATTTCCATGTGCTGGATGAGTGCGAACTGCGTGACACCCATGAAGATGGCGGCGTAGTGCGCTGCAAGCGTCAGGACCTGACCAGCGACGAAATCCAGCTACACATGAGCTCAGGCAAGCAGGTCACTCAGCTGTCCCTGGCCTGGCAGGACAAGCTGTCCTTCATGCTCGACGACAAGCTGGTGGTCAAGCGCTTGCGCTTCGAAGACCTGCTGCAAGATCAGGCCGAACAAGACGGCGGTGACGACGACCTCGGCCAGCAGGACGCCAGCTTCACCCTGATGATGCTGACCTTAGTGGACTTCCTCCCGGCGCTGTTCGAAGCCCTGGGCGGTGAAGAGATTCCGCAGGGGATCTAAACCGCTGCACGACTGCAGAGGAACCACTGGTCCTCTGCAGCTTGCCCTAACCCCGCCAATGTGCAAAATACTGCACAGCGTGAGGACGACCTCACCACTCTGCGAGTGATCACCACGGGACGGCCCCTCTATTGGTTTTGGAGGTTTGTATGTCCTGGTCCATTCTGCTGTTGGCCGGCCTGTTCGAAGTAGGCTGGGCTGTTGGCCTGAAATACACCGACGGCTTTACCCGCCCTCTCCCCACTCTCCTGACTGTTGCGGCGATCATCGTCAGCCTGGCATTGCTTGGCCTGGCCATGAAGGAATTGCCGCTGGGCACCGCCTATGCAATCTGGACCGGTGTTGGCGCCGTGGGTACGGTGATTGCCGGCATCATGCTGTTTGGCGAGGCCGTGACGCTGCTGCGTATCGCCAGCGTGGCGCTGATCGTCTGTGGCCTGATCGGGCTAAAACTCAGCCACTAGCCACTCAAAACGCACAAAAAAGCCCGCCAAATTGGCGGGCTTTTTCATCTCTGCGGTTTAACGCCGCTCACCGCGCAACTCAGCCACCTGGGCCTGCAGCAACTCGCGCTTGACCAGCTCGGGCGCAACCGGCGTACCGGCCACCAGGGTGATGCGCGACCACAGGCGCTTGAACAAGCCCTTGTGCGGGTCACGGCTGAAGAAGCTGCCCCACAAGCCCTGCAGCGCCATGGGAATCACTGGCACCGGGTTGGCCTCGACGATGCGCTCGATGCCGTTCTTGAACTCATTCAGCTCGCCATCGGTGGTCAACTTGCCCTCAGGGAAGATGCACACCACTTCGCCATTGCGCAGGTATTCGGCGATTTTCTTGAACGCGGCGTCATAGATCAGTAGGTCTTCGTTGCGCCCGGCAATCGGCACGGTGCCGGCGGTGCGGAAGATAAAGTTGAGCACCGGCAGGTTGTAGATTTTGTAGTACATGACAAAGCGCACCGGCCGGCGCACCGCACCGCCGATCAGCAGCGCATCGACAAACGACACGTGGTTGCACACCAGCACCGCCGCGCCTTCATCCGGGATCGCGTCCAGCCCCTTGTGCTCAACCCGATACATCGAGTGACTGAGCAGCCAGATCATAAAACGCATGCTGAATTCGGGAACGATCTTGAAGATGTAGCTGTTGACCGCGATGTTCATCAGCGAAATGGTCAGGAACAACTGCGGAATCGACAGCTCGGCGACGCTGAGAAACAGGATCGAGGCAACCGCCGAGATCACCATAAACAGCGCATTGAGGATGTTGTTGGCCGCAATCACCCGCGCCCGCTCATGCTCCACCGTGCGCGACTGGATCAGCGCATACAGCGGCACGATATAAAAGCCGCCGAACAGGCCGATGCCGAGAATCGAGCCGAGAATCCACCAGGCCTGGCCAATGCTCAGCACCGCCAGCCAGTCATGCGCCGCCGCTGCTTCGGGGAAGCCGCCGGAGAACCACCAGAGCAGAATGCCGAACAGGGTCAGGCCGATCGAGCCGAATGGCACCAGGCCGATCTCCACCTTGTGCCCGCTCATGCGTTCACAGAGCATCGAGCCCAGTGCGATGCCCACCGAGAACACGGTGAGGATCAGCGTGACCACGCTTTCATCGCCGTATAACCACTCTTTGGCGTAGGCCGGTATTTGCGTCAGGTACACCGCGCCGAGAAACCAGAACCAGGAGTTGCCCACCAGCGAGCGCGACACCGCCGGACGCTGGCCCAGGCCAAGCTTCATGATCAGCCAGGACTGACGCAGGATGTTCCAATCCAGCTTGAGCTGCGGCATCGCCGCTGATGCTGCAGGAATACCGCGACTGGCCAGATAACCGAGGACCGCCACCAGCACCACACAGGCCGCGACGATATGCGCGTAGCCGCTGCTGGCCATAATGATGCCCGCACCAATGGTCCCAGCGAGAATGGCCAGGAAAGTGCCCATTTCCACCAGCGCGTTGCCACCCACCAGCTCTTGTTCTTCGAGGTGCTGCGGCAAGATCGAATATTTCACCGGACCAAATAGCGCCGACTGGGTGCCCATGGCAAACAGCACCGCGAGCATTATTGGCAGGTTGCCGAGCAGCACACCGACGGCGCCGAGCAGCATGATCACAATCTCGGCGAGCTTGATCTTGCGGATCAGCGAGTCCTTGGCGAACTTCTCCCCGAACTGGCCGCCGAGGGCCGAGAACAGGAAGAACGGCAGGATAAACAGCAGTGCGCAGAGGTTGATCAGCAAGGCCTTGTCGGCCCCGGAGCTGATCTTGAACAGAATGGCGAGAATCAGTGATTGCTTGAAGATGTTGTCGTTGAAAGCACCCAACAGCTGGGTGATGAAAAACGGCAAAAAGCGCTCTTTACCCAGCAATGCGAATTGTGATTGTTCGGTCATCGTCCGTGTACCTGTCTGCAGTGGCCAAGCGGGTTGTCAGGCATTTGACTGCAAGAACACCTCACAAAGCCACAGCGAAACATACCTTTTGCTGCATTTTCTACAAATGCAGGGGGCAAATAACCCTGCTTACAGGGGCAACTGACCCAACAACCAACGCACTATAAAGAACACCAGCAGACCGCCGCCGATGGTAGCGAGCAGATGCCGAGTCAGCGCAGCGATGGCAATAGTCGCCAGCCCGGCCAACAGGTAGGCATTGTCCAGACTGAACGCCCACTGCTGACCATCGGGAATCAGCATGCCCGGCAGCACAATGGCGCTCAGCACGGCGGTCGGCACGTAATGCAGGCCCTGACGCACCAGCGGCGGGAAACACAGATCGGGAAAGGCGAACAGACTGTAGCGAATCGCAAAGGTGATCAGCGCCATGCCGAAAATCAGTAGCCAGATATCCATTAGGCGCCCTCCCCGGCAGTGACCGGCGCTTTACCGCGCTCAAACCATACGCCAATCGAGATACCGCTGAGGGCAGCCGCCATCAGCCCCAGCTTGTAAGGC
Source organism: Pseudomonas sp. EA_35y_Pfl2_R5 (assembly GCF_963970805.1). Lineage (NCBI taxonomy): Bacteria > Pseudomonadati > Pseudomonadota > Gammaproteobacteria > Pseudomonadales > Pseudomonadaceae > Pseudomonas > Pseudomonas sp. EA_35y_Pfl2_R5. The sequence continues at coordinate 18,675 of NZ_CAXAOW010000003.1, read as the reverse complement.
CAGGCGTGGCACAGCAGCGCCACCGCACCGGCTACAAGGGCAGCAGCGATCTGCGGTTGGCTGCGCAGCGCCGGCACCACGATGCCTATGAAGGTCGCCAGCATGGCGAAGTCCAGGCCCCAACCCGCCAGGTTCGGCACGCTCTGGCCAAATAGCGCACCGACCAGCGAGCTGGACACCCAGGACAGGTACAGCGCCAACGCCACACCGGCGTGATACCACTGGCCGTGCTCGGTCATGCCACGGGCGAGGTAACGGCGCTGCACCACGGCGAAGGTTTCATCAGTCAAGCCAAACGCCAACGGCACCCGCCAACGCTGCGACAACCTGCCGACATAAGGCTGCAACGCCGCGCTGTAGAGCACATGGCGCAGATTGACCACCAGCGTGGTAAGCAGAATCACCACTGCGCCACTGCCCAGGGTCAGCAGGCTGATGGCAATAAACTGCGCCGAGCCGGCATACACCAGTAGCGACATACCGACCGCCTGCCCCAGGCTCAGCCCAGCCAGGCTAGCCAGCGCGCCATAGATCAGACCAAACGGCAGAATGCCGACAATCATCGGGATACTGTCGCGAACTCCATAGAGAAACTGCTGTAAACGGCTCATGCGCCCTCCTTTGCTGCACAGCCTGGCGCATTGCGGCCGCGCCGTCTTGAACAATCTTGCGCAGGGATAACAGCGCAAACTGACCTACCGCAATACAGCCAGGTACTCGCTGGCTAAACTGCCAGCACTCTTCACCCAGGACGCGCCCATGCCGGAAGCCCTCGACACCCTGCTGAATTTCGCCAGTGCCCTGGCCGCCGGCCTGCTGATTGGCGCTGAACGCGGTTGGCAGGGGCGTAATACCGAGGACTCCCAGCTGGTTGCGGGAATCCGCACTTTCGCCCTGAGCAGCCTGCTCGGCGCCTTCGCCATGCTCCTGGGCAAGCACTTCGGCGTGGTCGCTTGGGCGGCGATCTTCGCCGGCTTCGCCGGCTTCGCCCTGTTGGTGATTGCCTCTTACTTTGGCGAACTGCAACGTCTGGGTGATCTGGGCCTGACCAGCGAAGTGGCTCTACTAATCACCTTTCTGCTCGGCAGTATGGCCATGGCCGGCTATGCCGGACTGGCTGCAGGCGGTGCCGTAACGGTGGCCCTGCTGCTGAGCCTTAAACAGTCGTTACACAGTGCCCTGCAACGGCTCAGCGAAGCGGAACTGTCTGGCGCACTGAAACTGCTGTTTATTTCCCTGGTGTTGCTGCCGGCGCTGCCCAACCAGGGCTACGGCCCCTGGCAGTCCTTCAATCCCTACGCCATCTGGTGGATGGTGGTGCTGATCGCAAGTATCGGCTTTGCTGCCTACGTCGCAATTCGCCTGGTGGGGATGCGTAGCGGCCTGTTGATCACGTCTCTACTCGGCGGCATGGTGTCTTCCACCGCCATGACTGTGACCCTGGCTCGGTTGGCAGCAGGCCGCAATCTACAAGCCATTCTGGCCTGCGGACTGCTCGCCACCTCGGCGCTGATGTTTCCGCGCATCCTGCTTGAGGTTGGCCTGGTCAATGCCAGCCTGCTGCCTCAGCTGGCCTGGCCGCTGGGCATCGCCACTCTGGTATACGCGGGCGGCGCGCTGCTGTACTACCGCCGCGCCGGCACGGAGAGTAAAGAACAAGCCGAACCGCCGCTGAAAAACCCCTTCGAGCTGCGCCCGGCGCTGCGCTTTGCCGCGTTGCTGGCGCTGATTCTATTGATGGTCGAAGGCGCGCAACACTGGCTGGGCGATGTCGGCGTTTATCTGGTGGCGCTGCTCTCGGGGCTGGCCGATGTGGATGCCATCACCCTGTCGCTAGCCCGCAGCGCCAAGGGCGAATTGCATGCTCAGGTAGCGGTGCAGGGAATCTTTCTCGCAGCGCTAAGCAACAGCCTGGTAAAAGGCTTTCTGGTCGCGCTGATCGGTGGCCGCAAACTGGCGCTAATGACCCTGCCGGTGATGGCTGCCGGCTTGCTGGCCGGCGCGGCGGCATTACTGCTGCCCGCATAGCCGCCCCTGTAAAACGCCCCCAACCAAGGGCTGGACTTGCTTTGCCAAGCAGCTCATCTGCCCACGCACAACCCGCGCATAGCCCTATTGCAGAGGGGTTACAACCGCCTCAGTAACACCGTAACAGGCCCTGCTGTTAGCCCAAAAGTTGGCTAGGCAGATACCTCCCGAGCGTCCAACACTGCCCGCGACATCCAATGATGTAACGGTCAGCCATGACAATCCGGAGACGCCGCATGCCCATCGACCTCGCCTTTATCACCCAGAGCTACTCACTAACGCTCGCTCTGCTTAAGGCAGCCGTATGAACGCGCCAGCAGTGCTGCCATATAAAGAGCTGCAGGCCGAACAGCTGTGGGTTCAGGGCGATAGCGTGCAGCTGGCGGCCTATCGCTGGGGCAAGCCAAACGGCCCGACTCTGCTGCTGGTGCACGGCTACCCGGACAGCCACGAAATCTGGCTGCCACTGGTGCGCGAACTGGCAGGTGATTACCAGATCATTGCCTACGACGTGCGTGGCTTTGGCGCATCGGATATTCCACGCAAGCGCCTGGACTATCACCTGGAGAAACTGGCCAATGATCTGGAGGCGGTGATCAAGGCCCTCAGCCCCTACCAGCCGGTGCACCTGGTGGCCCATGACTGGGGTTCGATTCAGGCCTGGGAGGCGGTTACCGAACCACGAATTCAACCTCTGCTGGCCTCCTACACCAGCATCTCCGGGCCTTGCCTGGACCATGTCGGCCACTGGATGCGCGACCGGCTCAAACAGAAGACTCCGCGCGCGCTGCTGCAGGTGCTCGGACAACTGCTCAGTTCCTGGTATATCGCCCTGTTTCACACCCCACTGCTGCCCGAGCTGACCTGGAGTCTGGGCCTTGACCGCGCCTGGCCGCAGCTGCTGCGCAAGGTCGAAGGGCTACGCAATGTGCCGATCAGCCGCAGCCAACGCTCCGATGGCGTGCACGGGGTCAAGCTGTACCGCGCCAACTTTATCCGCAGCCTGTTGCAGCCGCGTCAGCGCCACACCCAGGTGCCTGTGCAACTGATCGTGCCGACCCGCGACCGCTTCGTGCGCCCGCAACTGTTCGACCAGCTGCAGCACTGGGCGCCGAAACTGCAACGGCGCGAGGTAAATGCCGGGCATTGGCAACTGCTGGCCGAGCCGTTGCAACTGGCAGCCTGGCTGCGTGAGTTCACCGCTCAGGTACAAAGCGGCGCAGGCAGCAATACGCCCGCCCGCGTGAATCTGACGAGTTGATAAGGAGAGTCGAGATGAGCGAACAGCACCGCCTGGAACAACGCAAAGTACGCTTCGACTTTGCCAACACACCGCTGCACTGGGTACCGAACGAGCCGGAAGCCTCTCATATCATGAACAGCCTGCACCTGATTCTGCCGGCTGGAGAGTTCTGGTTCTGCCGGGTCTACAACAAGGCCCTGCCACTCGTCACCGACTCGCAGTTGCGCGAAGACGTACAAGGTTTCGTCAAACAGGAAGCGCAACACGCCCGTGCCCACGACAGCGCGCTAACGCCCTACCTGCTGCGCCACGGCATCGACCCAACGCCGTTCACCGGGCCGATTCACTGGCTATTCGAGCGCGTGCTGTGCGACTTTCCCCTCGGCAACAACGCCATCAGCCGCGCCCTGCAGCCCTGGTGGCTGCGTCAGCGGGTCGGCCTGATCGCAGCAGTGGAACACTTCACCTGTGTGCTGGGCGACTGGATCATTACCACCCGCAGCCTGGATCACGCCGACCCGATAATGCTCGACCTGCTGCGCTGGCACGGTGCAGAGGAAGTCGAACACCGCAGCGTGGCCCATGACCTGCACGTACATATCGGCGGCAGCCTGCTGATGCGCTGGGTATATATGCTGATTGCCACGCCAGCGCTGATCTTCCTGTTCAGCACCGGGATGAAAACCATGATGCGCCAGGACCCGGTCACCCGTTACCGTCCAGGCTTTCTGCGCCTGTGGTACCACCTGGGCAAGCGTGGCTTGCTGCCGCGCATGGGCAGTATCGGCAGCTCAGTATTGCGCTATTTCAACCCCAGTTATCACCCACGCAGCGAAGGCGATATCCGCGTGGCGCTGGACTACCTGGCCAACTCACCTGCGGCGCAACGCGCACTGAAGGAACAGACGCTGGCCCTGTAGGAGCGGCCCACGGCCGCGAAATGGTCCGCGTCCGCGCGGACATGAATGAGGCGTTCCCGCCGCTACCACGGGCAGTAATACCGCCCTACTCGGCCGCCTCATCATCCAGCACCACCACCCCGGCGGCCTGTTCGAGCAACTCGGTAGGCAGGCTCTTGCTGGCACGGGCGCCGAGCAGCTTGAGGTTTTCCACCCGGCTGATGATATTGCCGCGACCTTCACAAAGCTTGTTACGCGCGCCGGCATAGGCTTTATCCAGCTGCTGCAGGCGTGCGCCCATTTCATCCAGATCCTGGATAAAGGCGACGAACTTGTCGTACAGCGCCCCGGCGCGCTCGGCAATCTCGCGGGCGTTCTGGCTCTGCCGTTCCTGCCGCCACAGGCTGTCGATCACCCGCAAGGTAGCCAGCAGCGTAGTCGGGCTGACGATCACGATATGTTGATCAAAGGCCTCCTGAAACAGACCCGGATCGGCTTGCAATGCTGCGGCGAAGGCTGCTTCGATCGGCACAAAGAGCAGGACGAAATCCAGGCTGTGCAGGCCTTCCAGTCGCTGGTAGTCCTTGAGCGACAAGCCCTTCAAATGGCTGCGCAGCGACAGTACATGCTGCTTGAGCGACAGCTGCCGGCTCGCGTCGTCCTCGGCAGCAATATATTGCTGGTAAGCGGTGAGGCTGACCTTGGCGTCCACCACCACCTGCTTGTCGCCGGGCAACTGGATCAGCACGTCCGGCTGGAAGCGCTCGCCATCGGCGCTCTTTAGGCTGACCTGGGTCTGATACTCGCGTCCCTTCTCCAAGCCGGCGTGCTCCAGCACCCGCTCCAGCACCAGTTCGCCCCAGTTGCCCTGGGTTTTCTGGCCCTTGAGGGCGCGGGTCAGGTTGGTAGCCTCATCGCCAAGACGCTGGTTGAGCTGCTGCAAACGCTCCAGCTCCTTGCCCAGGGAAAAGCGCTCGCGGGCTTCCTGCTGATAACTTTCTTCCACACGTTTTTCGAAGAACTGGATACGCTCCTTGAGCGGGTCGAGCAACTGGCCGAGCTGCTGCTGACTGGTCTCGGCAAAACGCTGCTCGCGCTCATCAAAGATCTTCCCGGCCAATTCAGCGAACTGCGCGCGCAGCTCATCACGCGAGCCTTGCAGGTCGCTCAGGCGCTGTTGATGGCTGTCCTGTTGTTCTTTGAGCTCGGCGCTGAGGGCCGCGCGCTGGGCGTCCAGACGGCGGATTTCGCCTTCCTGCTGTTCGCGCTGACGGGCCCAAGTCTGGGCGGCTTCGCGGGCAATTTGCCGCTCTTGTTGCAACAAGTCAGCCTCGCGGCGCAGCGCCGCCAGCTCGGCTTGCTGATCAGCCTTGATCTCGCCGACCTCGGCGACCTCCTCGCGGCAGTCCTCAAGTTGCGCCGCGATGCCGGCATGGGCCAGCTGCGCGTTATTCAAGCGCTCCTGCAGCAGGCTGAACTCCAGCTGTTGACTAGCCAGACGCCGCTGCAGCGACCAAGCCATATAGAGAAGAGGAAGTGCTGCGCTGGCAAAACCGAGCAGCGCAGGTGCCAGTGCAGTGGACAGATCGATGGGCATAAGCAGCTCCGCATAAAAGCACTGGCAGTATAACCAGTATTCTTACAGAGCGACCCTTGCGTCGGAGCCCGCTCAAAGGATCGCGAGCCTGTTTTTAACGCAGCAGGACCGACGCTCAGCAGGCTTTGAGCGGGTTCTATAGCCGTTTAAGCAGTTGCTGCGCTTCTGGCGAACCCTGCCCCGCAGCCAGCTCCAGCCAATGGCGGGCCTGCTGCGGTTCACTATTACGCGGCTGGCTATACAGCTGACCAAGCTCCAGCTGGGCACCCATATCACCAGCGCGGGCAGCCTGACGCAACAGCTCAAAGCCCATGCGCCGATCACGCGGGTTGCCGCAATCACGGCAGAGCATTTGCCCCAGTCGGCTCTGCGCCTGCACCACACCCTGTAAGGCAGGCTGCTTGAGCAAATGCCCGGCAAAGCGTTTGACGCTGGGAGCATGGCCGAGTCGAGGACTGTCCAGGAGCCAGAGCGCCACACGAGTGGGCAGGCGAGGAACAGTGGTTGCAGCGATAGGTAATCGAGTGATCGCGCGAGGCATAAAAAACAGAGGTAGCCGGAAAGGCGCGCAACTCTACTCCTTTTTTCGCCAAGGTAAAGCCTTGCAAAAAGCGCCAACCTGCGGTCTAGAGCAAGCGCTGGGCTTAATCCACAGAAGCTGTGGATAACTTCGTGGATAACATGGGAGCAAGCGCTCTCAGCGCCTATGGCATGGGGCCCAAGGTCAAACTGGTGGTTTTTTCACCAGCACAAAAAAACCATATATTTCATTGGCTTATAAAATCAATAAAAAGAATCAAAGGTTTACGTCAAGCAATGCATCCTGCTTGACAAGGCGCATCGCAATTGTGCACAAGTCGCTGCGTCACGCCGCCACACTGCCCTTTTTCAGGGCAAAACGCCCTGAGAAAGCCGCCCTATATAGGGTCTGATGCCGTTTCGTCGCGGCCGCATTGCTGCGAAACGGCATCGACCCTAAGCCGGGCGCGGCAGGCGGCCATCCACCTGATAGGCATCCAGGCGGAATACTCTGGGGGTATCTGGAACCTGGGCATTTTTGAAGGCGACATACTCATCGGTGGTTTCGCAAAGCCAGCTCAGCAGATTGCGCGGGCGCTTTTCTGCCAAAGCGCCAGGAACGAATAGCGCAACATTGTTACCCGCCAACAGGCAACGCGCCGAACGGTATTCAAATGCCTCAACTCCTGCCTCACGCATGGCTGCGCCCACCGCCTGGCAAGGTTGATAAGCGCTGGCATGACAGAGCTCAGCCTGGAAGTCCGCAAACGGCGGATGCTGCAACTGAATGCCACGCTCAACCTGATAGCGCGCCTCGAAGGTGCAATGCTCGGAAAGGATGCGCCCACTCGGCGGCGCGATGCTCATGCCATCCCAGAGCAGAAAGCGGTAATAGGCCGCCTCGGCCATAGCGGTGTCGATACGCAGCGCGCCATAGAACAGGCTCGGCTCATGCACTGAACCAAAGCGCGAGCCCCAGCGCAGCGGCGGATAACGGAATGGGGTTTTCAGCAGGTAATGCAGCGGCTCGGCGCTCTGCGGCAACGGCGGCTTGCTGGTTTCCAGCAACTCCTCAAGGAGCGCCTGCTCGGCAAGAGTATCCACCAGCTGCAGGGTGGCGACCTGGGTCTGACTCTCGACCAGACGCACCAGACGTCCACGTAGCGGTTTGATCTGGGCCGGGCCTTGGCAGTGTTGCCAAATATCCATGAGGGGGCGTTGTCCTTAACTTTATTATTGTTGGGTGCAGCGCGCTCTAGCCTTTGCCACGAATCGCATCGAGGTATTCGACCACCCGCACCAGCCCCTGCACCTGCATCATCAGGGATAAGGGCGGCGCATCCAGATGGCGGTTATCGGTGCGCAGAAAATGCTGCATATCCGCCAGGTTGCCGCCGAACAGGGCAAATAATGAGCGGTATACGCGAATGAGCAGCAGGGCCAGTTCACCAGTCTTGCTGTGCACACGCAGGCCACCCTCGGCCCAGCGTGAAATGGCTGTACGGTGTACGCCAATGATGTCCGCCAGTTCTTGTTGGGTCAGGCCCAGTTGTTCGCGGGTATTGAACAGCGCCTTGGCCAGCACCGCATCGGCGTCGGCAACCGGTCGAATCAATGCGCTCATCACGGCCTCCTACCTCTCAATGTCTGTTTACAGCAAAACTACCACTAGATGATGTGATTGCACAGCACAGAATAACCTGTGATTGGCAGCCTGCCAGACATGGGTTAACGTCCCTGCCACGCAACTCCTCACTATGGATCAGTGCTTATGCCCGGCCGGCGCACCTGGCTGCGACTTATCAGTTGCTTGGTTTTACTGCTCATACTGCTCAGCACTTACAGTTATCTGAGCCTGAGCCGCCTGCTCGAACGCGAGCAGATCAAACACCTCGAATGGCGCGGCCTGGGCCTATCCACCCAGGGCATCCTGCTTGAACAACTCAGCCTGCAGCACCCCAGCGGCACACTGCAGCTGCAACAGGTGCAATTGCGCTGGAGTGGATTCAGCCTGACGCTACCCTTCTGGCAGCAGGTGCAGATCACGGGCCTGCAACTGTACCTGCCCTCTCAACCAGCGCCAGCAGCCGACGAACGCACAGATTTTGTGCTGCCACTGGAGCAGCTCAGCGACGTTATCAACCTATTGCCGCAACGCTTACAGATCGATGCACTGCAGATCGAGCTGCCCTGCCCCGACACCCGCTGCCAACTGCTGGGCGATCTGTTGCTCGTCAAAGATGCAGAGTGGCTTGATGCGCAGCTCAACCTGCAGCACCAGCAGGACCAACTGAACTGGCACGTGCAGTTACAGGACGACGGTGCAGCGGCAGAGCTGCAACTAAACCTGGCGATCAATCAAGAACCACAGCTGCGGCTTAGCAGCAGCCTGCAACAGAGTGCCGTCGGGCAACTCTGGCAAGGTGATTTCACCGGCGACTTGCAGCAAAGCAAAGCGCTGCACAGCTGGCTAAGCCAATGGCTGCCCGCCGCTGCAGGCCAGTTTCCGGGGGCGCCGACGGCCGCGCAACTTAAAGGGCGATGGCAGCTACAGCTTGCGCCTGGCCCGCTTAACTTGGCGCAGCTGCAGCAGGTCAGCGGCCAATTGCAGGTCAGCGCCGACCTGCCGGAGCCGTGGCCAATCCCCGCTATTGGTCAGTTGCAGGGTCGCTTCGATCTTTCCGCCAAGGCGTTGGATGGACAGTGGCTGGCCGATAGCCTAAGCGCCGAACTCCACCTCAAACAGATTGCCAGTGACCTGATTAGCGACGTACCGATAGAGCTGCACCCCGAAGCGTTGCAGCTCACCATTCCGGCCACGCAAACACCCGACAACCTGGCTGCACAACTGATTGCTCGTGCCCTGCCCTTGCAACTTCAGCTGAGTGGCCAAGGGCGTAGCCAATTCGAGTTAAAGGGCACGTTGATCCTGGCCAATGGCATGCCTTGGGGGCTGCAGCTGCTGGGTGGCAGCCTTAGCGCATCCACCCCGGCATTTCAGTTAGCCGGCTGGAAGATCGGCGCACTGCAGGCGCAGTTGCATCTCGACGCGTTTCTGGATGCACAACAGCTGGATCTTGCCCTCGACAAAGGCTCACAGCTCAGCTTGAAGCACCTGCGCGGTGCGGATGTGCAGGCGCAGCAACTTGAGGCCAGTAGCAACGGGCTGAAACTGCAGGCACAACTGGCGGCAGGCGCGCTGCAAGACTGGCAATTAAAAGGTCCCCTTGACCTCAGTGCGCAGCTGCAGCATGGGCAATTACACCCCCAGCGCTGGCACTGGAAAGGGCCCGTGAATGCCAGCCAAGTGCAGGTGGAGCTGGACGGCACGCTGCGCAACGATGCCGGACTGCAACTCAAGCTGCAGGCGCGGCACAACAGCACCAAGGGCCTAAGCCTACAAGCGCAATTGGCAGAGCTGTTTCTGCGCGGCGGCAACCCTTTAAAAGACAGCTTCACCGCCTGGCCTGCCCTGTTGGACCTGAACAACGGTCGCCTGAATGCCAACGCCAGCCTGACCCTAGCCAGTGATCAACAGCTGCCCACGGTCAAACTCGAACTCACCGGCAAGGGCCTGGACGGGATTTATGACCGTACCGCACTGGAGGGCCTGGACAGCCGTATCAATGTGCGAGTCGACCCCAAACAGCTGCAGCTTGAATTGAGCGAGCTGCGGCTGGCTCAGGCCAACCCTGGCATACCGCTGGGCCCAGTACAGCTCAGCGGCAGCTACAGCGCGGCGCTGCAAACACCGACCCAAGGCCAACTCCAGCTGCGCCAGGTCGAAGCAGCGCTGATGGGCGGCAAGCTGCAACTGGCACCCGGCCAATGGAGCCTGGCCGCAGAGCCGCTGCTATTCCCCGTACAGGTTCAGGGCCTGGAACTTGAGCAGCTGTTTACCCTCTACCCCACAGAGGGGCTGGCAGGCACAGGCACCCTCGATGGTCGTTTGCCGCTGCAGATCAGCAGCCAAGGCATAACCATCGAACAAGGCCAGCTGGCAGCCCGCGAACCCGGTGGGCGCTTGCAGTTCCAATCAGAACGTATCCGCGCCTTGGGCCGCAGCAACCCGGCGATGCAACTGGTGACCCAATCGCTGGAGGATTTTCGCTTTACGACCCTGAGCAGCCAAGTCAACTACGATCAGCAAGGCAAGTTGGCGCTGGCCATGCGCCTGGAGGGGCAGAATCCGGCCATCGAACAGGGCCGGCCGATCCACTTCAATATCAATCTGGAAGAGGACATTCCGACCCTGCTGGCCAGCCTGCAACTGACCGACAAAGTCAGCGATATCATCAAGCAGCGTGTGCAACAGCGTATGCTGGAACGCAATGCCAAAACGGCCCCAACAGAGCCATGACCAAGGAGAAGCGCCATGCGCTTGCGTAGTTGTTTCGCCGTCCTGCTACTAGGGCTACTCAGCACGGCCTGTACCCCGACCGTGCAGCTGGCGATGCCCAACGCGCCGATCAACATCAACCTCAATGTGAAGATCGAGCACGAAATCTATATCAAGGTGGATAAAGCCCTGGACAGCATGTTCAGCGAATCCAGCGGATTGTTCTAAGGAGCCCGAGCATGAACCTCTATAAACGCCTTGCCAGCCTGTTGCTGCTGCTCAGCCTGAGCCTGCCGGCCGTAGCCCTGAACCTCAACGAAGCCATGTCCGCCCTGGGCAACGCCAAAGCCAGCGGCCAATTGGGCGAAATGCCCAATGGTTATTTGGGTGTGGTGAGTAACAGCGGCCAGGCCGCCGAAATCGCCCTGTTGATCAACCAGGCGCGCCGCGCCGAATACCAGAAGCTGGCGGCGCAGAACGGCATCCAGCTCAGCGATGTGGAAGCGATTGCTGGGCAGAAAGCCATCGATAAAACGCCGGCCGGACAGTACATCCAGCTTGAAGGTAAATGGCAGCGCAAATAGCTTGCCGTAAGCGAGCCAGATCTGACGGCCGGGGGCAGTTACCTCCCCGGTCCCTTGGCCAGCTCGACCTGTAGCCAATCAACAAACACCTGAGTCAAACGCTGACGACGTTTGCGCTCAGGCAGCACCAGGTAATAGCCCATCTCTGAATGCGCAACTTCATCGCCGACCCGGCACAGCAGGTTTTGCGTCAGCAGTTCATCGACCAGGTGCCGCCAGCCGATGGCCACGCCTTGCCCGGCAATAGCTGCTTGAATCAGCAGCGTGTAGTTATCGAAACGCAGGCTGCCAGGACTCGGCGTCTGCTGCAGGCCAAAGGCGCGAAACAGCCCCGCCCAATCGAACCAGCGCGAGCGGTTCTCCGGGCGCAAATGCAGCAGCGGCAAACTAGCCAGCGCAGCGGGTGGCAAAGGCAGCGTTTGCCCCTTGAGCAGTTGCGGGCTACACACCGGGAACACTTCTTCGCAAAACATCAGTTGCGCCTCGGCATGCTTGAATCGCCCATCACCGAAGTTGATCGCCACATCGATCTCCGCCGGCAATGTGCCCTGATCACGCTCGCTGGTAATCAGGCTGACATCCACCTCCGGGTGCAACTGGTGGAAGCGTTGCAAGCGCGGCATCAACCAGTACGCGGCAAAGGCAAAATCAGTGGCCACCTGCAGCACCTCATGTTGCTGTTGCGCGGTGACCGCCAACAGGCCGGCATCCAGACTTTGCAGACCATCCTGCACATAACTGAGCAACAGCTCGCCGGCATCGGTAAGGGTAATGCCCCGGTAAACCCTATCAAACAGGCGCGTGGCCAGTTGCTGTTCCAGCCGTTTGATCTGCTGGCTGATTGCCGGCTGGCTGGTGCCCAGCTCACTGGCAGCGGCAGTAAAACTCAGCTGGCGTGCGGCGGACTCGAACACCCGCAGCACATCCAATGACACTCCATCGATGCGCTCAAACATAAGCTCAGGTTATCCAATGCATCTACTGACGGCAGGTTTACCCAGCTTTTACTAAGCCGGATGATCAAGCCAGCACTGTCGCATAAATCTTTTATATGGAATACCGGCTGCTATGAAACGCCCGAACATCCTCTTTATCATGGCCGATCAGATGGCCGCGCCGATTCTACCGCTGCACGATGCCGCCTCACCGATCCAGATGCCCAACCTGATGCAACTGGCCGCCGATGCCGTGGTATTCGATGCTGCCTATTGCAACAGCCCTCTTTGTGCACCTTCGCGCTTCACCCTGGTCAGCGGCCAGCTGCCCTCGAAGATCGGCGCCTACGACAACGCCGCCGACTTCCCCGCTGATGTACCAACTTACGCCCACTACCTGCGAAGCCTCGGGTACCGCACCGCGCTGTCGGGCAAGATGCACTTCTGCGGCCCGGACCAGCTGCATGGTTATGAAGAGCGCCTGACCAGCGACATCTACCCCGCAGATTACGGCTGGGCGGTGAACTGGGACGAACCGGACGTGCGCGCCAGCTGGTACCACAACATGTCCTCGGTGCTGCAGGCAGGCCCGTGCGTGCGCACCAACCAGCTGGACTTCGATGAAGAGGTGGTGTTCAAGGCCCAGCAGTACCTCTATGACCACGTGCGCAGTGGCAGCGAGCAACCGTTCTGCCTGACCGTATCGATGACCCACCCGCATGACCCCTACACCATCCCAGCCGAGTTCTGGGACCTATACCGCGACGAGGACATCCCGCTGCCGCGCCACACCATCGCGCAGGCCGCACAGGACCCACACTCGCAGCGCCTGATGAAAGTCATCGACCTGTGGGACAAGCCATTGCCCGAGCAGAAGATCAAAGATGCGCGGCGCGCCTACTTCGGCGCCTGCAGCTATATCGACAGCAACATCGGCAAGCTGCTGAAGACCCTCAAGGACTGCAACCTGAGCGATGACACCATCATCGTGTTCTCTGGCGACCACGGCGACATGCTGGGTGAGCGTGGCCTCTGGTACAAGATGCACTGGTTTGAAATGGCCGCCCGCGTGCCGCTATTGGTGCATGCACCGAAGCACTTCGCCACGCACCGGGTCAGTCAGAGCGTATCCACCATGGACTTATTGCCAACCCTCGTGGAGTTGGCCGGCGGCACACTGCAAGCCGACCTGCCACTAGACGGGCGTTCGCTGCTGCCACACCTGCAGGGTAACGGTGGCCATGATGAGGTACTGGGTGAATACATGGCCGAAGGCAGTAACAGCCCGCTGATGATGATCCGCCAGGGCGAGTGGAAATTTATCTACTCCGAACGGGATCCACTGCTGCTGTTCAACCTGCGCCACGACCCGCAGGAGCGCGAAAACCTCGCAGGGTCCGCCGAGCATCAAAGCCTGCTGGCCGACTTTATCAACCAAGCACAGGCGCGCTGGGATATGCCGGCGATTCATCAGGCCACTCTGGCCAGCCAACGTCGTCGGCGCTTTGTTGCCAGCGCCCTGACCCACGGCCGCCTGACAAGTTGGGACCATCAACCGATGGTCGACGCCAGCCAGCAGTACATGCGCAACCACATTGATCTCGACGACCTCGAACGTCGCGCCCGTTTTCCGCAACCCTGATTGCACACCACTGCCGCGTTGATCCGAAACTAATAACTAAGAGGACATATGCCATGCATAAATTCAGCACAGCACTTATCAGCGGCCTGTTACTGGCCACCAGCAGCTACACCTTCGCCGAAGACGCCAGTTGCGCCACGGTGAAACTCGGCGATCCGGGCTGGAGTGATATTGCCGTGACCAATGGCATCGCCAGCTTCCTGCTCGATGGTCTGGGCTACAAGGCGCAGCCGCAGACCCTGGCCGTACCGATCATCTTCGCCGGGCTGCAGAAAGGTCAGGTGGATGTATTTCTCGGCAACTGGATGCCGGCGCAGCAGAGCAACTACGACAAGTTCGTGACCACCGGTGAAGTCGACCAGGTGGTGGAAAACCTCAGCGGCACCGAGTACACCCTGGCCGTGCCCACCTACGCCTATGAGGCTGGGGTGAAAACCTTTGCCGATCTCGACCAGCATGCCGAAAAATTCAAGCACAAGATCTACGGTATCGGTTCCGGCGCACCGGCCAACGAGTCGATCCAGAAGATGATTGCGGCCGACGAGTTCGGTCTCAAGGACTGGAGCCTGGTCGAGTCCAGCGAACAGGCCATGTTGGTGCAGGTCGGCCGCGCGGTGAAACGCGAGCAGTTTGTGGTGTTCCTCGGCTGGACGCCGCACCCGATGAACGTGCAGTACGACATGCGCTACCTCAAGGGCGGCGAGAAGTACTTCGGCGCCAGCGGCAGCGTCAACACCCTGGCCCGTAAAGGCTACGCCGCGCAGTGCCCGAATGTCGGCAAGCTGCTGAGCAACCTGAAATTCACCCAGGAGATGGAGAACGCCATCATGGATAAAGTGCTGAGCAAGCAGGCCAGCAACGATGAGGCGATCAAGGCCTGGATCAAGGCCAATCCGGCGGTGGTGGCCGGCTGGCTCGAAGGTGTAACCAGCCGCAGCGGCGATAATGGCCTGGCCGCAGTCAACGCCAAACTTTGAACCGGCCGGCTTGATTCCCTAAAGTAGACGGGCCGCTGCTATGCAGCGGCTTTGTCCATCGTCCGCACAAGAAGTCCACGCATGCCATTGTTCCTCCTTCAGTCTCTGCTGCCCTTTCTGCGCTGGCTGCCGCATTGCAGCAAACGCAGCCTCGGTAAAGACCTGCTGGCGGGGCTCAACGGCGCCATCCTGGCGCTGCCGCAATCCATCGCCTACGCCCTGATCGCCGGGCTGCCGCCGCAATATGGCCTGTACGCGGCTATCGTGCCGGTGCTGATTGCCTGCCTGTGGGGCTCATCCAGTTTTCTGATCTGCGGACCAACCGCCGCGATTTCCATTGTGCTGTTCAGCAGCGTCAGCCCGATGGCGACACCGGGCAGCGACAACTTTATCGCCCTAATTCTGCTGCTGACCCTGCTGGCTGGCGTATGCCAATGGCTGCTCGGCCTGCTGCGCTTCGGTGCGCTGGTGAATTTCGTTTCGCATTCAGTGGTGCTCGGCTTCACCCTGGGCGCGGCACTGGTGATCGGCATCGGTCAGCTGCCCAACCTGCTTGGTCTCACCGTCACCAGCCAGGCCACGGCGCTGATGAGCCTGCTCAGCCTGGGCGAGCACCTGGCCGAGAGTGATTGGCGCACCCTGGCCGTAGCACTTTTCACCTTAAGCATCAGCCTGTTGAGCAGGCGTCTGTGGCCCCGTGCGCCGGCCTTGCTTATTGGTATTGTTGCCGCCAGCCTGCTGGTCGTGGCCTGGCCTGAACAGCTTGAGCACGTCGCGCTGGTCAGCCGTTTTGCAGGCAGCCTGCCGCCCTTCGCCCTGCTGGATTTCAACCTTACACACATCCTGCAACTGCTGCCCGCAGCCGTGGCCTGCGGCTTGCTCGGCCTGGTCACCAGCCTGTCGATTGCCCGCGCTCTGGCGGATAAGTCCCAACAGCTGCTCGATGCCAATCAGGAAGTTCGCGCCCAGGGCCTGTCGAATATTATTGGGCCCTGGTTCAGCGGCTCGCTGTCGGCCGGCTCCTTCACCCGCTCGGCGCTCAACCAGCAAGCTGGTGCATGCTCGCCGATGGCCGGGGTGTTCGCCGCCTTGCTGGTGGCGCTGTTTGCCCTATACGGCAGCCGACTGTTCGCCTATGTGCCGATCCCTGCCATGGCAGCAAGCATTCTGCTGATCTGCTGGGGGCTGTTCGACCTTAACGCCTTCAAGGCCTTGAAGCGCGTAAGCCGTAGCGAGTTTCTGGTGATGCTGCTGACCGTGCTGGCAACCCTGGTGCTGGAGCTGCAAAGCGCCATCTATGCCGGCGTGCTGGCTTCACTGATCGTCTACCTCAAGCGCACTTCGCAGCCGCGCATACGCCAGTGGCAGGACGGCGAGCAGGAATGGCTGTGTATCGAAGGTTCGATCTTCTTCGGCGCCTGCCACTACCTTCAGCAACGCCTGCAACGCAGTTGCGCGCCTTGGGTGATGATCGATGCGCGGCATATCAACTTTATCGACTACGCCGGCATCACCATGCTGCATCAGGAAGCGCGCCGCCTGCATAGCCAGCAACGCCATCTGGTGCTGCACCACGCACGGTCGCAGGTGATCGATGAAATTCGCAAACTGGAAGGCGCGGAGCGCTGCCCCGTGCAGTTCGCCAACTAGCAGGCGCCAGGGCCAGCAGGATATCGGCGTAAAAAGTGCAACTGGGCCCCAAGGCCTCGTCCAGTTCGAGGGCGCGGTTACCAAGGCCAAACAGCGTCGGTCTGCGACCGCCCGTGCTTGCTTTACTTCAAGCGGTAGCGCGCCAGCTCCGCTGGCGTCAGCACACGCATGCGCCGTGGCTCGGTGCTGTTGATCGCCTCAAGCAACTCCGGCGGAATCTGCATTTCTTTAAAGTAAGCAGCCTGAGTACCCCGGCTCGGCCCATAGGCGGACGCCGAATGCACAGAATCGCTGCCCGCATAATACGGCCGGTGAATGCCCACATAACCGCGCACAGTCTTCGCGTGGCCCGCCGCCAGCAGGTACACGCAGCTGCCCTGGCACACCCCGGTGGACGGCACCAGAGCATCGAAGCCGGTTTCCCGCAGCAAGCGCCCCATGCGAATGGCCTCGGACAAGCTGCCGCCGATGCTGTCAAGCATGATGAACTTCTTCGCATACTGCCCGGGGTTGGCTTTAATGCCCTTGAGCAGCGCCTCGTAATCGCCCGGCGCAATATCCTCGGATACCTTGGCCACGAGTATCCGCCCAAGACTCTTATGCAGCCCGGCCTGCACCTCGACCTTGGCCAACGCGGCGCTCGAACACAGCGCCGCCACGCAAATAATCACAGCCTGAAACACAGTACGACTCATAAACCCGATAAATCCTTAAGCGATGCAGTCAACGGATGGGCGAAGATACCTGTTGCCGGGCAATCGCGCATAATTTGCAGCGTTTGGCGTATACCTCGGCAAACCCGGCCTGCCCAATCCAAGCCGTAAGCAACGCCGCTACCAACCGCTCAAGTGAGAATTACCGTGGCCCCGATGTTTGAAATCCAGCAGCGCACTCCTGAAATCTACCGCCAGCAAACCCGCCGTAGCACCCTGACTATCGCGGCGATTTTCGTCGCCCTGGCCATGCTGCTGTCGAGCAGCGCCGTGCTGCTGTTCGGCACCCCAGGCGGCGACAACTTCCGCTGGAACCTCGGCGGGGTTATCGCAGCCTTAGTGCTGACCGTAGCCCTGGTGCGCGTGCTGCTCTGGCCACAGCCCTTTATGGCTGCAGCCGTATACGGTTGGAGCCTGAAACGCAGTCTGATGCGCATCACCAACCTGATGCACCACGTCAAAGCCGGCGTCGCCGCCCGCGACCCCGCCGCCATGCAGCTGCTGCGCTTCTATCACCTGGGCCTGACCCAAATGCACCAGCTTGAGGGCAACACCAGTGCCCTCAGTGAAGTGGTGGCGGAAATTAATAAGCACAAGGAGCGCATGGAGGAGCTGGATATGGATACCGAGCAGCCGCGACTCTATTCGGACTGGCTTGAAGCCGTGAAAAAGATCCAGCCCCTGCCCCGCTAAAGTTGATATCGGTCGGCATGCGCTGCACGGAAGCACTTTTTACTGAGACACATCATGAAGCCACTCATAACCCCGCCGCATGGCCACCTCACCCACTCCTGGCAACGCGGATGGCACAACCTGAACCTGCCTGCACCAGCCGGTTTATTCGAACGCCTGCTGGCCGCTTATAACGAGCCGCATCGCCACTACCACACGCAGCAACATCTCATGGAATGCCTCGAACATTTCGATGCGGCGCTCGCTTTTGCGGCCGAACCTGGCGAAGTGGAAATCGCGCTGTGGTTTCACGATGCGATCTACGCGCTGCGCGGATCAGACAATGAACTGCGCAGCGCCGACTGGGCCGTGCAGGAATTGGCGGCAAGCGGAGCTACAACGCAGGCTCAGGCGCGCGTTCACGGCCTGATCATGGCGACCCGCCATAACGCCACACCCAGCGATGCCGATCAGCAACTGCTCGTCGATATAGACCTGGCCATACTCGGTGCCACGCCTGAGCGCTTTAACGAATACGACCGCCAGGTACGCGCCGAATACAGCTGGGTGCCGGGCCTGTTGTACCGCATCAAACGCAAGTCAGTGCTCAAGCACCTCCTCACACGCGACCACCTCTACAGCACAAGCCACTTCCGGGATCGATACGAGCAACAGGCCAGGATCAATCTGCAGACGGCGATTGGATAAGCGCGACCGAGGGGGTGCTTTTATTAGGCTATGTCCCAATCGCGTGTTGCATGGTCCGACCAACCGCCTCCTGGATACAGTGAACGGGCTGAATACGCTGCTGATAGCGTTCAAGCATGCGGCGCCAGCCCAGGTAGTTCGGGAGGTAGCGGCTGGCGACACCATGAAA